>NZ_JBIASW010000014.1:0-209362 GCF_042891215.1 Streptomyces sp. NPDC001914
CGCCTCACCAGCGAAAACACGGTCTCCTGGCGCAACCCGGCACCGCAGACCAAACATCAGATTCCGGGATGAAACAACGGGAGAAAACGACCTCTGAGAGATGCCTTCGGTGCATCGGGAGGTATCGCTAGCGGCGTTGCGCTCGGACTGACCCGCAGTCTCTTCAAGGGCGAACTGGTCGCAGCCTTCCTCTGCCTTGCCGGGAAACAGCCCCGTGCTCCGCGCGGCAGGCCCGTGCAGTTCTGGAAGGCGTTGTGCGCCGCCGGTGCGCTTCTGGAGTTCGGTGACGACGACCGCGGCAGAGAGGCTCTTGCACGGTGCCGTCGGAGTCTGGCAGACGCGTCGGTCGTGGCGGACGGTCAGTGGTCATCGGGCGGGTGAGGTCCCCGTCTCTCTTCGACGCGGGTGTTCATTCTTCGCAGGGTTCACCCTTCGAGGGCCACGTTCACGCTCTCAAGTGCTGGGCGGGGTGTCGACCTGGAAAGTCGCTACGACAATCTTGGGGCCGCCGTCGTCCAGGTACAGGGTCTCTCGCACCCACTGGTGGAGGCCGAACGCGGGACCGCTTTCCGCTCGTACCTACGGGCTGGATGCCTTCTACCGCCAGCCGGGTATCCGCGGCGCCCAGGAGAAGGGTGGCGTCGAGAGCCAGATCGGCTGGTTCCGCCGCAACCATCTCGTCCCCGTTCCCGAAGTCGACACGGCTTGCCGAGCTCAACGCCATGATCGACTGGTGGGGATCTGGCCGCCGTAGCCAGCGCGTCGAGACGTACCAGGGGGACACTGGAGGCACCGTGTTGCGCACTCCCGTGATACCTCGCTTCTTGTGGTGCTCCTGCGGATATCGTGCCTGGGGACCCTCCATTGAGGTTGTGCAAGGGACCGGGGATCGTGGGCGAGACGTTTGACGTTGTGGGAGAAGCGCTGTGCTGCGCGGCCGCCATTCGTCAGGGCGGAGCCGTGCAGGTGCTTACCGAGCGATCCGGTCTGCTCGATCACTACATCCCGATCAAGGCGGGAGTGGAGAGCATCACGGCATTCCTCGACGGCCAAGAACTCGACGACGACCTGCTCGCCGATGCGTTTGCCGAGAGCTGGTCCCTGGGCGTCAGGTATCCGGCAGCGCTCGCGGGCCGTACCTTCGTCGACGACTGGTCGCGTCTGGCGTTCGCCACGGTGGGACTGACCAAGGCGAAGCAGCCGACATTCGGGCCGACCCAGGCGCTGGACTACGCCTCGCGCGCTGCGGCAACCTGGCCGTCCGCCGTCCGTATCGGCTCCTTCGACGGCCTGGCCCGCTTCGAGTTCGCTTGCCAGCAGGAGGCGCAGGACCGGCTGCGGACGGACGGTCTGGCTGCTCTGTGGAAACTGGCGAGAGACCGTTCGAAGCAGTACCGCCAGGTGGCGGAACAACTCATCGGGTAGCCAACGCCTCAGCCGCGAGCCTTCGATGGTCGATGACGGCAGCTCTGCCGGTGAGACGAGGAAGGCACCGTGCTGACCCGCCGATCCACGTCCGTCGTAGTCGGGCGGACGCGGTGACCTTTCGACGTGCCGCCACGGAGTCCCTGCCGGATCGCGTCGCGTGAATGTCACACCGGGGCTCTATAGTGATCGCGACCAAAGATGATCTTGGATGTCTCGGTCATCGTGGAACGAGGGGGATCGCACAATGAAGCACCGTACGAAGTCGGTACTGCGGGGTGCAGCAGTGGCGTTGAGCGCTGCCGTACTCATCGGCGTGGGGACGTCGTCCGCGAGTGCCAGGGTCGGCGCGCCCACCATCCGCTACGGGAACTCCGGTTTCAACGTGCAGTGCGTGCAGTACGCGCTGAACCACTGGAACTCGGCGCAGGGCAGGAACAACCACCTCATCAGCGTGGACGGCGTATTCGGTGACAACACGCTTGCCGAGGTCAGGAGATACCAGCAGGCCTACAGCCTGGACGCCGACGGTGTCGTCGGCCCGGTGACTGGTGGCCGCATGTACTGGGCGTGGATCGCCGGGGATCTCGACGGCCCGGCCTGCTACCAGGTGATGCCCACTCAGTCGTAGCCTCACCGGCGGTGCCGGGGCGGCGGCAGATGGCGCTGCCCCGGCCGTGCCGCGTCACGTTTTACGAACTGGTGCGTGATAGCGGGTGCGGTGTTGCTCCTCGCCGGTGGTGCCGCTGTGGGCGGAGTTGGCGACGTATCACCAGACCATGATCCAGCAGCCAAGATCAGACCCCAGGGTCACGTCCTGTGGCGTTGCGGCCAGGGATAGCCGAGCCGGCGGGCGAACTCCGGCGAGCCGCCGCAGACATCGGCGGCCATGCGTGGGTCAGACGCCGTGAGTTCCTCCAACAGCCGATCGGCCTGGTCGGCCGGGTCCTCACTGGAGATGTCCAAGGTCATCCGGAACTGGAGCCAAGGACGGCCATCCTTGATGGCGGCTCGGCCAGGGTGGAACAGGAGGAGATTGATTTGATCCGGCTCCCAGAGCCAGGCAGAGACCCTGCCAAGTTCACACCCCCAGCGCTCCAACCAGGCGGTGCGCTGGCGAAGCTCGTCTTCCAGGAGGCGGGCAACAGTCCTGGCCGGCCATTCCCAAGAACGGTCCAGCGTTGCGCGCTCCACCTCTGCTTGGTATTGCTGAGCATCGAACCTGAACTCTGGCAGGTCGATCTCATCTTCATCGGGGTTGCGCCATGCACCCCAAACTACCTGTTCGCCATCGCGACGGATCGTGACATACAGAGCACCGCAGCACCCTTCAGTGCACGTTGCCTCTGCCAAGCGAACCTCGCGCGGGGACGCGTGAGCATGAAGTGGCCCATCAGGGAACAGGAGATAGCGAGGGTCTTCGCCCGGCCCTTCCTCGAATACCTCAGCAACTACGTCTCGCCCTCCAAGTTGGGGGCGTACTTCCACTGCGCTTCCACGGGTCACCTGGTCGGGGACAACAACACTGAGGGCGAAGCTCTGCAGGTCAGGGGTCACGGAACAATGGTCGACCAGAGGCCGGACACTGTCATCCGCTTTCCCGCGAGCCATCCACGCTGGACGCCTTGGCCTCAATGAAGACAGCCCCTAGGGCACTCGCTTGGAGCGGGTGCTCATAACCGGCGTCGCCGCGAGAATACGGCCTGTGACGGATCCGGGCGAGGGCGATCGTCAGGAACGGTCAGCAGGGCCTATAGCACCTGTACTGTCTTCACGCCGGTGGTGATCAGGCTGCAGGCGCCCGTAGGACTCTTTTTTAGGCAGAGCCTCTTTTCCGCACCCTTGATGATGCCGACACGGCTTACCCTGAAGTCGAAACTGAGGGCTCCATCTGCCCACTTCGTCGCGCTTCCACCAGGGCCGATCTTGATGCGGAGGGTTCCGTCAGCCTGGATAGCGCCGAATCGGCCATCGTCATAGACGACGGACTTGGTATTTCTGAACAGCACCGGCCAGGTATTACCGTTCTTATACCGCAGCGTCCCATCGTTTTGAACGACAGCGACGACACCGTCCTCGATGTCGAATGTCCGGACGTCGCTCCGCAGCAATCGCCAACTGCCGTTGGTTCCTGTCTTGATGCGCAGCGTACTGTCGGCCTGCCTGGCAACGAACTTGTCGCCGTCCAGGTCGACAGCGGTGGCATTCCGCAGCATCAGCGGCCAGCTGTTGCCGCTCTTGTAGTGCAGTGTGCTGTCGGTCAGGATGACAGCGACTTGGTCGCCCTCAACACTGAACGACTTGACGCCGCTCCCGCGGATTCGCTTCCAGGCACCAGCAACTCCATTCCTCTGCCAGAGGGAACCGCCCTGCTGCGCAAAGATCTTTTCCTGGTTGACCTGAAAATTGGTGACACCGTGCATGATCGTCACCCAAGTGCCGGTGGTCTTCTGGACCTTCAGGTCGCCGTTTTCCTTCAGTAGTGCCATCAGGCCGACCTTGGTCGGCCCACAGCTCTGGCCCGTAAAAGAGGTTCCGCTCCATGCGCCATTACCGGCGCTCGGTCCATTTGTAGTCAAATCGGGTGCTCCGCAGATTCGCGCCCCGTGCCCGCCGTCGAATGGGACACCTCCGTTCCCGGTATCCCAGCAACCGTAAGACGACCACATCTGGAGGTGGATGTGCGCTACCCCGCGGTTGCCGCGCTGTCCCGGTGCGGCAACCGTGCCAACCCGTTGACCAGCATTCACGTTTCCACTGGTGATGGAGCTGTTGATGTGAGTGAGAGCCACGCTCTTGCCGTTAGTTGCGTTGATGCACAAGGTCCCGGTCGAAGCCTGGTAATAGTGGACGCTGCCACTGATCGGAGCACGGACGTTTCTGCCCGAAGCGGAATTTCCACACCCCGACCCGGTGAGGTCGAGGCCATACTGGGACGTCCCAGTATGGGAGACGTTACCTCCGTAGCCTTGGCAGATATTCCACCGCTGCCCGACGTCGAACGGCGGCAGAATGCTGCCGGTGGCAGCTGAAGCTGGAGACGCCGTCTCCCCCAAGGTGCCAGTCAGCATGCCAAGCACAGCGAAGGCTCCGACGGCATAAATCCGCAAGCGCTTTGCTGGATTCTTTCGAAGCTGCAATTTTATGTCCCCCTTGAGGTTATGCAGAGATCACGTGCGGGAGTTTATTGCCGGGTGTCACAAGAAAAGCACTGAGGCGGTTTCTCCCTCGGGTATTCAGTGGCCGGTAAGATCTGGCCCCGAACATGCTGAAGGCTACAGGGCGGGACGAGGCAGGTAGGCGCCGTCACCCTTGGCGAACGAATGTGCGGATTTTCAAAGGCCGGCCGGGGAACCATCCATGAATCACGGCTATTCACGCTCGCCGAACTGCGAGGAGACCCCTCGACTGCATCCGTGCGAACGGAAGGTCACCCATACGAGCGCGCTGTCCGAGTATTCGCGCCACCATGTCCGCTGGTGCAGCGGCTTCTCAGAGGGCATTGGATTGGCCCAGGGTGCCCGATGACCAGCACGGCGACAAGGTGAGGGCGAGGCCGAGGCTTGCTACCTCCGGGAACTTTTCCGGCATGAGCCCCCGGAGGTCAAATTCTCGGCCTGCGGTTTCTACAGGTGACTGTTCGACCTTTGCGGATTCGGGTGATCGCTGTGCAGCTCCGGTACTCGTTCCGCCTGTATCCGAGCGCCGGTCAGCGTGGGGCGTTGGCGGGGGCGTTCGGGTGTGCGCGGGTCGTCTTCAACGACGCGCTGCGTGTGCGTGAGGTAGCCCGTGCGGCGGGGCTGGGGTTTGTCACCTCGGCGGAATTGTCCAGGAACCTGACGGCCTCGAAGAGGACACCGGAACGCGTCTGGCTCGGCGAAGTGTCTTCGGTGATCCTTCAACAGTCTTTGCGCGACCTGGACGGCGCTTACCGGAACTTCTTCGACGGGCTCAAGGGAAAGCACCCGAGGACGGGTGCGCCGCGTTCAAGTCGAAGCGGGACAGCCGGCAGTCGCTCCGGTTCACCGCGAATGCTTCATGGCGGATCACACCGGGCGGGAAGCTGCGGCTGCCCAAGGTCGGCGACGTTACCGTGCGCTGGTCGCGCGCATTACCGTCCACGCCGTCCACGGTGACCGTGGTCAAGGACGCGGCGGGCCCGTACTTCGCGAGCTTCGTCGTGGAGACGGACGCTTGTGAGGTACTGCTGGGGACGACGCCGGAGATCGGCATCGACCTCGGCCTCGGGCACTTCGCCGTGCTCTCCGACGGCCGGAAGATCGACAGCCCGCGCTTCCTGCGCCGGGCCGAGAAGCGCCTGAAGAAGTTGCAGCGGGACCTGTCCCGCAAAGACGCACCCTGGTGAAGATCGGCCGGTTCGAATCGACCTCCCAGGTGTGCTCTGCGTGTGGCGTCAAGGACGGCCCCAAACCGCTGAACGTCCGGGAGTTGACGTGTCCGGCGTGCAAGACCGTCCTTGACCGGGACGTCAACGCGGCGGTCAACGTCGCCAAGGCTGCCGGACTGGTGGCATCAGCCTGTGGAGTGTAGGTGAGACCGGCACCCGTGGCGGCACAGCGCAGGGAAACAGGAACCCGCCAGGAGCTGCTCGCCGTGTCGCCGCAGTGGGAGCAGATGGAATCCCGGGCCTTCAGGCCCCAGAAGATGTCAAAGTGGGTTCTCCGATTCGGTGATCCAGGAAACTGTGAGGACTGCGAAGCATGGCGACCGAGACGTTCGAGTTCCAGGTGGAAGCCCGCCGACTGCTCCAGCTGATGATCCACTCGGTGTACTCGAACAAGGATGTCTTCCTGCGCGAGCTCGTCTCCAACGCCTCCGACGCGCTCGACAAGCTGCGTCTGGCCGCGCTGCGGGAGGACGGACTCGACGCCGACACGTCCGACCTGCACATCGAGATCGAACTCGACCCGCAGGCCCGTACGCTCACCGTGCGGGACAACGGCATCGGGATGTCGTACGAAGAGGTCGGAAAGCTCATCGGCACGATCGCCAACTCGGGCACCGCCGCCTTCCTCCAGGAACTGAAGGAGGGCCAGGACGCGGCCGGGGCCGAGGGGCTCATCGGGCAGTTCGGTGTCGGCTTCTACTCGGGCTTCATGGTGGCCGACGAGATGACCTTGGTGACCCGGCAGGCCGGGGAGTCCAAGGGCACCCGGTGGTCGTCGCGCGGCGAGGGCACGTACACCCTGGAAACGGTCGACGACGCCCCGCAGGGCAGTGCCGTCACGCTTCACCTCAAGCCGGCGGACCCCGACAACCAGCTGCACGACTACACCTCGGCCTGGAAGGTCAAGGAGATCGTCAAGCGGTACTCCGACTTCATCACCTGGCCGATCCGGCTCGTCCCGCCGGCGGCCGACGGCGAGGACACCTCCGAGCCCGAGACGCTGAACTCGATGAAGGCCCTGTGGGCGCGCTCGCGCGACGAGGTCTCCGACGACGAGTATCACGAGCTGTACAAGCACGTCAGCCACGACTGGCGCGACCCCCTGGAGACGATCCGCCTCCAGGCCGAGGGCACCTTCGAGTACCAGGCGCTGCTGTTCCTCCCGGAGCACGCGCCGCACGACCTGTTCACCCGGGACTTCCGCCGAGGCCTGCAGCTCTACGTCAAGCGTGTACTGATCATGGACGACTGCGAAGCGCTTCTGCCGCCCTATCTCCGCTTCGTCAAGGGCGTCGTCGACGCGCAGGACCTCTCGCTCAACGTCTCGCGGGAGATCCTTCAGCAGGACCGGCACATCCGGATGATCCAGCGCAGGCTGACCAAGAAGATCCTGTCCTCCGTCAAGGAGATGAAGGCCAACGACGCCGCCAAGTACACGGTGTTCTGGCGGGAGTTCGGAGCCGTGCTGAAGGAGGGCCTGCTCAGCGACACCGACAACCGGAACGCCCTGCTGGCCGTCGCGTCCTTCGCCGGTACGCACTCCCAGGACGCCCCGACCACCCTCCAGGAGTACGTGGAGCGGATGCAGGACGGGCAGGACGACATCTACTACATGACCGGCAAGTCCCGGCAGACCATCGAGAACTCTCCGCACATGGAGGCGTTCCAGGAACGGGGTATCGAGGTCCTGCTGCTCACCGACCCCGTCGACGAGGTGTGGGTCGACGCCGTGGGCGAGTTCGAGGGCAGGCGGTTGCGGTCCGTCGCCAAGGGCGAGATCGATCTCGGCGACCAGGGCGGCGAACAGGCCGACGGCGAGCGGGAGAAGCAGGCCGAGACGTACGCGGCTCTCCTGGGCTGGATGAAGGAACACCTGGGTGAGGAGACGAAGGACGTCCGCCTGTCGACCCGGCTGACCAGTTCGCCGGCCTGCGTCGTCTCCGACGCGGATGATCTGACTCCGGCGCTGGAGAACATGTACCGGGCCCTTGGCCAGGAGATCCCGCCCAGCAAGCGCATCCTCGAACTCAACCCGGCCCACCCGCTCGTCCAAGGCCTGAACAAGGCACACAAGGAGACAGGGGACCGCACCGAACTCGCCGAGACCGCCGACCTGTTGTACGGACTCGCCGTGCTCGCTGAAGGTGGGCGGCCCAAGGAGCCGGGGCGTTTCGTGAAGCTGGTGGCGGAGCGACTGGAGCGCACCCTGCGCTGAACCGGACGGCGGAGCCGCGCAGGCTCACGCGTGCCGCGGCCCGTGGTCTCGCGGGCCCACCATCTCGCGGCCCATGGTCTCGCGGGCCCACCGTCTCGCGGCGCGGGACGGCGGGGCCGTCATGGGCATGGCCCGCGTTGGCCCATGGTGCGTCATGGGCCATGGCCGTCATGGGCGTGGTGCGTCATGGGCCACCGGCCCGGAGCTCCCGGCTCTCCGGTTCGCCCTCGCCCTCGCTCTCGGAGCGCAGCGCGTCGCGGAGCCTGCGCAGGTCGTCGGCCGGTCTTCCCAGACCGTTGAGGTGGAGCCGGGCCGCCTCGCCGCGTGGATGCCGGTGGGTGGGGAAGGCGAGGTCCATGGCCTCGCGCATCATCCACTGGTCGTAGGCCAGTAGGCGTCCCGCGTACTCCTGGGCACGGACGAGGTCGGCCTCCGTCAGCACCAGATCCCGTACCCGCGCGTGCAGCCGGTGCAGGGCCACGCACTGGCGTCCGGCCTCCTGGGCGGTCTGCCCGGACAGGGGGCCCGGTTCGCCGCAGGCGGCGACCACCCGGTCCGCCGGAGTCTGTGCCGCCACGGCCTCGTCCAGCAGTGCGGCGAGCGCCCGCAGCTGGGCGGCGCGCGAGGGGCGAACCGGTGCGGGGCGGTGGCGCCGCTTCAGGAGGAGACGTACGGCACTGCGGCGCAATACACCCGCCTCCCGCCCGGGCGTCGTACCTGGCGTCATGGCTTCTCCCGGTCTGGCTTCCGGATCCTGCCCGTCGGCGGTGCTTCCCTCCGTGATCGCGAAGCGCCTCGGCGGCACACCCCGGTCGGGAGTGCCCTTACCAGTGTGCGTCACCGCCCGGTGGCGGTGGCGCCGCGGAGGCTTCCGCCGCCGGCTCTGCGTCCTGTACAAGGTCAAGACGTCTGGATGAGCCGACGACATCACGCTCGGCGGAGGGTAGCTTCTTGCGCGTGGCGGATCACCAGGACGAGACCAGGACGGCCTACGACGGGGTCGTCGAGCTCTATGCGTCGATGTTCGCCGACCGGCTGGAGACACAGCCGTTCGCGCGGGCCATGGTCGGCGCCTTCGCCGAGCTGGTGCGCGAGACGGGGAACCTGAGGACGGCCGATGTCGGATGCGGGCCCGGCCATCTGACCGCCATGCTGCACGACTTGGGGCTGGACGTCTTCGGGCTCGACCTCTCCCCGGCCATGGTCGAGCACGCCCGGCGGGCTCATCCGGCGCTGCGGTTCGACGAGGCGCGCATGGAGGCCCTGCCCGTCGAGGACCGCGCGCTCGGCGGAGTACTGGCCCGCTACTCGATGATCCACACCCCGCCCGCGGAGTTGCCTGCGCTGCTCGACGAGCAGGTGCGTGTCCTGGCGCCGGGGGGACTGCTCATGGTGTCGTTCTTCGGGACCGAGGGTCCGGAGCCGATCCGCTTCGATCACAAGGTGGCTCCCGCCTACAGCTGGCCGGTCGACCGGTTCGCCGAGCTGCTGGCCGGCGCAGGGCTCGTCAAGGTCGCCGAGCTGACGTTCGACCCGGTCTCCGAACGGGGTTTTCTCGACGCCCACTTGATCGCCCGGGTCCCGTAGTCCCCTGACGGGTGCCTGGGGCCGGGCCCCCGGGTGACGGCTCCATGCCTGTGAGTTACCTCACCCGTCGTCGGCGGCGCCCGTCGCGACCTGCCTGGCCAGCCGCCCGTAACTCCCGTCGCGCAGAACCTTGTTGGCAGGATGCGTCAGTGAACTGTCATTGCAGTCAGTCGGAGATCCGATACAGGCTGTGACCGTGGCAGAGCGACGTGTTGTTGTGGTGGTGTACGAGGGCGCCATGGCGCTGGACATCACCGGACCGATGGAAGTGTTCGACATCGCCAACAGGCTCCTCGATCCGGGGGCGGCCCGGTACCGGATCGAGCTGGTCTCCGCCGACGCGCCACTGGTGCGTACGAGTTCGGGCGTGAGCGTGGGGGCCATGCCCTTGGAGGCGGGGCAGGGTGCCATCGACACACTCCTCGTACCAGGAGGCTGGAGCGTCGGTGAGGCGCTGCGGGACCAGGTGCTGATCTCGTGGATCGGCACGGCGGCGGCCCGGTCGCGCAGGGTCGCGTCCGTGTGCGGTGGGTCCTTTCTGCTGGCCGAGGCGGGCCTGTTGGACGGCAGACGCGCCACCACGCACTGGGCGTACAGCGACACGATGGCCTGCCGCTATCCGGCGGTGACGGTGGACGCCGAGCCGATCTTCATCTGGGACGGCCCCTTCGTCACCTCGGCGGGCGTGTCGACCGGGATCGACATGGCGCTCGCCCTGGTGGAGGCCGATCACGGAGCGGCGCTCGCCCTGGAGACGGCACGGTTTCTCGTGCTGTTCCTCAAGCGGCACGGAGGGCAGTCCCAGTTCAGCGCTCTGCTGGACGCCCAGTTGGCGGACCATCCGCCGATCCGGACGGCACAGGAGTGGATCCTGGAGAACCTCCACAACCCGTTACCCGTGGCCGAGATGGCCGAGCGGGCCAATATGAGCCCGCGCAACTTCGCCCGGGTCTTCCGCCGCGAGGTCGGCACCACTCCCGGGCAGTACGTCCAGCGCACCCGGATCGCCCGCGCCCGTGAGCTGCTGGAGAAGACCGATCTGCCGATCAGCCAGATCGCGGGCCGCTGTGGATTCGCCGCCCCCGAGACCTTCTTCCGCTCCTTCGGGCGAAGCCTGGGTGTCACCCCGAAGGAATACCGGCACCGCTTTCAGGTCATCACGTCGTCCGGTCTCGTCGACCGGCGTCACGAGAGGGACGGGAGCCCCGTATGACCACCGCGGCGGACGCACCCGAGACCGGGACGGTACGCATGGTCGACTACTTGGCCGGCGAGCTCGCCCGGGCCGGGGTCACCCACCTGTTCGGTGTCGGCGGCGCGAACATCGAGGACCTGTACGACGCCGTGCACCGCGGCGGCACCGTCCAAGGCGTTGTCGCCAAGCACGAGTTCTCGGCCGTCACCATGGCCGACGGGTACGCCCGGACCACCGCGCGCCCCGGGGTGGTCGCCGCCACCTCCGGCGGTGGCGCGATGAACCTGGTGCCGGGGCTTGCGGAGGCGTACGCGTCCCGGGTGCCGCTGCTCGCCCTGGTGGGCCAGCCTCCGACGGCTCAGGAGGGCCACGGCGCGTTCCAGGACACCAGCGGCAAGGGGGACTCCTTCGACGCGGGCGAGGTCTTCACCCCGATCTCCCGCTTCTGCGCCCGGGTCGAGGACGCGGACTCGCTCGTGGAGCTGTTGCCACGGGCGATGAGGGCGGCGCTGACCGAGCCGCGTGGGCCCGCGGTGCTGCTGCTCCCCAAGGACGTGCAACAGGCTCGGCTTCGCGTGCCGGACCGGGATGCGGCGCCGACAGGAGCCGCGCAGGCGCGGGCCGGGCAGGCGGGTGCGGCACCCGGACCGGCCGCGCTGTCGCCGGACGTTCTCTCCGAGGTGACGGAGACCCTTCGCGCCGCGGACACCGTCCTCGTCATCGCCGGAGAGGGCGTCGCCTCGGCTGACGCACGGGCGGAGCTGTCCGAGCTGGCCCAGAACCTCGGCGCGTGGGTGGCCGTCACCCCGGACGCCAAGGACGTCTTCGACAATCGAGACCCACGGTTCGCGGGCGTGGCCGGCGTCATGGGCCACGCCAACGTCGAACACTGTCTGCGACGGGCCGACGTGTGCCTGCTGGTCGGCACTCGGCTGCCGCTCCTGGCGCGCGGCGGGCTGGAGCGGGCCCTCGCCGCCACCGACGTCGTGTGCCTGGACTCCGAAGAACCGTTCGTGGCGGGTAAGGCGCTGGTCGGGGACCTGCGGGGCGCGCTGCGCGCGGTGACCGGCCGGCTCGCGTCGAGTCCACGCGCCTGCCCCCGCCACCCCGGCCCCCTGCCGGCCCCCGCCGTCACACCCGCCGTCACCCCGGACTCCCCGGACGCCCACGGTCGGATCCTTCCGTACCCCCGGGCCCTCGCCGCCGTGGAGGCGGCACTGCCCGAGGACGCGCACGTCTTCGTGGACGCGGGGAACACCGGTGCCAGCGCGGTCCACCTGCTTCCGGCTCCGCGCCACGGCCGCTTCGTGGTGGCGCTCGGCATGGGCGGCATGGGCTACACCTTCGGTGCGGGCATCGGTGCCGCGCTCGCCACCGGGCGCCGCACCTACGTGCTCGCCGGCGACGGCGCCTTCTTCATGCATGGCGCGGAGGTGCACACCGCCGTGGAGCACGCCGCGCCCGTCACCTTCGTCGTCTTCAACAACAACGCCCACGCCATGTGCGCGCTGCGCGAGGAGTTCCTTCAGGGCGGTGTCCGCGACGACGACGTGTTCGGCCGGACCGACATCGCCGCGGGGGTCGCCGCCGCCTTCCCGTCCCTCGACGTCACGGGTGCCGAGAACGCGGCGCAGCTGCGCGAGGCGCTGCTGCGCGGGAACGCGGGCACCGGTCCCGTTTTCGTGGCAGTGGACTGCGACCCCAAGGAGATCCCTCCGTTCCTGCCCTTCCAGCCGTTCGCCGAAGCCACGGGCGGTGCCGACCGCGCCGACCGTCCGGAGCGTGCCGACCGCGCGGAACACGCCGAACGTGGTGCCCGTGCGGAACAGGCCGATCGTGCCGAACCCGCCGACAACGAGGAGAATGCAGATGAGCGACGCGTCGTCCGCGCCGGCTGACATCCCGGGCCTGATGCGGATCGAGAACCCCGGCCGGGACGAACTGACTGCCCACTGCGTGGAGTTGACCCACTCCGTCTACCCGCATCACCAGGTCTACGGGCAGTACTGCACCATCCATGAATACGTCGACTGCCCGCCCGAACTGACCTACGACTACCTCCGCCAGGGCCACCACCTGGAGGAATGGACGTGCAGTCTGCGGGACTTCGCGCCCTCCGGAACGCCCGGACTGTGGGTCGGGCGCGACCGGCTCGAGGACGACACCAGGATCTACTGCAGGACCGTCGCCAACCCCGAGGCCATGACCGTGGATTACCACTGTTCCTGGGACCAGGGCGACAAGCTGTGGATGATCTACCTGATGCGTGTCGTGCCGGCCCGACTCGTGCTCGACAAGCCGGGATCGGTGATCACCTGGACCAACTGCCGCCATCCCTACTACGACACGAACCCGCACCCCGGTCTCGCACCCCGCCCCGACCGGCCCTGGGTGGGCGACTACTGGGACCTGTTCTACGCGGGCCACACCGTGGAGATGAACAACCTCAAGGCGATCCTGGAACACCGCCACCGCAACGGCCAACCGGTCAGCGTGGCTCCCCCGAGGGCGGTGGCCCGATGACCACGGTCAGCCTCACCGACGTCGCCGGCTACCTTCCGGGCGATCCGGTCCCCGCCGAGTTCTTCACCGAGTACCCGGGCGCCGAGGACAAGCTGCGCGGCCACCCCATGTTCAAGGTCCCGCGGACACGGCACCACGTCGCCGCGGACGAGACCAACACGGACATGATCGAACGTGCCGTGCAGCCGCTGATCGAACGGCACGGCAGGGACGAGATCCGAGGCGTGGACGTCCTGCTGGTGCACAGCCAGCTCCCGGACCTGCCGTTCGTCGGCGCGGGCACCGAAGTGGCACGCCGACTGGGCCTGAACCCGGAGTGGCTGGTCGACGTCGCCAACGCGGGCTGCGCCTCCTTCGTGTACATGCTCAAGCTGGCTCGGCAGATCCTCACCACCACCGACGCGAGCACCGCGCTGATCTGCAACGCGCAGAGCGCCGCCGGCCAGTGGTGCACCCAGTCCGAGGTACGCCGGCTGGCGCAGGCCGCGATCCCGGGTGACGGCTGCGGAGTGGGATGGGTGACGACGTCGGCCGGTGCTCCGGTCCTCGACGTGGAGACCCGGCACATCGGCGAGCACGCCGGCGACATGACCCTGGCGGTCGACGACGGCCGCAAGTACTGGGAGCCGGGGGAGTCCCAGTTCCGGATCGGCTTCACCGACGCGAGTGTCGCCAAGGTGCTGGCCCGCGGCAACCGGCTGGTCCCGGAGGTGATCACGGACCTGTGCCGACGGCTCGGCGTGGCGACCGGCGACATCGACGTGCTCGTGACCAACCAGCCGAACCGCACCTTCCTGCGCAACTGGGCGGAGGCGCTGGAACTGCCCGCCGAACGGCACCTGAACACGTTCGACGAGTGCGGCAATCTCTTCGGCGCGGCGATCCCGGTCACCCTGGACCAGGCGATCACCTCGGGCCGGGTGAAGGACGGCGACCTCGTGATGCTCGGCGGATTCGCCCATGCCGGGGACTTCGCCGGAGCCGCCGCCGTGCGCTGGTCCGGCGGGCGGGGGTGACGTCCCGGCGGTGATCGCTCGGGCGAGGGTGGCTTCCCGACCGAGGGTCGAGCGAGGGCGACTTCGTGGCCGGGGCCCTGAAGCGCGACTTCGCGACCGGGGTCGAGCGAGTGCGACCTCGCGACCGGGGCCGCGGGAGGGCGACTTCGCAACCGGAGCCGCGGGAGGGCGACTTCGCGGCCGGGCGGCGAGCGAGGGCGCGTTGGTGGCCGGCGGCCGCGTTGGGTTCGTAGCATCGGCGGCCGTCGTCCCGTCGTACGAGGTGATCAGCCGCCGATGACGCCGTCAGCGTGATGTTCGGGCGCGAACGCAACCGCGGAGGGCCTCGCGGTGATCTCGACAGGTGGTTCGCAACACATCGGTGAGGAGACAGAGATGACCCCCTGGAACAGTGAGACCCTCGGTTCCCGCGCCTTCGTCGACCCCTATGCCGTGCACCACCGTGACACCGCCGTGCCCGCTCAGGCGCAGCGCCGCGACGACGGCGACTTCCTCCTCGCGCCTCCCAACCCCGCCCACCGCCTCGCCTACACCCTCGACCCGCGGGACGAGCGGCGGCTGGCCCTGCACGCGACCCTCACCGCCGCCGGCATTCCCCCGATGCCCGAGGACCGTGCGGTCATCGAGCAGATCAGCTCCCTCCCCGCGGGCGTCAACGAGGTCCTGCAGCGCTGGCTGCACCACACCCTGTGACCAAGAACGCGAAGTCCGCGGTCGTCCGGCCCTCAGGGTTCGACGTAGTGGACGGCCTGCATCATGCCGAGGTCCTCGTGGTGGAGCTGGTGGCAGTGGGCGATGGTGTGCCCGGTGAAGTCCTCGTACCGGACGAGGAAGGTGACCCGGTCGCCGGGTGTGCCGCCGTTCAGGCCGATCGTGTCGTGCCAGACGGGCGGGTCGAGCCGTTCACCGTTGCGGTGGGTGACGAGGAACTGGTTGGTGTGCAGGTGGAAGGGATGGCTGTGGGCCGGCAGGCTCTCGTCGGTGCGGACGGTCCAGCGTTCGACGGTGCCGAGCGTCAGGGTGTGGTTCGTGTGGCCGGGGTCGAACAGACCGTAGGCCGGGTCGCGGGTGAGGTCGCCGCCGGGGTGCGCCGCGGGGGTCGGGTTGCTGCCCAGGATGCGGAAGGCGTTCGGAAAGGCCCCGGTGAACGCACCCGCGTCCGTGTGGAACACGACCTCCCGGTCGGCCCCGGGATCCGAGATGTCCCGCTCGTCGAGGAAGGGTCTGCCCGGGGGCAGCGAGAGGGGCAGCGCCATCGGCGGTTCCACGGGTTCTCCGGCGACCTCGATCGTCATCAGGGGCACGGGCACCGCACGGTCCCGCAGCTCGTACGTGCCGGGTGCGCCGCCCCGGATCAGGACATCGGCCCGGTTGCCCATGGACAGCTCCACCATGTCCAGGGCGACGGGTCCGGCGAAGGCGACGCCGTCCTGGGCGATCTGGTGCATCGTCAGGCCCCCGTGGTCCCCGGTGACCTGAAGCCGCAGAGCGGTGAACGCGGTCGCGGCGACCAGCCGCCATCGCTGGACCTCGCCGGGGCGCAGGTGGAGGGTGGGGTTGACCGTGCCGTTGACGGTGAAGGTGGAAGGGACGCCGGTCGTCCACCCGCCCGAGGTGAAAGCGGGGACCTTGCCGTCCTTGAACTTGAGCTCGTTGACGCAGACGACGATGTCGGCGGCCGCCTTGATCTGTGGGACCTCGTCGATGTCGCCTTCGACGATGATCACTCCCGCCATGCCGCCGAGCACCTGCTCGGCGGTGGATCCGTGCAGGTGCGGGTGGTACCAGTACGTTCCGGCCGGGTGGCCGGCCGGAACGTGGACAGTTGTCGTGTAGCGCGGCTCCGGGGCGCCCGCCGCGTCCTCCTCGACGGTGCGCGGTGCGAACTCGCGCAGCACGTTGTCGGAGTGTCCGGACGGGCAGACGTGCATCCCGTGGGTGTGCAGATTGAAGCTGTTGGCGTGGTGCGGCACGTTGTGATCGCCACTGTGGGGTGCGTTGGGCGGGAGCCCGTTGACGTGCGTCAGCCGCAGGACGTCCCCGCCCCGCACACGCAGGGTCGGCCCCGGGATCGTCCCGTTGTAGGTCCGTGTGGTCACCCGTCCGTAGCCGGGGACGGAGACGTCCGTGAACCGGACGTCGAGTGTCTGCGCCAGGGCCGGCGGCGACGCCGGGCCGGGTGCCGGCCGCGAGGTGCGGACGGCGGGCTGCGGGAAGGACGCCGCCACAGCCGCCGCGCGCCGCCCCGCCGACGTCTCGTCCATCGCCGCCGCGAGACCGGCTGCGGGGAGGGCCTTGAGCACCGACCGACGGCTGATTCCGATACTTCGTCCCATGTTTGGCCAATTTAGGTCAATTCGACCAGGAGTCCGGACGGCACACCGCGGCGCCGTCTCCGGCCCTGAGCGCGGGTGTCATGCCGCCGGGCTCTCCGACGTGTCGCGCGGAAGGTCGTACACCGCCCAGTCGGTGAGGGCGCGGTAACCGAGGCGCTGGTAGAGGGCGTTGCTCGTGGGGTTGGACAGGTCCGCGAACAGCACCACGTCCCTCGCGCCCGCGGCGAGCGCGGCGCGGCTCACCTCGGATGTCACAGCGCCCGCGTATCCGCGACCGCGCCGGTCGGCCGGCGTGTAGACGATGTCCACCTGGATCTGGCCGCCGATCAGAGGGTTCATGCCCGCGACGGAGACGGGAGTGCCGTCCGGGGTCTCCCAGAGCGTGTAGCGCTTGTCGGAGAAGCGGGTGTCGGCCCACGTGTCGGCGCTGATGGACACGTTCTCTCCGACAGCCCGCGCGAACTCGCCGCACCAGAACAGGGCTTGGTCGAGATCCTGCTCGCCCAGGACGCGGCTGCGGCCCGCCGGCATCGGCTCCGGTGGGGTGAGGGTCTCGAGGCGGTACAGCCGGAGCCGTGTCTCGCGCAGTTTCGGGTTCGCGCCGGTGTGCCGTTGCCAGGCCTCGGCGAAGAGGGTGGCCGTGCGGTGGTCCGCGCTGACGTGGGGAACGGGGTCCCCGAGGGAGGCCAGGCGGGCGGCGAGGGCGTCCGCCTGCTCGGGCGTGAGGGGGGAAAGGCCGAATCCCTTGGGTGGGAGACGATAGAACGTGGCCCGGACCTCGCCCCTCTGTTCCAGCACGCCGAACAAGGGCGCCGCGGTGCCGAACGCGTTCGCCCCCCGCTTGCGGATCCTCTCGGCCCAGGTGAGCTGCATGATGTGCCGGCCGGGCCGTGAGCGCAGGAAGTGTCCGGCGCGGGCCAGAAAGGCGTCGACGTCTTCGGTGAGGTGCCAGTCATCCGGTCGCATGACTCATGATCCCAGTGTCGTGAGCACACCCGTCGGCTTTCCGTCAGGAGGAGGCGCTCCGCGTTCGGGCTATCGTGGCTCGTTCGAACAGGCCAGGGAGGTCCCGCACCATGAGCAGCACCACGTCGTCGTTTCCCGAGCGGATCGAGCTCTCGGGGGAGGGGCTCGTCCTTCGCGACTGGACGAAGGCGGACCTGACGGCGATGCCGGAGCTGTTCGACCACCCCGACATCGCGTACTGGACTCCGATCGTCTCCCCCTTCGACGAGGCCGCCGCCCGCGCACGCCTGGACCGTGACCGGGAGCTGCGCGCGCAGGGCACCGCCGTCCTGCTCGCGATCACGGTCGACGGCGGAGCGCCGCTCGGCGAGGTGATGCTGCGGCGCGCCCCCGAGGGCACGGAGATCGGCTACGCGGTCGGCCCGGCGCACCGCGGCCAGGGGCTGGCGGTACGCGCGGTACGCGTGATGGCCGCGTACGCCTTCGAACAGCTGGGCGCGGAGCAGGTGATCCTGGAACTGGAGGCCGAGAACGCCGCCAGCGTGGCCGTGGCCACCAAGTCGGGCTTCGAACTTCTCGACGTGCCGCTGATCACGGGCGAGGAGAAGGGCCGCCCCTTCACTCTGCAGACGTGGGGCCTGAAGCGCCCCTGACCGGCGGGCCGCCTCACCGGGGGGCCGGTGGATATCCGATGGTGGCCGGGGCGGCCGGACGGGATCATGGACCGCCGGCGTCCCGGGCGAGGGGCGGCGGTCGTCGACGTCCCGCCCCTCGGAGGCTTCCCGCATGACTGTTCCGCCGCTGGTCCTCCGTGTGCTGGGCGACGGGCCCTTCGCCGAGACGGGGCTGCCGAGTCTGGCCGTCGTCGACGACCGTTCGCGGCGGGTCGCCGTGGCGAGGGACGTCGGGGCGCTTCAGTGGAGTGGGTGCGGGACGGCGCAGTCGTGCTGGACCGGGCACCGGATCGGCGTCTACGACAGGGACGCGCTGCGGTGCGAACACCTGGTGAGATCCAGGTATCCCGTGCGTTCGCTCGCCTTTCACCCGGCCCTGCCGCTGCTGGCGGTCGGCACGGGTCGCTACGACGGTGGCTACTCGTTCGAAGGCGAACTCCTCCTGCTCCACCTGGACTCCGGCACCGTGGTGTCGGTGCTGCGCCACGAGCGGGAGGTGCTGGGCGTCGCCTGGCTCACAGAGCGGGAGCTGCGTCTGGTCCTGGCGCCCTGTGACGACTGGGAGAATCCGGACGCGCACGAGCAGGGGCACACGGTCGCGGTCTCCCGCCACGACTGGAGCGCGGTGCGGTCGAGGGCGATCGAAGCGGAAGAGCTCGCGGCTCCAGCGGGGCCGGCCACGCGCCGGGACCACCGGGCGCGGACGCGCCGCTTCCTCGCGGACCTCGCGTCGGCCGCGGGCCGGCGGTGGTCGCCCCGGCGTCAGGTGTGGGCCGTCGAGAGCGGGGAGGGCGGTCGCGTGCTGGCCGCGCTGGACGGGGTTCTGGCGGAGTCGTGGCTGCCGTCGGGCGAACGGGACTGGGTGGTCGAGGACGAGGAAGGCGGCCGCCAGCTGGTGCTCTCCTCCGACGGGACCTCGGTGTGGACCAACGCCGAACGCCGCCCGCGCCGCCGGGACGGACGGCGGGAGCGGGGCGCGCCCTGGATCGCCCGCGTCGCCGTCGACACCGGCGAGGTACTGGAAACGCTGGACCTGGACCGGTCCGGGACCCTGGTCGCCGGTGGCAGCAGGGTGCTCGTGAGGCCGACGGACCGTGTGCACGGGCGTTCCGGACGGCCGGCGGTCTTCGACCTCGACGCCCGCGAGGAGGGCCCGGAGGTCGGCGCGTTCGACCTGGTCAACCACGCGTTCCCGGTCCGGCGTGCGAGCAGCCCGTACGTTCTGGTGGGCACACGACCGGACGCGCCGCACGAGGACAAGTGGATCGTCGCCGTAGGTGCGGACGGGACGGCGCGGCCACTCGTCCCGCACTCCTGGGAGCCGCGGGAGCACCACTTCGGCGGTCCGGCGGCCGAGATCGGGCGTTCCTTGGTGTACGCGGGCGCCGTCCACGACGGCGTCGGCCTCCAGCCCGGCGGCGCCTACGTCGTTCGGCGGTCGCTCGACGGCGCGGCGCGGTGGCAGCACCGTATGGATCATCCGGCCACCGCGCTCGACGTCGACGAGGACACGGTCTACGTCGCCTGCAACTCGGGTGCGCTGACCGCACTGGACGCCGACGACGGCACCGTCCGATGGCACACCGGGCTCGAGATAGACGGCACCCCGACCACGGCGCTGTCGCTCGCGGTGACCCCGCACGGGCACCTGCTGATCGGCACGGTCGACGGCCGGATCCTGGAGTGCTCGGTCCGGCAGTGACGGATGACGAGCGTTGTTCTGCAAGAAATCGACTTTGACTTGCAGGATCGCTACTGAATCCCGGAAAGACGTGTTCGACGTCTTGTCCGGGTGTCCCGCCGCGCCCTAATGTCCCGGTACGCAGCGGCACGGCTGATTCCCCGCCGTGCCGCCGCGCACCGAGCTGCCCTCGGTGTTCCTCGGCTCCGAGAGAAACGAGAATCCGATGGCGCGGTACACCACCCACGCGGCTGCGGAGCGGGTCGGCCGCCCCGTTCGAAGACCGGTCCGGACGGTCGCGGCGGTGGCCGCCGCGGCAGCGGGACTCGTGCTCGTGCTCGGTGCTCCGGCCCCGGCGGCCTCCGGGCGCGGCGCCGGCGAAGGAGGCCCGACGGCCTCCGGGCGCGGCGGGGGTGCTCCCGCGGTGACCCGGGCCGGACTCGATCCCGCCCTCGTCGCGGGGCGCGGCGCCGCGGTGGACTTCGCCGAGCAGGAGGCGGAGAACGCCTCGACGAACGGCACGGTCATCGGCCCCGACCGCACCGCCTACACCCTGCCCTCCGAGGCGTCGGGACGTACGGCGGTACGTCTGAAGCCGGGCCAGTACGTCGAGTTCACCCTGCCGCGCGCCGCCAACGCCCTCACCGTGCGCTACAGCATCCCCGACGCCCCCAAGGGCGGCGGCATCACCGCGCCCCTCGACGTCTCCGTGGACGGCCGGCACCGCACCACGATGACCCTCACCTCGCGGTACTCCTGGCTCTACAACCAGTACCCCTTCAGCAACGACCCCCGGGGCGAACTGCTGCACCCCGACTGGTGGATCACCGAGTGCGGCTGTGTCCCGGCCGCGACCACTCCGGCGCCCACGATCGACAAGCCGTTCAGGCCCAGCCACTTCTACGACGAGCAGCGGCTGCTTCTCGGCAAGCGGTACGCGGCCGGTGACACCGTCCGCCTCACCGCGCCCGGCAACAGCGCCGCGGCCTGGACCGTGATCGACCTGCTCGACACCCAACTCGTCGGTGCGCCCCACGTCGAGAAGGGTGCCGCGAACGTGCTCGCCTTCGGCGCCGACCCCACGGGCCGGAGGGACGCGGGCGACGCCTTCGACCGGGCCATCGCCTACGCCAAGAAGCGGCACCTCAAGGTGTACCTGCCGCCGGGCACCTACCAGGTGAACCGTCACATCACCGTGGACGACGTGACGATCGTCGGGGCGGGGAGCTGGTACACGGTCGTGAAGGGGCACCAGGTCACCCTCGACACCCCCGCGCCGGACGGTTCCGTCCACACGGGTGTCGGCTTCTACGGCAAGGACGCGGCGGACGGCGGCAGTCACGGTGTCCACCTGTCCGGCTTCGCCGTCGAGGGCGACGTCCGTGAACGCGTCGACACCGACCAGGTCAACGCCGTCGGCGGAGCGCTCAGTGACTCGACGATCGACGGCCTCTATCTCCACCACACCAAGGTCGGCATGTGGTTCGACGGGCCGATGACCGGTCTGCGTGTCACTCGCACCGTGATCGCCGACCAGATCGCCGACGGCCTCAACTTCCATACGGGCGTGACCGACTCCAGCGTCTCGGACACCTTCGTCCGCAACACCGGCGACGACGGTCTGGCCATGTGGTCGGAGAAGACCGGCGACGCGCGCAACGTCTTCGCCCACAACACCGTGCAGAGCCCGGTCCTCGCCAACGGCATCGCGCTGTACGGCGGCACCGACAACACGGTCACCGGCAACCTCATAGCGGACCCCGTCAGGGAGGGCAGCGCCATCCAGGTCGGCTCCCGCTTCGGAGCCGAGCCGTTCACCGGACACCTGCGGATCACGGACAACACCACGGTCCGCTCGGGGCCGTTCGAGCTCAACTGGAAGATCGGTCTCGGCGCCATCTGGTTCTACGCCCTGGAGCGGGACATCGACGCCGACATCGAGGTCACCGGCGACCACTTCCTCGACAACACCTACAACGCGGTCATGCTCGTCTCCGACTTCCCGGTGAAGGACAAGTACGCGATCCGGGGCGTCCGCTTCAAGGACATCCGCGTGGACGGCACGGGCACCTCCGTGCTCAGCGCACGCTCCGCCGGCTCGGCGTCCTTCGAGAACGTGGACGCCCGCAACGTCGGCGCGGTCGGCATCAACAACTGCGGATCCTTCAACTTCCCCGCCTCCGGATCCGAGTTCACGGTGAACGACCTCGGCGGCAACGACGGAGGCGGCACGACCGGCCCTTGGATGGCGTCCTGGGAACTGCCCAACACCATCACCTGCGACGACCGGCCGCCGGTGGTCCAGCCGGCCGCGCCAGCGCCCTGGTGAGGGACGCCGGCCACTGACCCGTACCGCCGAGGCGGCGGCCGACCCCCATCGGCCGCCGTCCGCCGCCCGCCGAGAGCCACCGGGCCGGCGAAGCCGGTACAGGACGCCGGTGTGCGTGTCGTGCCCGTCGGTCGCCGGGTGGAGGCGGCGTCCGACGCGCCGGCCTGATCGGTTCGGCGGCCGCCTCCGTCCTCGCGCGGCACGCGCGCGATGTCGGGACGGCGACGGCCGTGCCGGTGAAGCGGGCGATCGCGGCCCGTGGGGCCCGTACGCATACGTCACCGACTTCGGCTTCGCCGCGTGACCGGCCGCGTGACCCCCGCGTGACCGGCCGCGTGGGCCGAAGGCCCGTGCCGACCCCTGCCCGGACGGCGGCCTGGCCACAGCGGCTATCCTTGCTCACTTGCCCGGGCCGACCACCGCGAAGCCTGGGGGAGCGGGCCCGGCCCGACGCCGTGGAACACGGGGCGATCTTGGAATGGATTGCCCCCGCCCCGTTGCTGCACTCCCATGGGCTCACCCTCGTCCCGGGGGCGCTCCGGGGCACCACGCCCGGCGCGACGGGACGTGGAGACCGCGGGCGAGTTCGTATCACCCTGGTCCCTGGCAACGTTGTCTTCGAAAGGTTCTCCTGCACCATGCCCTTGGCTCTGCTGGCCCTGGCCGTCGTTGCGTTCGGTATCGGCACGACCGAGTTCGCCACGATGGGGCTGCTTCCCCAGATCGCCGACGGAATCGGTGTGTCGGTACCGCACGCCGGCAACGTCGTGTCGGCCTACGCGCTCGGTGTCGTTGTCGGCGCGCCGCTGCTGACGGGCATCTGCGCGCGCGTCCCGCACAAGCGGCTGCTGCTCCTGCTGACCGGGCTCTTCGTGATCGGCAACACGGCCTCCGCGCTCGCTCCCGGCTTCGGCAGCCTCTTCGCCGCGCGCTTCCTGGCCGGTCTGCCGCACGGCGCACTGTTCGGTGTCGGCGCCGTCGTCGCCTCGCGTCTGGTGGCCCCGGACAGGGCGGCCCGTGCCGTCTCGAAGATGTTCCTCGGACTCACCATCGCCAACATCGTCGGGGTCCCGGCCGCCACGGCGCTCGGCCAGCACCTGGGCTGGCGCTCCGCCTACGGGGCGGTCGCCGTCATCGGTCTGATAGCCCTGGCCGCGCTGGCCGCCTTCGTCCCGGACCAGCCGCGCGAGGGACAGGCCGGCATCCGGCACGAGCTGCGGGCCATGGGCAACAAGCAGGTCGTCATCGGTCTGGCCACGGCCGTGGTCGGCTTCGGCGGATTCTTCGCCGTCTACAGCTACCTCGTCCCCATGCTCACGCACCTGACCGGACTCTCCGGCACGTCGACGACCTGGGTGCTCGCCCTCTACGGCGTGGGCATGACGCTGGGCACCCTGATCGCCGGACCGCTCACCGACCGCGCGCTGCGCCCGACGATGTACTGGGGGCTCGTCCTGCTCGCCGCGGCCCTGGTCGTGTTCTACTTCGCGGTCCACAGCACCGTGCCCGCACTGCTGACGATCACCTTCATCGGCGCGATGGGCTCGCTCATCACCACGCCGATCCAGATGCTGCTCATGGCCAAGGGCAAGGACGCCCCGACGATGGCGGCGGCCTCCAACCACTCGGCGTTCAACCTGGCCAACGCGGGCGGTGCCTGGCTCGGCGGCCTGGTCATCTCGGCGGGCTGGGGCTGGGCCGCGCCCAACCTCGTCGGCGCGGCCCTCGCCGTGGCCGGTCTGGGCCTCGCCTTCACCGGCGGCGTCATGGACCGGGGCCGACGGCGTTCCGAGGTGATCACCCAGGCTTCCCCGGCCACCGAACAGACGGCGCGGGTCTCCACCGCGGACTGACGCCGACCGGGACGCGGCGCCCTGCGGCGGGGGCGTCCCGCGGGGCGTCCGGCGGCCCGGCGCGACTACTCGGACCGGCCCGCGCCCTCGGCGGCCGGACCGGCACCCTCCACGGCGGGGCCGGCGGACTGCGGCCCCCCGGCACGTCCCGGCGCCCTGGCGGCCCCCACACCGGCGGCGGCGTGGTGCGCCGGGGCGGCCATCCCGCACGGCGCGCAGCCGGACGCCCGCTCCGGACGCAGCGGCACACCGTTGTCGCGCAGGACCTCGCGGAGGTCGAGGATGAGCGGGAACACCTCGTGGTTGTGGTCCTCGCCCTGCTCGTCCCAGGCCCGCTGCTCGGCCTCGACCGCCGTCCGGTCCTGCGTGAAGACCCGCTCGGTGAAACGGCGGATCAGCGGCCAGGCGAGATGCAGCGCCCCGGGCACCGGCGGCTTCGCGATCGTGAGCAGACCGTAGGCGTGATTGACCCGCTGCTCCGCGTCCTCCGGTACGTAGGCGGCCCAGAGCGAGAACACCGGCAGGTCGCTGCCCTCGGGGACGTCCCGCAGGGTCTGGTACGGATACTCGGTGCGGATCGTGATGACATCGGGCCGGTCCTTCCCGCCGATCCCCTCCGCGGACAGCAGGCCCGCGCCCCGGTCCTTGCGCCCTCCGGCCGGGACGAAGAGATAGCGCGCCTCGACGTGCCGTGGCCCCGCGTCGTACCCCAGCAGCTCCGGCTGGATCCGGCCGAGCACGCTCCGGTGCAGGAACTGATGGTTCATGTCGAGCAGGTTCTCGTGCATGAACGAGTAGTGGCAGCGCACGGTGCGGGAGAACGTCATGGTGCGGTGCGTGGCGGAGTGGTACTCGGGAAGGAACGGGAACGGCGCCTCCTCGGCGAGCGCCGGGTCACCGGGGAACACGAACACCAGCCCGTAGGCCTCGCGCACCGGATACGAGCGCACCCCGCGCGGCGGCCGTTCGCAGCCCTTGGGCAGATAGGGAATCTGCGAGATGCGGCCGTCGCCCCGGTAGGCCCACGCGTGATAGCAGCAGCGCAGGATGTCACCCTCGACCACACCCATGCTCAGCGGCACCTGCCGGTGCGCGCACCGGTCCTCCAGCGCGTGCACGACGCCGCTGCGCCCCCGGTACAGCACGATCCGCTCACCGGCGAAGACGGCCGCGAACGTCCGGTTGCGCCGTACCTTGCGAGAGGTCGCCACCGGATACCAGTGGTCGGGGGAGATGCCGACCCGGCGCAGGTCGGAGATCCTGCCGGGCCGGTCCGCCGGGCGGCTGTCCGCGTGGCGCGCCGCCGAAGGGTCCGGGCGGGAGGCGGAGTGCGGGTCCGATGCGGGGCGGTCGTGCCGGGCCTCGGTCATGTGCGGTGCTCCCTTGCGTCGGGGCGCGAGTTCGCGTCGTGCGGCAGCGGGGAGACCGCGCGGCGGGTCCACGGGCCCGCGTCCCGCCGCGTCGCCATCCCGTCCAGGGAACTCGCCCCGCGGAAGTAGGCGGTTCAGCCCCGCCACGACGGGGCTCCACCTTCCAACGGTCACCGCGCACGCCACGGCCGTCAACCGCGGGAGTGCGTTGGTGTTACGACGCCGGGTCCGGCCGGACCCGCTCGCGTCACGGTGGCGCGTCCCCGAGCTCTCGGTCCCGGCACAGCAGTTCGTCCAGGTCCCTGAGCCGGTCCAGTCCCCTGACCGCCTGGGCCGTCCGGTGGTTGCCGGCGAGCCGCCCGCGGTGGCGGTGCAGGAAGGCCCAGTACCCGGTGGTGTAGGGACAGGCCCGGTCACCCGCGCGTTCCGTAGGCCGGTAGGCACAGCCCCCGCACAGGTCGCTCATGCGGTTCACGTAGGCGCCGCCCGAGGTGTACGGCTTCGTCGTCATCCGTCCGCCGTCGGCGTACTGGGACATCCCGACGACGTTGGGCAGCATGACCCAGTCGTAGCCGTCGACGAAGCAGCGGTGGAACCAGTCCGTCACCGCCCGCGGGTCCCACCCGCGCTGCAGCGCGTAGCTGCCCAGCAGCATCAGCCGGGGGATGTGATGCGTCCAGCCGGTGTCGCGCACCTGCGCCAGAGCCGTGGCCAGACAGTGCGCGGTCACGGCGTCCGCGTCCAGTTCCAGGAACCAGTCCGGGAGCGGCGCGTCGTGCCGCAGGACATTGCTGTCCCGGTAGTCGTCGCCGAAGTGCCAGTAGAGCTGCCATACGTACTCGCGCCATCCGGCGATCTGCCGGACGAACCCCTCCACACTGTTGAGCGGCGCCTGTCCGTCCCTCCAGGCCTGTTCGGCCCGCTCGGCGCATTCGAGCGGGTGCAGCAGACCGAGGTTCAGCGACGAGGACAGCAGACTGTGGCTCATCACCGGATCGGCCTCCAGCATCGCGTCCTCGTGCGGTCCGAACCCGGCCAGCCGGTGCTCGACGAACCGGCGCAGCGCGGCCAGTGCCTCACGCCGCGAGGCGGGGAACCGGCGGGGGCCGTCCCGCCCGACGAAGCGCACCGCCCCTTCGCGCTCCCACCGGTCCAGGTCGTGCCGTACCTCCTCGTCGATCTCGTCCTCGCGGGGCCGGTACGGTGCCGGCGCGCCCAGGGTGCGTTCTCCCCGGGGCGGGGGTTCACGGTTGTCGTGATCGAGGTTCCAGTGCCCGCCCGCCGGGGCGTCGGCGTCCATCAGCAGATCGTGCTCGCGGCGCACCCAGCGGTAGAAGTCCTCCTGCCGCAGCGCACGGGTCCCGCGGCCGTCGGCCCAGGCCCGAAAGTCCGCAGGCGGCACGAGGAACCCGCGGGCGGGCAGCACGGTGACCGTGTCGAGCGACCGGACAAGCCGCAGCGCCGCGTGCGAGGTGGGGTGGTGCGCCGTCACCGGGTCGTCGCCGACCGCTTCGCGCAGCCCCTCCCGGTAGGTCTCGCTGCGCACGTAACGCACGCGCCCGCCGAGCTCGGCCGCACGGTGCCGCATCGCCGACAGGACGAGATGGGCCTTCGCCCGGTGGAAACGCCGGCGGCGGAACACGGAGCGGGCCTCGATGATGACCACCGGCGCGTCCCGGTCCGGCCCTTCCGGACCGGGAGCGAGGAAGTGGGGTCCGAGCTGGTCGCCGAAGAGCCAGTGGGCTGTGGTCATGTGCGGATCTCTACACGTCCCTCGGCCGCGCGGTTCCCCATCCGGGGGCGAGTCTCCGTCTCCGCCCCGAAGGGGTGACGACCGGCACCGCCTCCGGGCAGCGGGTCAGACCGTCGGAGGCCCGCCGGATAAGGTCGACGGCGGCCACAAGATCGCCGAAGCCCGGGCCCGGGCACCGAGGAGCCGCCGATGCACACCCCGGAACCGGGCCACGCCCAACGGCTGGCCACGCATGGGAAGGTGGCCACGCGCCTCTCCCTGCTGAGCGACCGCCGGCTCGGCGAGGCCGTCGCCGGCGCCTCCCCGCTCGGGGCCGGCATCGGCGGCAGGTCCGCGGAGCTGGACGTCGACGGCACGCGCGTGTTCGTCAAGAAAGTCCCCCTGACGGACACGGAGATACGGCCGGAGCACGCGCGATCGACGGCGAACCTCTTCGGGCTGCCGATGTTCTACCAGTACGGAGTGGGCTCGGCGGGGTTCGGCGCGTGGCGCGAACTGGCCGCGCACGTCATGACCACCCACTGGGTCCTCGGCAACGAGTACGAAGGTTTCCCGCTGCTGTATCACTGGCGGGTGCTGCCCGACTCGCCTCCCGAAGGGTTCGCCGACGCGTTCGGTGGCATCGACGGGGCGGTCGAGCACTGGGAGGGCTCGCCGGCCGTGCGCGAACGCCTGGAGGCCATCGGACGGTCCTCGGCCTGCCTGGTCCTCTTCGTCGAACACATCCCTTGGACACTCGCCGACTGGCTGCACGACCACCGGACCACCGCGCCGGAGGGCGGCGACGGCTCGCCGTTCCGGTGGGCGGAGGAGGCCCTCGAACGCGGCACCGCCTTCATGAGCTCACACGGATTCGTCCATTTCGACGCCCACTTCGCCAATGTCCTGACCGACGGCCGACGGCTGTACTTCGCGGACTTCGGCCTCGCGCTGAGTTCCGGCTTCGAACTCACGGCGACCGAGGCGGAGTTCCTTTCCGCCCACCGCCTGTACGACCGCTCCCACAACGCCCGGCACCTGCTGCGCCATCACCTGCCCGCGGGTCCGGACGACGACACGGGGTACGAGGCGTTCCTGCGCGCATGGATCGCGGGGCACCGCCCCGAAGGCGTACCCCGCGAGATCGCCGGGATCATCGACCGGAACGCCCGAGCCGCCCTGACCATGGGCGAGTTCGCCCGGCGCCTGCTCACCGAGAGCAAGCGGACGCCGTATCCGTCGGCCGAGTTCGAGGGAGCCTGGGACCCCGCGGGCGTCGTGGCGGCCTCCTGAGACGGCGCACCAGAAGCCCTCTCGGGGAACTCGGCCGCCTGGCGGGACCGTTCGATGTGCGGCCCCGCCAAGTGCCGTGAGTCCAAGCTGTGATGAGGGTCAGTCCGCGGTGCCGGACTCGGTCACCGGCGTTGCCGGCCGACGGCTTCGCACGACACCCACGAGGACGTCGACGGCCAGGAACACGGCCAGCGGTATGCCGAAGAGCGGAAGCGCCCAGCCGAGCGCGACGACGGCCAACACACCGGGCACCAAGGCCCCGTACGGGATTCCGCGCCAGGCACCGCGCGCCGGCGGGACCCCGACGAGGGCACCGCGGTCGGAGCGTGTGGGGCGGCGCTGCCACCACATGCGGTAGCCCCAGAGGACCATGCAGGTCAGGCCGATGGCCAGCACCGCCAGCAGGATCTGGTTGACGAGGCCGAACAGCGTGCCCATGTGGGCGTTGATGCCCCAGCGGGTCAGCTTGGCCAGGACGGGCCAGTCGGCGAAGTCCACCCGGTCGATCACCTTGGCGCTCGAGGCGTCGACGGCGACGCTGTCGCGTCCCACCGGCCAGAGGTTGCGGTTCTGCGACACGGTCCACGCGGTGGTGGCGTCCTGCGGCACGCCGATGGCGACGGGGCCCGACAGACCGTCGTGCCGTGCCGCCTCCAGGACCGCGTCGATGGCCGTCGGGTCCGCACCGTGCTTGCTGTGGGCGTCCGTTCCGCCGCCGTGGTGGTGGCCGCCCTGCTCGTCGGCGGACGCGCCGGGCAGGGCGGTCGACACGCCGGGCGTTCCGGAGCGCAGCGCGTCCAGTGCCTCACCGAAGTGGGCGCCCGCGAAACGGGACCAGGTCAGACCGGTCGCGGCGAGGACCAGCAGACCGATCGAGAGCCACACACCCGTCACCGCGTGCCAACTGCGGGTGCGGCGCACGCCCTTCTTGGCGGCGAGGTCCGGCAGCAGCAGGCGACGCGCGGTCCGGTTGCGGCGCTGCCTGCGCCACCAGAGGACCAGGCCGCCGAGGACGAGGACCCACAGCCAGCTCGCCGCGATCTCCGAGTAGTACCGGCCCGTCGTGCCCAGGTGCAGGTTGCGGTGCAGGTCGTCCAGCCATGTCTTCAGAGGCGTGGATCCGTACCAGGTGGTGAGCTGTCCGGTGACCTTCCCCGTGTACGGATCGACGTAGACGGTGTGCGCGCGCTCGCCCAGTTCGGGCAGGGCGAAGTCCACCTGCGTCGTCTCCTCCCCGCTTCCCGGCCGGACGGCGACGAGCGTGCCCTTCGGGTGACTGTCCCGCGCGGCGTCCACCTGTTCGGCCAGCGGCCGCGCGGTGCCGGACGAGTGCGCGACCGTGAGCTCCTTGTCGTAGACGAACGCGTCCAGTTGAGGAGTGAAGGTGTAGAGCAGCCCGGTCACCGCGGCGACGAGCAGGAACGGCGCCACCAGAACTCCGGCGTAGAAGTGCAGTCGCGCCATCAACGGCCCGAAGCCCGAGGGCTGTCGCTCCGGTCTGGGCTGCACGGCCGCGGCTTTCGTGCCTTCGGGAGGCTCGGTGAGCCGTTCGCCCGGAGCCGGCTGCTCGGGGGCGTCGGAGTTGACGGACACGTTCCCACCTCGTTCTGTGTCGGCCGCACGGCGTCGCTCCTCGATCCGGAGCGGCGGGCGCCCGGCCGACGACCGGGCTGCGGCGTCCTTCCATCGGCCTGCATGCGGCCGTGTGGTGAGGCAGTCGGACGGGGGAGCCGTCCAGTTCCCGCGAAGATCCAGAATCCGCGAGAGGAATTCCTCGGACACCGTCCCCGGGAACGCCGCGTGCGGCCCGTCACCGTCGAGATGCGGTCCGACACGAAGCGGCACCGAACAGCGGCGCCGGCGTCACGCTGCCCTGTCGGCCGGTTTCATGGAGTCACATTGTCCCGATACGGGTTTATCGCTCCGAGGGCAGGGGACGCAGAGGACAGTGCTTCGGATAAAAGGCACGTCCGTGAGAGCGTTCGCTCCGGCACGTGTCACCGACTATGTGCGCGCCCCCATGGTGTTTCTGTCGAGTCAGCAACCCTTGAGGGAGCTGTCAGCACATGACCTGCACTACTGCAACGCAGCGCCACCGGCACGACGACGCCCCCGATACCGACGCCGCCTTCTCGCACCTGTCCGGACTTCCCGACGGGCCCGAGCGGCAGGCCCTGCGCGAAGAGATCGTCGAGGCCTGGATGCCGATGGCGGAACGCATCGCCGGCAAGTACCGCGGCCGGGGCGAATCCGTCGAGGACCTGACCCAGGTCGCCGCTCTGGGCCTCGTGAAGTCCGTGGACCGGTACGACCCCGGTCGGGGCAACGCCTTCGAGAGCTACGCGGTCCCGACCATCGTCGGTGAGATCAAGCGCCACTTCCGTGACCACATGTGGGCCGTGCACGTACCCCGACGCGTCCAGGAGGCGCGCAACCGGGTCCGCGGCGCAGTGAAGGACCTGGCGCCCACCAACGCCGACCGGCAGCCCAGCGTCGCCGAGATAGCCGAGTACGCCCAGCTCGGCGAGGACGACGTACGGGCGGGTCTGGAAGCCCTGGACAGCTTCGCGACCCTGTCGCTGGACGCCGGGCTCACCGGTGGTGACGACGGCTACTCCCTCGCGGACGCGCTGGGCGAGTTCGACTCGGGGTTCGACCTGGTCGTGGACCGCGAGGCACTGAAGCCCGCCCTGGCCAGGCTGCCCGAGCGCGAGCGGACGATCCTCTACCTGCGCTTCTTCCGCGACATGACGCAGACCCGTATCGCTGAGCGGCTCGGCGTCTCGCAGATGCACGTCTCGCGTCTGCTCAGCGGTTGCTGCGCGACGCTGCGCGAGGAAATCCTCGCGGAGACGTCCGGACCGGGAGACGCCCCCGCCGCACTGGGAGATGCCCCCGCCGCGGCGCCTCGTGGCTGAGCGGGGGACCGGCTAGGCGGCCGGCCAGGCTCCCACGGCCTGCCGGTAGGCCACGTGCCCGCCCAGCGCGCCGGTGACGCCGACCGCCACCAGCCCGCCCAGCGACCACAGCCTCGCCTTCGCCGGGCGGTGGCGGAATCGTGCCGTCAGGGAGGCGGCGAAGAACGCCACCGCCGTCACGTTCGCGACCGCGTGGGCCAGTCCGACGCGGGCCTGCTCGGGAGGCAGGTCCGCCCAGTCGACCCACCCGGTGATCGCCGCCGGGGCGATCCCGGCCAGTCCGACGGCCGTCAGGGTCGTCGCGGCGCGCTGCCCCGCCGGCATGACGTCCATGACGGCGGCCGACAGCCAGCAGCCGATCGGGACCTGCACCAGGACCGGGTGCAGCGGATGGCCCAGCGGCCTGCCGTGCAGCAGATCGCGGGCCGCGTCCAGCGGCAGCGAGCGGATCGCCCCCTGCAGCTTCTGGATCACGGGGTCCGCCGCCTTCGACCGCTCGATGCGGTCCAGCGCGGCCAGCCATCGGGCCGAGACGCCCTCTGACGGCAGAATTGTCCGGGCATCGAGGGAAGTATCCGGTTCATATGTGTCCATACCGAACGACTACCCGGTGTCAGGGCACTCTCCCACCCGCCGCTCGTGTGGCGCGTGAGGGTGATGTCGCGTCGCACCGCGGTCGGGCCGGGCACGCGCAGGGCGCTCGGCAGGCGCTCGGCAGGCGCTCGGCGGGCACTCGCCGGGTTGGCCGGAGGTGCGCCGCGATGGCGGCGCACCCCCGGCTCTCCGTGTCCCGTCGTCGCCCGGTCGGTCAGCAGTACAGGTTGGCTCCCGGCGTGACGCCGAGGATCGAGGTGAAGCGCTGGTAGGCGTCGACCCGGCTCTGCACCTGTGCGGGGTTCCTGCCGTCGCACTCCAGCGAGCCGTTGATGCTGCGGATGGTCTGGCCGAATCCGGCGCTGTTGACCATCGCGTTGTGGGGCGTCATGGTGCCGGGGCCCGACTGTGTGTTCCAGTACCAGAGGCCGGTCTTCCAGGCGACCGCGGCGTCGGTCTGGACGAGGTTCGGGTTGCCCAGCAGGTCGATGCCGAGCGCGTCGCCCGCGGCCTTGTAGTTGAAGTTCCAGCTGAGCTGGATCGGACCGCGCCCGTAGTACGCCGACTGACCGGCCGGGCAGCCGTAGGGCTGGCTCCAATCGCAGTAGTGCGAGTAGTTGGCGGTGTTCTGCTCCACCACGTAGACCAAGCCACCGGTCTCGTGGTTCACGTTGGCGAGGAACGCGGCCGCTTCCTGCTTCTTGACGGTGTCGCTGCCGCTGTTGGCGAAGCCGGGGAACGAACTCAGTGCGGCCTTGAGGCCGTTGTAGGTGTAGAAGGAGTTCCGGCTCGGGAACATCTGGTTGAACTGCGCCTCGCTCACGACGAATCCGTCGGAGGGGTTGGTCGAGCCGCCGTCGCAGGCGTACGGCTCCCAGAACCAGGTGCTGATGGTGGGGTCGTAGCCAGGGTTGTCGTGCTCGGCTATGTAGGCCTTCCCGTCCGTGTACCGGACGATGTTGCCGGTGACGTAGGACCGTCCGGCGACCCACGCCGGGTAGCTCGAACAGGACCCGCCGGACGGGTTCGTCGGCCCGCTGTCGCAGGCGTAGGGGTCCCAGTACCAGGTGCTGATGGTGGGGTCGTAGCCCGGGTTGTCGTGTTCCGCGATGTAGGTCTTGCCGTCCGTGTACCGGACGACGTTGCCGGTGGCGTAGGACCTGCCGGCCACCCAGTCCGGGTAGCTCGCACAGGATGCGGCGGAGGCGCCGGCGGCCGGCAGCAGTACCGGTGCGGAGCCTCCGATCAGGATCGCGGCCAGGAGGGATGCGGCGCGGCGTTGTGACACGGGATCAGTCCTTTGCGGAGCGGGGCCGCTGCGGAGGCGGGGGGAGCCATGCGCGTACGCCGACGGAACGCCGGTGCCGCGGAGTCCGGGCGACCGTGGTGGGGGGTGTGGAGCCACACTCAACCGCTTTGGTCTGTACCAGTCAAGGTGTAGACCAATCGAGGTTCGGGTCCTTGGCGAGAAAGTGCCGCGTGCTGCCCGGCGCCCAACTGCTCTGCCTGGCTCGGTAGTTGGATCAGCCGGCGGTGCGATCCCTCGTCGTCGGCGGTTCCCGACCAGGGGGAGCGGAGCCTGAAGTACGAGGAACCGAAACGTGGAGCGCCGCCTGCCGGCGTGCGGCGATTTTCAACGCGCCGTAGACGGGCAGCGGTTCGGCTGCGGCGTCGTTCAACCGGTGCCGGGGGGCTGGCGGATCACCCCTGGGGCGGGGGCACGGCAGGGGCGGCGGCGCGGATCGCGTCGGTCTGCAGCGTGGTGATGCGATCCATCACCAGCCCCAGCAGCACACCCGCCGCGATCGCGAGCGCTTTGATCGCTACGACCGGGAGCTCGCGCGCCCGATGTCGAGGACCCTCTCGCGGGGGCCGAAGAGGTTGCTCACCGGAATGAATCAGGCGTCGATCGTCTCGGCGGCGGGCGGGACGGGGCTCCCGGAATCGGGCGTCCTCAGGCTCCGGGTCGGAGCGTGGCGGGCTCCGCCGTGAAGGCGCGTTGCAGGAGGGCGTAGAGCGTAGCCCGCTCCTCCTCGCTCAGCCTGTCCAGCCCCGCGCGCGTGGTGTCCATCTTCGCGCGGATCACTTCGATGACGCGCCGGCCCTCGGTGGTGAGGACGACGTTCTTGACGCGCCGGTCGGTGGGGCTCGGCTCGCGCCGTACCAGACCGCGCTTCTCCAGTCGGTCGACGATCCCCGTCATGTTGGAGGCGTCGCAGGTCAGGATGGTGGCGAGGGCCCGCATCGCGGCCGGACCCCGGCGCAGGACGTTCAGCGTCTTGCCCTGGCTGGCCGTGAGGTTCTCGCTCGCCGCGGCCACCGTGAAGTCGCCGTAATAGGCCCCGAGCGACACCGACAGGAGCTCCATGAGCTGGTCCGTGTCCACACCGCTGGTTCCTGTCATATGACTCACCCTACGCCAGGAAGTTTGACCATCTCAAATATTCAGGGCTACGGTCAGCTGTTGCTTGAAGTTCTCAAGCATCGAGGTTGTTAAGTAGTTAGGGCAGACTTTCCGTGTCTCACACACAGCAAGCGGCGTCGACCAGGTCCTCCGGGCAGACCGGGATCGTCCTGGTGCTCGGGCTCGCCGCCATGGTCGTCTCGATGATGCAGACCCTGGTCGTCCCGATCCTCGGGATGATCCAGAGCGATCTGAAGGCCAGCACGGCCAACGTGAGCTGGGTGACCACCGCCACACTGCTGTCCGCCGCCGTGTTCACCCCGCTGCTCGGTCGCTTCGGCGACCAGCACGGCAAGAAGCCCACGCTCGTCGGCGTGCTCGTCGTGATGATCGCCGGATCGGTGCTCGCCGCCACCACGACCTCGCTGACCTGGCTGATCGTCGGGCGCGTGATGCAGGGAGCGGCGACCGCGATCTTCCCGCTCGCCCTCTCCGTACTGCGTGAGGAGATCGCGCCGGAGAAGCTGCACGGAGCGATGGCCCTGGTCAGCGGCACGCTCGCGTTCGGCAGCGGGCTCGCGCTGGTCGGCGCGGGCCTCCTCACCCAGGGGTCGCACCCCGACTACCACCGTCCCTTCTGGCTGGCCGTCGTGCTCGCCGTGGTGGCCCTGGTGGGTGTGCTGTTCGTGGTGCCCGCGTCCCGCACGAAGACGGGGGGACGGACCGACTGGCTGGGCGCGCTGACCCTCGGGTTGCTGCTGGTGCTCCTGCTGCTGCCCATCTCGCAGGGACACGAGTGGGGCTGGACCTCCGGCCGGACGCTCGGTGCGTTCGCCGGCGCGGTCGTCATGGCGGCCGTGTGGGTCTTCACCGAGAACCGGGTCAAGGAACCGATGGTGGACATGAAGATGTTCGTCCACCGGCCCGTTCTCTTCACCAACCTGGCCGGACTGCTGCTGGGCTTCGCGATGTTCACCCAGTTCATCGGCGTCTCGTACCTCGTGCAGATGCCCGACGAACTCGTCGGTTACGGCTTCGGCGCCTCGGTGCTCGCCGCCTCCGTCGTCTACCTGCTGCCGACCACGCTCATCTCCCTGGTGGGTGCCCAGTTCGGCGGCGTCCTCGTGCGCAGGCTCGGCGCACGCGTCACGCTGGCCGCCGGAGCCTGCTTCGGAGTACTCGGCTTCGCCTGGCTGACCGCCGCCCACGACACCAGCGCCTCCGTCATCAGCGCGGGCATGCTCATCGGTCTCGCGATCAGCTTCGGCTACGCCTCCATGCCCGCCCTCATCGTCGCCGGCGTCCCGGCCCACCAGACCGGTATCGCCAACGGCATCAACTCCATCTCTCGCTCCGTCGGCAGCGCCGTCGCGAGCGCGGTGATCACCTCGCTCCTGGCGTCCAAGTCCGTGAAGCTGCCGGCCGGCATGCCCACCCTCCCCGAGGAGAGCCAGTTCACCCTGAGCTTTGCCATCGCCGGAGGGGCGTTCGTCCTGGTCGTGGTCGTCGCCCTCCTCGGACTCAGGTCGGCCCACGCGCCGCGCACTCCCGTGGTGGCCAAGAGCGCCGACCCCGAGAACGCGGAGCTCGCGGCGGCCGGGGCCGAGACCACGTCCGTGTGATCGCGTTCCTGTCCGTACAACGCCCCATGCCCTAAAGCCTGTTCGGTCACGCGGGATCAGCAGCCGTCCGGGGCCGTCGATCCCGCGTCACCGCGTCACCGCGTCACCGCGTCACTGCGCCAGCGCACCGGCGCTCGGCAGACCCGTCCGTACCCTCGTAGAAAGGCACCCCGACGATGATGTCCTCGGACAGCAACCGGCACGCGGCGACCCCGGTCGACCACCGCGCGGCGATCGCGGTGGAGACCGCCCGATTCGTCGCGACGCTCGAGAACGCCGATCCGGCCACCGCGGTGACGAGTTGCCCCGGCTGGACGCTGGCCGACCTGGTCCGGCACACCGGCAGCGTCCAGCGCTGGTTCTCGGCCCTCCTGTACGCCCGCGTCCAGGCGCCGCCGCGAACCCGGGACGTGGACCTGCGACTTCCGGAGCGGTGGGACGGCTACGCGGACTGGCTGGCCGAGAGCGCGACGGTGGCCGCGGAGGCGTTCGCGGCCACCGATCCGGAACTCCCCATGTGGGCCTGGGGCGTCGACCAGCACGCACGCTTCTGGGCACGCCGGATGCTCTTCGAGACCCTGGTGCACCGGGTCGACGCCGAGCGGGCACTCGGCCTGACGTCCGCGATCGACCGTACGCTCGCGGTGGACGGCGTCGACGAGTTCCTCGTCAATCTGCCGTTCGCCGCCTCCTTCGCGCCCGATGTCGCCAACCTGCGCGGCCCCGACAGGACCATCCGCTTCCGGACGACCGACGGTGACGGCGACTGGCTGGTGCGCCTGCGGTCCGACGGCTTCGGGCTCGACGCGTCCGGAGTGGCGGCCGACGCGGCCGACGCGACCGTTCGGGGAACCGCGGCGGACCTGTTGCTACTCGTCTACGGCCGCCTCGACCGCGCAGCGGAGGCCGTCGAACGGGACGGCGACGAGGAGCTGCTGACCCTCTGGTTCGACAACTCGGCCTTTTGAGAAGCCCGTTGGGGAGAGCGGTCGGAGGGCCCGGACGACATTCCACTTTTCGGGGCGGTCCGTACAACCAAAACCGTGACCGTCATGTCGTACATGGCAGGCAAACCGAGAGCCGCTACCCCAAGGGGGAACCATGCGTACGAGACGATCCATGGCGGTACTTGCCGCCCTGACGATGGCCGGTGTCGGCGCGGTCGTGGCCGCGCCCGCGCCGGCCGGTGCGGCCACGGCGGCGGTCGTGTGTCCGACCGGCTGGGGCAGCCTTCCGAAGACCGCGGCGGACGCCGACAACGGGTCGCTGACCAACATCAGGACCGGTCAGCACGACTGCTACGACCGCATGGTCTTCGACGTGCCCACCGCCGGCACCACGCCGATCGGGTACACCGTGCACTACGTCGACGCCTTCATCCAGGACCCGTCCGGCATCCGCATCCCGGTCTCCGGCGGGGCGATCCTCGAGATCCTGGTGTCCGCGCCTTCGTACGACCCGGAGACCTACACGGAGACCTACCCCGGCCGGGGCGGCCGGCCTCTTCCAGGTGTCAACCTGACCGGCTACCGCACCTTCCGGGACGCGAAGTTCGGAGCCAGCTTCGAGGGAGTCACCCAGGTGGGACTCGGCGTTCGGGCCCGGCTGCCGTTCAAGGTGACCCAGCTCTCCGACCGCCTGGTGGTCGACGTCGCGCACAGCTGGTGAGGTGCCGTCGTCGGCCTCTTCCGGCCGGTGACGTGACGCGAGCGGGGCGCGGGCACGCGGCGAGCACCGACGCCGGCGGCCCGCTCGCGTCCGATCCGTTCTCCGCCGCCCCGGCGAGCGGTGCGAACCACGACGTTCACGCGCCCGGCCGGGTCGCCGGCCCGACCAGCTTGGCACGCCGGCTCTCGTAGAACGTCGGCCACAACGTGACCGCCACGAGCAGCCAGACCACGGCCACGGTCCCGAGCCCGCCGCCGAACCCGGCGAGCAGCAGCGGCAGCGCGCAGCACGGCAGGACCACGGAGAGCATCCAGCGGCGCACGCCCTCGGGCCTCCGCAGCGCGGCGATGCCGGTGAGCAGGAAGTACCCGGCCAGAGAAGCGCACAGCAGCCATCGCGTGGTGTCGGGCAGCGTGTGCAGGTGCTCCGTCGCCGCGCCCAGTCCGGCCGCCAGCGCCGCCAGGCAGACGGTGACGAAGCAGTGCAACGGGAGCGCCGCGCGGGCCGGCAGCGACCGCGCGGTGAGATACGGAACCCCTGCGTAGCCGTGCCGGAAGGACAGCGACCACAGGGCGACCAGGAGGAAGAAGGCGGCGCTCGCGAGACCGTAGAGCCGTCTGTCCCAGGTGGCGTCGGAGGCGGCCTCGATGACCTGGGCGACACCTTCGCCGAGCACGATGATCACGAACAGGCCGAGCCGTTCGCTCAGGTGGTCGGCGTGCGGCGCGGCCACCGAGACGGGCGGCACGGTGTCGCGGCTGCGGGAGGGCTTCTTCTCGCGCTCGTCGTGGGCCTTGCGGCTCTCGATGACGTCGCGGGCGGACACGGTGAACGTGACCCACAGGTCGAGGGCGATGCCCAGGGCCCAGAGCCAGTACCGTACGGGCTCGTGCGTCCACAGTGAGACGATCCACGGGATCACGCCGAGGGACAGCTGGGCGGCGGGCCAGTCGACGAGGATTTCCCGGCGATGCCGCCAGGCGCGGCCGGCGAGAATCCGGATCAGGACGTAGGCGAGCGCCAGAGCCCTGGCCTGACCGTCCTCGCCCGCGTGGACGCCGGGCACGGCGGCCGCCATGACGGCCATGCCGAACATCGCTGCCAGCACCGTGCGGGCGTGCGTGCCCTCGCCCGCCACGTTCCCGTACAGCGTGAAGCCGATCCAAGCGCTCCAGAACGCCAGGAACAGCAGCGCGTACAGCCCGATATCGGCGGCGCCGGGTTCGCCGTGCAGCAGATGCGCGATCTGGGCCACTCCGGCCACGGCGACCAGGTCGAAGAACAGCTCCAGCCATGTGGCATGCCGGTCCTCTCCCGAAGCGGGAATCGCGGGCGACACCTCGTTCACACCAGTCCCTGCGCTCTCACCAAGACATCGGGGCGTACCTGGGCCGTAGAACGTGACGCCGCGTCCACCGGAGGGGAGTGCGCGCCGAGCCGAGGAACCGCTCACACTAGCCAAGCATCGCCGGGGGCCAGGTCATCGCCGCCGGTGAGAGGTCGGGCGCGGGTTCCCCGCCTGACCAGATGAACTGGCGTATTCGAACAATTATGTGACGACTCGTCAATTTCGCGGAGTGGTCGGTTCGTGTGATCGCGGCCGTGCAACCGGATTCATGTTTGGAGCCGTTGGCCGAGTCCTTGCGCTTCGGCAGCGGAAACCGACAAATCATTCCTCGTCTATCGCGCACGCTATACCGTGGTGACAAGGCTGAAGCCGGGGGGCGGGAGGAAGCATGATCGACCACGAGTTCGTGTCGACGTTACGTTTCACGAAGGCGCTCATGGATGTCGCCAGAGCGCTGATCGACCGTCACATGGCCGATCCCGCCAGTGAGGTCTTCGGCCTGGAAGTGGCGCAGGAGACGGGCTACGGCGCGGGAACCGTCTATCCGATCCTGCGGAGGCTGGAAGGTGTCGGGTGGCTGCTCTCACGCGAAGAGGCCGCGGGCATGCTGCGTTCGACCCCCCGGCCACCACGGGTGTACTACCGCATCGATCCGCAGCACCTGGGCGCGATACGTCAGCGGCTCGCCGAAGTGGAGGCCAGGCGAAGGATGTTCGGGTCCTCGGTAACGGGCGGAGTCGTCCCACCGTCGAAAACGAAGGAGGCATAACTCCCGAGTAACGGAGGACAGGGTCAGTGCTCGACAACCTCAAGAGCGGTCTGGCCGGGTGGTACGGCTGGTTCCGGAAAGAACCACTACGTCGCCGCTTGAACACCATGATCGCGGTCACGGGACTGCCCGTACTGACCGCGCAGGCGGTCGTGGGGCAGTTCTGGCCGACGACGGAACCGGCCGCGGTCCTCAGGACGAGCGTCTACGTCTGGGGCCTGCTGCTTCTCTTCATGACGGCAGGTCTCGGCGTCACGGTGCTGATCTGGGACCTCGCCAAATACGTCAGCCGCACATGGATCCACTGGAACGGCCGCGCGGCCATGGCAGTCCTGGCGCGCGGGGTCCTCGTCAGCGTCGCCGCGCTCTTCATGCCCAGCGGGGAAAGGCGGGCCTGGGTCCAGGACGTGCATGAGGCGTTCGCGTACCGGCGCGAACTGGGCCTCTCGGCCTGGTCGGTGGCGGGCAGTCATGTCGCGGCCTTCCCCGGCACGGTCGCGGCCGCCTGGCTCGACTGGCTCCTCGGCAAGGCGGCGGTCCTCGAACTGGACGTCCACACCCGGCAGAGGGAGAAGGCGACGGGGCGGCGCCGCAGTGGGCTGCTGCACGAGTGGAAGCTCGCGCTCGTGTTCGCCGCCGTCGCGGCCGTGCTGATGGAACCGGTGATGTACGTGCTCACGTACTGGCTGCATCTGTACGGCCTGGTCTGGCCGTGGGAGTACTTCCTCCCCATGGACTGAGCGACAGGACCCGTGGGTACGGCGGTTGATCCCCTGGTCACGGAGGCGGCCCCGATTGCCGGGGCCGCCTCCGTGTGTCCGGGGCTCGCCGGTGTCGTCGGAGACGTCGGTGGGTCGTCGAGTGCCGCCGGAGCCGAAAACCGGTCAACCGGCCGTTGCGCGTCGCACTTCGGCCACGCCGGCCCGCTGCGACGATGCGAAGTGCCCTTTCCGAGCGCCCGCTCGGCAGCGCCGCATATATGCATGAAGCGCGCCGAACATTTATGCACCAGGTGCAAACAGGCGAGATCAATCGCGTGCAGATATTTGAATTTCATATGCCAGGCGAATACCCGGAAAGACCCTCGGGTACCGGCGAAAGCCTTGATCATGGCGGGATCGTGCTATCAGCGCACAAGCCCGTCGATAAGGTGACGGGCTTTCGAAATCGCGCGTGGGTCGGCGGGGAGGTTCGTAACGAATCCGTCCGGCCCGCCGTCGTAAGACTTGTCGCGACTGCGCCCCTGGTTCATCACCGCGGGTGTGGCGTGGTCGGCCCGTGAGGCCGGCGACGGTGCGGCGCTACACATCGGGCGGGGAACAACATGAGTAAAGAGCGGATCTCATCGAGCGGGCCCAAGCCCGCGACATGGGACTTGTTCTATGAACGATCGGGTCGGCGCCTGTACGGCTGGGCCAAGAAGGTCGGCGCGGGGGTACAGGACTTCGACCACGCGGGTGAGATGAACCTGACGCTCGCCAAACTCGCCCTGGAGTACAGCGAAGTCGACAATCCCGTGGGATGGGTCCTGCGGGTGTTCACCAATCAACTCAAGGATCACATTCGGAAGAACGAGCGAACCGTTTCCACGGTGCCCATTGTTCGGACGAGCGCCGAGGGAGAGTCCTACGTCAAGGAACCGAGCGGCCCCGACCACGGGGAAGAAGTGCTGGTGTTCCGGGGATTCGTCGAGATGCTGACACAGCTCACCCCGGAACACCAGGAAGTTCTGCTTCTCACGTATGCGGGATTCAAGCCCGCCGAGATCGCCAAAATGTCCGGCGAAACGTCAGGGGCGGTCCGTATCCGTCTCAATCGAGCCCGTGCCCAATGCAGGATCAAGACACAAGAAATGGGGTAGCGACCCCCGGTGCAGCCCATCATGGAGGATCAGGAATGACCACACCGAGCCAAGGTGAATTCAGCGGCCGCCTCACGGACCGCCCACTGCGCGCACGAGGACGACTTCCCGCCGCACTCACCGCCATCGCGGCGAAAGTCTCCGATGTGGTTCTCGGCCCGCGTGCAGTCGAAGCGCGCCCTGAAGGAGATCCGTCGACCGCCGCCACCACCCGCCGCGTCGAACCGAAGCACCCGACCGACGATCACAGCGTGCGGGAACGCCTGCGGTTCGACGAACGGGACGACATCACACCGGACGAACTCGTCCTGCGACGGCAGGAGGTGATGCGCCTGGCCCACGAACTACGAGAGCAGGCGACCGTGCCGCCACAGCAGGGGCAGGGCGCCGAAGGCCTCGCGAGGGCCGCGGCGTCCCCGCCCGCAGGCGCGCGGCTCACGGGGCACGACGAGGAACGCGGCGCGGCAGTGGTGTCGCCGCCGCACCACAGGGCCCGTACCGGCGGGCCCGTCGTGGTCGGAGTGCTCGCCGGCCTCGTGGCGGCCACAGCCATCGCCGACATCAGCCAGGCCTCGGGAGGTCAGGCATCCGCCGGGGCGGCCGTGTTCGTCTCGGCCGGATTCCTCTGCATGCTGGTGATGACCCTGGTCGGCAGGACGGCGACCTTGCTGCGACCCTTGCTGCGCCCCAAAATCCTCGTGCTCGTCGGAGGACTCGCGGTGGCACAGTGGAGCTTCTACATGCTCTACGAACGGCGATGACGCCTCGGCGTGGCGTCTGCCGGCGGGGCGCCGCGCCGTGTCAGGACAGGGTGAGCACGCAGAACTCGTGCCCCTCCGGGTCGGTCAGGCACGTCCACGGCACGTCTCCCTGGCCGACGTCGAGATCGGTGGCGCCGAGGGCCCGCAACCGGGCCACCTCCGCCTCCTTGTCGTCGCCGGGGTACGGCAGCAGGTCGAGGTGGACGCGGTCCGGCAGGGCCTTCGTCCCGGGGATGCGGAGGAATTCGAGATAGGGGCCGACACCCTTGGCGGACCGCAGCCTCGCGTGATCGTCGGTCACCTCGTGCACGGTCCAGTCGATCGCCTCACCCCAGAACCGGGCCATGGCTCCCGGATCCGCGCAGTCGACCACCACGGTGGCGATCGGCCCGGTGTCCCGGTAGATGTCGCGGGGCTCCAGCACGCAGAACTCGTTGCCTTCCGGATCGGCGAGGACCGTCCACGGCACGTCGCCCTGGCCCACGTCGACGGGCGTCGCGCCGAGCGTCCTCAAGCGGTCGACCAGCTCGGCCTGATGGGCGGCCGAGCTGCTGGCGAGATCGAGGTGCACCCGGTTCTTCGTCGCTGGCTTGGGCTCCGGTACCGGAACGACGTCGATGCCGAGAACGACGGGGTCCGGCCAGACCGGACCGCCGGGAGGCCCGACGTAGGTCGTCACGCCGGGGCTGTACGCACTCCAGCCGAGCGCCTCGGCCCAGAACCGGCCGACCGCCGAAGCGTCGACGGCCTTGACGTTCACGTGAACAGGTCGCAGTGCCATGCCGGTGATCCTATGCACGGCGCGGCGCGGAGCGGGCTATCGGCGGCCCGCGGCCAGCGTCCGGATGACCGCCGTTCCTCCGTCCAGGTCCACCGCCGTACGGTTCGTCGGCGCCCCGTCCTTCTCGTCGTCGCGCAGCAGCAGGGCCTGCTGGCGCTCGCGTGGTGACGTACAGGCCGCGCGTGGGATGGGTCTGGCAGAGTGTCAGGTCCATCATGCCTGTTCGGGGGCGTTCGCGGTAGGACGGAGCGCACGTCCTTTCGGTCTTGGCAGCGGCGGTGGCCTGCCCGCAGACTCGTCGTCATCCACTCATCGGCATGCGTGCCGGCACCCGTATCGGGCTGTCGGCGCGTTCGTTGTGCTGTCTCGTCGTGTGCCGGGGCGGGCCGAGGGTGGTGGAGCGAAGGGGGACTGATGCATCAGGACATGGTGATGCGGGCGCGGGTCATGCTGCTGAGCGCCAACGCGCGGGTGGTGCGCGGAGCCAGGGGGCTGTGGATCTACCGGATCCTGACACCGGTCGAGCCGGAAGTGTACGGGTCGAAGCTGGCGTACGTCCTGGTGGAGGCGAGCGCCTCGCCGTTGGTACGGGACCTGCCCGAGCAGCGGATGGCGCTGCTGGACGAGGCGGTGGAGGTGGCGAAGGCCCTGAGCCCCGCGAACCCCTTCCGGGACAAGGTCCTGGCGAAGGCGCTGCTCGCGAGGCGACGCGAGACCGAGGGCCCTTCGGCGTCCTAGCGGCGGGCACGTCCGGGTGCCGCCCGGTCAAGTCGCATAGGGCGTAGGTGGGTCCGACCTGTGCTGCCGTACCCGGAGCGTCCGGGCGGCAGCACAGGTCGGTTCGGTTGCACGTGTGGTGACGGGGGATGCCGTGCCCCGTTCGGCGGGGGACCGCGTCCCCCGTTCAGCGCGTGCCCCGTTCAGCTACTCAAAGCCAGCGACATCAGGAGGCGATGGGCGCCGGGGCCGAAATGGTCGGGCCGAGGACCCGCCGGATCGGGGACGAACCGCAGGGACTCGTACAGCGCTATGGCGTGGACGTTGGTCGGCTCCACCCACAGTCGGACGGTCCTGGCGCCGGCGGCGCGCAGGGACTTGAGGCTTTCCAGCATCAACTGCCGCCCCACTCCTTTGCCTCGTACGCCGCGATCGACCGCCAGGCTGACGATCCAGCTCTGCCCCTTGTTCGGTGGTGTGGCCAGCGCGTATCCGCAGATGCGCCCGTCGTCGCCCTCCGCGACGAGCAAGTGGTCCGGGTACATGTCCATGAACTGGCGCATGAGCGAAAAGGGGAACGGGTCGGCAGGAAAGGCGTGATGATCCAGGTCGATCAGTTCGGACAAGTCTTGATCGCCGGCCTTGCCGACCCGAACGACCGAAGAGTGAAGTGCTGGCATCGGACCAGAATCGCCCCGCCACTCGCGCTGTTCAAGTCTTCGGCCCAAGTGTCGGGAGCCCTGTGCGACCGTGCGCCCCTCATGCCTCCTTCATCGGGAGGGGATTCCGAAGGAGAGGAAGTCGGGGATCGGGAGCATTGATACCGTGGGGCATGCCTTTGGGATCACCGGGAAAACAGGCGCAGTTGAACGCGGACGCGCCGTGGGACGCCTTCGACCCCGCACAATACGTCGAGAACAACTACCGCACGGTGCTTTCCGTGGACGAGGCGATCATGTCGATCGTACGAGCTCACTTCAGCGATCATTTCCGTGCCGCTCCGGCCCGGCCGGTCCGGGGCATCGACGTGGGAGCCGGAGCCAATCTCTATCCGGCCCTGTCGATGCTGCCTTGGTGCGACGAGATCACCCTGCTGGACAAGGCGCGGCCCAACCTCCGCTACCTGCGGCGGCAGATCGCCCGGCACGACGGCAGTTGGGACGACTTCTGGCGCAAGCTCTGCCAGGACGACGCATACGCCTCGATGCCCGGCGGCCCCTGGCAGCGGCTGAGCGAGGTGGCCCGCGTCGAGCAGGGTGATGTCCTGCGACCCGTCGAGCGGCGCGAGAAGTGGCAGATAGGCACGATGTTCTTCGTCGCCGAGTCGATCTCCACATCGCCCGACGAATTCCACAGCGCCGTCGAGCACTTCCTGGAATCCCTTGCTCCGGGAGCGCCGTTCGCGGCCGCTTTCATGGAGAACTCCGAGGGGTATCGGGTGGGGGACACCTGGTTTCCCGCCTGCGAGATGAAACAGGCCGAGATCACCGCAAGTATCGAGCGTCTGACCCAGCACGTGCGGACCCACCGGATCGGCAGTCCGGGGGAGGTGCGTCCCGGCTATACGTCCATGATTCTCGCGTGCGGATTCCGGTGACCCGACGGTATTCGAAGGTCATTTCCGGAGCACGGGCACGGGCGCGGACACGGCCGTGGGGCCAAGGTTGAGGGGTCGCCGGGACGAGGTTCCGTAATGGGGGAGCGCGGAATGCAGATCAAACCACGCCAGCAACTGTTGGACATGTGGCAGGCATGGGCTCGTCATTCCTTCGGGCAAGGAGGATGGTCCTGGGGCGAGCAGGGCGTCCTCAGCAGCGTCGCGGACGCGGAACGGCTGCTCTGCCTCCTGTACCCCGCGACGGAGATCCCGGCGTTTCGCCTGGACGATCCCGACACCACCCAGCGGGACGTGGGCAAGGCCCTGCGTCAGGTGGGGGACTCCACGGACATTCCCGTGCGGCTCATCGAGATCCTGGGTGAGTTCATGAAGAGGCACCACGACGGTGAATCACCCACGTTCGCCGGCGGCCACTCCTTCGGGTCCGCCGACCCCGGCCTCGAACTGTCCCAAGAACAGCGGGAGTCGGACGTCGTCGACTCCTACTCCATGTCCGTGAGCCTGTGCCTGGCCACCCTCGGATTCCTCAAGGTGTACCGGAACACGACGACACGCGCGTCCGCCGTCGCCCGCATCGACGAACTGCGCGAGGAGACCAGCGGCCGGCTGACCGCGGCGATGGTGGGCCTGCTGCGCTCCTTCACCGTCGACGTCGTCGACGTGTCCTCCGACCAGGGCCAAGCGCTCGCGCGCCGGCTCGGCCGGGGCCGGCTGTCCGACCGGCAGGTCGTGCAGCGCTTCCAGCACCGTTTCAAACCGCTGCGCGCCCTCATCACCGAAAGCCTCGCCCTCGGCCTCGACACCGACGTCTGCGACGAACTGCGCAACGAGAACCGCCTGTTCGAGTGCGGCTGGGCGTGGAGCGTGGTCAAGAACGCCCCGGTGGTCTCCACGACGTCCGACCCCGAGGGCAGCCGACAGCCGGAAGGGACGGCGCACCCCGTTCCCTACCTCCACTTCACCGTCGTGGCCCTGGACGGCATCATCGACCTCCTCTCGGAGCGCACCCTCACCCTCGGACTGCTCGACGCCGAGCAGCAGCACCTGGCCTCGGCCCTGAGACTGCGCTTCGAGATCACCCAGCAGTACTGGTCGGGCATCGCCCGCTTCGACGGGGACGCCTGGCTCCTGGAGGAGATCCCCTGGCGCACCACGCGCCGGCAGGCCGAGTCGGAGTACTTCTCCCTCACCGTCGTCTCCATCCTGGTCCACGACCTGATGCGCCGGAGAACCACCGACCACGACCTCAGCCGGATCGTCGCCGTCATGGAACGTCTCGCCGAACGCGGAAGGATCACCGGCCGGGCCCTCCACGAGGACCCGGCCGTCGCGCTGCACAGTCCGGGGATCGTCATGCCCCTGCTGGGCGGCGGCGAACGGGGCCCGGCCATGACCTGGGTGATGAACGACTTCTCCACGCAGTTGCTCAAGCGGGCCGTCCAGCTCTGCTCCCTGGCGAACGACATCGGCTCCCAGGACCGGCTGCTGCGACTGGCCGAGAGCGTCCTCGACCACGTATGGCGCCGACGCATCACCCAGGGCGAGGGCGTCGGACTCTGGGACAACGTGCCCGGCGTCCATCCCGAGACGTCGGCTCCGGCGACCACACCGTCCTGGAGCATCACCGAGCGAGTCACCGAATGCATGGTCGCCGCCCACGCCCTGTACGACCGTTCGCCGATCCGGAGCGTCGAAGCGACCGCGGCGGCGAAGGAGGTGATCAGCGAGGCCGCCCATCTGCTGGGACGGGAACAGAAGAACCACCCGGCACCGCTCAGCGGGTCCCGGCAGGGGGAATGGATCAAGGGTGTCGAAGCGGATCTCCGCCGCGCCCGGGAGCTGATCGAGGACCGGCCCGGGACCTCGCTCGCGCTCGCGCTCGGCGTCCTAGCGCGACTGGACACCCTCGCCCGTGCCACGGACGGGGAGGGGTGAGCGTGCTCGTCTTCGCCGCCTCGGACAAGGGAGGCACCGGCCGCTCCGTCACCAGCGCCAACCTCGCCTACCGCAGTGCCCTGGCCGGGGACGACGTCTGCTTCCTGGACTTCGACTTCGGCTCGCCGACCGCCACCGCCGTGTTCGACCTGCCCGCCGCCGACCTGGACGTCCGCGAGACCGGTCTCCACTCCTATCTCCGGGGTGCGATCGGCGAACCGCACCGCGTGGATGTCTGGACCCGCACGGAACACCCCGACCTGCGCGACCGGCCCAGCGGCTCCGGCAGCCTCGTCCTGTTCCCGGGCGACCGCTCCGGCGGCGAGTTCGTCACCGGCGACGATCAACTCCACCGCTGCGTCGACCTCGTACTGCGCCTCAAAAGGGAATTCGACCTCATCGTCGTCGACCTCAGCGCCGGGCGCAGTTACGCGATGGACCTGGTCCTCGCCGCCACCGCTCCCCGCGGCGGGCTCGGCAGACTGACGCGCCGCTGGCTCGTGTTCCATCGCTGGACCCACCAGCACGTGAGGGCGGCCGCCGAACTCACCTTCGGTGAACGCGGCATCCTGCGGGCCGGCCAGGACCTGGGGCACGAACCGGGGGAGCTCGACGGCTCCATCCGTTTCGTCCGGGCCGCCGTGGCCGATCTGGACTCGCCTCTGTGGGCCCAGGTGACACCCGCTCAGTACGCCTGGTTGCGGAAGTGCGACCAGAGACTGGAGCGACTCGCCGCCGAACTGGGCATCGGCGAGAGCCGGGTCCTCGCGTCGATTCCGCTGGAGCCCGTACTCCAGTGGCAGGAACGCCTCATCACCGACGAGGACGTGGTCGACCGCAGGATCGCCGGCAAGGCAACCCTGGACTCCTTGGACGACCTGGTCCGACGCCTGCACGACGACGCACACTGGGGGGAGTTGTGAGCCGATCGACCGGGGCCTTCCGGGAGACCAGCGCCGAACCGCACACGGAGTCCGTCCCGTTCTCTCATGTCTCCCTGGAACTCGGGCACTTGTACATGGAGGACTTCGCCGAGGGGGCCGACCGGCTGCGCCGGCACTTCGCGACGGCGCGGCCCTGGGCCGAGGCGGTCAGGGCGAGTACCGCGGCCCGGCTCGCGAACGGGAGGGCACGGGTCAGCACCTGCTTCCTGATCGACGACTACTTCTCACGGCTGTCCACCCCCGACCGGCTGATCCCGCCCCTCCTGAGCGCCGCCGCCGACGCGGGGCTGACCATCGACTACCTCGCCCGCGAATCCGGCTGCGCGGTCGCACCCGGCACCGACGGCACGGAGGTGCGCCTCGCCGAGTCCGTTCTGCACCGGCTGGTGGAGTCCCCGCCGCCCGGCACCGGAGGGTTCCGGCCGCCCGTCAGCCGCACCGGCTGGCTCAGCAACGGCCGCCGTACCCCGGCTCAACGGACCTCCGCTGCCCTGGACTCCACGGGAGCGAGCTGGCAGCCCCCGAGCGAGAACACAGCACGCGGCCACTCGGTCTTCATGGACGTCGAGTTGTGGAGCGACTCGGGGGAGGAGAGGACGTGGTCCTGTGCCTTCCTCGCCTCCGTCTGGCAGTTGGTCCGGCTGGGGCTCCTGCGCGACAACGGCCGCGCGGTCCTCACGCCGGTCCTCTGGGACGACCGGGAGTTCCCCGAGGACTGGGACGAACTTCCCCCCGTCGTGCGGTTGAACTCCCGGGCCCAGCCCTTCAGCGCCTACTCCACCTGCAGTGTGCTCCCCACCCGGTTCCTCCCCGTGGAACACGCCGTACGCATCGTCCTCGGACAGGTCCACCTGGAGGCCGCCGCGCTGGACCAGGCGATGTCGCGTGCGGCACGGGAGGGGTTCACCGTGCCCGCCGACATCGCCGACCGTACGTCCTACGTGTTTCCACCGGACCCGTGATGGCCGGCACCGGGCCTGTGACGGGCGGCACCGGGTCTGCGACGGGCGGCACCGGACCTGTGAGGGGCGGCACCGGACCTGTGAGGGGCGATCACCCAGGGCTCGCTCCACCCGTCCTCGCCTGCGGCGAGGTACGCACCTGCATGCTGCCCACCCGCGAGGCGCTGGACGAACGGGCCGCCCTGCGCGTGCTGGACCTGCGGGCCGACGAACGGGTCAGGGCCTCCCGGCGCCCCAACCGTCTCGTGGTCTCCCCGGACGTCCTCACCGGCGTGGACTGCGCCCTGCCCACCTCCACGGGTGCCCGCGTGCGCGGAGTGGGTACGGTGACCACGCGAGCGGTGCTCACCGAGGGCCGGGTCCTGCAGTCCACCGCCTCCTTCTCGATCCCCGCCTCCGGGACCGACAGGCGCCAGCCCTGGGGCTATTACCTCGCCCGGCCCGGAACCCTGGTCACCGTGGGACGGCTCCCGCGGCATCCGGTCGCCAAGGGTCTTCTCGGCGGAACCCGGCCCGGGCATCTGGACGTCGGGTCGATCGCCGAGAGCATGCTCGCGCGGATCACCCGGCATCCTGTCCTCGACCACGACGCCCCCCTCAACACCACTGACACCAGGCTGCGTTGGACGGCGACGCAGGCCGCCGCCGACGAGGAACCGTCGTCCCTTTTCACGCTGGCCGAGGACGGCCTGCGGACCCTGCGCCTGCGCCTGGCGCCCGGAACACCGCTCACCGGGGCCGCCGCGCTCTGCGAGGACCTGGCTCTGCACGACTGGCTCCTCACGACCGTCGTGGGCAAACTCGACGGACTGGCGGCCGGTTCCGGTGACGTGCGGAGCATGGTGAAGGTGGTGCGCCCGCTCGTGGACCACCTGCTGCATCTGTGGATGCCCCGGGCCCGCCTCGACACCGGCCTGCACGCCACGTGGAACCACCTGGAGGAGAGACCGGGTTACAGCAGGCAGTGGAACGCGTCGACACAGCGTATTCGGGATCAACTCGCCCTCCACGCGATCCAGTTGCCTCAAGAGGTGCCGACTCCGCGCTGATCGGGCACCATCCAGGAGACACCTGGGCGGGGGAGTGACAGGCATGCATGGAGCATCGGGGACACCGGGGCCGACCGGCGGAACACGGATAGCGCCCATCGTCCTCAAGACACTGGTCACCATCGTCGTGAGCACCATCGCGTACGTGCTCACCAACCTGGTGCACCAGTCCGGGGACGAACTGTGGAAGATCGCGGTGTCCGTCGTCATCGGCGGATCCGCCCTGATCATCCAGTACATGGTCGACTTCGAGCAGCGGCTGGCGGACATGGAGACCGGCCAGCGGGAGCGCAACCGGGAGAACCAGGAACACTTCCTGCAGCTCAGCGAGGCCGCCGGCCTGCTGCGGGAGCTGGACCAGGCGGGGATGAGCGCCGGTGACGCGACGCGTCTGATCCGGAGCCTGAGCCGGGTCGGGCAGCAGGGGCCGGAGATCGTGAAGGCGTTCGCCAGGGCCGAGACGGAGAGCCTCGCGTTCGTCGTCACCGATCTGACCGCGATGACCGCGCAGTGGCCCCGGGACAACACCGAATGGCTGATCAGGCTCACCGAATGCGCGCGCCGCACGATCGACGCCACGAGCAGTTCGGTCGATCAGCCCTTCTGGGACACCGACTCGGCGAAGCCGTATCTGGACGCCCAGATCGAGGCGATGCGGGTCCGGGACGTGACCATCCGGCGGCTCTTCATGATCAAGGAGTCCGAGAAGAACGACTCCGAGTTCATGACGCGGTTCCTCGAACTCTGCGAGGAGCAGCGTGCCTTCAGCATCGACGTGCGCTACCGGGTCCTTTCCTCCAACGGCTCCCCGGGGCGGCGGAACCGCAGGGCGACGGCGGCCCGCGACGTCGTCATCTTCGACAGCGAACTGTGCCTGGAGTTCGACCCCGACCACCAGGACGGCAACGTGAAGACCCGGCTGGACGCGGACGGCCGCCGGGTCGACGGAGAGGTGAGGACGTTCAACGAACTCTGGGCCACGGCCACCGAGCCGTCCGCCCAGGGGGAACCCTCGTGACGTCCGCTCAGCGGGGCGGATCGGTGTCGTAGTCCTGCCGGGCCTGTTCGACCTTGTCCAGGTTGGCGGCCGCCCATCCGGCGAGGTGGGCGAAGAGCGGGGCCAGGCTGCGGCCCAGCTCGGTGATCTCGTACTCGACCCGAGGGGGGACTTCCGGGTGGTACGTGCGGACGACCATGCCGTCGCGCTCCAACTGCCGCAGTCGCTGGGTCAGCACCTTCGGAGTGATCGTGCCGATCCGTCGCTCCAGCTCGACGAAACGCATGCGGCCGTGCGCGTTGAGCGTCCACAGGATCGGTGTGGTCCACCGGCTGAACACGATGTCGACAACCGCGCTGGTGGGACAGGCGAGTTGAGGGTCGACGGCGTCGGCCGCCACCCAGTCGGTGTTGTCGGCCACGGACGCCCCTGGGGATAGTCACTTTCCTCTAGGTACCTACTATATCGGCGCTGTTAGCGTCCCTCGTGTCGCCGGGAGAACCCTTCTCCGCGACGGTCCCGCCCGCGCGGGCGCGGCAACCATGCTGAATCGACACGGGAGTTGTTCATGTTTGTAGTGACGGGGGCGACCGGCAACGTGGGCGGGTCGCTCGTCCGGTTCCTCGCGACCGGCGGTGCCCGGGTGACCGCGACATCGCGGGCGATCTCGGACGCGGACGTGCCGCAGGGTGTCCACCACACGCGGTCCGACCTGACCGATCCCGAGAGCCTTCGGCCCGTGTTCGACGGAGCCGAGGCGCTGTTCCTCCAGAACGGTGGCCCCAGCGCGCAGCTGCTGAGTCCGCGGGACATCCTCGACGTCGCCAAGGCCGGCGGCGTCGGGCGAGTGGTCCTGCTGTCCTCGCAGGGAGTCGCGACCCGGCCCGGGTCGGCCTCGCACGGCGACACCGCGCGTTCCATCGAGGACGCCGTCCGGGAATCCGGCCTGGCCTGGACGATCCTGCGGCCCGGAGGCTTCGACTCCAACGCTTACGCGTGGGCCGAGTCGGTCCGCGCCGAGCGGACCGTCGCCGCGCCGTTCGCCGACATCGGCCTGCCGACGGTCGACCCGGACGACATCGCCGAGGTCGCCGCCGCGGCCCTGCGCGAGGACGGCCACGCGGGACGGGTCTACGAGCTGACCGGTCCCGCGCTCAACACGCCCCGCCGGCAGGCCGAGGCGATCGCCGACGCGCTCGGCGAGCCCGTCCGGTTCATCGAGCAGACCCGCGACGAAGCTCGCGCGCGGATGCTGCGGTTCATGCCGGAGCCCGTGGTGGAGACCACGCTGTCCATCCTCGGTGAACCCACCCCGGCCGAACTGCGCATCAGCCCCGACATCGAGCGGGTCCTGGGCCGTGCGCCCGGCACGTTCGCCGACTGGGCCCGGCGCCACATCGCCGCGTTCCGCTGAGATCGCCGTCTCCCGCCCGGACCGGGCTCGGCTCCAGGCTCGTACCTGCGTCGCCGCCACCGGCATGTCAGTGGCGCTGGCTAGTCTTCGAGCATGACCGAGGGGCTTGGGCAGTTGTCGTTCGACGCGGGGGACGAGGCGGACTCCGTGGCGGTTCCGGGGTTGCGCTACATCCCGGGCTGGCTCGACCCCGACGCGTGCCAGGAGATGCTCGCGCGGATCGAGGCCGGGGTGTGGTCGACGGAACTGAGACGGCGAGTGCAGCACTACGGTCACCGGTACGACTACGGTCGGCGCTCGGTGACGGCGGGCGCCCGGACGGCGGCGGATGCGCCGCCGCTGCCGCCCTGGGCGCTCCGGCAGGCCGATCGGCTGGCCCGGGAAGGGATCATGGATCCCCGAGCCGACCAGGTCATCATCAACGAGTACCGGCCGGGACAGGGCATCAGCGCGCACGTCGACTGCGTCCCCTGCTTCGGGCCGGTCGTCGCGGCGATATCCCTCGGCTCCGGCTGCGTCATGGACTTCACCCAGCCCGAGGACGGGAGGAAGACCGGTGTCCTCCTCGCTCCCGGAAGTCTGTGTGTGATGACGGGGGCGGCCCGGTACGCGTGGCGCCACGGCATCGCGGCCCGCAAGAGTGACCCGGACGGCGCGTGCAGGGTGCCCCGGGGCCGGCGGGTGTCGGTGACGTTCCGTACCGTCCTCGGCGCCGGTCCCGGCTGACGGAGACCGCGGTTCCGGACCTCCCCGGTCGGTTCGCGCTTCAGATGCCGCGCGCGTCGGCCAGGATCGCGGCCTGTTCGAGCATGCGGGTCGGCTCGCGGCCGTTGCCCCAGGCGTCGTTGAAGGACGGTACGGACTCCACGCGCGGGCCGAACCGTCTGCGGATCGCCTCCAGCAGCACCGTCATCGCCTGCGCCTCGGCGTGACGGTCGCCGCCCGACTCCCGGCGGATCGCGCCCTGCGCGCACAGGTGGCCGTCCTCGTCGACCAGCGCTCCCGCGCACCAGCCGTCCGTCCGCAGGCGCAGTGACGCGCGGTGCAGGAGGGCCGCGATGGGGGTGGCGGGCGGGGCGAGGCCCGGGGGAGCGGTGGGGGCGGGCGCGACCGGAGCCCCGATGCGGGACCAGTCGACCGGCGGGGTCTCGATGTGGGCCGTGTTCACCTCGTAGGCGACGGCCGCCAGCGCGAGACGGGCGTCCATCTCGCCTTTGACCGCGGCCAGGCGGGCCTCCAGACCGTCGCCGCCACGCCCCTCGGGCTGGGCGGCGACGGGTGGAGCGGTTCCGGCGGATCCGGACGCGGGTTGTCCGGCGGCGACGATCGGTGCCGGGGACTGCGGGGGCGACTGCGTGGGGGACTGCATGCTGGATGGATTCCTGGCCCGCCCCCCGTTCAGCGCCGCCGAACGGGCGGTACCGGGCGGTGACCGGCCGGGCCGCCCAGAGTGGTCACACCGAACAGGTCGGCCAGAGCGGTCAGGCCGACCGGGCCGGCCAAGCGGTCAGAGCGGTCAGGACGGTCAGGGTGGTCAGCATGGCCGGGACGGTGAGAGCGCTCAGGTCGACCGGGCCGCCAGGGCGGTCACAGTGGCCGGGCCAGCCGGGTCGGCCAGGCCAGCCGGGTCGGCTAGGTCGGCCAGAGTGGTCAGGTCGGTCGGGTCGGCCGAAGCCGCCAGGACGGGTCAGCGTGGCCAGGGCGGCCAGCGCGGCCAGAGCCGTCCGCCCAGGTCAGCCGGGTCGGCCAGGCCAGCCGGGTCGGCCAGGTCGGCCAGAGTGGTCAGGTCGGTCGGGTCGGCCGAAGCCGCCAGGACGGGGCAGGGTGGCCAGGCCGACCAGCACGGCCAGAGCCGTCCGCCCAGGCCAGCCGGGTCCGCCAGGACGGTCATCGCGGCCGGGCCGGCCAGAGCGGTCAGGCCGGCCCGGCCGCATGGCCAGCCAGGCCGGTCAGAGCGGCCAGGGCGGTTGGGGCGGCAAGGTCGACCGGGGCCGCCAGGGCGGTCAGGGCGGCGGAGGGGTGGCCGGGTCGGCCGCGGCTTGCTCACTTCGCGGGCAGTGGGCCCGCGGCCCGCGGTTCGAGGGCAGTGGGCCCGGGTTTCGTACCCGTCGGCCCCCGCACCCCGTCACGCGTGCACGCTCAGCTCGCTCGCCAGTAGCCGAGCGCGTTGACCCGCTGTTTCGGCACCGACAACTCCTTGCGGACATGTGCCGACAGCGCACGCGTGGTCGCCGTGTCGCACGCGATCCACACGTACGGCTGCGGGCTGTCCTTCAGCAGCTCGGGCAGGCCCGCCTTCACCTCGTCGACCAGATGGCGTCCGCCGTCGCGGCGCGTCACCTGCCGTACGTCGTGGTGCGCGGCGGCCCGGTAGGGCAGGCCCTCCAGGCTGCCCTCGAACCAGATCGTCGCGGGGACCGGGCCGAGCGCCGTGAGCAGGGAGTTCAGCGCGGGCAGGGAGGCCGGGTCGGCCACGGCGACGACATGCGAGGGCGCGGGTTCGGGGTGCTCGAAGCCCGTGCCCTGGACGGTCGCCTCGATGCGGTCCCCCGGCTTCGCCGCCCTGGCCCAGTCGCTCGCGCGTCCCTCGTGCAGGGCGAACTCCAGACTGAAGGTTCCGGCCGTCGGATCCGGGTCGACCAGGGTGTACGCCCGCTGGTGGGGCTTGCCCGCGTTGTCGAACCACAGCCTCACCCACATCGTCGGGTGGACGCCGGTCACCGCCAGCATGCCCCCGTCGGTGAAGTGGACCCGGCGGAACTCCGCCGTGACGTCCTCGGCGCCCGTCACGGTGAACGCGTAGTCCTTCGCCCGCAGCAGTTTGAGAACCGCGCCTTCCCAACCCCGCCCCTGCGCCTGCCCCATCGCTTCCTCACCCTTCGGTACGACTTCACTCTGGTAATCAGTTAGGTGAGCCTAACCTAATATGACCGAGTGGCGCACAGGACGGTCACAGGAAAGCGCCGGCGCACGACCGTGACCGGCTGAACGAGGGGGACCGATGTCCGACACATATTCCACGCGCGCGGCTCTGCACGAGCAGTTCGTCGACGGGTACGGCACCGTCCGCGTCCTGCCCATGGACGCGGAGCTCGACGGCCCGGTGGTTCATGGCTGGGTGAACGCGGACCGGGCCGCCTTCTGGGGCATGAGAGGCCTGGCCGAGGCCGAGGTCACCGCGATATACGCCCACATGGAAGCGCTCGACACCCATCACGCCCATCTGCTCGTGAAGGACGGCGAACCGGTCGCGCTGCTCCAGACGTACGAGCCGGCGGCCGACCGGGTCGGTGACTGCTACGCGGTCGAACCCGGTGACATCGGCGTCCATCTGCTGATGGCGCCGGCCGGACCCGGCGGTGGACGGCCCGGCTGGACCACGGCGCTGCTGAGCGCGGTGGCGTCGTATGTCCTGCTGGGCCTGGACCGCGCCCGCGTCGTGGTCGACCCGGACGTGCGCAACGAGAGGGCCATCGCCCGCTTCCGCCGCCAGGGGTTCACTCCAGGCCCGGTGGTCGTGCTGCCGGAGGTCGACCTTCCCGACGTCCAGCTCCCGGAGAAGCGCGCCCAACTCGCCTTCCTCGCCCGGGAAACGGTCTTCCCCGGGGGCGTCCCGGACCGCTCGGTCTGAGTGCGCGCCGCTCGCACAGGACCGGCTCCGATTCCTATGTCATGCACAGGTCGCTGCTACGGCATCGTGAAGTGTTGACGAAATCGTTGGACTCATGGTCAACGAAAACCACGGACACAAGCCGCGTACTCAGGCGGCCCATCGTTCCCGTCGCTGGTTCATGAACAAGGCCCTGCTCGCGGGCGGCGTCTCCGCCGTCGCGGTCATGGGCGGCTGGGCCGCCTCCTCGGCCGGCGCCGAGGAGACCGGCTCCGCGGACGCCACGGCGAGCGCCACCCCGTCGGGCCCGCCGCCCGGCGGCGGCTTCGGCCAGACGATCGCGTACGACGACTTCGTCGGCGTCACCACGGACGGCACGGTCGTCGAGGACCTGTACGCCGTCCACTCCACCGGCGTTTCCACCGTCCCGGTGGTCCGCGCGGCCCAGTCCTTCGTCGCGTCCCTCACGGACGAGCAGAAGGCGGCCACCCTCTTCGACGTCGACTCCGACCAGTGGCTCGACTGGACGAATGTCGACTCCAACGACCGTGACGGGGTCGCCCTGCGCGATCTGACCGAGAAGCAGTACGCGCTCGGCATCAGACTGCTCAGGGCCTCCCTGTCGGCCCGGGGTCTCCGGCAGGCGGACAACATTCGCAAACTCAACCAGTTCCTGGGCGAGTACGAGGGGGACACCTCGAAGGCGCTGAACGAGGACGCCTACTGGTTCACCGTCATGGGCACTCCCTCGGCGACCGAGGCCTGGGGTTTCCAGTTCGAGGGCCATCACCTCGTCATCAACTACTTCGTCCTGGGCGACCAGGTCGTGATGACCCCGACGTTCATGGGCTCCGAGCCGACGAAGATCACCTACGAGGGGAAGGACTACCACCTGTTCCGGGAGGAGACCGTCGCGGGCCTCGAACTCCTCCGCTCCCTGGACGACTCGCAACTCGCCCGGGCGCTCTCCACGGCCGCGAAGTCCGGCACCGATCTCCTCGCGGGCGCCGGCCAGGACAACGCGGTCGTCCCTTACGCCGGTGTCAAGGGCTCGACGCTGAACCGCCGGCAGCGGCGGCTGCTGCTCGACCTGGCCGAGGTGTACGTCGGGTATCAGGACGAAGGGCACGCGCGGGTGCGCCTGCGTGAGATCGAGAGGCATCTCGACGACACGTACTTCTACTGGATCGGCGCGTACGAGGACGACTCGGCGTTCTACTACCGCGTCCACAGCCCCGTCGTCCTGATCGAGTACGATGCCGAGTCCCCGCTCGGCTACCACGAGACCGAGGACGGCACCTCGGCCTCCCCTTCCGCGTCGGCTTCCGCTTCCGCTTCAGCCTCCGCTTCCGCGAGCGCGAGCGCGGGCCCCGGAGGCCCCGGTCCCCAGGGCACCCCGACCCAGCAGCACATCCACACCATCATCCGCACGCCCAACGGCAACGACTACGGAGTGGACCTGCTCAGGCTCCATCTGGAGACGGACCACTGAGGACATGGCTGTTCCCCCTGCCCGGCCGGGCAGGGGGAACAGCCATGTCCTGGGCCGCGCCGGCCGCGGCGTCCAGGTGCGCCGCCGTCAGGCGAGGGTGACCTCGACCGGGAGCTTCTTGATGCCGTTGACGAAGTTGGACAGGACGCGGGGCGCGTCGCCGGCCAGCCTGATGTCGGCGATCCTCGGGATCAGCTCCTCGAACATGATGCGGATCTCGGTGCGGGCGAGCAGGTTGCCCAGGCACAGGTGGGGACTGCCCTTGCCGAAGGTGATGTGGTCGTTGTTGGCGCGGGTGACGTCGAAGTCGTACGGGTTGCCGAAGACCTCCTCGTCACGGTTGCCGGAGGCGAACCACATGACCACCTTGTCGCCCTCCTTGACCTGCTTGCCGCCGAGTTCTACGTCGCGGGTGGCGGTGCGGCGGAAGTGGTACACGGGGGAGGCCCAGCGCAGGAACTCCTCTACGGCGCCCGGGATCAGCGACGGGTCGTCCTTGAGGCGGGCGAGCTGTTCGGGGTGCTGCAGGAGCGCCAGCATCGAGTGCGAGATCGTGTGGCGGGTGGTCTCGTTGCCGGCCACGACCAGGAGCAGGAAGTAGTTGTCGAAGTCCTGCTCGGACAGCGGGATCCCGTCGCGCGGAACGGTGTTGACCAGCTTGGACACCAGGTCCGTACCGTTGCCGCCGCGGCGCTGCCGGGCCAGTTCGCGCCCGTACTCGAAGACTTCGAGGGACGCGGGCGAACGGAACGGCAGGTCGCGGTACTTGTCGCTCTCCGCGCTGTGCAGCAGTACGTCCGCGTAGTCGGGGTCGGTGTTGCCGATGATGCGGTTGCCCCAGTCGATGAGCTGCTGGTTGTCCTCCGGCGGCACGTCCAGGAGGCGGGCGAGGACGTTGATGGGGAAGTCGGCGGAGACGTCGGCGACGAAGTCGAAGGAGCCCTTGGCCAGGGCCGCGTCGAGGGTCTGCGCCGTCAGGCCGCGCAGGAAGTCGCTGTAGCTGTTGATGACGCTCGCGCCGAACTGGCGCTGGATGACGCTGCGCATCGCGCGGTGGCGGACGCCGTCGAGCTCCAGGATGGAGGCCCGCTTCTTGATCTGGTCGTCGTCGAGCTCTTCGAGGTTGACGAACTTCGAGGAGGTGAACGTCTCCGCGTCGCGGTCCACGGTGGCGATGTCCGCGTGCCGGGTGACCGCCCAGAAGCCGGAGTTGGGGGCCTCCTCGGGCTGCCAGTGCACCGGGTCCTCGTGGCGCAGGGTGTGGAACATGCGCCACGGCTTGATGCCGTCGGCGAAGTTGTCCAGGTTCGCGAGGTCGACCTCTTCGAGCGGCAGCGGCTCGGCGAGGGCGGCGCGCAGTTCGGCCTGGGTGGTGGGGGTGGCGGGAACGGTGGGGCTGGTCATGGTGGTTCTCCTGGGCCGGGCTTCGAAGGGTCAGAGGTGGTAGGCGTACTCGGTGAACTCCCAGTCGGTGACGTGCCGTCCGAAGCGTTCGACCTCGTCCCGCTTGTAGGTCAGGAAGGACGAGGTGAAGTCCTTGCCGAGGATGTCGGTCAGGGCGGTGTCCGCCTCGAGGGCGTCCAGCGCGGCGGCCAGGCTCGTGGGCAGCAGGGCGGAGCGGGCGGTGTCGTAGCCGTAGCCCTCCAGCGGGGCCTCTGGCTCCTCGCCGGCCTGGACGCCGAGCAGGGCGGCGGCGATGGTTCCGGCGATCAGCAGGTAGGGGTTGGCGCTGGCGTCGCCGAGGCGCAGTTCGAGGCGGGCGCCCGAGCCGCGCTCCGGCGGGACGCGGACCATGGCGCTGCGGTTGTCGAGCCCCCAGTCGATCAGCCAGGGCGCGAGCGTGTCGGGTCCGAAGCGTTTGTACGAGTTCACGGTCGGGTTGGCGAGCGCGGCGAGGGCGGGCGCGTGGGCCATGATGCCCGCGATCGCGTGGCGGGCCGTGGCCGAGAGGCCGTACGCGCCCGAGGGGTCGTCGAAGGCGTTGCGGCCCTCGGTGTCCTCGCAGGACAGGTGGAGGTGGAAGCCGGAGCCGCCGGCGTCGCCGAAGGGCTTGGCCATGAAGGTGGCGAGGTTGCCCTCCTGGCGGGCGAGCTCCTTGACGGCGGCCTTGAAGCGGAAGGCGCGGTCGGCCGCGTCCAGGGCCGCCGAGTGGGTCAGGTTGATCTCGTACTGGCCGCCGTCGAACTCGTGGTTGCCGGTCACGACGCCGAGGCCCAGGTCCCGCAGTTGGCGCAGGGTGCGCAGCAGATGGTTTCCCGGGTCGGCCCGCAGCCCGGCGGTGTAGACGGCGCCGGTGGCCTCCGGGGAGCGGCGCCAGCCGGTGGGCGTGCCCGGCGCGGGCTCCAGCAGGAAGTACTCCAGCTCGGGGCCGACGACGGGGCGCAGCCCCTGCTCGGCGCACCGGGCCAGGACGGTCCGCAGCAGGTCGCGCGGTGATTCGGGCGCGGGGGCCGAGGTCGCCGGGTCGGTGACCTCGCCGAGACAGGTCGCGACCCCGGGCTCCCAGGGCAGTACGGCCGCGGTGGACAGGTCGGGGCGTACGGACACGTCGGGCAGGCCGGCGTCCAGTCCGCCCGCGACCGGGACCACGTCGCCCTGCGGGGTCGTGTGGTAGACGGCGCGGCAGAAGGCCAGTCCGTGCTCGCACGCCGAGGGCAGGTGGTCCAGCAGGACGTCACGGGCGCGGTCGGTGCCGATCAGGTCGGGATAGACGACCCTGACCACGTCGACGCCCTCGGCGGCGAGCCGCTCCATGTGCCGGCGGATGTCTGGGGTGTCGGATGCGCTCACCGTTGTCTCCTTGGCGGAAGGGTGGGGTGTCCCCGTGGGCCTGGGGCCGGGGACGCGTGGTGTGCAGAGAACGGGAGCCGGGGTGCGGGGGAGGTGAGTCGGACCCCGAGTCGGTCGTTTGAGTCCGAACGGTATGAGGCGGGCCGGTGCCCCGCAAGGGGGTGGCGGAAAGAATTTATCCACCTGGACAGGTATTGACCAGGGTCGAACGGCTTCCTATGTTGTTTGAAGCCAAACGAGTTAGGGACGCGGCTTCGCCTCCCTTTGGCCGAGGGGCCCGGTCCGACACCGGTCGGGCCCCTCATTCCCCCTTCCCTCCCTGCTCCGACGCCCGTATCCACAGGAGGACCGGCCATGAAGGTCGTCGTCGACATGATCAAGTGCCAGGACCACGGCCAGTGCGTCTTCGCCGCCCCCGACGTCTTCTCGATGGACGACGACGGCCACCTCGCCTACGTCTCCGACGTGGACGAGGCGCTGCGTGACGAGGTCGAGGAAGCCGCCGACGTGTGCCCGCTCCAGGCCATCCGGATCGAGGGCTGATCCCGATGACCGCACGCGTAGTCGTCGCGGGCGCCTCGATGGGCGGCCTGCGCGCCGCCGAACAACTGCGCGCCGCCGGCTGGACCGGCGCCGTCACGGTGGTCGGCGACGAGCCGCACATGCCGTACAACCGGCCTCCGCTGTCCAAGGAAGTCCTCGCGGGCAAGGCGTCGTTCGCATCCCTCGCCTTCACCCCGAAGGCGGCCGCCGCCGACGTCGAATGGCGGCTCGGGACCCCGATCGCCAGCGCCCGCCTCGACGAGCGCGTCGTCGAACTCGCCGACGGCGAGCGGATCCCGTACGACGGACTGGTCGTCGCCACCGGAATGCGCCCCCGTCGGCTCCGCTGCCCGGGCCCGCTCGTCGGCCGCCACACCGTCCGCACCCTCGCCGACGCCCAGATCCTGCGCGACGCGCTGATCCGGCCCGGAGCGCGGGTGGTCGTCGTCGGCGCCGGATTCATCGGCTGCGAGGTCGCCGCCACCGCCGTGGGACTCGGGGCGGGAGAGGTCACGGTCGTCGACCCGCTGCCGCTGCCCATGGCGGGCCCGCTCGGCGATCTGCTGGGCGGCGCGCTGCAAAAGCGGCACGAGGAGCGCGGAGTGCGCTTCGCCCTCGGCACCGGAGTCGCCGGATTCGAGGGCGACCGCCGGGTCACCGGAGTCGTCCTCGGCGACGGAACGGTCCTCGCCGCCGACGTGGTCGTGGAGTCGGTCGGTTCGGTCGCCAACACCGAGTGGCTGGACGGCAACGGACTCGACCTGTCCGACGGGGTCCTCACCGACGAGCACCTGCGAGTCGGCGGACGTCCCGAGGTCGTCGCGGTCGGCGACGTGGCCCGCTTCCCCAACGCCCGCTACGACGGGGTACCCCGCCGCGTCGAGCACTGGTCCATCCCGACGGACACCGCCAAGCACGCCGCCAAGGTCCTCGCCGCCCATCTCGGCGGCACGGAAGCCGAGTCGTCACCCTTCGCGCCGCTGCCCACCTTCTGGAGCGACCAGCACGAGTTCCGGCTCCAGTCCTTCGGCTCGCCCCTGCTCGGCAAGGACGACGTACGGATCCTCGAAGGCGACCCGGACGGCGACGTCGTCGTCGGTTACCACAGCGGCGACCTGCTGGTCGGCGTAGTGGCCCTCGGAGGCCAGTCCGCCGCGATGCGCGCCGCGCGCTACCGCGCCCAGCTGCTCAAGCAGCCCGCCCTCACCGCGTAACGAAGCGTAAGGAACCCCCGCCATGTCCCCTGTCCGTGGCTTCTTCCACCCCAAGACGCACCGCGGCACCTCGTCGCTCGTCCCCTCCCCGCCGTGGCGCTACTCCGGCGACCTGCTCACCGTCGAGTACCGCACGGACCCCGCACGGGTGCGCGAACTGCTGCCCGAACCCCTGGAGTTGGCCGACGAGGACCCGGGCGCGGTCGCGCTGATCTGGGCCGACTGGCAGTCCTGCTCCGGCAACGGCGACGAACTGCTCGACCCGGTCCTCGCCCAGTACAAGGAGGCCTTCGCGGTCGTCCGCTGCAAGTACCGGGGACAGACCTACACCCGCTGCGTGTACATCTGGGTCGACAAGGACTTCGCGATCGCCCGAGGACTGCACCAGGGCTACCCGAAGAAGCTCGGCTCGATCCACCAGACCCGCCCGCACCCCTACGGCCCCGCCCCGCGCATCGAGGCCGGTGCCCGCTTCGGCGCCACCCTCGCCGCCGCCGACCGGCGCCTGGCCCAGACCGTCGTCACTCTGCGGGAACCGTCAAAGACCAACGGCTTCGTGAACAGCCACCCCATGGCCCACCACCGGTGGCTGCCCTCCATCGAGAAGGGCAAGGGCCTCGCGCTCGACGAACTGATCGAGTCGGGCGCCGCCTCCTTCGAGGGCGGACAGGCCTGGACCGGCGACGCCGAACTGGAGCTGTTCGAGGCGCCCACCGAGGAACTGGCCCGACTGGAGATCCGCGAGCCGATCGCCGCCTACTACCGGCAGGTCGGCGTCGTCTGGGACGGCGGACGCCTTCTGGAGTCCGGCACCTCCGGCGCCGAGTGACCCCGACCACCGTACCCACCACAGGACTTGGAGTCCGGACATGACCGAGCACACCCTCACGGTGGCCGGGGTCGCCGTCGACACCCGGCACTGGATCGGCGGCGAACGCGTCGCCTCCGCGGAGACGTTCACCGACGTCTCGCCGATCGACGGAAGCGTCATCGGCGAGATCTCCCGGGGCACCGCGACGGAGGCCGCCGCGGCCGTGGCCGCCGCCAAGGCCGCCTTCCCCGCCTGGGCCGCCACCTCCCGCGCCGAACGCGCCCGCATCCTGCACGCCGTCGCCGACGGCGTGGAGAAGCGCATCGAGGACCTGGCGATCGTCGAGACCACGGACAACGGCGCCCTCCTGCGCTCGCACCGCCGGGGCGTGATGCCGCGCGTCGCCCACAACTTCCGCTTCTTCGCCGACTGGCTCCTGAAGCTGGACCACGAGGACTTCGAGACCCGCGGCCACACCAACCACGTGAGCTGGGACCCGGCGGGCCCCTCGGTGCTCATCACCCCCTGGAACGCCCCGCTGATGCTGTCGACCTGGAAGGTCGCCCCGGCCCTCGCCGCCGGCAACACGGTCGTCCTCAAGCCCGCCGAATGGACCCCGCTCACCGCCTCGCTGCTCGCGGACATCGCCGCCGAGGCCGGACTGCCCGCCGGCGTCCTCAACATCGTCCAGGGATACGGCTCCGAGATCGGCGACGCCCTCACCTCGCACCCCGACGTGCGCCGCATCAGCTTCACCGGCTCGGTGCCGACGGCCCAGCGGATCACGGCGTCTGCGGCCCCGAACCTCACCCCGCTCAGCCTCGAACTCGGCGGCAAGTCACCGCTGTTGGTCTTCGCCGACGCCGACCTCGACCTCGCCGTCGATCTCGCCGTCGAGCAGTACGACAACGCCGGCCAGGTCTGTCTCGCCGCGACGCGCATCCTGGTCGAGGCGAGTGTCGCCGAGGAGTTCACCCGGCGCTTCGCGGAGAAGGCCGCGACGATCGTGCAGGGCGACCCGCGCGACGAGGCCACTGACATCGGTCCGAACATCCACGAGCGCCAGCTGGAGAAGATCGACGGCTTCGTGCGGCGTGCCCTCGACGCGGGCGCCCGCGCGGTCGTCGGCGGCCACCGCGGCGAGGGCCAGTACTACGCGCCCACCCTTCTCACCGACGTCGCCCAGGACTCCGAGATCGTCCAGGAAGAGGTCTTCGGCCCCGTCCTGACCCTCCAGACCTTCAGCACCGAGGACGAGGCGGTCCGCCTCGCCAACGACACCCGCTTCGGGCTCGCCGCCACCCTCGCCACCGGCGACCGGGACCGCGCCGCACGCGTCACCCAGCGACTCGTCGCCGGGACGGTCTGGGTCAACTGCTTCTTCGTACGCGACCTCCAGGCGCCCTTCGGCGGCTCCCGGCACTCCGGCGTCGGCCGCGAGGGCGGCACCTGGAGCTTCGACTTCTACTGCGACCTGAAGAACACCGTCACCGCCCCGAAGGGATGGAACGACCATGGGTGAGATCGTCGGGGCGGGGCTGCTCGCCCACGTCCCCACCATCGTGCTCCCCGAGGAGATCCGGCTGGAGTTGAACGAGGGCAAGGAGATCACCCTCGTCACCGGTCTCGAACAGCTCCGCGAGGAGGTCTTCGAGCGCGACGACTACGACACCGTCGTGGTCCTCGACTCGCACTGGGCGACCACCGTCGAGTTCGTCGCCACCGCCCAGCACCGCCGGGCCGGCCTGTTCACCTCGGAGGAACTGCCGCGCGGCATGAGCCGGATGCCGTACGACTACCCCGGAGACCCCGAACTCGCCCACAACATAGCCAAGTTCGCGGACAAGCACGGCACCTGGATCACCGCGATCGACGACGACTACCTGCCGGTCTACTACGCCACCATCAACCTCTGGAAGTTCCTCGGCGAGGGACTGCCCGGCAAGCGGTGGGTGACCATCGGGGTGTGCCAGACCGGCGACATGGAGGACCATCTGCGCCTCGGCCGGGCCCTCGCCGACGGCATCGCCGCCACCCCCGGACGCCGGGTGCTGCTCATCGCCTCGGGCGCCCTCTCGCACACCTTCTGGCCGCTGCGCGAACTGCGCGACCACGAGTCCAGCGACCCGGCGCACATCTTCACCCCCGAGGCGCGCGAGGCCGATCTGGAGCGCATCGCCTGGTTCAAGGAGGGCCGCCACGACAAGGTCCTCGACACCATGGACGAGTTCTGGAAGTACAGGCCCGAGGCGAAGTTCTTCCACTACCTGATGATGGCCGGCGCCCTCGGCGAAGGAGCCTGCGTCGCCACGGCCCGCCAGTACGGCGCGTACGAGAACTCCATCGGCACCGGCCAGGTCCACCTCTGGTTCGACCGCCCGGCCGACGGCTGGACCGGCGCGGGAACCCCCGCCCCGGCCACCGCACCCCACAACCCCCACCGACGTTCCTAGGAAGGCAGCCATGCCCGAGTACCGCCGCATCCTCCTCAACGGCGCCGCCGTCCAGGTCACCGTCGACGGGGACGAGCTCGTCGCCGCCGACGGCCGCCGCGTCAAGACCGAGGAGGCACAGCACCTGCCCCCGGTCGTCCCCTCCAAGGTGATCGCCGTCCACCTCAACCACCGCAGCCGCGTGGACGAGTTCGGGATCACCCTGCCCGACACCCCGACCTACTTCCACAAACCCACCTCCTCCCTCAACTCCCACAAGGGCGCCATCGTCCGCCCCGAGGGCTGCAAGTGGCTGAACTACGAGGGCGAGGTCGCCATCGTCATCGGGCGGACGGCACGCAACATCTCCCCGGCCGAGGCGGGGGAGTACATCGCGGGCTACACCGTCGCCAACGACTACGGTCTGCACGACTTCCGGGACACCGACGCCGGCTCCATGCTCCGCGTCAAGGGCTCCGACACCCTCTGCCCGCTCGGCCCCGGCCTGGTCACCGACTGGGACTTCCGCGGCAAGAGCCTGCGGACGTACGTCAACGGCGAGGTCGTGCAGGACGGTTCGACCGACGAGATGCAGTGGGACATGCACTACCTCGTCGCCGACATCGCCCGCACCATCACCCTCTACCCCGGCGACGTCCTGCTGTCGGGCACCCCGGCCAACTCCCGCCCCGTACAGCCCGGTGACGTCGTCGAGGTGGAGGTCGAGGGACTGGGGCGGCTCACCAACCACATCGTGACCGGCCCGACCCCGATCCGCGGCGACGTCGGCGCCCAGCCCACCGAGTCCGAAGAGGTCCTGTCCACCGCGCTCGGCGGGGACTGGGAGTTCCGCGGCATCCGCCCGCCCCGGCGCTGATGCCCGCCGCACGAGGGCGCCGCGGCGGCCAGGAAGGTGCCGACCGTCCGGCGGGCCGCTCCGGCACCCGGCGCGCGAAGCCCGGCACGGGCAACGCCACAGGCACCTCCACGGGACCCGGCACGAGCACCGTCACGGGACCCGCGCCGGTCCGTGCCGGACCCCGTGAGCAGGCGGGTAGGGTCGGGGCCATGGCCGAAACCGCCGAGACTCCTGAGGGCCGCAAGCCGCGCCGGCGCATGAACTACGGCGAGGGCCGCGAAGCCCTGCTCAACGCCGCCGTGCGGGTCGTGGCACGGGGCGGGCTGCGCCGGCTCACGTACCGGGCGGTCGCGGAGGAGGCGGGCACCACGCACGGCCTCGTGGTGCACCACTTCGGTTCGCGGGACGCGCTGATCGAGGAGGCGGTCGCGCACGCGATCCGCACCTCCCTGAACACCAGCGCGCTCGAGCCCGGCACCGGCAAGGTGGAGGACTTCTCCGTGGGAGTGTCCGAGATGGTCACGGCCGACCCGGACATCCAGTCCTTCCAGTACGAGCTGCTGCTGGAGGCCAGGCGCCGCCCCGAACTGCTGCCGCACCTGCGCGCGCTCTACGACCAGTACTTCGACGCCACCGGGCGGGAGCTGTCCCGCATGCTGCCCGAGGGTGCCGGGCAGCCGCTCACCCGGCTCGTCTTCGCCGCCCTCGACGGCCTCGTGCTGCACCAACTCGTCTTCGGCGGACCCGAGATCACCGACGGCGCCGTCGAGGAACTGCGCTCGCTGCTCCGGCTGCTCCAAGAGCAGCGGGGCACCGACGCCGAGAGCCGCGACTGACGGTCCGGCCGACCACGATTTCGAGGCCTCGGACGCCCGCCGTCCGGGGCCTCGCCCTTTCGGGACAGGAAACCGGGCGCAGCCCCTTGTCAAACGGATAGTTCCAGCCCAGTATGAGGCAACTCGTTTGGCCTGAAACGAATCCCTCTTCCTCCCTGGCAGGTGATCCGAGTGGACAGTCAGACGGCGGTCGTGAACCAGACCGTGGCCGACGCCTCCACAGCAGGCAAGCTTAAGCCCAACTCGCTCGGCGTCTTGGGCATTCTCTTCTTCGTCCTCTCCGCCCAGGCGCCGCTCACCGGTGTCGCGGGAGCCGTCCCCATCGCGGTCGGCATCGGAAACGGCGCGGGGGCGCCCGCCGCCTATGTGGTGGCGGGTCTGATCACCCTGCTCTTCTCCGTCGGTTTCGTGGCGATGGGCCGGCACGTGGTCGACGCCGGCGCCTTCTACACGTACATCGGCAAGGGCCTCGGCCGCACGGTCGGCACCGGCAGCGCGGGCGTCGCGCTGTTCGCGTACTGCGCGGTGCAGGCTGCCATGTACGGCCTGTACGGCGCGACCGTCAACGGGCTGCTAGCGCACTACCTCGGGGTGGACGTGCCCTGGTGGGCGTGCGCGCTGGTCACGATGGTGATCGTCCAGGTGCTCGGCAGCGCGGGCATCGAGATGGGCGCGAAGGTGCTGGCCGTCTTCGTTCTCGCGGAGTTCAGCATCCTGACCGTCTTCGCGCTGGTCACCTTCTTCAAGGGCGGCGGGCCCGAGGGACTGGCCTTCACGGAGTCCTTCTCGCCGAGCGCGGCCTTCGACGGCGCCCCCGGCGTGGCGCTGATGTTCGCCGTGGCGTCGATGATCGGCTTCGAGGCCACCGCCATCTACGGAGAGGAGGCGCGCGAACCCCGCAAGACCGTCCCGCGGGCCACCTACGCGGCCGTCGCCTGCGTCACCGGCTTCTTCGGCTTCGCCTCCTGGATGCTGGTCTCCTCCTACGGCCCCTCGAAGGTGTCCGCGGCCGCGGGCAAGGCCCTGGAGAGCGGCGACTCGACGGGCTTCGTCTTCGCGCCCATCGCCGATCTGCTCGGCACCTGGGTCAACGACGTCCTGCCCGTCCTGCTGGCCACCTCGCTCTTCGCCGGCATCCTCGCCTTCCACAACTCCGCCAACCGCTACCTGTTCTCGCTCAGCCGTGACGGACTGCTGCCCCGCGGGCTCTCGACGATCAACCGCCGTCACTCGCCGAGCGTGGCCGGCTGGGTCCAGACGGCCATCGCCGTCCTGCTGGTGGTCCCGTTCGCGCTGGCCGGCAAGGACCCGGTGGTGACCCTCTTCTCGTGGGGCAGCGGCGTCGCCGTCCTCGGCATCATGGCGCTGTACCTGATGACGTCGGTCTCCGTGGTGGTGTTCTTCCGCCGTGAACGCCTGGACACCCGGCCCTGGAACACCCTGATCGCGCCTTCCCTGGGGGCCATCGGCGTGGCCGGGGCGATCTGGCTGATCGTCCAGAACTTCACCACGCTCATAGGGGGTGAGGGCGGCACCGCCCTCGTGCTCGAACTGATCGTCCCGGCCGTCCTCGTCCTGGGGGTCGTGGCGGCACGGCTCACCCGCGACAAGACGGGAGCTGCGGGGGGCTGACGGGCACCGGGCTGGTCAGCTGGCCGGCCGGCCGGGTCCTGGCGCCGGCCCGGTCCTGTGCCGGGCCGGTCCTGTGCCGGGCCGGTCCCGTGCCTGCCTGGCCCTGCGCCGGGTGGTCCTGCGGTCAGCGGTCCGGCGCGTGGCCGGTCGGGCGGTGCGGTTCTTCACTCGGGCGGTCCGCCGGTCCGCCGGTTCGTCGGTCCAGCCGATTCGCCGGTCCAGCCGCTCCGTCGGTCCGGCCGGTCCGGTTCACCATCTGGCGCCGGCAAGCGGCCCGGCCCTCCGCCTGCTGGTGGGCCGGCCACCGTGGCCGGGCGGACCGTCGGGCCGGTCAGCCGGCCCAGGTCCGCCGTCCGGCAGGTCAGCCGGCCCGGTCCTCCATCAGGCCGAGGAAGCCGTCCACCAGCCGACGGGCGTTCGTCCGGGCCACGGATTCCATGGCCCGGCTCCGCGCCAGCAGCTCACCCGGGTCCACCCCGTGGCGTACGCACTGCTCCGCACCGCCTGTCTCGATCCAGCCGCGCACCATCGCGGTGGTGATCTCCGGATGGAACTGCACCCCCAGGCCGTGCTCCGTCCTGAAGGCCTGGACGCACACGTCGTTGCGGGCCACCTCCTTGGCTCCCGGCGGCGGCACGCAACGATCGAAGTGCCACTGGAACCAGGGGCCCGGCCCCACCAGGGACGCGTCGTCCGTGGCGACCTCGACCCAGCCGATCTCCGGGCGCGGTGACGGCTCCACACGGCCGCCGAGCGCGGTGGTCAGCGCCTGGGCGCCGAAGCAGACGCCGAGCACCGGGACGCCAAGGCGGTCGGCCTCGCGCAGGAGGGACAGTTCACCGTCGATCCAGGAGCCGACGGCCGTCCGGTCGTACACCGACCACGGGGCGCCGAGCGACACGATCAGGTCCCAGTCCCCGGCGGCGGGGAAGTCGAACGCGACGTCCGGCGCGTGGTGGCGGTGCTCGGGCACCACCGTGACGACGGTGAGGTCGTATCCACGTTCCTCCAGCCGGGCTCCGACCAGCCCCGGCTCCGTCACATGGTCGTGCTGGACGACGAGTGCGCGCACCGGTGCACTCCTTTCCCCGCGATACCCGCGGGCCTGGTGGATCGATGGAAGGAGCTCTTGCCCAGGCTCCGCACCCACCTTATCGTTTGGGTTCAAATAACTTTCTGGAGGTCCCGCATGACGGACGTCACCCACGAGGAGTGGCTGCGCCGAGCCAAGTCCCTGGACCTTTCCGGCGCCCATCACATCGACGGCGCCGACGAGGGCGGCGCGGGAGCGGTCTTCGACGCCGTCTCGCCCCGTGACGGCCAGGTGCTCACCCAGGTTGCCGACGCGGGCACCGCCGAGGTGGACGGGGCCGTCGCCGCCGCCCGCCGCGCCTTCGACACCGGTCCGTGGCCGCGCCTCGCGCCCGCCGAACGCGGCGCGACGCTCCTGCGCGTCGCCGACCTCCTCCAGGAGCGCCGCGCCGACCTAGCGCTCACCGTCAGCCTGGAGATGGGAAAGCCCATCACGGACGCCTACGAGATCGAACTGCGCGCCCTCATCAACACCTTCCGCTGGTACGGGCAACTGGCCGACAAGGTCACCGACGAGTCCCCGCACACCGCCGCGGACGCGCTCGCCCTGGTCACCCGGGAACCGGCCGGAGTCGTCGGCGCCGTCGTACCGTGGAACTTCCCCCTGACCCTCGCCGGCTGGAAGGTCGCCCCCGCGCTCGCCGCCGGCTGCACGGTCGTCCTCAAGCCCTCGGAGAACTCGCCCCTTTCCGCGCTCCTCCTGGGCAGGATCGCCACCGAGGCCGGACTGCCGCCGGGCGTCCTCAACGTGGTGGGCGGCACCGGCCCGGTGGCCGGCCGGGCGATCGGCCTCCACCCGGACGTCGACGTCCTGGCCTTCACCGGCTCCACCGCCGTCGGCCGGTACTTCCTGCGCTACTCCGCCGACTCCAACCTCAAGCGCGTTTGGCTCGAACTGGGCGGCAAGTCACCGAACATCATCCTTCCCGACGCGCCCGACCTGGAGAAGGCGGCGGCCACCGCGGCCTGGGGCATCTTCTTCAACCAGGGCGAGATGTGCACCGCCCCCTCCCGGCTGCTCGTTCACGCCTCGATCGCCGAACAGGTCACCGAGTCCGTCGTACGGCGGGCCCGTGAGCTGCGGATCGGCGACCCCCTCGACCCGTCCACCGAGATGGGCGCCCTCGTCGGTGAAGCCCACCTCGGCCGCGTACAGAACCACATCGCCACCGGCCTGGCCGACGGCGCCCGGCTGCGTACCGGCGGCTCCCGCACCCTCAGCGAGACCGGCGGCAGCTTCCTGGAGCCGACCGTCTTCGACCGGGTGGACCCCGGTACGAGGCTCGCCCGGGAGGAGATCTTCGGCCCGGTCCTGTCGGTCCTCACGTTCGACGACCTGGACGAGGCCGTACGGCTGGCCAACGACACCGAGTACGGCCTCGCCGCCGGACTGTGGACCTCCGACCTCTCCACCGCGCACCGGGTCTCCCGCGCCCTGAAGGCGGGCACGGTCTGGGTCAACTGCTACGAGGAGGGCGACCTGACCGTCCCCTTCGGAGGCATGAAGCAGTCGGGCAACGGCCGCGACAAGTCGGCCCACGCCCTGGAGAAGTACACCGAACTCAAGACCACCTGGATCCAGCTGTGACGCGCCCCCTGATCGCCGTTCCGGCACGCTTCTCCGCGACGACCTCCGCCCTGCGGTACGCCGCCGAGGTAAACGCCCGCGCCCTGATCGAGGCGGTGTGGCGGGCCGGCGGCGAACCGGCGACCATCCACCCCGTCGATCCCGCCGAGACGGACGTGGCCGCGCGCCTCGCCCGCTTCGACGGCGTCCTGCTCCCCGGCGGCGGCGACCTCGCGCCGCACCGCTACGGAGCCGCCGACACCCACGACAGCGTCTACGACGTCGACGACCTCCAGGACGCCTTCGACCTCGAAGTCGCCCACCGGACACTGTCCTTGGGCCTTCCGTTGCTCGCCGTGTGCCGCGGACTCCAGGCCGTGAACGTGGCCCTCGGCGGCACCCTGGAACAGGACATGGGCGGCCCCGAGCGCGAACACCGACACGTCGTGCACCCTGTGGCCGTCGAGCGCGGAACCCTGCTGGAGGGGGCGACCGGCGCGCAGAAGGTGGAGGCGTCCTGCTACCACCACCAGCGGGTCGAACGCCTCGGCTCCGGTCTGACGGTCACCGCACGCGCGGCGGACGGGACGGTGGAGGGACTTGAACTCCCGGACGTCGAAGGGTGGTTCACGGCGGTCCAGTGGCACCCGGAGGACACGGCCCACGAAGACCCTGTCCAGCAGGCGTTGTTCGACGCGCTGGTTCGTGCGGCGAGCGGGGTCCACTGATCCGGGCTGATCCGGGTTCAGCCCGGTCCCCTCGTATCCCTCAGCTCTTCGCTAGCTCTTCGCCCGGCGGCCGCTGCGGCGCGGAGCCGGTTCGGCGCCGTCGAGGAGGGTGAGGCGGCGTTCCTCGCCCTCCTCCTCGACCTGGCGCACGACCTGCCGCAGTCCTTCGGCGACCCCGTGGCACTCCTCGTCGCTGAGCCGCGAGGCGACGAACGCCTCCTCCTCGTTGAACCGCGGGAACAGGCGCTGCATCAGAGCCTCGCCCTCGTCGGTGAGGCTGAGCAGCTTCAGCCGGCCGTCGGAGGGATGGCCGGCCCGGATCATGAGCCCGCGACTCTCCAGTGTCCGCGAGACACCGGTGAGCGTCCCCTTGGAGATCCCGGCCTCCTCGGCGACGTGCCGGGTCTCCGACTCGCCCCAGACCCACACGACCCAGAGCACGACGAAGGACGTCCAGGTCAGGTCCGCGTCGCGCAGGACCGAGTTCTCCAGGTGCTGGCGGACCGCGGAGGCGGCGCGGTAGATGTTCGCGACGACCGCCATCTGCTCGCGGTGTATCGGGATGCCGCCCAGCTTCGCAGCCGCCAGCTTCTCCGCTTCGGTGATGGACCGATGGCCTGGCACGGGCACGCTCCCTTGATCGTTCGGCCCCAAATTGTACGGGACGGGCCTCGGCCGGGAGGAGACGAACCCGAGACGGCCGGCCCGAGAAGGAAATCTGGTTCACTTTTCTTCCCGGCGATGTAGAGAACCCGATGTCGGCTCCGTTCACAGGGGGAGTGCGTCACACTGGGCGCGCCGAAGATCGAGGAGTTCATGTGCCGAAGTTCCTGCTGATGGTCAACCACGACGGTGGCGAGTTCGAGCAGCCCATGGACGAGTGGGCTCCGGACGACATCGCGGCGCACTTCGACTACTACGAGGCGCTGACCAAGGAACTGGTCGAGAGCGGTGAGATGGTGCAGTTCACCGGGCTGGCCGACCCGCGTCTCGCCAGGATCGTGCGCTCGGACGGAGCTTCGGCCCCGGTGGTGACCGACGGGCCGTTCCCGGAGTCCAAGGAGGTACTGGCCGGGTTCAACGTCATCGACGTGGATTCCGAGGCCAGAGCCCTGGAGATCGCCGCCAGGATCTCGGCCGTGCCCGGCCCCGGCGGGGTGCCGACGCGGCAGCCGGTCGAGGTGCGCCGGGTCATGAACGACATCGCGTTCGACCTGTGACCGACGGCCCGGATGTCGAGGACCTGCTGCGCGAACTGGGACCGCGGGTCCTGGGCACGCTCGCGCATCGGCTGGGCGACTTCGACGCGTGTGAGGACGCCGTCCAGGAAGCCCTGATCGCCGCCGCCCGGCACTGGCCCGCGCACGGGGTGCCGGAGAACCCGCGCGGCTGGTTGCTGCGGACCGCGACGCTCCGGCACACCGACCGGATACGCAGCGAGACGGCGCGACGGCGACGCGAGGAACGCGTGGCGAGGGAGCCGTCCCCGGGCGTGGGAGCTGCTGACGACGACACCCTCGCGCTGTTGTTCATGTGCTGCCATCCCGAGCTGACGCCCGCCTCGGCGATCGCCCTGACCCTGCGGGCCGTCGGCGGGCTGACGACCGCCCAGATCGCGGCCGCCCACCTGGTGCCCGAGGCGACGATGGCGCAGCGCATCAGCCGGGCCAAGCAGCGCCTGAAGGCGTCGTCGGAACGGTTCGAGGTGCCCGTACCGGGTGCACCGGACTGGTCCGCGCGGCTCGGTTCCGTACTCCACGTGCTGTACCTGATGTTCAACGAGGGCTACACCACCTCCGGGGGCTCGGTCCTGCACCGCGCCGACCTGTCCGGTGAGGCCGTCCGTCTGGCCCGGCAGGTGCACCGCGTCCTGCCGGCCGAGGGTGAGGTGGCCGGACTGCTGGCCCTGATGCTGCTGACGGAGGCCCGCCGTCCGGCACGCACCGGCCCGCACGGCGAATTGATCCCCTTGCCCGACCAGGACCGCACGCGCTGGAACCGCCGCCTGATCCAGGAGGGTTCAGCCCTGCTGATCAGCACGTTCAGGAAGGAAGTCCGGCCTGGCAGGCTGACGGAGGAAGGGCGGCCCAGCGCGGACGCGAATCGAGGACGGCCCGGGGCGGACGCGATACGACGGAGACCTGGGGCGGACGCGAAGCGAAGGCAGCCCGGGGCATACAGGTTGCAGGCCGCCATCGCGGCAGTCCACGCCTCCGCCGAGCGCGTGGAGGACACCGACTGGCCACAGATTCACGGCCTGTACGAGCTGCTCGAACAGGTGACGGGCAACCCTCTGGTGACCCTGAACCGCGCGGTCGCCCTCGCGATGGTCGACGGTCCGACCGCCGCCCTGGCGCTGCTCGACGGACTAGCCACCGACGACAAGAGCCCCCTCACCGACCACCACCGGATGCACGCGGTACGAGCCCACCTACTGGAGATGGCCGGAGCCCCGACACCGGCGCTGCACCACTACCGCCGGGCGGCAGCGCTGACCACCAGCACCCCCGAACACCGCTACCTGACGACCAAGGCGGCTCACCTGCACGAGAGTTCACCCGCACCGACCGACTGACCAACAGCCACCCACGTCCTCGACAGCAGGGGAAATCGGAGTGCAGCAACAAGAGGCCGCTTCGCTCGCCGAGGAATTCGGCAGGTCCCGCATTGGCCAGTGGGAGGCATGGGGATGTCGCATCCTTCCCGCCGACAGGTTGCACCTGCCTGGCCACCATGTCTTCGTCTACCCGCCCAGCGAGGAGAGTGGCGCCCGGCTGGGCGGGAACTGGCCCATCGTCGTCAACGAGAGGACCGGCGCATGCCGATTCGTGCGGGGGCTCGACGAGTACAGGAAGCTGAAGGCGGCGCGTCCGCGCATCGCTGATCGGCGCACGGGCAAAGACTCGTAGAGGATGGAGTTCCCGGAGAAAACGGCGACCGGCGTAGCCTCGCCTCCGTGGGGGTGGGGATGGAGCCGGTAGTTCTCGAATCTGTCAGGTATTCCGCAGCGTGTCAGGACTGCGGTGCGGAAGCGGAGTATTGGGGGACCCAGGCCCTCGTGCACGGCGGCCTGCGGTGGGACGTCGAGTCGACGTGTTCCGCCTGTGGATGCGCAATAGCCGTATGCGACGGGGAAGTTCCGGCCGAACGGCGGGAGCAGATGCTCTCCGAGCACGGACCCGCGAGGCTGCAGGTGAGCAGTCCGCCGGACAAGGGCGTCGTGATCATGCGGGTGCTGCGAGCTGAGCTCGCTCTGGACCTGACGAGCGCCATGATCCTGATGCGGCGCGTGGTGAACGGTGAGTACACAGGAACGCTCCCGGAGATGGAACGCCTGGCTCGCAAGCTGAGACAGTCCGGCATCACCGCCGTAACCGTGCGCCCCTAGCTTGATGTACATCGCCGTCGGGGTGGCGGAGGCGCCCGGGCTTGGCAAGCGTGAGGGGGAGTGGCGGGAACTCCGCCCCGCACAGCAGAAGTTGCTCGCCGCCCTGACTGCGCGGCAGGGCGGCGACGCGGAGATGGGAGCAAGACTCACGACTGTGACGCCGAACTCGCCGTCGTGACCAAACCGGTCGCGGCCGAGTTGGAGCAGACTGTGCCCAGAGAACTGCGCGGACCACGTGATCAGATCACGCCTCGAATGCTTGGCCAGCCGTGCGCGGGACACCCGCACTCCATGGGCGAGGAGTGGGTGCCGTGAGGGGAACGCTGTTCGATCTCGCCCAGGACTACGAGAGCGAAGCCGCCGGCCTCTGGCCCTGGCAACGCGACCGGCGGGCGTTCCAGGACACGGCGAGGCTGTTCCGGCGCATGGTCTGCAACCGCGAGGCAGTGAACCCCGGCCAGATCACCATCAACTGGACGACCATCATCGACATCCCGCAACGCTGGTGCCGACAGCATGGATACCTGGCCGTAGCCGGCTCCTGGGGCTACGTCATCCAACGCGGCGACGAGCCGCCGATCGTAGCCGGGCCGGGAGACACGCTGGTGTGGGACGGCCAGAGACTCACCGTCCGGGGCGTCCCGTGAGCGTATTCCGCGAACAACGGCTCGCCTGCCGCGCACCGCAGATTCCCGAAGGTGGCATTCCGGCGGCCAACAGGCATGCTTCAAGGCGCCGTTGTCAGACCTGGGTGACACAGTGCCCCGTCATGGACACCTCTGAGTTCTGGGCCACGATCGAAGCCGCGCGCTCGGCCGTCACGGCGGACAGGCCGTTCGCCGAGGCGCTGACGGACGAGCTGGCCGGCCGTACCAAGGAAGACGTCCTGCGCTACCAGGAGCGTTTCGACGAGGTGAGCGGTGCCGTCTACCGATGGGACGTGTGGGCGGCCGCCTACCTGATCGGCGGAGGCTGCTCGGACGACAGCTTCATGGACTTCCGCGCCGGCCTCGTCGCGCTGGGCCGCGACTGGTACGAGAAGACGGCGACCGCCCCGGACCGACTCGCCGAACACCCGGCGGTGATCGCCGCCGCGGGGGCCCACCGCGACGAAGCGCTCTTCGACGAGGAGACCAACTACGCGGCCGCCCGCGCGTTCCGGCGCATCACCGGCGACGAGGAGGACTTCTACGAGGCGTGGACCGAGTACGAGGCCTCACACGACCGCCTCGGACACGACAGCGACGACAACATGGGCGAAGACTTCGACTTCGACGACCCGGCAGAGATGCACACCCGCCTCCCACGCCTCGCGGCGCTGTACCTCGGTGACATCACGGGCCACGAGCCGACGAACGCGACACTGCAGTCCGCGTGCCAGGCCCGTAGCTGACTGCCAGAAAAACTGGGTGCGGTCGGCTGAGCTGGGGTGATAGGTAAGCGATGTGACAGAGAGTCTTGAGTTTTCCGCGCTGCTGCAACTGATCGACGAGCGGTCGGCCGCGTTCCGTGGTGCGGTTGCGGCCGCGCCCAGCCTTGACCGGCCGGTGCCGTCCTGCCCCGGGTGGACGTTGTTCGATCTGGTGCAGCACCTGGGTACAGGCCAGCGCTGGTGGGCCGCGATCGTCGCCGCGGGTCCGGCCGAAGCTCCGCCGGCCAAGGATGTCGCGGAGGCGCCGCGCGAGATCGAGGCGCTGCTGGCCTGGTACGCCGAGTCGAACGAGCTGCTGCTGAGTGCGCTGCGCGAGGCCGGCCCCGAGCGCGAGTGCTGGACGTGGTGGGCCGCCGGCGTGTCGCCGGCGAATGCCTGGGGCGTTGCCCGACGCCGGGTGCACGAGGTACTGGTGCACACCTACGACGCCCAGCTCGCCGCGGGCGCCGTGCAGTCCATGCTGGCCGATGTCGCGATCGACGGCGTGGCCGAGTTCCTCGACACCTGCAACTCCACTCCTGCGGCCTGGCCGCACGAGGCCGCCACCATCCACTACCACGCCACCGAGGGCCGCTCCTGGCTCCTCACCTTGGACGGCACCGGCGCCTGGCCCGCACCCCTCACGGACAACGCAGCGCCCGCCTCCGCTTCAGCCACGGGCACGGCGGAGCAGTTGCTCCTCTTCGTCTGGGGCCGCCTCACGATGAGCGACCTGAAGATCGAGGGCGACCGGCAGGTGTTCGAGCAGCTGATCGCCTGGGAGCCCGAGGAGTAGCCGCCCAGAGCTCCGGGGCCAAAGTCTCATGGACCTCGACCGAGGCCCGGTGGGCGCCGGCGGTTCGACTAGTCGCCGACAAACATCAGGTAGCTGCCCGGAGTCGTGGCGCAGTCCTTCAGGTAAGCCGCGAGCTCCAGGCCGGCTTCGACTTGGGCGTCGTCGGTGCAGAGGTCCAGGAGGTCCGGGATCTCGCGGAGGGCAGCCTCGGCCACCTGTTCGTTGAAGGTCGTGTCGTTGTACGGGTCGACCGTCCAGAGTCTGCCCGAGGTGTTCACGGGGAGCTTGGCAATCAGCTCGGCCAGCGCTTCGCCGTGCTCAAAGGACTGACGGATCAGTGTCGGCTTGCGCTTCGTGCGTCGGCCGGGCCAGTGCGGGCGGCCGTCGTGCAGCTGTAGATCGATCCCCATGTAGGGATGCTCTCAGGTGTGTCTGGCTTCTTCAGTACGGGGATTCGCCGTGGATCGACGAAGGAAAGGACCTGCCGCATGATGAACCCGCCGCCCGAGCACCCCCTTGTCTACGCCGCCGATCTGACGCGCGAGGACATCCACGCCATGGAAGCGTTCCTCAACGACCAGCTGGGGCGGGTGTACGAGGAGGTGGGCGAGACCGGCGAGATTTCCTTCGGGATACGGTCCCTGATCATCCTGGTCAGCAACTCGGCAGGCTTCCTTGATGTGTTGCTCCGGGTGGAGTGCCCGGAGCCGTGGCAGCGGGACGCGATCGTGCGTGAGTGGGGGCAGCTGCGCGCTGTCGCCCACGATTTCAACCACTGCGTCGGCTACAACCACGACCGCTGGTGGGACCAAGTACCGCACTACGACTCGGCGGACGAGATCGCCGAGAAGGAGCGGATCCGTCGGATAGCCGACGCCGCGCCGTTCATCGAAGACTCGGACGATTGCGGCTGAGACAGTTCATGGCCAAACGCACGGCCTGTACACGGGAGCCTGCGGGCATTGGCCCGGACACCGTGCCGCGCCTCCGTCAGGCCTGGGGTAACAGCTGCCACGAGCGTGGTGACCCGTACCCGACCCTCGCCCAGGTGTTCCTCAAGGCGCACCCTTCACGGCCAGGGCGGGCCAGCCGGTTCACCGCCCGGTGCGGCGACGTGGGGAGAGGGGGACCGATGGTCAAGGTGGCGCGATGTCACGGCTGCCCGCCGAGCCCGAGCTTCTTCACGCCCAACGGGGAGAAGACCATATGGGCAGCCCAGCCGTGGTGGATGAGAGCGATCTGGGATGGCACTGGCGTCAGCGGATAGATGGCCTTGCCCCGCGACCAGTTCGCGAGCAGGCCCTCGGTGGTGTCGACCGCGGAGACGACCATCGTCACCTGGAGCTTCCCGTCGCCCCACGTGTTCCACAGGGCCCATCCCTCGGGCCGGGCCTCGACTCCGAGACGGGCGCAAGCCTCCTCATAGGTCTCCTCCATACCATCCGGCATCGCCCCGGGACGCAGAATCACCACGCCCGCGAGCTTCAGTTCGGGGCGATCCGGCTCATCGTCGAGGCAGCCGTCCTCGGGGAAGTGGTAGTGGCGAAGCTCCCGGGCCAGCGCGTTCACCGCCCGCTGCAGGGGCGTCGCGTCGTCCGCTTCGGGTTGATAGGAGAGCCAGCCTTCGGCCGAGGCGGCACCCGCGACCACGCTGGCGAGTCGTTCTATTTCTCGCAGATGGTCGAGTTCAGAGAGTTCAGGTCGCGTCACGGCGGCCAGTTTTGCAGTGGAGCACGGCCGGAGCATCCCAGTTTCCACGCGCGTTGGTATGAAACCAGCTGACGTTCTGGCGCAACACGTAATCGATGCCCCGCCGGGCGGCGCGATCGTCGGTAGGCGCCCGGGATGCCGCCCCCGGAGACTAGCTGCAGCAGCTTCCAGTCCCGTCGCCCTCCCATCGAGGCCGCATTGACGGACAAGCTGGCAGGACTGGTCGAAGCGAGCTGTGTCCTGAACGTTCGACCAGGTCAGCAGCCGAGCCATCCGCAAGTGACCGCAGCTTCCCAAGTTGAGATCATCAGCGTCGGGACGGCTTCCTTCTTCACAACGCACCACAGCGTGTGCTCAATAGAGTCGTATGGACTGGACTGCACCTCTGAGCGCCATAGCCGGCGCACTCGCTGGCATCGTCGCGACGTTCGTGGTGGACCGAGACCGCTGGAAGCGTGCCCAACAAGCAGATGTAGAGACCGTTTTGCGTGAGGCCTTCGTGAGCTACCTGGCTCATCTGGCTCGCACGACAGAACGTATGCGCTTCGCATCGGAGGCTGCCTACGACACACTTGAGGATCGCAGGCGTGCAGTCCGTGCCGCCTTCTCGGAGTCCGGTCTGTTCGAGCAGCGGTTCAGCCTGACCATGCTTGCCCCGCCTCGCGTGGTCGAGCTGGGCGTCGCAGCGTTCCGTAGCGTTCGAACTCTGCGCGATCTACTCGCGGACGGCGCGCAGGTCACGGATGGCAACTTCCAGACCGCACAGCACACCTACTACAAGGCTGTTCAGGCCACCGCATCCGCCATGCGCCATGAACTGAGCATTCCTGTATTGCCTTTCGACCCGTTGGCACCCAGCCACGACAACTCCAGTCAGCACCATTCCTGAGCACCGCTCGAGGGGCTGCTTCCTGTGAGATCTGCGGCTTGTCCCCGACCGTTTATCGGTGTGCATCTCGTCAAGTCTCCCGCTCTGCCTGCCGTGCTGCCTCGATGAACGAATCCACCGAGGCCCGGTACGCGTCGAGGGCTCGGAGGAAGCCTTCCGCCTCGCGTACGTCTTCCTCGGCGGCTGCGAGGCGGCCGTATGCCTCACCGGAGGCAGCGTGGACTGCCTTCGCCGCTGCTATCGGCCCGGAGTGGCATTCCAGAGAGACGACTGCCAGCGAACGTAGGAAAGGTCTGTACGAGTCGCGCAGTTGATCCCGCAGATCGGCGAGTGACGCCAGTCGAGACTCTGCGTCCTCCACCTTGAAGTACTTCGGAATCCTGAGGTACAGGATCCTCATGTCATTCGCCTGCTCGATGAAGTCCAGGTGCGTGGTCCTGCGTGCCTCGCGGCCGCGAGCGGTGTGTGCGGCTTCGGCAGCGGCTCGGGTCTGGATGCGGGCGGCTTGGGCGTTGCCCCTGTTTGTGACCCAACTGGCCCCGACTGCTGTGGCGGCGGTCAACAGGGCCACCCACAGTGTGGTGTTGTCCATGCCTGACAGTGTCTGTGATGCTGAACAGCTTGCACAGGGTGTGCCGCCTCCAGCGCCAACGGCTGGATTGCCCGGCGGGCCCGACAGGCCCGGCAGGATCCCAGGCGTTGGTGTCCGTCGCGCACTCGTACATGAACCCAGGTCGGCCTATATCGCCCAGGTTTCAAAGATGCCCCACGCTCTTCCGATGAAGAGCGCTGCCGAGGTGGGAACCAGCAAGCCGGCGCCGATTCCGCCCAGCGCGTATGGCGTCGCTTTCGTGATGGGGCCGACGGGTCGACGCTCGCGTGCAACAGCGAAGCGGCGGATGAACAGAGTGGCGCTCGCCATGCACAGTAGCGCGCCGACGAACTGCAGCGCCATCAGGGCGCATTCGATAAGGAATAGCGCCACGTACGAGAGCAGCACCCCCACGACTACCCTCACTTACTCGTGTCTCGGCAACGATCAGAATCCGGTCGGTCTTCCCTGCGGCCGTCCTGGCTGCGGAGTTCACCGCAGCCAGGACGACGTGTCCGCCGGCGTCTGCCTACTCCCAGATGTACATGGTCTCTGAAAGGGTCGACGAAGGAGAGCCGTTCCACCTCAGGGTCATGAAGTACGTCGTTCCGGTTTTGATGTCGAACGTGATTTGGTCGCATCCCGCGTCGCCGCCATCGTCGTAGCGGGCGACGATCGTGGCGCCACCGTCGTCGAGAACCTGCCAGAGGGCGCCGGAGACGCCGTAGCCATCGGCTTTGAGGTCGCAGACCATGAAATGGTCGCCGTCATCTATGTGCGTTACGGAACCGCGCCCGCTGGAGAGTGTCAGTTTCTCATTGCCTGTATTGGCGTGGGCAGTTGACGAACCGACCAGCACCATCACACCTGCCGCAGTCGCGCCGACCAACGACTGCCTCAGCTTCTTTGAGATCATGATCGGCAGTATGTCACCCGCCTCATCGCCACCGGGTCCCGAAGCGCGTCCGAGCCGCGTCCGAGCCGCGTCCGAGCCGCGTCCGAATCCGAACAGGATCCGTTCCCCGCCAAGCCGTCGTCGTCCCGCCGACCCCCGTCAACGCCGCCAACTCTTGAACACCCGCCCCGGCGCAAGCCGACCGCGTCATCGGGGTTCGAACCCGGCGGGCTGTGGACCAGACGGAAGCAGGTCGGATCGGGCTCCGTAAGTCCCCGAGCGCGGGAACTCCGGCTATTTCGGCTTCAGTTGTTGACGTCCGCAACGTCCGGAGATACAACCCGGTGAGAGCGCTCTCCCTCTGCTGTTGCTCCGCCCCCACACACGCCGATCCGGCATGAGGAGATCCCGCATGCAGTCCTTGGCAAGCGCCAGAGCACTTCACCAGCGGCGGTCGGGCAGAACCGCACGAGCCCGTACGGCCCTCGGTCTCGTCGTCGTCCTGCTCGCCGCCTGTGTCGCCTTCCTGAACCCGTCGGCCGCGCACGCCGCCGACCAAATCCTGTCCCAGGGGCGGCCCGCCACGGCCTCCTCGGTCGAGAACGGCTCCTTCCCCGCGGGGGCCGCGGTCGACGGCAACACCGGAACCCGGTGGTCCTCGGCCTTCTCCGACCCCCAGTGGCTGCGCGTCGATCTCGGGTCCGTCCGGCAGATCACCCGCGTCACCCTGAACTGGGAAGCCGCCTACGGCAGGTCGTTCCAGATCCAGACCTCCACCGACGCGAACACCTGGGCCACCGTGTACTCCACGACGACCGGCACCGGTGGCACCCAGAACATCGACGTCACCGGCAGCGGCAGATACGTACGCGTCCTCGGAACGACGCGGGCCACCCCGTACGGCTACTCCCTGTGGGAGTTCCAGGTCTACGGCCCGGGAAGCACCACCCCGCCGGACGACTTCTGGGGCAGCACGAGCGACATTCCCGCCGCGAACAACGCCGTCGAGGTGAAGGTCCTCAACCGCACCAACGGCAAGTACCCCGACAGCCAGGTGTACTGGAGCTTCAACGGCCAGGTCCACTCCATCGCCGAGCAGCCCTACCTCGACATGCCGGCCAACTCCGCGGGCCGCATGTACTTCTACCTCGGCTCACCCGCCAGTTCCTACTACGACTTCATCGAATTCACCGTCGGCGACAACGTGTTCAACGGCAACACCACACGCGTCGACGCCTTCGGCCTGAAGATCGCCATGCGTCTGCACTCCAAGGACGGGTACGACGTCGAGGTCGGCGAGAACCGGCAGACCTTCGCCGAGGACCGCGCGACGACCTTCCAGCGCTTCACGGCCGCCGTCCCCGACCAGTTCAAGGTGCTGGCCCAGACCAAGTCCCCGTACCGGATCATCGCGCCCGGCAGCGACCCGAGCTTCCGGGCGGGCGGCGCCAATGCCAACTACTTCACCTCCTACGCCCAGTCGGTGGGCGTGAACGCGGCCACCTCCGACATCTTCGGCTGCGCGGCGGCGCTCGCGGGCAACCCGAACATGTGCGCCGCCCTCAACCGGCATGTGGCGACCCTGCCGGCCTCCCAACAGGGCGATCCCGCCCAGTACTACAAGGCGGCACCCGCCAACTACTACGCCAGGTTCTGGCACGACAACGCCATCAACAACCTCGCCTACGGCTTCCCCTACGACGACGTGGCGGGCCAGTCCTCCTTCGTCTCGCACGGCAGTCCGCAGTGGCTGCTGGTCGCCGTCGGCTGGTAGCCGGGAGCGTCCGGCCGCGGGCCGAGCCGACTCGGCCCGCGGTCGCAGCCGCAGCCGCAGCCGCGGCCACGGTGAAGGAAGCCGAATCAGCGAAGGGGGTCGATCAGGACGCCGGGATTGAGGACCCCGGACGGGTCCAGCACGGCCTTGCCCGCGCGCAGGGTCGCGGCGAACAGGTCCGGGCGCTGCCGGTCGTACCACGGCCGGTGGTCCCGGCCCACCGCGTGATGGTGGGTGATGGTGCCGCCGTGCGCGATCAGCGCCTCGGAGACCGCCTGCTTGATCTCGTCCCACTGCTCGACCGTCCTGCCCCACGTGCCCGCCGCGTAGACCCCGAAGTACGGGGCGGGTCCGTCGGGGTAGACGTGGGTGAACCGGCAGGTCACGACACCCGTGGCGCCGACCTGGCGCATGGCGTCCTGCGCGGCCGCGTCGACGGCCGCGCGGAGCCCGGCGAAGCGGTCCCAGGTGCAGGCCGTCTCGAACGTCTCCACGATCATGCTCTGCGCCGCGAGGGCGTCCCGCTGGTAGGGCATCCGCAGGAAGGAGGAGCGCCAGGTGTCGGCGGCCGAGGTCCGCGCGGCGGTGCCGGCGCTGTCGGTGCAGCGCGGCGGCTCCGGCAGCGTGCCCCCGTGATCGAGGCAGAGCTCCAGGGCGCGTTCCATCCACGCGGTGACGGGGTGGTCGGATGACTCGAAGCCGAGCACGAGGACCGCGGTCGGGCTGCCCGCGTTGATGAACGCCTCCATCGGGTCCAGCAGACGGCAGTTGGCCGGGTCGAGGCCGGACTGCGCCAGAGCCCGTACGGCCCGCACCCCCGCCTCGTAGTCCTCGAAGGCGACCGAGGCCCCCGCCCGCCAACGCGGCCGGTCCTGAAGCCGTACCCAGGCCTCGGTGATGACACCGAGTGCTCCCTCGGAACCGAGGAACATCCGGTCGGGCGAGGGACCGGCGCCGGAACCCGGGAGACGGCGGCTCTCGACGGCACCGGCGGGCGTGACCACCCGCAGCGACTCGGTGAGGTCGTCGATGTGGGTGAGACGGGTCGCGAAGTGGCCGCCGGCCCGGGTCGCCAGCCAGCCGCCGAGCGTGGAGAACTCGAAGGACTGGGGGAAGAACCGGAGCGTGCGGCCATGAGGCCTGAGCTGTTCCTCCAGGTCCGGGCCGAGGACGCCGGCCTGGACGAGCGCGGCCCGGCTGGTCGCGTCGACCTCCAGGACCCGGTCCATGCGGCCGAGGTCCAGGCTGACCACTCCCGTGTACTCCGCACCCGTACGGGCTTCGACGCCTCCCACCACGGAGGTGCCGCCGCCGAACGGGACGACCGCGATCCCCGCGCCGTCGCACCACTCCAGCGTCCGCACCACATCGGCCTCCGACGTGGGCCGCACGACGAGGTCCGGCACGTGGGGCAGCTTTCCGAGCAGCGCGCGCACGACGTCACGGAACGCCTGGCCGTGAGCGTGCGCCAGCCGGTCGCGGATGTCGTACGACGCCAGCGGGGCCAGCGCCGGAGGGGCCGTGACCCGGCTCGGGGCCACGTCGAAGGACTCCACCGGGGGCGGCGCGTGCACGGTCAGGTCCGCGTCCGGAAGCAACTCGGCGGTCCGCCGGGTGAGTTCGGCCCGCTCCGCGCCGGTCACCGCGTCCTCGACGTTTCCCCAGCCCCACCACGAACGCGTCTTGCCGCTCATCGTTCCCCCAGCCGCTTGAACTGAACATCGGGTAACTTACCGCGCGGTCACTTTGACATAGGGTGGAGACATGAGCAACCAGCCGAGGGCGACGCAGGGCGTGGGCACCAAGGGGATGCCCCGCAAGGACCGGGAGCGGTTGATCCTCCAGGCCGCCGCCGAGGAGTTCGGCGCGAAGGGCTACGCGCGCGGGTCGACCGCGCACGTGGCGGCGCGGGCCGGCATCACCAAACCGATGATCTACGAGTACTTCGGGTCCAAGGACAGCCTCTATCTGACCTGCCTCGACCAGGCCGGCAGCCGCCTCGTCGAAGCCGTCGCGTCCGCCCAGCGGGGACCGTCCGACCTCTCCCGCGCCGTACGCACCCTGGAGGCCGTCTTCCGCGCGCTCGAATCGCGCCTGCACGACTGGGAACTCGTCTGCGACGGGACGCTTCCGGGCGAGGGTCCGCTGCACGACGCCGCCGCCGTGTACCGCAGGGAACTCAACCGGATGGGAGCGGTGGGCGTGTCCGAGTTCCTGCGCACCTCCGCGACGGTGGAACCCCTGGACGCCGATCTCGTCACCCATCTCTGGTACGGGACCGTCAGCGCCGCGGTCGCCTGGTGGCGGCATCACCCCGAGCAGACCGCCGACCAGATGGCCGCACGCTTCGAACGCATCGTCGCGGTGCTCTGCCCGGATCTGTGGGCGGCCCCCGACGCGACCGGAGGGGCACCCGGTATTCGCCCCACGTAGCAGACCGGGCGGCGCTCCCGCAATCCGTGCGACGGCGACTGACGCACGGACGGTTGTGGTGCCGGACGCCATGTCACGCCGCTCACAGGCGGTCGACTCTGGGGTTCCGCAACGCCCCGCACGTCCGGCGCCCGGGACGGCTCCGCACGTGTGAGGGACGGACACCCCCGGAGAAGGAGCCGCCCGTGCAACGCCCCTCACCACCCCGAACGCGCCGGAACCGACCGGCCCGCCTGCTGACTCGACTCCTCACGATCGTGGCCCTCGTCCTGGGGGTGGCCCTGACCGGTCCGGCGCCCGCCGCCCAGGCTGCCGTGTCGGTCACCCGGGTCACCGACTTCGGCTCGAATCCGGGCCAGTTGAACATGTATGTGTACCGCCCGGCGTCCCTGCCCGCGAACCCGCCCGTGGTCGTCGCCCTGCACGGATGCACCCAGAGCGCACAGGTCTACGCCGACAACTCCGGACTGCCCCGGCTCGCCGACCGGGACGGCTTCGTCCTCGTGTTCGCGGAGACGACCTCCTCGAACAACATCAACAAGTGCTTCAACTGGTTCCAGACGACCGACAACCGACGCGGGCAGGGCGAGGCCCTGTCCATCAGCCAGATGGTGAGCCACGCGGTCTCCGCCTACGGGGCCGACTCCCGGCGCGTCTACGTCACCGGCCTGTCCGCGGGCGGCGCCATGACCTCGGTCATGCTGGCCACCTACCCCGACGTCTTCGCCGCCGGCGCGGTCGTCGCCGGTCTGCCCTACGACTGCACCCGCGACAACAGCCCGTACACCTGCATGAGCCCCGGAGTCGACCTCACCCCGAGCGCCTGGGCCCAGCGGGTCCGCGACGCCTACCCGTCGTACGGCGGTCCCTGGCCCCGTACGGCGATCTGGTACGGCGAACAGGACACCACCGTCGTGCCGCTCAACGCCGCCGAACTGCGCGACCAATGGACGGCGGTCCAGGGACTGTCCCAGACCCCCACCCGCAGCTCGGTCATCGGACCCGACTCCACCCGGCACGACGAATACCTGGCGGCCGACGGCACGGTCGCGGTCGAGGTCGACGCGGTACCGGGCATCGGTCACGGCACCCCGGTCGAACCGGGCACCGGTGCCCAGCAGTGCGGTTCCACCGGCGCCCCGTACTTCCTGAGCTCCATCTGCTCCGGCTACTGGATCGCCCGGTTCTTCGGCCTCGAGGATTCCGGATCGGGCGGTGGCTCCCTGCCCGCACCCACCGGACTGGCCACGGGCGCGGTCACCGACACCAGCGTCGCCCTGACCTGGAACGCCGTGAGCGGCGCCGCCGACTACGCCGTGTTCCGCGACGGCTCCCCGGTCGGGACGGCGAGCGGGACCTCGTACACGGACACAGGACTGACGGCGGGCACCACCCACACCTACGCGGTCGCCGCACGCGACAACACCGGTACGGCGGGACCCCGTTCGGGAACGGTCACCGCCACGACCACCGGCGGCGCCACCGCGGCCTGCTGGACGAGCAGCAACTACGCCCACGTCCAGGCGGGCCGGGCCGTCACCAGCGGCGGCTACACGTACGCCAAGGGCTCGAACCAGAACATGGGCCTGTACAACACCTTCGTCACCCACACCCTGAAGGAATCACCCGCCAGCACCTACACCATCGCCGACGGCGGCTGTCCCTGACGGTAAATCAGGTCTCGTGCGCACACGGGGACATGGGCCGCCATGGTGGCCGACGCTGCTCCCGCCACCGCCATCATGGCGGCCCGGCACATGTCCCCACCCGTCCCCGTGTCACTAGCCTCCGGCGCGTCCACCCCACCCACTCGGATACGAGGTCCCGGATGCCCCACCCCCGTACGAACGTCACCCCACCCGGCGGACGACGGCCCCGATGGCGGGCCGCGCTCTGCGCGCTGCTGCTCGCGACCGCCGGTTCGGGCGTCCTCGCCTCGGCCACGCCGTCACCCGCCCTCGGCGGCCACGGACCGCACACCGGGCCCTGTTCCGCGGACGACCATCCGCGCGTACTGGGCGCCGCCTACCAACAGACGGTGTGTCTGGACGAGTTGACCACCGCCGGGACCGTGGCCTCCGGTCACACCGACCCCGCCGACTACGCGGGTCTGACGCCCAAGGACCTGCCGACGCCCAGCGGAGTGCCCGGGACCCAGATCGACGGCTACTTCCCCGACACGTCCACCACCAACACCAACCACGGCTGGAACCACGACGCGCAGTTCGTCATCCGGCTGCCCGACCACTGGAACGGCGGACTCGTCGTCGCGGGGACACCGGGCAACCGCGAGCAGTACGCCAACGACCGCGCCATCTCCGACTGGGTGCTCTCCCGCGGCTACGCCTACGCGGCCACCGACAAGGGCAACACCGGACTCACCTTCTTCCGCGACGGCCGCCGCCCCGGCGACGCCATCGCCGAGTGGAACACACGGCTCACCCAGCTCACCCGGGCAGCCCGCGCCGTCGTCAAGGAGCGCTACGGGAAGTCCCCGTCCCGCACCATCGCCACCGGCATCTCCAACGGCGGCTACCTGGTCCGCTGGCAACTGGAGAACCACCCCGAGCTCTACGACGGGGGAGTCGACTGGGAGGGCACTCTCTGGAACTCCGAGGGCGGACTCCTCGCCTTCCTGCCGCCCGCGCTGCGCGCCTACCCCGACTATGCGGCGGGCGGAACCGGCGCCGACGCCGCGCGGGACGCCCTGCACGCGGCCGGCTATCCGGCCGGGTCGGAGTTCCTGTGGCCGTACCACTACAAGACCTACTGGGATCTGACCCAGCGCATCTACCGGGAGGAACTGGATCCGGGCTACGACGGGGCGACCGAGGCCGGCACCCCGTTCTGTGTCGCCGGAACCCCCGGCTGCGACGCCGACTACGCCTACGGCGCGAGACCGCGGTCCGTGCACCACGCCGTCGACCGCATCGCGCTGACCGGCCGTATCGGCAAACCGCTCATCACCCTCCAGGGCACGCTGGACGTGCTGTTGCCGATCAGCCGCGACGGGGACGTCTACGCCCGCATGGTGCGCGAGGCCGGGCGGGGTTCCTCGCTGCGGTACTACCGCATCGCGGACGGGACCCACACCGACTCACTCGTCGACGCCTTCCCGGACAAGCTCCGCCCGATGACCCCCTGCCACCGATCCGCGTTCACGGCGCTGGAGCGCTGGCTGGACGGCGAGGGACGCCCTCCGGCCGGCCACACCGTGCCGCGCCCGGCGGACGCGGACGCCTCGGCCTTGCTCGCCGAGTGCCCCTTGGAATAGAAGCCCGGGCCACCGCCCCGCCCGGCCGCGTCCTCGGCGGCCCGGCGCGGGACGCCGAGGACGCCGCCGGCTTCGAGGCCGAGTCCGCCGGCTTCGACGCCGAGTCCGCCGCCGGCTTCGTCTCGACAACCGTGTCTAGGGCTTCGCCTTCTGCCCTAATCTGTCGCGTATGAACGCACCGGGGGACATGATCGATGAACGCTTCGAGCTGATCGATCGGCTGGGCAGCGGGGGTATGGGCACGGTGTGGCGGGCTCGCGACACCGTGCTGGACCGGAACGTCGCCCTCAAGGCCGTACACCCCGAGGCGGAGGCATCCCTCGCCGTGCGGGAACGCGTCCTGCGCGAGGCGAAGGCGCTGGCACGGCTCAGCAATCCGCATGTGGTGACCGTCCATCAGATCGTCGACACACAGCCCCACCCGTGGATCGTGATGGAGCTGGTGCCCGGTCAGTCATTGCAAGAACGGCTGTCCGAAGGGTTGTTGAGCCCGGTGGAGACCGCGCGCATCGGCCGGCAGGTGCTCGCGGCCCTCAGTGTCGCCCACGCGGCGGGCATCCAGCACCGGGACGTCAAGCCGGCCAACGTCCTGCTCCGCCCCGACGGCCAGGCCGTGCTCACCGACTTCGGCATCGCCGCTCTCCAGGGTGCGACCGCGCTCACGGCCACCGGTGAACTCGTCGGCTCTCCCGAGTACATGGCCCCCGAGCGCATCCGCGGCCACGACGACGACCCGGCCTCCGACCTGTGGTCCCTCGGGCTGCTCCTGTACGTGTGCGTGGAGGGTGTGAGCCCGCTCCGCCGTGTGACCACGCTCGCCACCCTGGCCGCCGTCCTCGACGACCCGGTCCCACCGCCCGTGCGCTCCGGTCTGCTCTCCGAGGTCCTGCAGTCCCTCCTCGTACGCGACCCGGCCGCCCGCCCCGGCGCCGCCCGCCTGGACGAGATGCTGGCCCAGGTCGAGTCCGGTCACGCGCCGCGGTGGGACCAGCCCACACTGACGGCGGGTCCGGTTCCCGGTCCGGTCCCGGGTCTGGCCCCGGGGCCGTTCCCAGCGCCGTTCCCGGGGCCGAGCCCGGTTCCGCCCGTCCCGACACAGGTCACCCTGCCGGACTCCCGGCTCCCCGGACATCCGAACCGGCGCCGCGGAGCCGTCGTCGCCGCCGTGCTCGTTCCGACCGCCGCCGCGATCACCGCTCTGGTGCTCACCCTGGGCCCGTTCGGCGACGACAAGCCCTCCGACCGGGCAGGAGGTTCCACGCCGAGCACATCCGTCGTACCCTCCGCCACGCCGAGCACATCCGTCGAACCCGCCACCACACCTCGGAGCCCGTCGCCGCAGCGGAGTCAGAGTTCCGCACCGGCGGCCGGCGCACCCGCGGTGTCCACCCCGGCCCGTTCCGAGTCCTCACCCCCGCCGGTCGCATCCGGCCGCTGGATCGCCCAGTTGTCCTCCGAGCCCTTCTCCGCGGGTACGGCGGCCCGCGACCGGCATCTCGCGGACATCCGCAGATCCGTGCCCGAAGCGCTCGTCCTTCGCAGCGACGACTACGCACCCCTCCGCCCCGGCTACTGGGTGATCTACGCGCCCGGCCCGTTCGCCGACAACAGCGCGGCCCTCGCTTTCTGCGCCGAACGCGGCCGTACGACCACCAACAGCTGCATCGGCCGCTACATCACGGGGCGTACGTGAGCTGACGCCTCCTCCGGCGCCTCGGCGCGCCGGGGGAGGAGCAGCGGCGTCGCCAGCAGGAGCACGCCGGCCAGCGCGATGGCCGTGCGCGGGCCGAGCAGCGCGCCCAGTACGCCCCACAGGGCGGTCAGGAGAGCGCTCGCGCCCTTGGTCGTCACCGACCAGGCGGTCAGCGTTCGGGCGACCCGGTCCGTCGCGGTGCGTTCGAGGCGGTAGGCGGAGCAGACCGGGTTGAAGACCCCGCAGCAGAAGATGAGCCCCAGCTCGACGCCGGCCACCAGCAACAGCCCTCCCGTGCCAGGCCCCAGGAAGGCCAGCCCGAGCGGCCATACCGCGCGCAGCGCCCCGGACACGACCAGGACCCGGCGCTGCCCGAACCGGGTGGCCAGCGGCCGGGCCAGCCGTGACCCGAGCAGACCCCCGATCGACGGCGCGGCGAAGGCGAGGCCGTACTGCCATGGCGCGAACCCGAGCCTGCCCAGCATCAGTACGGCCAGCAGCGGCTGCGCGGCCATCACCAGGCCGTTGAACAGGGCCGTGTTGAGGAACAGCGCACGCAGGGTGCGGTCGGCGAGGATGTACCGCCAGCCGTCGAGCAGGTCCGGGGCGCGCAGGCGCGCGCCCTCCCGGCGCCCGGGCCGCGGCTCGTGCCCGCCCGTCGCGCGGATGCCCAGGGCGGAGAGCAGGTAACTGACCGCGTCGGCCACCACCGTCGCCACCGGACCGAGCAGCCCGACCGCCGCGCCGCCCAGCGGCGGTCCGATGATCGTGGTGGTCCACGCGGTCGACTCGAACCGGGCGCTCGCGACCAGCAGGTCCTGCGCCGCCACCAGCGTCTTCAGGTAGGCGCCGGAGGCGGCACGGAAGGCGATGTCGGCCGCGGCCACGACGATCGAGACGATCAGGAGCTGAACGAAGCTGAGCACACCGAGCGCGAACGCGGCGGGGATCGTCAGCAGCGCCGCGCACCGCACCAGGTCCATCGCGACGAGCACCGGCCGCTTGCGGCGGAACTCCACCCACGGGCCCAGCGGCACCGCCACGGCCGCGCCCACCGCCGCCCCCACGGAGGCGAGCACGGCGACCTCGGCCGTTCCGGCGTGCAGGACCCGGATGGCGATCAGCTCGAACGAGCCGAAGGCGAGCCACGTGCCGAGCGCGCTCGCCCCGTACGCCCCCCAGAGCCATCCGAACGGCCGCCCCAGCCGGTGCCCGCTCCTCATGTCCCCATGCCCGGCACGCCTCGCCCCTCGCTCTTCGTCCCTCGCTCTTCGTCCCCCTGCCGTACGGCCGACCGGGGTCCGAGGACATCAAAGCGAGCGTCCCGGCAGTGGATCAAACAACCGTCTGAGCGCACACCACAACCATCGGTTGTGGCGCTAGGGTGGCCGTGTGGACCTCGAAACCGTCCGGACGTTCGTCGCCGTCGCCGAGGCGGGACAGTTCCAGGAGGCCGCCGCCGAGCTGGCCGTCACCCAGCAGGCCGTCTCCAAACGCGTCGCCGTGCTGGAGCGGATCCTCGGTGTGCGGCTGTTCACCCGCACACCGCGCGGCGCCGAACTCACCATCGACGGCCAGGCGTTCCTGCCCCACGCGCATGAGCTGCTGCGCGTGTCCGAACGCGCGATCGCGTCCGTGCGCACCGGCCGCCGTCCGCTGCGCGTCGACATCATCGCCTCGCGCGGCGCGGCGTCGGGTCTGATGCGCGAGTTCCACCGTACGTACCCCGAGGTCGACCTCGACGTGGTGATGCTGTTCGAGATCGAGACGGCGGTCGCCGCCGTCCGGTCAGGCGCGATCGACGCGTCCTTCCGCGCCGTCGCCGTACCGGGCCGGCCCCTCCCCGAGGACATCGAGTCCGTCCATGTGCTCGACGAGCCGCTCCACCTGCTCACCGGCCCCGCGCACGCGCTGGCCGACGCCACGTCGGTGACCGTCGCCCAGCTCGTCGGCCACCGGATCTGGATGCCGGGCATCGTGCCCGGGACCGAGTGGGCCGTCTACTACGACGACCTGGCCGCCGAGTTCGGTCTCACCATCGAGGCGACCGGCCCCAACTTCGGCTCCGACGCGCTCCTCGACACCGTCGCCGACACTCCGGCGCTCGCCACGTTCATGGGTGAGCGGACCCTCCCCAGGCTGTCGCCGGGAGGTGCCCCGAACGTCTGGCGCGACGAACGCGGTCTCCGGTTGATCCCGGTGACCGAACCGACACCCGTCTACCCGCATTCGCTCGTGTGGCACCGCGACAATCCGCACCCGGCCCTGGCCACGCTCCGCGGCTACCTCGCCGACGCCGCGACCGGTCACGGCGCGGCCGGGACCTGGACCCCGCGCTGGGTGGTCCCGCGCTGACGCGCCACCGAGCAGGGTCCCTGCCGCCCTAGGGAGCGGACGACCCCTCGGTCCCTGCCCGTAGAACCTCGGCCAGTGATGTCGCCCGGTGCCCGGTGAGGTCCTGGACGGCGGTGGTCACGGTGGCGAGGGAGCCGTCGGCGATGGCCGTGTAGGTCGACACCCAGGCGTCGACCTGCCAGTCGGGTGCCCCGTAGATCGCGCGCGAGGCGTACGCCTCCTCGGTCGTCTCCGGCACATAGGTGACCGGCCGGCCGCCGGCGGCGGTGAGGGTCCGGGCCACCTCCGTGAGGGTGAGTGCCTCCGGTCCCGTCAGCTCGTAGGTGCGGCCTGCGTGAGGAAGCGGATCACGCAGGACCGCCACCGCGGCGTCGGCGATGTCGTCCTGCGCGATCAGGGCCGCTCTGCCGTCACCGCCCGGCCCGCGGATCGCGCCGTCGGCGCCCACGAGGGCGGGCATGAAGTCGGCGTAGAGGTTGTCCCGCAGGAAGGTGAAGGGGACTCCGGCGGCGCGGATGTGCTGTTCGGTGTGCCAGTGGTCCCGGGCCAGCGTGAAGGTCGCGTCGGGTGAGGCGCCGTAGAAGGAGATGTACACCAGGTGTGCGACACCGGCCCGAGCGGCGGCGTCGACGAAGGTGCGGTGGTCCCGGAGCCGGTCGGGGGACTCCGAGGCCGAGACCATCAGGACGCGGTCGGTGCCGCGCAGGGCGGCTACGAGGGCTTCGTGGTCGTCGTAGGCGCCCGGTACGGCGATCGCGCCGGGGAGCTGGGGAGCGCGGGACGGGGTGCGGGCCAGGAGGGTCTGCGCCAGGCCGGCGGCGGCCAGCCGGCGCGCGACCCGCCCGCCGAGACGGCCGGAGGCTCCGGTGATCGCGTAGGTGGCATCGATGGGAGCCAACGTTCTCCTCCTGGAGCGGATGCGGACGGCGGTACGAGACGGGTGTCTAGAGCTCGACGGCCGCGTACGACTCTACGTACGCGTCGTCGTCGGCGCCGTAGTACGTGCAGGTGCGCGCCGTCAGGTCGACGTCGTACCGGACGGCTCCCGCCTTCCAGCAGCCCTGGACGAACTCCGGGAACGTGGTCAGGCCCGCCTGGTCGGCGCGCAGTGCCTCGATCAGCGCTTCCCGGTCGAACGGCGGGACGTCGACCATGCCGGTGACCAGCGGCTCGCCCTGGACCGCGACCGGGCCGGCAGTGGTCAGGTAGAGCATCGCGTTGGACGGCACGGTCATCCGGCAGCGGGTGACGCCCGCCTGCCGCAGCGACTCGGCGAGGTGGGGGAAACCGCCGACCTGGGGGCGGACGGCGCCGGCACGCTCCAGTGCGGCCCGCAGGGTGTCGATCGCGTCGGTCATGGTGCTCTCCCGGAGGGGTGATGTGCGGGCGCCGCCGTCGGTCACGGCGTAGTACGATGACAACAAATTTACAGAACGACAATGTGTTGTCAAAAAATTGCGGCCGCGGAAGCCGTCGAACGCAGGAGAGGGGTGGCCGAGGTGCCCGATGCGCCGGACGAGATGGCCTTGCTGGTCGCGGACGTCTTCGAGGCGGCGGGCGCGCTGCGCAGGTCCGGGGAGGCGATCGCGGCGGCCGAGGGGCAGACGCAGGCGCGATGGCAGGTCCTCAGCGTCGTTTCCGACGGACCTCTGCCCGTCGCCCGGGCCGCCCGTCGCCTCGGCATCACCCGCCAGGCGGTCCAGCGCGTCGCCAACGACCTCGTCCGCGACGGGCTGGCCGACTTCCGGCCCAACCCCGACCACCGCAGCTCGCCGCTTCTCGGCCCCACGCCCCAGGGGCGCCGGGTACTGGGCGAGATCACGGGCCGCGCCGCGGCGGCCCACCGCGTGCTCTCCGCCGGCCTCGCCCCCGCCGACATCGCCGCCGCCAGAGACCTGTTGCGCCGGGTGATCGAGCAACTGCGGCTTCAGGAGGGCGAGTAGACGTCCCCGGCGCGGAGTCGGCCGAGCACAGCCGGAGTTGGACCAGGCGTCACGCCTGCGGCGTCGTCCGCCAGCGGCCCGGGTGCCCCGGAGGCAGTTGGAGATCTTCGCGTACGGCCGCGTAGTAGCCTTCGCGGCCGGCGCGTTGGCGTTCGAGGAGTGCCTGCCAGGCCTGTGGATCGCGGGTGCCCGAGCGCTGGAAGCGTTCCATCTCCATGACCACGGTGACCCATGTCCGGGCCTGGTCCACCACTTCGCGGCTGCCCAGCATGAGCAGGGCCTCTCCCGGAGGATCGCGGTCGTCGGTGGCCCGGGCCAGGAGCGGTTCGGCCTCGGCCAGGGTCAACGGGTGCGGATGCGGGTCGTTGCCCAGGTGGGCGGCGACGCGGTAGGTGAGGGTCACCGATTTCTTCAGGGACCGCGCGTACTCCGAGTACACGGCGAGGCGCCGCTCCTCCCACCGGCCCGCCTGATCGCGCTTGAAGCGCTCGCGGTCGCTGCGGGCGAGGGCCAGATACGAACCCAGCGCGCCGATCACGACGCCTACGAGAGCGGGGAGTTGCTGAAGAAACGCGGACATGATCGAACCGTACCGGCTCCGTCGGCGCGCGGCCGAGGCGGGAAGCGGCCGCACCGCGCGCGGCCGCTTCCCGGCGCGGTGGCCGGTCAGGGCAGGAGTTCGACGTACCCGTCGGTGCCGTGCACGCGGATCCGCCGGCCGTCCGGGATCAGACGGGTGGCCCCCTCCACGCCCACCACCGCCGGCAGACCGTACTCCCGGGCGATCACCGCGCCATGGGTCATCAGCCCGCCGACCTCCGTGACCAGGCCGGCGACCGCGACGAACAATGGCGACCAGCTGGGGTCGGTGAAGGGCGTGACCAGGATGTCGCCCGGTTCCAGGTCGGCGTCCGCCATGTCCAGGATGACGCGCGCCCTTCCCTCGATCGTCCCGGCGGACACCGGCAGACCGACCAGGGCGCCTTCGGGTGCGTCGTCACGCCGGTAGGCCCCGGTGACGGCCTCACCGTCCGAGGTGAGCACCCGCGGCGGTGTGAGCCCCTGGTACGAGCGGAACGCCTCCTTGCGCTCCTGGACGAGCCCGTGGTCCACCCGGTTCGCGCGGACGGCGTCGTGGAATTCCTGGAACGTGAGGTAGAAGACGTCCTCCTTGTCGGTGAGCACGTCCGCCCGGACCAGGCGCTCGGCCTCCTCCAGCAGAGCCCGCTTGTAGACGAAGGACCGGCTGACGATGCCGTACTTCGGGTACTCCCGGTACCCGGCGAAGGCCCTGACCTGGTCGATCATCCGCTTCGCCGTGTCCGCCCTGGAGTCCCCGTCCGGCTGCGCCCGCAGGCGCGCCAGCACGTCCCGCTCCTTCTCCAGCGCCCGGTGCCGCCCCTGTTCGAAGCGCCGCCCGGCCGCGCCAGGACCGAAGTTCCTGACGTTGTCGAGGATCACGGGCACGAGCGTGGCGGGGCGCTCGCGCCACCGTGGCCGCGTGATGTCGATCTCGCCGACACAGCGCATGCCGTACCGGTCGAGGTAGGCCTCGACGGCGTCGCGGACCTCGGTCCCGCCCGCGAGCTTCGGCAGCTCGTCCAGGAAACCGTCGTCGTCGACGCCTTCCAGGAACGCCACCACCTCCGGCCGGGAGCGGACCACGTCGGCGACGTCGAGCAGGTCCAGGCCCATCTCCGAGGTGATGTTGTCGGGAGCGGACAGCGTCAGCGTGTCAGCCGCGTTCTTCTCGCCCAGCCACTCCAGCAGCTTCTCGTTGAGCCACCAGGTGGCCTCCATCCCCGCCATGATCGCCCGCATGTTCAGCGGGTCGCCGAGGACCCGCTTGTGCTCCTCGAAGGCCTCCAGCAGGAAGTCGAACAGCGCCGGTCCCGTCCTGGTGCGGATGTCCCGCTCCAGGGCGGCGACGGAGGCGCGGCTCCGCTCGATGAGTTCGGTGACGATCGCGGGATCGGCCTCGGCCGGGGTGGACCCGCTGTCCGCCGCGGGTCGGCCGGGAGCCGGATCGGGGAGCGAGGGGACGAAGTCGTCGCGGTCGAGGACGGTCTCCAGCGCGTTTCTGACCAGCGGATCCCCCTTCCCCATGACGTCCAGGAGGGCGGCGCGGCTCGCGGGCGAGGCCAGCCGCCGGGTGACGTCGACGAACAGCCTCCCGCCGGCCTCGTGCATGGGCACCATCGCCGTGAGCTGCCACAGGGAGTACCCGAGAGGCTTCATCGCGTCGGTCATCATCTGCTGATGTCCGACGGAGGCGTAGACGTGGTTCTCCCCGTCGTCGGCCTTCGGGACGGGGAACAGGGTCGTGACCGGGCGGCTCTGCACGATCAGGAACTCGTCGTCGGCCAGGCACCATTCGATGTCCTGCGGACGGCCGAAGCGCGCTTCGATCCGCCGCCCCAGCCGCACGAGTCGTACGGCCTGCTCATCCGTCAGCGCCGGCTGCTCCCGCCGCCGTGCGTCGATCGCCACTTCCCGTGTGCCACCGGCCGGCAGGGCCTGAACGGCACGCTGTTTGGAGCCGATCGTCCGCTCCACGACCTCGTCGTCCCGCACCTTGAAGACGTCCGGGTTCACCAGTCCGGAGACCAGCGCCTCGCCGAGACCGAACCCGGCGTCCACGGTGGCGACCTTCCGGTTGCCCGTGACGGGGTCGGCCGTGAACAGGATGCCGGACGCCTCCGGGAACACCATCCTCTGCACGACCACGGCCATGTGGACCGTACGGTCGTCGATGCCGTTGCGCCGGCGGTAGGTCACCGCCCGCTCGGTGAACAGCGATGCCCAGCACCGGCTGATGTGCCGCAGGATCTCCGCCCGCCCCACGATGTTGAGATACGTGTCCTGCTGGCCGGCGAAGGAGGCCGTCGGCAGGTCCTCCGCCGTCGCGCTGGACCGGACGGCGTAGGCCGCCCGTTCGTCGCCGTGCCGGGCGAGGGCGCCGGTGATCGCGGCAGCGATGTCCTCCGGAACGGCGGTCTCCTCGACGGCCGTCCGGATCTGCGCGCTGAGCGTGCGGATCGCCTCCCGGTCGTCCGGGTCCACGCGCGACAACGCGTCGAGCCGGTCGCCGAGCGACGGCGTCTCAGCCATGATCCTGCGGAAGGCGTCCGTCGTCACGCAGAAACCCGCCGGTACACGGACGCCTTCGGTCTCCGACAGGCTGCCCAGATGGGCGCCCTTGCCGCCGACGGCCGCGACCCGCGTCCGGTCGACCTCCTGAAGGTCCAGCACGTACTGCTCCGTCATCGCGATGCCTCCGAGGCGGCTGTGCCGTGTCGTGCTGCGCTGTCCGGTCACTGGTGCCCCAACTCTGTCGAACCTCTTGCCGTGCACGTCGTCGTCCCTGCTTGCCTTCCCGCTCACACGGTGTCCGGCCGCTCCGCCGGTCGGGCGGCGCGTACCCGCACTCTCGCGGGACCTGGCATGGAGCGACGATTGTGCGGGGTGACCGGGGCCTTGCGGCAAGCCCCCCAGTGCGCTATACGTTGAGACAGGCAAGGAGAGGGCTCTCCTTGCCTTTGTCGTTTCACGCCACGAGCAGGCGGAGTCCGAGTTCCGCCGCGTCGAGGGCGACGAGGTCGCGGTTGCGCTCGGCCCACCGGCCCGAGGACAGGTCGTCGCGCAGGTGCGCCACCGCACGGCGCTCGGCCTCCGGCCCGACCCTGGTCCATACGGACACCGCGCGGCGCACGGGTTCGTCCAGGTACGCCTCGGGCCTGCGCCAGTAGGCCTCGAAGAATCCGTCGGCGCAGTCCCACGGAATGAGCACCGGCTCCGCACGGCCCCCGATGGCGCCGGTCAGGTCGGCGAGGGAAGGCCAGTCGACGAGAAGGTCGGCGAACTCGGGCAGGTAGTCCCGGACGAGCCAGAACCGCTCACGCCAGGCCGGGCTTCCGGCGTCGTACGTGACCACCACCACGCGGCGGGCCACGCGCCGCATCTCGCGCAGCCCGGCGATCGGGTCCTGCCAGTGGTGGACGGTGCTGAACGCCATCGCCGCGTCGAAGGACCCGTCCTCGAACGGAAGGTTCTCCGCGCTCGCGGCCACGCACGGCGCCGCGTCCGCGGGGCGCTGGGCCCGCATGACCGCCGACGGTTCCACCGCGGTCACCTGGCGGTCCCGGGGCTCGTACGAGCCGGTGCCGGCGCCGACGTTCAGTACCGTCCGGGCATCCCCGAGCGCCTCCCAGACCCGCGCCGCGATCCGCGGCTCGGTCCGCCGCGTCGCCGGATAGGCGGAGCCGATCACGTCGTACAACTTCGCTCCGAGCATGGTCAGTTGTTCCTCCGGAGTCGTCCTGATCCCCATGGCCCGTGCCTCCAGTTCCCTGTCTATCGCCATCACCATGGCCGCGGCACGGTCGCGTTGATCCAGCAGCAGGCCGCGCAACCGGTGCAGGTGCGCGACCGCGTCGGTGGCCGGGTCGTCGACCAGATCCGCGATCTCCCTCAGTCCGAAGCCGAGCCGCCGGTAGGCGAGCACCTCGCGCAGCCGCTCCACATCTGCCGCCGCGTAGGCCCGGTAACCGGCCGAGGTCCGCGCGGAGGGCCGTACGAGGCCGATCTCGTCGTAGTGGTGCAGCGTGCGGACGCTCACGCCGGCCAGCTCCGCCACGCGTCCCACGGTCAGGTGTTCCTCCATGCCACCGACCATGCGGCATCACGTCGTGTGAGGGTCAAGGCGGGTGCCCCACACCGGGTCTCGTCAGCCACGGTCTTGCCAACGTCGTTGCGTCCCTTGATAGTTGACCCGTTCCGCGGTGATCGGTTCCGTGGGACGGAGCCGATGACCAGGGGGGACGGCATGGTGCGGGGTGCCAGGAGTACGGCGGAACTCGGTGAGAGACGCGGGAGTTACCCGATAGCCGGTGCGACGGGTGCGGTGCTGCAGATGTTCCGGCGCATGATCGTGGCCTTCCTTCTCGTCTTTCTGGGATTCCTGATCTTCAAGAGGCCCCACGGCGGCCTCTCCAAGGGACTGATCGCGATCGCCGTGATCGCCGGCCTGATCGCGTTGCGGTTCGTGTGGAGCCGGCTGTCCCTGAGGGCCGGCGTGCGCGTATGTCACATCCACACCGGAGGTCTCGCCGTCACCGGGCTGTTCGGTCAGGTGAAGCACGTCGTTCCGTGGGACGGGATCGCCGAACTGACGCACATCTCGAACCTGTCGCCCCTGCTCACCTTCCACCGGTTCGAACTGGTGCGGCGCGGCGCCAGGACCGTGCCGATCCTCGTCCTCCAGGCGAACCCGGAGTTCGTACCGGCCCTGCAACGAGCGTCGGAACAGGGAGGTCTGCGCCCGGAGCGATGAGCCGGTCGATGCCGCGGCGGGGCCCTGGTTCTCACCCCCGTGCGAGCCGTTCTGCGTCCCGGCCCACGTCCCGCTCGTCTTCCTCTCCCGCTCCTCCAACTTTCCCGCCCGTCTTCCTCTCCCGCGCTTTGATGGACCAGACTCGGGCGCATGGACGCCATCCCACTGAGCCGAGGTGACCTGCGGTGGGTCTTCCCGGAGGTGCGGGACCTCGAGCCGGTCCTCGACGCCCTGTCCGAGGCCGACGCGCACGTCCGGGAGCTGACCCGGCACCTCGGTGTGCCTGAGGGCAGGGCGGGCGGCGGCTTCGAGTACCGGCGGACTGAGGGGATCGTGGCGGCTGGGATCTTCGCCGCCGCCGAGGCGGAGGGAGTCGGCTTCACCGCCGACCTGTGCTTTCCGCGCCGGTGCCTCTGGGACCTTCGAGGGGGCCCTCCCTGGGAGGTCGAGGCCGAGGTCCTGGTCGTGTGCGACCGGGGGCCGGACTGCGGTGGTCATACGCTCGCCGAGTGGGCGGAGACCTTCACGACACCGCTCGATGCCGCGGTGGGACTGGTGGAGGCGAGTGCCTGGCTGCTCGCACGCGCACGCGCCGCACCTCCGGCCTCTTGGCGGTCCCGGGACGACGCCCGTTGCCGCGAGCCGGCCCCCTAGGGCAGGGCGTCGCGCCGGAGCGGGGCCTCGCGCCGTCGTGCGAGAGGTGAGCGCCCGGGTCGGGTCAGGTCGTCAGATGCGCCTGGAGCGGATCACGTCGGCCGCGCCGAACACGTCGTTCTTGCCTGCGATGAGGTCCTTGCACAGTTCGACGAGTTCGCCGTACGGGCTGTCGAGTCCCTCGCCGCTGGCGTGCATGTAGGCGATGGTGACGGCGCACGCGAAGCGGACGTTGAGCGAGGGGAGCGGCCGCAGCAGGAGCAGCGTGTGCAGCAGGGCGGCCGCGCGCCACGAAGCGTCGGGATCGACGCCCAGGCGGGGCGGGTCCACGCGGTGGCGCGCCACCGCCGCGACGAGCGCGGAGAAGTCGCTGATGTGGGGCTGGTCGGGGAGTGCCGCTTCGTGCTGCCGCAGGAGCCAGCGCACGTCGATGTGGACGACGGGTGCCATCGGTCTCAGGCAGCCCTGTCCGTCGTACGGGCGACCGGACCGTCGTCGATGCCCGCCGCGGCGATGGCGTCGGCCAGCGCGGGATCGTGGAAGACGCTCTGGAAGACCGCCGCGCCCTCCTGGAGCGCACGGTGGTGGGCGATCGCGTTCGCGGTGGACGCCCTCACGAACGCCTTCATCGGCATGTTCTGCTCCTGGGCGATGGCCCGCAGGTCGGCGAGTTCCGCGTCGGAGAATTCCACGTTGAGTGCTGCCATGACGGCAGGGTACCGCTGAGGTGCCCCGACCTCAATCATCCCAGCTCAGCCAGTGTGTATGGGGTGACTCCAGCGGTACCCGGGTGGACGCTGGAGTGGCGGGGACCCGCTCCGGCGCGCCTATCGCTGCTCGCCGGGCGGCACCGGTGGGCCGGCCGCGCCGACGCAGGCCTCGTTGCCCTCGGGGTCGGCCAGTACCCAGTTCGACGGGGCGTCGGCGTCGCTCACCAGGCGCCCGCCGGCCGCCAGGGCCGCGGCGATCCGTGCCTCGGCCTGGTCGTACGGCACCCACACGTCGATGTGGACGCGGTTGCGCTGCGGCCTCGGGGTGTCCATCGCCTGGAAGTAGAACGGCGCTCCGCGGCCGCCCGGGTCGACCAGGTCCTCGCCGCTGTCCGCGCGGTTCCGGTAGCCGAGCAGGGCACGCCAGAACGGCACCACGTCGGCGCCGGAGAGCGCGTCCACGGTGACCTGGACGGTCTGGACGGCGGACGGATCGGCCGTGATGTCCAGGGAGCGCGCGAGCGCCGAGATCTGTCCGGCGAGGTCGATGTGCCGCTCGGTCAGTCCGTAGTAGTCGTCCGTGAGGGTGATCAGCCGTACGGTCACACCCTCCCGGCGCAGGTCCACGTCCGGGTGGTCGTCGACGACCCCCGGCAATTCGCCGATGGCCCGCACGAGTTGGGCGCCCATCGCGAACGACCCGGTCCTGAAGTAGGCGCACGCCCCCTCGCCGACCACGCGCCAGTCCTCGAGGCCCGCGGTCTCGTGGAAGCGCTGCGGCCTGATGTGCTCGGTCCTGTTCTCGCCCTCGATCATGCCGCCAACGTAGCGTGCGACGCCGACAGTCCTCGCCCTCGCGGCACCTCGTCATGCGCCGAGGGGAGGGCGCGGATCGTCCATGCGGGAGAGCCAGGTGGTGAGGAGCGCTTCCAGCGAGCCGGCCTCGGCTGTCGTCAGTGAGTCCAGCAGGTGGCGTTCGTTGCGCATGTGGTCGGTGAACGCCCGGTCGATCAGTTCGCGGCCTGGCTCGGTGAGGGCGACGATCCGGCCGCGCTGGTCGTCGTCGGAACGGCGCCGGGTGACGAGTCCGGCCCGCTCCAGGCGGTCGATCCTCTTCGTCATCGCGCCGGTGGTGACCATGGTGTGGGCCGCGAGTTCCCCGGGCGCCCGCTCGTAGGGTTCACCGGCCCGGCGCAGTGCGCACAGGACGTCGAACTCGCCCTCGCTCAGACCGTAACGGTCGTACACGAGGCGCAGCTCCTCGGTGAGCCGGTCGGCCAGGCGGTGCAAGCGGCCGATCACTCCCTGTGGCGTGATGTCGACGTCGGGTCGCTCGCGACGCCACTCGGCCTGGATGCGGGCCACGCGGTCCTGAGACTCGCCATGCCCCTGGGTCTCGCCATGCCCCTGGGTCTCGCCGTGCTCCTGAGATTCACCATGCTCCATGGCTTCATATTAGCTTCCCGGGAAGTTATATTAGCTTCCATGGAAGGTAATATGCGATGGGTGGCCCTGACCGCGGTCGCGCCGGTGGCCTGGGGGACCAACTACTTCGTGACGCACGAGTTCCTGCCGGCCGACCGACCCCTCTACGGGGCCGCGCTGCGGGCACTGCCCGCGGGCCTCGTCCTGCTGGCCCTGTGCAGACGGCTGCCACGCGGCGCGTGGTGGTGGCGGTCCGCCGTGCTCGGGCTCCTCAACATGAGCGTGTTCTTCGTCCTCGTCTACGCCGCCTCCCAGCTCCTGCCGACGAGTGTGGCCTCGACCGTCATGGCGGTGGCCCCGCTGACGATGATGCTCATCGCCTGGCCCCTGGTCTCCGAGCGGCCCCGGGGCACCCACCTGGCCGGCGCCGCGATCGGGCTCGGCGGGGTCTGCCTGATGCTGCTCTCCGGGGTGAAGGCGGTGAGCGTCCCGGGAGTCCTCGCCTCGGCCGCCGCGATGCTGGTGTCGTCCTTCGGGTACATCCTGGCCAAACGGTGGAGCACGGGTGTCGACGTGCTCGCCTCGACCGCCTGGCAGCTCACCGCAGGAGGACTGATCCTGCTGCCGGTCGCCGCCGGAGTGGAAGGCCGTCCGCCCGCGCTCTCCGGGCCGACGCTCCTCGCCTTCGGCTACGTCACCCTGATCGCCACCGCGCTGGCCTTCGCCGCCTGGTTCACCGGGCTGCGGCATCTGCCCACCGGAACCGTAGGACTGATCGGACTGCTCAATCCCGTCACCGGCGTCCTGCTCGGCACGGTGGTCGCGAAAGAGGCGCTGACCCTCCAGCAGCTGGGCGGCCTCGTCCTGGTCCTGGCCGGAGTCGTCCTGGGCCGGCCCAGACGCGCGGACCGGCGCGACACGGGCCGGATGCCACCTCACCCGGAACGCGTGAGAGGTCCACGACCACGCGCGGTTCGCCGTTGAGCCTGCCTCCTTCGAGCCGGCCTCGGTTGAGCCGGCCTCGGTTGAGCCGGCTTCCTGGCGAGCGCGGCGATGTCGTACGTGGGGGAGGAGCCCGCGATCAGCCGGGCCCGGGACCGTAAAGCGAGCGAACGGCCCGGCCCACTGCCGCTGTTGCTACCGCTGTACGGAGAACTCGTTGCCGTCGGGGTCGAGCATCAGCACGCGGTCGCCGGGGCCCTCGCCGGTGGATGTACGCGTCGCGCCGAGCGAGACCAGTCGGTCCACCTCGGCCTCCCGCTCGGTGCCCGCGGGGAGCGTCAGCTCGAAGAACAGCCTGTTCGTGCCCGTCTTCGGGGCCACCGGGGGGCCACCCCAGGTGATCTTCGTGCCGCCGTCCGGCGACTGGATCGCCGTCTCCTGGTCCTGGTCCCAGACCAGCGGCCACTGCAGGGCCTCGCTCCAGAAGTAGCCGACCTCCTGCGTACCGTCGCAGGCCAGCGCGCCGATGACCCCGGTGTCGGCGAGGAACTTGTTGCCCGCCTCGATGACACAGAACTCGTTGCCGTCCGGATCGGCCAGCACCACGTGTTCCTCTTCCGGGAGCTGGCCGACGTCGAAGTGCTCGCCGCCGAGTTCCAGGGCCCGGGCGACCGTCCGCCGCTGATCCTCCGGGGAGGCGCTCGTGAGGTCGAAGTGCGCGCGGTTCCGGCCGTTCTTGGGCTCCTCGCTCGGCAGGAAGCGGATGCGGAACCCGGCCTTGTCGGGCGACACGATCGCGACACCGTCCTGCGGCCCGTCGTCGGCCGGCTCCCAGCCCAGGAGCCCGGACCAGAACCGTGCCAGGTCCGAAGGCCGGGTCGCGTTGAAAGAGATCGCGAACAGCTGACTGGTCATACCTGTGCAACTCCGATCGGCCGACGGTCGGTTCGAGGCCTTGCCCTCCGCGCGCGTGCAGCATAGGGAGGGCCGCGCGGGAACCGCATCCGAGTTTCCGCCGCGAGGAAGCCCCGATCACTCCATGAGGGCATCCGCCCTCCCTCTGAAGTCACACACCCCGATGCGCCCGTGCGGCCGATCCCTCGTGCGGTCGATTCTTCGTGCGCCCTGGCCGAAGCGATCCGGTCGGACAGATGTGGCACCATCCGCACGTGGTCGATCGCATGGATGACGTGGACTGGTCGGGACTGTTCCATGCCGAGGGGCCGGCCTCCGACACCCCGCGCCGTCTTGCGGCACTCCTCGGGGACGACGCGAAGGCTTTCGTCGACGGGTACACGCACCTGTGGTCGACGACGCTCCGCCGGGAAGGCAAGGCCTGGCCCGCGACGGCGCCCACCGCGCTGCTGGTCGCCGAACTCCTGGACGATCCGCTGCTGGGGCCCGACGATCCCTCACTGCCGGACGCGATGCTCGCCTACCTGTACGTGGTCGGCGTCGCGGCCGACCTCGGCGAACGGGCGCCGGAGATCCGTTCCCTGGCCGAGGACCGTGCGGCGGAGGTGAGATCCTGGATCGACCACTACCTGTCGGCCGACGCCGAAGTCCGGGCCCGCATGTGGCGGGACGGCACGGGGTGGGGCGAACTCGTCCTCGACCAGGCGGCGCTCGCCTGCTTCGACCTGGTTCCCGCGTTCCTGCGACGAACGCTGCCGCACCTCACGTCGGAGCGGGCCCGGCGCAGGACGTGTGCCGCCGCGGCCGTCGGCTCACTGGCCCGGCACCCCTCGGCGTCGGGACAACGTCCGGCGCTGCTGGCCCGGTTGACGTCGATGGCGCAGGCCGCCGGAACCCCGTACGACCGGGCGACGATCTTGATCGCCGTCGGCGGTCTCGGCGGCGAGACGCGCCCCTGGCTCTCCGATCCGCATGCCGGCGTACGGCTCTGCGCCGCACTCGCGCCCGGCCTGACCGGCGACGACACGGCGGAGCGGCTGCGGCGCGAACTGGCCGGCTCACCAGGCGCGTTCGTCGGGTCCTTCGGTGACATGGCCCCGCCGCTCCAGTTCCAGTTCACGCCCTACAAGGACCTGCTCACGCCAGCTGCCGGGCGGTGAGCCGTCGCAGGGAGGCCTGGGCGGGCGGGCCCCAACTGGGCTTGCCTCCCGGGAGTCCGCGGCGGCCCGCGTCAGCGATGTGCAAGCAGGCGAGGGCCCGCAGCACCGCCCAGCCGCGGGCACGGCGGAGAGTGGCGGGGTCCGGGCTCGGAACGTAGGCCTCGTGGAAGCGGTCGACGGCGCCGTCCGGCAGCAGGATCCACGCGGCGGCGAGATCGAAGGCGGGGTCGCCGGCGAAGAGGTCGCCGAAGTCGATCACGCCGGAGAGGGTGCCCTGCGTGGTGAGGACGTTGGCCGGGTGCAGGTCGCCGTGGAGCCAGATACGCGGGCCGGTCCACTCGGGCGCGGCGGCCGCGTCCTCCCAGACGGCGCGGACGGCGGCCGGGTCGTGGACGAGCCCCAGCTCGGTGGCGGAGGCGAGTGCCCTGGTGAAGTGCTCGGCGGTGTCAGCCAGCGGGCCCCCGCGGTCCCGGCCCTCGGGCGCCTCCTCGGGGGCGGGCCGGTGGAGCGCGGTCAGGAAGGTTGCCAGGGCGAGGGCCGAGTCCGCGGGGTGGGCCGCGGGGGCGCGGTCGGCGGGCTCGCCCGGCACCCACGTGGTGACCAGCCAGGGCCGGGCGAACCGTGCGCCGGGCTCGCCGAGGTACTGCGGGACGGGAATCCGCAGCGGAAGGAGCGGGGCCAGGCGGGGTACCCAGGCATGCTCCTTACGCAGCAGCGCGTCCGCGGACTGCGACGCCCAGGGCAACCGGACCGCGAGGTCGTCGCCGAGCCGCCACACCTGGTTGTCCCAGCCGCGCGCTCCGACCTTCAGGGGAAGATCCGCCAGGTCGGGACGCTGCTCCCGCAACAGCTCCCGGATCAGGTCCTCTGTGATGTCCGGTTCGGTGGACTCGGTGGATGCCATGTAGAACAAAGGTAGTTGAGCAGCGCTGTTCGCGGACGGCCTCGGGGCCGCCTCACCCGGTCCAGTACTGGGCGAGAGCCCCTTCCCTGAACGGGGCGGGGGTGACGCTGAGTTCGCCGGCGAACGGGCGGTCCAGGACGAAGACCAGGAGCAGGCTGAAGCCGACGAGCCCGGCGACCGAGGCGACGAAGAGGATCTGGACCCTCAGTTTGCGCATGCCGTAGAGGAACGTGAGCGGGATCAGGACGAGCGCGCCACCGAAGGCCAAGACCTGGAGCAGTGAGGGGAGTTCCTGGCGCGCCATGGTGATGCGGGCGCGGCGCTGGGAGGCGACGTCGTTGAGATGGTTGACGGCCTCCTCGTAGAAGACCTGCTCGCTCTGGCTCTTCGGGTCGTACTCCTGGAGTACCTGGAAGGCGGATCGGAGGTGGGACTCCGTGGCCCCGTAGCTGGGATCTCCCGTGCGCATCCGGGGCCACTGGTCCTCGACCACCGCGTGGACGTAGCCGTTCATCGCGGTGTCGAGACCGGCACGGACCGGCGCCGGGAACGCGGCGGCGTCCCGGGCGATGAGCGCCGCGTCGGTGGCCTCGGAGGCGACGATGGTCTGGGTGTCCTCCAGTTGGGTCCAGAGGGTGACGATGACGAAGGCGAGGATGATCCCGTAGATCGCGCCGAACATTCCGAGGGTCACTCCGACCATCTCGTTGTGTTCACCGCGGGCCACCGAGGGGTACTTGCGGCGCAGCAGCACACTGCCGCCGACGGCGAGGAGGACGGTCCCGCCGACGATGACGACGGCCAGGGTGAAGGTGCTGAAGTGGTTGAGCAGCCAGAGCGAGAGGTGCGGGGAGTCGAGAGCGGACACGACTGCCCAAACGCACGGAGTTGATCAGCCGCTACGGGTGCGGCCGGCAAGTTCACACCACCGGGTGAGAGACCGATTCCGCCGGACCCCGTGCGCGCGCGTCCCGGCCGGCCCCGGCCCTACGCGGACGGCAGTTGGTCGTACATGCGGAACGTGTAGGTCGCGTCGTAGCTCATCAGGTTCCCGCTCGACGCAGGGAGCCCCAGTCGACGGTTGAGCGGTCCCGTCAGGGGCCCGCAGTGTTCGGCCGCGGGGGCGGTGAAGGTGTCGTCGTACGCCGAGAACTCGATGATCGGGGGATCCTGGGAGACCCACTTCGAGGGGCCGGACCGCTTGAGCCGGAAGTCGACCGGCGTGCTCACGCCCACGGTGCATCCGTGCGGCAGAAGCGGGCTCACCAGCCGGAACTTGAGGCTGAACTGGCCGGTGTAGAAGTCGGACCGGCCTCCGTACTCCGGCTTGATCGCCAGGCGAAGCCGCCGGGCGTGCTCGCCGGTGGTGGTCCCGGTGATGCCGCCCGGAACGGAGGTGGGCGCGCTGTGCATCGCACCCCACACCTGTGCCTTGGTGCCGTCCGGCATCGGCCCCTCGGCGTGCGTCATGGTGATCGGGGCGAGTGTCACGTCGACCTTCCCCATCGTCAACCGGGGTGCTGCCGTGTGGACTTCGCATCGCCAGCGCGCCGGGTCCGCTCCGGCCGGAAGGGCGGGGCAGTCGCTGAAGTCGGTGGCGGACGTCGGGGTGGTGGAACTCGGTTCGGTGGCGGCGAAGCCCGGGGTGTACGCCCCCACGAGCCCGGTCAGGGCGGCGGCTCCCGCGAGAGCGAGAGCGGCGCGACGGGGGAGTGAGGGACGGCGGTCATCGGGAGTCGTGTTCAACATGACCACAGCCTGCCGACCGTGACCGGGCAGCCGCCATCCGTGACGTCCCCGCCTCGGCCCTGACCCGACCCTGACGGCGCGTCAGGGGTGATGCCCCTCGTCTCGGCGGAGGTTCGCGGGGTGGGTGTAGGGGGCACGGCGCCTCCACGACGTGGCCGGTGGCGTTGTCAGACCCCTCTGGCAGTATCCGACGCATGGATCTTGCCGATGTGTTCGCGGACCTCGACCGGGTGGCCTGGGCGGAAGTGGAGCATGCCTACGGCCCGGCCGATGACGTCCCCGGTCTGCTGCGCGCGCTCATCGGCGACGACGAGGAGAACGCGGCGGAGGCCGAGCAGGAGTTGTGGAGCGGCCTCGTGCACCAGGGTTCGGTGTACGAGGCCACGGTGGTGGCGGTCCCCTTCATGGCGCGTCTCGCGGCCGCGGGCGTCCGTCGCAAGGAGTTGCTCGGCCTCTTGGGCGCCGTCGCGGAGAGCACGGACGAACGCGGTTTGGTCCGGCCCGGTGCGGCACGCGCCGCCGTCGTGGCGCAGGTGCCGCTGCTCGTGCCTCTGCTCTCGGACGACGATCCCGAAGTGCGGCATTGGGCGGCCTGGGTCGTGGGCCAGTGCGGGCCGGCGGCGGCCCCGGACGCGTCCGCGGCGTTGCGGTGGCGCTGGGAGACGGAAACAGATCCGGTGGTGCGCGCCGATGTGGTGAGCGCGTCCGTCCGGGTCGACCGGGCTTCGGCGGAACGACTGTGCGCGGCCGCCCTGGACGCATCGGAGGCTTCGCCGGTCCGTGTGGCGGGCCTCCTGGCCGCCGTGGACACCGGCAGACCCTGGGACGGTGAGCTCGCCGCGGCCGTGGCGGCTCTGGCGCCGCTGAAGCGGCACACGGCGGACAGCCTCTGGGAACGGGCGCCATTGCGGGCCCTGGCCGCCGGCCTGTACGAGCGTGGCAGCATTGACGCGGCGATCGAGGTCGTCGTCGAGGCGCTGGAACGTGCCGTGCGGGCGGCAGGCGTCGAGGCCGACCCCCGGCCGGCGGTCACCGAGGCGACCTGGGCGGCGGAGGCGCTCGCCCTGTGCTCCAGGAGCGCGCCCGCGCGGCTGCTGCCGGCGATGCTGCCTCTCCTGGACAGCGAGGCCACCGCCGGTGATGTTCTTGAGGCGGTGTGCCAATGGGGCGAGCCCGCTCCACAGGCGGTTCCGGCACTGCTCGTGCTCGCCGACGGGGCGAGCGACATGGCCGACTGCGCTCTGGCGGCACTGGTGTCGCTGGGGGCGCCCGAAGCGTCGGATCTCCTCGCGCTTCATCTGGAACAGCGGCCGCTCGCTCTGGAAGCCGCCTGGGCACGTGCGACCACGCGACGACCGCCGGCTCCTCTGCCGTGCACGGCGGCGTTGCTCGACTCGGTCCGCGCGCGGCTGGCCGCGGTGACGGCCGACGGCGCGCGCGGGCGTAAGCGCGGCTCGTTGTTCGAGGGCGGGCTCGTGGCCGTGAACGAACCGGTCTACCTCACGGGACTCCTGGCCGGCTGGGGGCGCTCCGCCCGTGCCGCGCTGCCCGAACTACTGGACGTGCTGCCGCAACGCCCCGCCGTGGCGGGCCGGGCGCTCGCCGCCGTCGCCGACGCGGAGCGCGACGCCCACGTGATCGTCGCCCTGCGATCGGCCGCAGGAACCGGTTCCCGGGCGGGCCGTCTGGGCGCCGCGACCGCGCTCCACGCTCTGACGGGCGACACGGGTGCCCTGTTCGCCGTCCTTGGACCGGCGCTCGGCGAGCTGAGCGAGCCGCGCGACCAGTGGGTCCGGGCCGCCGCCACGCTCGGAGAACAGGCCCGCCCGCTGCTGTCCCAGCTCTCGGCGATGGCGGCCGAGCCGGCCGACACGCGGACGAGTGGTACCGCGTTCCAAGCCGGGCTGGCGGCGGCCGGCGTCGTGTGGGAGCTGACCGGAGATCAGGAGATCGTGCTGCCCGTGATCCTGGAGGGCCTGGCCCAGGCCGGCCGGCCATGGGGTCACCGGGCGGCTAACAGCGCGGCCGAACTCGCCACTCGCCTCGGCCCGCGTGCCACGCCCGCCGTTCCCCACCTGCTGGCGATGCTCGACCGGCCGGACACGGCGGTGGCGGCCGCGCGAGCGTTGGTGGCCGTGCACCCGGGCAGTGACCGACCCGCCGGTGTCCTGCTCACCGACCTCGTCGACCGCGTCCTCCCGGCGGTGAGACCCGGCGCGCGTCTGCCCTCCGCCCTGGCCGCACTCGACGCCCTCGCCGCGATCGGCCCCGCGGCGCTCACCGCCGCCCAACTCGACCGCGTCCGGGCGCTCGCCGACGGGGACCGCCGCATCGTGGGATCGGGCAGCCACAGCGAGATCATTCACGACGACATCGAGTTCCGTGCCTGTGCCGCGAACTTGAACCGTCCGGACGACCACGCTCCCGGCCGGTCCGGGGTGATACGTGGGTGAGCGCCGTCGTCCCGTTGTCGCCGCGCCTGCGCGCGGCACTCGCCGAGGCCGAGCGGTCCGCGCCGGAGGAGGCCGGAGTCTCAGGGGCGGCGCCGCGCGCGGAGCAGCGCTGCCGGAGCCGGGGGTGAGCCAGATGCCGTCCATGCCCCGGGCGGGCGACCGGGCGGGATAATCAGGGGGTGACCCTCACCTCGCGGCAGCTCACCCTGGCGACCCTGGACCGTCAACTCCTCCTGGAGCGAAGGCGCCTGGACGTGGCGGAGGCGGTGCGCCAGGTCTGCGCCGTCCAGGCACAGTCACCCGCGTCACCGTACCTGGCCCTGTGGAACCGCGTGGAGGGGTTCGCGCCCGAGGATCTCGACGCAGCGTTCAGGGACCGCCGGATCGTGAAGGCGAGCCTCATGCGGATCACCCTGCACGCCGTCCACGCCGACGACTACGCGCCGTACCACGCCGCCATGGTCCGGAGTCTGCGGGCGTCGCGCCTGTACGACCGCCGCTACACCTCGACCGAGCTGACCGACGACGACGCAGACGTGCTGCTCCCGCGCCTCGCCGAGTTCCTGGCGCGCCCCCACACGGGAGCCGACGTGGAGGCGGAGTTCACCGCGGACTTCGGCGAACACGCGCGCCGCCTGTGGTGGGCCCTGAAGACGTACGCGCCCATCCAGCACACCCCGACCGGCGGTCCGTGGTCCTTCAAGCTGCCGAACACCTATCTCGCCTCGGCCGTCGACCCGGAGGGCGAGACGAAGGACGCGGCGGCGGGGGTGCGGCGGCTCCTGCTCGCCCATCTCCGGGCGTTCGGACCGGCGTCGGCACAGGACTTCGCGCGGTTCACGCTGCTGGGACGCCCCGTGATCACTCAGGCGCTGAGCGAGCTGGGTGACCAGGTGGTGCGGGTCCCCGGGCCCTCGCGCACCGCCCTCTACGACCTGCCGGACGCCGCCGTACCCGCGGAGGACACCCCCGCGCCGCCGAGGCTGCTGCCGATGTGGGACAGCACGCTGCTGGCCCACGCCCTGCCCGGACGTCTCATGCCCCAGGAGTACCGGCCGCTCGTCGTGCGGCGCAACGGCGACACCCTGCCCACCCTGCTCGTCGACGGCCAGGTCGCCGGGGTATGGCGGACTGCTGACGGAGGCCTGGAACTGACCGCGTTCCGCACGCTCGGCAAGGCGGCCTGGCGGGGGCTGACCGAGGAGGCGGAGAAGCTCGCCGCCCTGCTCGCGGACCGGGACCCTGCCCCGTACAGCCGCTACAACCACTGGTGGGACAAGGGGATCCCCGCCGCCGAGAGCAGGACGGTCAAGGGCTGACGAACTTCGCGGCCTCCTAGGATTGCTCGTATGGCGAAGCGCAAGGTTCAGCGGCGGGTGCGGTCGATCCTGGGGGAGGACCCCACGGCCGTGGTCTGGTGCGAGATCCACAAGAGGATCCCCGAGCCGCCCGCGGACGTCCACCGAGTCGCCGGCAAGGGCCGGCTGAAGCCGGGACACCACTGGCTGCTGTACGTCGGGGCGGTCGCGTTCTTCTTCGTGGTCGTCCCGATGATGCTGATCGACAAGCTCGGCGACCGTCTCGACGGGAAGCGGTCGGCGAGGTCCACGCGAAACCGCCCAACTACTGGGGGCCGGACGTCCGTTGACGGCGGTCGAGGGACGAACGGTCGCGGCGGGGAGGATCCGGCCGACGGCGTCTTCGACGGTGACTGGAACCTGACCGCGGGCCGGCTGCTCCTGGGCTGGTACACGCAGTCGCCCAGCCCGAAGCGTCTGGTCATGCTGGCCCGCGACCGAGTCTGCTTGGCCGCGTCTCCGCGCCGCAGGCTGTCCCCCACGAAGGCGGACGACTTCCGGATCGTCACGGAGTACCCGTCTTCCGAAGTCCGTGTGGAGAGCGAGGCCGGTCAGCCGCGGGGGTTCGCCACGTTCCGGCTGTGCTTCCCCGACGGCTCCTGGCTGGAGCTGGGCCGCCTGGCCGAACCCGAAGACGCCGACAGCTTCCTGCGGACTGTGAACTCCTGATCCGTACGGGGAAGTTGTCCGCAGGACCTCATCCGGTGCCGGGCGGCCCCTGCGGGGAGATCAGCCCGCTCTCGTAGGCGAGGACGACGGCCTGTACCCGGTCCCGCAGATCGAGCTTCGACAGGATGCGGCCCACGTGCGTCTTCACCGTGGTCGGGCTGAGGAACAGTCGGTCCGCGAGTTCGGCGTTGCTGAGGCCGGTCGCCAGCAGGCGCAGCACCTCCAGTTCGCGCGGGGTCAGCCCCGCCAGATCGCGGTGCAGTCCGGTCCGCGGGGACTCCTCGCGGTGCGCGAAGCGCTCGATCAGCCTGCGGGTGATGGTGGGCGCGAGCAGCGCGTCGCCCGAGCGCACGAGGCGCACGGCGGCCACGAGGTGTTCGGGGGTGACGTCCTTGAGCAGGAAGCCGCTCGCTCCGGCGGTGAGCGCCGCGTAGACGTAGTGGTCGAGGTCGTAGGTCGTGAGGATGATGACCCGGGTGCCCTCGGAGCCCCGGGTGCCCCCGAGGTCCTCGGAGCCCTCGCAGCCCCCGGTTCCGTCGGTGTCGTAGGGGCTGCCGGCCAGGATGCGCCGGGTGGCCTCGATGCCGTCCATGCGCGGCATCCGGATGTCCATGAGGACGACGTCCGGACGCGTACGCGCGACGGCGTCGACGGCCTCGGCGCCGTCCGCCGCCTCGGCCACCACCTCGATGCCGTCGGCGGCGAGGATCATCCCGAAACCGGTACGCACCAGGGCCTGGTCGTCCGCGATGACGGCACGCAGGACCGGCCCGTTCACACCGCCTCCCACGGGACGCGCGCGGTGACCTGGTATCCGCCGGACACCGTGGGACCGGCGGTGAGCCTGCCGCCGTAGACCGCCAGCCGCTCGCGCAGCCCGATCAGCCCGCGGCCGTTGCCGTCCACCGGGGGCGAGTCCCGTACGGCTCCCGTGTCGGTGACCTCTATCTCCAGCCAGGAACCGGAGTAGCCGATCGACACCGCCGCGCCGGCGCCCGCCGCGTGCTTGATCGTGTTGGTCAGCGCCTCCTGGACGACGCGGTACGCAGTGAGTTCCACCCCGGGCGGCAGCGGCACCGGAGGCAGCGACACCGTCAGACCCACCGGAGTCCCGGCGGCCCGCACCCGCTCGGCGAGGGCGTCGAGCTGCCCGAGGCCGGGCTGCGGCTCCAGACCGTCGGCGGGGGTGTCGGCGCCCGCCTCCGCGCCCGACAGCAGGCCCATCACATGGCGGAGTTCGGCCATGGCGGCGCGGCCCCCGGCCTCCACCGCCAGCAGTGCCTCCTTGGACCGCTCCGGCGCCGCGTCCATCACCTTGCGCGCCGCGCCCGCCTGAATCACCATCACGCTCACATTGTGGGTGACGACGTCGTGGAGCTCGGCGGCTATGCGGGCGCGCTCCTCCTCCACGGCCCGGCGCATGGCCTTCTCCTGGGCCTGCTGGAGGTCCGTGAAACGCCTCCGGCTGGCCTCCAGCCGCAGGCGCCCGAGCCGGACGAGGCTGGCCAGCACCCCGACGACCAGGAGCACCACGGCGGGACTGGACCAGCCGGGAAGCATGGGATCCGCGTTCCGGAACGCGAGACCCGCGAGCACGGCCGCGACGATCAGACCCGCCAGGGCCCGCGTCCGGTAGCGGCTGTGCGCGACCGCTCCGTACGCCGCGACACTGCAGGTCAGCACGTTGATCCAGGAGACGCCGTCGGCCAGGGCCAGTACGGCGGTGGCGATGACTCCGAACGCGAGCAGCGGATATCTGCGCCGGGCCGCCAGCGGCAGCGCCGACAGCACCACCAGGACCCAGGACCCGGATCTGGGCTCGGTCGCCGGCTCGAACATCGGCCCGGGTTCAGGGGCGGCCGGGGGGTAGGGGATCGCGTCCCGGCCCTCGGTCACGGCCCGGGAGCTGATCCGTACCGGTCCGTCCCCGGGGTAGCGGGCCGCCACGACGAGCGCGACGACGGTCAGGACGACCGCCAGCACGACGTCCAGGCGCACCGCCCGCCGGGACAGCGGGGCGGGTTCGCCCTCGGGCCGCATCGCGTCCCGGACGTGCGCCCACCACGTCCGGGGCCGCAGCACGTCGCCGGCCCGCTCCCGCCAGTGGTCGGCCCGCTCCCGCCAGTGGCCAGGTCGCTCCCGCCACGGGCCGGGCCCTTCCCGCCGTGTGCCCGCGGGCGACGTGTCGTGCGGCCGCCCGTACGGGTCCTCCTTCTCCATCCGCACATTGTGCGGTCCCGTGGCACGGGACCACGTCCGTCTGCGTGACCGCCGCACCTGTCCGCCAGGCGTACTCCTCGAGGATGACCCCGCCGCCGGGTCCTCCGCGGGGAGGGCCGGATGTCGGTGCCACGGCCGACGCGCCGCCGCCGTCTCCGTCCGTACGTTCATCGAGCCCGCACAGGGCATCGGCATCCCGACCACGAAGGACGGACACCCATGAATCACGTGATCGAACTGGAGGGCGTGGCCAAGCGGTACGGCGGCGCCGACGCCGCGGCGCTCGGACCGGTCGATCTCGGCGTGGCCCAGGGCGAGGCCCTGGCCGTGACGGGGCCGTCCGGCAGCGGCAAGTCCACGCTGCTCAATCTCATCGCCGGTCTGGACCGGCCGAGCGAGGGCGCGGTGACGGTGGCGGGGCAGCGCATCGACCGGCTCGGTGAGCACGCGCTGGCCCGCTTCCGCCGCGAACGGATCGGCATGGTCTTCCAGTTCTTCAACCTGCTCGACGACCTCACCGTCGCCGACAACATCCAGCTCCCCGCTCAGCTGACGGGAACCGCCCGGCGGGCGGCGGCCACGCGTGCCGGTGAGCTGATGGAGGTGCTCGGAATCCAGAAGCACGCCCTCGCCTACCCTGGGCGGTTGTCCGGGGGAGAGCGCCAACGGGTCGCGGTGGCAAGGGCGTTGGTGAACAAGCCCGCACTGCTGCTGGCCGACGAACCGACCGGTGCGCTGGACAGCGCGTCGGGGCAGGAGGTCCGGGACCTGCTCGTGGATCTGCACCGCGGCGGGCAGACCGTCGTCCTGGTGACGCACGACCTGGAGCTGGCCCGTGCGTGCGCGCAGCGCACGATCCATCTGGTCGACGGCAAGGTCGCCCTCGACACGCACGCGGAGGCCGTCCGATGACCGGGTTCGGCAACGGTGCCCTCGGGCGGGTCGTGCGCTCCGGGGTCGGCAGACGGCGCGTCCAGACACTGGTGATCGCGGTGGCCACCATGATGGCGGTGGCCTCGGCCGTGGTCGCGGGGTCCCTGATGGTCGCCACCAACGCTCCCTTCGACCACGCCTTCGCGCGGCAGCACGGAGCGCACCTCACCGCCCAGCTCGACCCGAAGCGGGCCGACGCCGCCCAACTCGGCGGCACCCGGGGCCTGGAAGGGGTCACGGCGAGCGCGGGACCGTTCCCGACCACGACGATCAACCCGATCGGCCCGGGCGGCGGACACCTGCCCGCGCTGACACTCGTCGGACGGTCCGGTCCCGGCAAGGACGTGGACGCACTCGACCTGAAGTCGGGCCGGTGGCCGAGCACATCGGGTGAGATCGTGCTGTCCGCCTCGTTCGGAGGCCCGGATCTCAGGCTCGGCACGACCCTGCAGAGTTCCGACGCGGCGGACGCGAAGACGCTGACCATCGTCGGCTTCGCACTGTCCGCGAGCGGGAGCGCCGACATCTGGGCGACCCCCGCACAGGTCAGGGCCCTCGCCACGGGACAGAGCGGCCTCACGAACCAGATGCTCTACCGCTTCGACTCCGCGGCCACGAAGGCGCAGATCACCGCCGACCGCAAGAAGCTCGCCGCCGCCCTGCCCGCCGGGGCGCTGGTCGGTACCCAGTCCTGGCTGGACACCAAGCGCGCCGCCGATCAGGGCGCGGCGGCGACGATCCCGTTCCTGTTCGCGTTCGGCGTGCTCGGCATCGTCATGTCGGTGATCATCGTCGGCAGCGTGATCAGCGGCGCCGTCGGCACCAGCCTGCGCCGGATCGGCATCCTCAAGGCCATCGGATTCACCCCGCGCGAGGTCGTACGGGCCTACGTGGCCCAGGCGTTGATCCCCGCCGCGGCCGGCATCACCCTGGGTGTCGTCCTCGGCAACCTGCTGGCCGTGCCGCTGCTCAACGACACCGAGTCCGTGTACGGAACCGTGTCGCTGTCGGTGGCCTGGTGGGTGGACGTCGTGGTGCCCGCCGGCGCGCTCCTCGTGGTCGCGGTGGCGGCGCTGGTGCCCGCGCTACGGGCCGGGAGGCTGCGTACGGTCGAGGCCATTGCCGTCGGCAGGGCGCCGCGCACCACGCGCGGTCAGTGGGCGCACCGCGCGGCCGGGCGGCTCCCGCTGCCCCGACCCGTGACGTACGGCCTCGCGAGTCCCTTCGCGCATCCCGTGCGCGCGATCGCCATGGTGCTGGCCGTGACCTTCGGGACCGTGGCCGCGACCTTCGCGGTGGGACTGACGCAGTCCCTCAACGCGGTGGCGAACGCACAGGATCCCGAGAACAGCGCCGATGTCACGGCCATCAGCGGGGCGGGCTCGGGCCCCGGCCCCGGCCGGGTGCAGAAGGCGCCCGCAGCCAACTCCGGGCGCTCTCCGGCCGGTTCGGGGTCGAACCAGCAGCAGTCGTCGGCCGATCCGGCCGCGGTGCGCGCCGCGATCGCGAAGCAGTCCGGCACCGCCTCGTACTACGGCACGGCGACGGGCGACGCCACGGTGGCCGGGATCTCCGGCACCGTCCGCGCCACCCTCTACCAGGGTGATTCCCGTGCCGGCAGTTACGAGATGATCGCGGGTCACTGGATCACCGGGCGCGGACAGGTCGTCGTTCCCACCCACTTCCTGGAGCGGACCGGCACCAGGATCGGCGAGTCCGTGCGGGTGACGTTCCAGAAGGAGACGGTGAGCCTGCGCATCGTCGGCGAGGCCTTCGACACCTCGGACGACGGCATGCGGGTCCACGCGGACCTGGCCAGCTTCTCCCGGGCGAAGCCCGAGGCCTTCCACATCGAGGTCGAGCCGGGGGTCTCGCCCGCCGACTACGCGCGGAAGCTCGCCGCGGTGGTCGAACCGCTGGGCGGCGCCGCCTTCGCCGAGTCCGCCCCGGAAGGGGAGAACATGATCGTCCTGCTGGAGGCCATGGCCGCGCTCCTCACCCTGATGCTGGTCTCCGTGGCGGGCCTCGGCGTGCTCAACTCCGTCGTCCTCGACACCCGCGAGCGCGTTCACGACCTGGGGGTGTGCAAGGCACTCGGCATGTCCCCGCGGCAGACCGTGAGTCTCGTGCTCGCCTCCGTGGCCGGGATCGGCGTCGTCGGCGCACTGATCGGGGTCCCGGCCGGCTTCGCGCTGCACGACTACGTCCTGCCGGTCATGGGAGAGGCCGCGGGCACCGGCCTTCCGCCTTCGGTCCTCGACGTGTACGACGCCACGCAACTGGTGCTGCTGGGACTGGCCGGAGTGCTCGTCGCCCTCATTGGCGCGATGGCCCCGGCGGGATGGGCGGCCAAGGTCCGCACGGCCACGGCCCTGCGCACCGAGTGACCGACGCGCCCGCGACGCCGTGCGGTGCCCGCCGAGCCATGGGGGCGCGAACCGCACGGCCCCGGGGGCGCACGTCACTTACGCGGAGAACGCTTCAGCTCCTCGGCAGCCGACGCCGGGCGGTCGTGAGCGTCACCGCGATGTCGTCACAGACTGTCCACCATGGCCGTCACTCTGGTTGACCGGCCGAGGGGCCGGTGGTGGGCGGGCTGCTCCACAACGGCGGCTGTCGTGCTCGTACTTGGACGCGGCACCGCTCAACCGCAGTTGAGCAGGCCCGCCTTCTGCTTGGCGTTCAGGATGCGGTGGACGCTCTGGCTGACCTGGGTGCTGAAGGTCGAGCTCTGGGTCATCCGGCTCTGCACCGCCTTGGTCATGGCCGGGATCAGGTTCGGTTCGACCGTCAGGACCATGTCGCCGCCCGCCGAGAGGAACTTGACCGCGCGGTCGCCGGGGGCCACGGCCTTCACCGCCACGGCGTTCCCGAGATCGTCAGAGATGACCACGCCCTTGAACCCGAGGTCCTTGCGCAGCAACGTCTGGATCACCTTCGAGGAGAACGCGGCCCGGTTGTTCGGGTCGATCTTGCTGTACGTCGCGGAGGAGATCATCACGAACGGCGCCCCGGCCTGGATCCCGGACTTGAACGGCGTGATGCTCGAACTCGTGCTCGTCGTCACCGTGTCCACGACGCCTGCCGTGGTGTCGGTGTTCCCACGGACGTAGCCGAGTCCGGGGAAGTGCTTGAGCGTGGCCAGGACCCCGGACTGCAGGGAGCCCTTGAGGAACGCGTCGCTGTGCGGGGCCACGACCGCGGCGGTATGACCGAACTCGCGGTTGAACTTGCCGATCGGAGGATTGGCCGTGCCCAGGCTCGCCGGCACGACGTCCGCGACGGGCGCGAGGTTCAGGTTCACGCCGGCCGACTTGAGCTCCTTGGCCCACCCGGCCGATTCGCTCTGCAGGTTCGTCGTCGTCCACGTCCCCTGCGTCAGCGCACTCGGGATGGTCGAGAAACCGGGGCCGGACAGCACCTGTACCTGTCCGCCCTCCTGGTCGGTCGACACCAGCAGGCCCACCCGATGCCCGGCCACGGTGTCCGCCTTCGCCTGAAGGCCGTCGACAACGGACTTGGTCGCCGTCGTCCCGGCCTTGCTGCGCCCGGCGAGGAACACCGAGCCGACGTGGTACTGCTGCATGAGGGCGATCCGGCTGCTGTCCGGAGCGGACGGCGTGACCCCTCCCATGAACAGCTGGCCGACCCGCTGCGCGGACGTCATCGCCGAGTAGGTCCTGTCGGCGCACGTGGACGCCGCGAGCTTCGACGCCGGAGTGGAGGGATCGATCGTGGCCGCCCGGGAGACCTGCACACCTCCCACTCCCGCCGCCGCGAGAGACACAGCCAGCGCCGAGGCGAGCCAGACACGTCGACTGACGCCGGAGCGGTGGGTGGGCGACTGGTGCGATGCCATGAAGATACTCCGAGGGTGCCTGGTGGGGACCGCTTGTATCTTGAGCGGGTAGTCAGTTGCCGTGTACAGCTTACCTCCGCGCACATGGCCGGGATCCGAGCGTGTGGCGCTGCCTTGCACGGCCCCGACACGTGCGCTGTGCCGAAGCTCGTCGCGTCACCGAAAACGGCGCATATCTCCCCATAAGGGTAGTGGGGGTGATCGGGGACTTCCACCGATCCCCGGCAGGCCCTGGATTCCGCGGTCTTAGGCCCCGTGCTCCCCGGTCTTAGGCCCCGTGCTCCCCGGCCGCAGGCCCTGCGCCCCCGGTCGTAGACCCATGGGCTCCCCTGTCGTAGACCCCGGACTCCGCCGCCGCGCCCCCGCTGGCCCCTAGAACCGCATGCGTCCGGTGCCCGCCCCGCGTCCACGCGGGAACCGCTGGATTCGGCCCCGCAGATGTCGAGGAAAGTGTTCGGCGGCGACTACGGTCACGAGGAGCGGACGCACGTCACGAGCGGAGGGAGCCCCCGTGCTGAAGCAGGTCGCGGACGGTGTGCTGATCCATGAGAGCGAGTTCGTGCGGAGCAACGCCGTCGTCGTCCCCGGCCACGGGTTCGTCGGCCGAGGCGATGAGGTGCGCGCGGATCGCCCAGGATCGCGCGTACGTACAAGCCCTGCGTGACGCCCAGGCCCCCGGCGACCCGAGACTGGGCTTTCGGCCACGTCCGGCAAGGACTGACTGCCGGGGGCGCACGAGCGGCAACTCCGGCACCTCGCCAGGAGATAGCGGGCCCGACGGGATACCCGGCCGGGCGATCCTCCGCGACGGGCACCCGCGCCCGGCGGACATGAGGCGGTCGGTGCTCAGCAGTGGTACCCGTCGGGGCACTCGGGGAACAGTACGGTGAAGAGCAAGACGGCGAGGACCAGCCCGCTGGACACCGTGGCCATGGCCAGGAACCGCCCGCGTGCCTTTCGCCGGCCCCGGACCTGAGCCACCACAAGCCCCGCCGCCGGAGCGAGCACGGTGGCGAGCAGGGCCATCACGCCGAAGACCCGGTTGACCTCTCGCCGGGCGCCCGGCACCCCAGGGCGCGCGTGATCGCCGGGGCGGACAACAGGAGGGGCGCGGACACCCACCACCACGACAGTGCACTGATGAGCCGATCCGCTCGTGCCGGCACCGGGCCGGCCGATCCCGTTCCCGCGTGACGGCGTTCCGGAGCGACCCCAGGCGATGGCATGCCCGCATCCTGGTCGGGTGGGATGAGCCGACGGCAGATTCAGGCCTCGGACAGTTCCTGGGCTCACCTGCGCCGCACCCGTACGGAAGGCGCCCACCGCGATCTGCTCGCCGCCGACCCTCGCACCACGGCCATCGCCCGGATCGCCGCCCACCGGGGCTTTTCCTGGCCCGGCCACTTCGCCGCCCACTACCGCGGCACCTACAAAATCTCACCGCGCACGACCCTGCATCTGCACACCTGAGGCCCCCCACCACTCGGAGCAGGGGCAAGATCATCAGCTGTGGCCCGTACGCGGGGTCTGGGCGGGCCGGCCCAACCTTCGCCGCCGCCGTCAGTGACTCCACCCGCACTTCCCACGGCGGTCTGGTACTGTGCGCGACGTCGGTCTGGGAGCTGTTCGAGGCGTGAGGAGGTGGGTTGATGACCGTCGGGTTCGGTGCTGCCGTGTGCAGTGCTTCCGCCATCCCCGCCTTCCGGGCCCGGGGCTGACGCAGCGACCCTTCGTCCGTTCAGTTCTCCGGGTCCTTGATCTCTCGACAAGGAACCCTTCTCTCGCCATGAGCGACTCTTCGTTCGACCTGACAGATTTTCAGGACCTCATCGCCGTCGACGCTGCACCTCGCGCCGCCGCCTACCCGGCCGAGTGGGTACTCGAGAACCAGATGGGGCCCAATGCCCTCTGGCTCGTCGATGAGCTGACCGCCGCGATGGACCTCCGTCCCGGCATGCGCGTTCTTGACCTCGGCTGCGGGCGCGCCCTGACCTCCGTCTTTCTCGCCCGCGAATACGGCGTGCACGTCACCGCCGCGGACCTGTGGATCGACCCGTCCGAGAACTGGGAGCGGATCCGCGCGGCCGGCGTCGAGGACTCGGTCGTCCCGCTGCGCGTCGACGCGCACGACCTGAAATTCGCCGAGGAGTACTTCGACGCGGTGGTCTGCGTCGACGCCTACGAGTACTTCGGCACGGACCACTGGTTCCTGCCGTCCCTGCTGCGGTTCGTCCGGCCCGGTGGACAGATCGGCGTCGTCACCCCGGGCACCGTACAGGAGCTGGACGGACACGTGCCCGAGCACCTCGCGCCGTGGTGGGACTGGGATTACAACGGCTGGCACACCCCCCAATGGTGGCGGCGGCTCTGGGAGTCCTCGGGACAGGTGGCCGTCGACCGTGCGGACCTCCTCCGGGACGGCGCGGCGAACTGGCTCGCCTGGGAGGAGGCGGTCCTCGGGGCCGACCCCGAGCGTGGCTCGGCCGGCGTCGCCGCGATGCTGCGAGCGGACTTGGGACGGACACTGGGATTCGCCCGGATCGTCGCCCGGAAGCCGGAGACGGAAGCAGTCGGGGACGGTGGCGGGCGGACCTCGCTGTGGAAGCCGCCCGTCGCCGAACCCGGTCTGCTGGCCGAGCGGTTGACGCTGCCGCAGTATCCGCGGAGCGCGGCATACGACCCGGTGTGGGTCATGGCCAACGTGATGGGACCGCACCCGCTGTGGCTGATGGAGTGGCTCACCGGCGCGATGCGGCTGGAGCCGGGCATGCGGGTGCTCGACCTCGGCTGCGGGACGGCTCTCACCTCGGTGTTCCTGGCCCGCGAGTTCGGCGTGCAGGTCACGGCGGCGGACCTCTGGATCGGACCGGGGGAGAACTGGAGGCGCGTGCGTGAGGCCGGCACAGGCGCGGGATCGGTGGCGCCGCTGCGTGTCGAGGCGCATGAACTGCCCTTCGCCGACGGCTACTTCGACGCGGTCGTGAGTGTGGATGCCTACCATTACTTCGGGACGGACGTCCGCTACCTGCCGACGCTGGCACGGTGCGTGCGGCCCGGCGGGCAGATCGCGATGGCGGCACCGGGCACCCGGGACGACCTCGACGCGGAGCCGGTGCCGGAGCATTTGTCGCGGTGGGCGGCCGACGCGGACTTCTGGACGTTCCGGACCGCTCAATGGTGGCGGGGGACCTGGGAGCGCAGCGGGGTGGTCACGGTGGAGACGGCGGACGCCTTGGAGGACGGTTGGCGGGAGTGGCTGCTGTGGAACCGCGCCTGTGCGGAGTTCGCCGACTTGGAGTGGACAACCGGTCCGGCCAAGGAGGACCCGATCGTCGCTGACACGGGAGGCTTGCTGACCCTCGCCAGGGTGATCGCGTCCCGAAACTGAGCCCTCCGACGCCGGGCGCCGCACGACAAGGCCGGGCCCGGACTCCACCCAGGAGCCCGGGCCCGGCCCCGTCGCGCCCGCGGCGCGCAGGCTCCCGGGAGTTGGGCCGGATCGAAAAAGATCGAGCTGCGGCGCAACCGTCTCCGGGGGTCGGCAGTCGTCTTGAACGAAAGATCCACCGTGCCGGGCCCGTCAGCCGGGGCGCGGCACCGCGTGGTCTCCGCATGGACCGGCGTTCGGCCGTGATCTGGTGAACTCGCAGGGTTCACGGACGCTGTCCGTCGACCTGTGGCCGTTCGCGGTCTCGCTCGCCGCCGGGGGCGGTGCCGTACCGTGCGCGTTTTGATTGTTCACTTTCTTAGGCAGGGGTAAATGAGACGGATAATAGGCCGTTTAGCAACGCTGTGCACCGCGCTGTTCGCGGTGATCGCCATGTCGGCCGTGCAGGCGCATGCGGAAGCGCGGCCGGTGCCCGTCACGGCCGGCGACAAGTACGCGCTCAGGTCCGTGGGCGCTGACGGCCTCTACGTGTCTGCGGAAGTCACGAACAGCGGTGACCGCGAGGGCATGCTCCGTGCGCGCAAGTTCGCGGACTCTCCCGCAGAGCTGGGATCGTGGGAGAAGTTCACGCTGCACACCCACGACAAGGGGTGGACCGCCACTCTGCGTTCGGAGGCGAACGGCAACTACGTCGCGACCGAGCGGAACGACTCCGGTAGCCATCAGAATCTGCTCCGGGCCCGGAGTTCGAACGTCGGCGAATGGGAAGAACTCCACCTCGAGAGGCAGGCGGACGGTACGTACGCTCTGAAGGCCTGGACGAATGACGGTTACAAGTACGTGACCGCCGAGATGTACGACCCCGGAGACGACAAGGGACTGCTGCGGGCACGGGGTGACTCGGTCGGGTCCTGGCAGAAGTTCGAGCTCGTCTTCCTCGGCGAGGAGAACGCGAGTGACGAAGGGGGACGCCCTGACCCCGCTTCTCCCGCGCCGGCGGCCGACTTCCGCGTGATGTCGTGGAACGTCTGCGCCAACAACAACACAGAGTGCCTGAACAACGGGGTGGGCGGCACGGACCTGGGGAGCCAGATCTCCGACCGGCTGGGTTCCAGAGAGGATGCGAAGCAATACCGCGCCCTCTTCCTCCAGGAACTCTGCGAGTCGCACGCCAAGGCGATCGAGCAGGCGCTGGAGAGCAAGACGGGCACCGGATGGGACGTACGCTTCGCCCCCATCAAGTACACCATCGACGGTTCGTCCTCGAAGGCCGCCAAGACCTGCAACAGAACCAAGGTCGGGTCAGAGGACCGAGGTGCCTACGGCATCGCCCTCGCGGTGCCCGACTCCAACGTCTGGTACACGTCGTACGACCTTCCCTCGCCGCAGAACCAGACCATCGTCAACAAAGAGGGGAAGGAAGTGTGGACGCGGATGGAACAGCGGACCGCTCTGTGCGCTGTGCTTCCGGCTCAGGCCCTGCAGTTCTGCGGGGTCCACTTCAGCTCCGGCGCGGCAGAAGATGACCCGCACGGAGTGAAGCGCCTGGAGCAGGCCGCACTGCTGCAGAACATCGTCCATTCGTACACTCCGGACGGCTATCGGACCGTCTACGGCGGCGATTTCAACTCCGTCCCCTCGGACTCCGCCTCGACGGACACGCCCCACACCGTCATGGACTCCGCTTACGCGGCGGACAAGGAATGCGACGAGGGGCAGTCGAGCACGCGGCCTCGCGACGGTCAGGTCACCAAGCCGTTGGACAATCGCAAAATCAAGATCGACTACCTGTTCGGTCCGCCCTCCGCGGACATCTCACCGTGCAACGTGGTTGCTGACGCCGGAAATTCGGACCACTATCCGATCAAGGCACGCTTCCAATTCTGAGAGCAGTGACGCGACCTTGGTCCGCAACGCCCCGCAGGCGTTCCGGACCAAGGTCCCACTGGTCCGCGCGGTACCGAAAGGCGGCAGCCCGGAAGAGCACGAAGCATGCATCGCCGCGGACGCTCTCGCCGCAGCGCCGGGTGCCATCCGCACGCACCTCGCCGCGGACCTGGCCGCACGGCGTGGGCAGCTCCGCCGCACATGGGGGCCGGGGATCAGCGACCCGTGCCCCCAGTTCCGCACGTAGGCGGGGGCAGCGCGCGGGCGGGGCCGGCGACATGCTCGGCTGTCCCTGGCAGGTGGTCTTGGGAGGGGGCCGTGACCGGGCGGGCGGGGAGCGGGGGTTGACCGGTGGATGCACCTGACCCGACGTCTGCTCACCACGGCGGCCGCCGTCGCCGTCGTCCTCGCGACCGCCCTGTCCACTGCTCCACAGGCCGCTGCCGCTTCCGCACCCCGCGCGTCGACCTGGGGCCGTGCGTCGGTTGGCGGTGCGGAGGCCAGGCGTGGAACGAGGTGGACCGACCGCCCCGGCTCTCGCCGCACCGGAGAGCGGGGGCGCGTGCCCGGCGGCGCCGAGGACCCAGGCCCCGAGTATCCGGGACCGTGGCGGTTCAGGCCCCGGCGACCGGTTCGTCGAGGGCCGCGAGGGCGGTGACGGCCTCCGCCTGGCGTGGGTTTCCCAGCGCGGCCAGGGCGTCGCGGGCGGCGAGCAGCGTCTCACGGGCCTCCGGGTGGCGCAGCGCGCCGAGGACGAGGCCCAGGTCGAGCCGTGTCGGCTCGGCCCAGGCGGGCATGCGCAGGTCCTGGAAATGGGCCAGGGCGCTGCGCAGCGGCGCTTCCGCCTCGTGCCGGCGGCCCAGGGCGGCCAGGTCGTTGCCGATCTGCTGCCGGGCGACGGCGCGGTACGTCGCGATCAGCTCGTCGGGCAGCCCCGGAGGACCGGCGTCGCAGATCCGCTCGCAGCGGCGGTGGATGCCGAGGGCCTCCGCCGGCCGCCCGGCCTGCCGCAGGTAGCCGCCGAGGGCGTTGAGGAGGGACAGCTCGGCCGGGCGGGCCTGCGGGGAGTCCTGCGCGCCGAAGCTGCGGGCGGCCTCACGCATGCGCGCGAGGGCCTCCTCCACCAGGCCCAGCCGGTGCAGCGCCCCGGCGCCGTACCCCAGGGCCCAGCCCGTCTGGAGCCCGTCCTCGCCGTCACGGGCCGCGGCGAGCGCGGCGTCGGCGGTCTCCAGGGCGGCCCGGGGATCGTGGACGCAGAGGTTGTACGCCCAGGCCAGGTAGTTCAGGTGGACCGCCTCCAGCCGCCTGCTGCCCAGCGCGCGGGCCGCGTCGGCGGAGCGGCGGAACACCTCCACCCACTGCTCCCAGTGCTGGTTGAGGTCGGAGAACCAGTGCATCGCCTCGGCGGTGTCCACGACCTGCCGGTGGAGCCCGGTCTCGTGGGCGCGGCGCAGCGCGGCCAGCCACTGGAAGCGTTCGGCCTCCAGCCAGGCCCGCGCCTCCTCGCGGTCGGCGGGCGCCCCGTCGGGGGCGGGGTCGCCGTGCGGGGCGTCTTGGTGGTGCTCCACGTCGAAGCGGAGGGCGGCCGCGGTGGCCCGGCGCAGCACCCACCGGTCGGTCCGGTCCAGCGCCGCCTCGCGGACCCGGGGTCCGTCCTCCGCCGCCAGCCGCTCGGCGGCGTAGAGCCTGAGCAGGTCGTGGAACCGGTAGCGCTCGCCGACGGGGTCGCTGTGCAGCAGCCCGGCGTCGGTCAGTTCCTCCGCGCAGACGGTCGCGTCGGCGCAGGACAGACCGGCCAGGAGCCCGCCGGTCGCGGGGCTGAAATCGGGTCCGGCGGCGAGGGAGGCCCGGCGCAGGAACGCGCGCGCCTCGGGGCGGAGCTGGGCGTACGACAGGGCGAAGGCGGCGCTCACCCCGAGGCTCCCGGCCCGCAGGGTGTCCAGACGGCGGCCCTCGGCGGCGAGTCGGCTGACGAGCTTGCCGAGGCGCTCGTGCGGCCTGCTCAGCAGCCGCTGGCCCACGATCCGCAGGGCGAGCGGCAGGTGTCCGCACAACTCGGCCAGGTCACGGGCTGCCTGTGCCTCGGCCCGGACCCGCTCCGGCCCGACGATTCGGGACAGAAGCTCGACGGCTTCCTCACGGCGCAGCAGGGCCAGGTCGACGCGGTGGACCGACTCCAGGCCCGCCAGGGCGTGCCGACTGGTGACGACCGTCAGCGACGGCCCGGTGCCGGGGAGCAGGGGGCGGACCTGCGACTCGTCGGCCGCGTTGTCGAGCAGCAGGAGCACTCGCCGGTCACGGAGCACGGACCGCCACAGGCCGGACCGGTCGTCCGTGCCGACCGGGACCGCACCGTCGGCGACACCCGCCGCCCGCAGCAGCCTGCCCAGGACGTCGTACGGCGCCACGGGCTCGGGATCCATGCCGTGCAGGTCGACGGCGAACTGCCCGTCGGGGAAACGCGGCGCCAGCCGGTGGGCTGCGTGCACCGCCAACGCGGTCTTGCCGAGCCCCGGCTGGCCCGCGACGACGCTCACCACCGCACGGGCGGCGCCGGCCCGGTCGGCGAGGTCGCACAGCCGGGCGAGGGCCGGGCCGCGGGCGGTGAAGTCCTGGATGTCGCGCGGCAGGGCGAGGGCGTGGGGGGCGGCGGGTGCGGAGGCCGTCCGGGGGCGTGGCCGACCCGGCGCGGCGGCCCGCTCCAGCCGCCGGGCGGCCGCCTCGTCCAGCGCGAGCCCCGCGGCCAGTGCCTGCACGGTGCGGCGCTGCGGACCGCGCGTCCTGCCCCGCTCCATGTCCGCGAGCGCGCGCACGCTCACCCCACAGGCGTGTGCGAGCGCCTCCTGGCTGAGCCCGGCACCGGTCCGCAGCGCGCGTAACTGCTGCCCGAAATCGCCTGCGGCGGGCGTGTCACTGGCCACGGTCGATGCCCCCGCTCCCGGCTCGTCCGGGTGCGAGCCTCCGGCAGAAGTATCGCGGACGCCACTTCTGCCGGAGGAACCGCCTGGGCCGCCGACGCGGCGAGTGGTCCACTCGAGGCGGGCGAGGGACCGACCAACCCTCCCCTCGCACACGGCCGCGTCCGTGCGCGAACCACCGACCATCGGGGAATCCCACATGACCGACACCAACCAGCAGTCCGCCGCGCTCTCCAGGCGCACCGTCCTGGCGGCGGGGGCACTGACCGCCGCGGCCGTGGCGAGCCAGACGAGGTGGGCGCCCGCCGCCTCGGCCGCCGCCAAGCCCGCCATCTTCTACGCGCCCCACCAGGACGACGACGCGATCGGTCTGGCCGGGTCGATCCTGGAACACAAGGCGGCCGGCCGGCCCGTCTACCTCGTCCTGGTGACCGATGGCGCCAACCCCGATCTGGCCCAGCGGATGAACGCCGACCCGTGCCCGCTGACCACGTGGAGCAGTCCGCACCCCTGCGCGGCGGGCGGACACCACGGCCTGTCCTGGCCGACCGACGGTACCAGCAAGATCGTCGCCGCCCGGACGGCCGAGTTCATGGCCTCCGCCAAGGTGTTGGGCGTGGACAAGGTCATCAACTTCAAGATCCCCGACGATGGTTCCGTCGAGGGCTACAACAGGCTCGTGAGCCGCATCACGACCAAGGTGAAGTCCCTCGCGGAGCAGTACCCGGGCGCTTCGCACAAGTTCTCCGCCGGGTGGCTGGACCGCACGGCCGCCCACAAGGCCTCCAGTGACGCGGCCTACCGGCTGATGAACGACCGCGTGATCTCGGACGTCCGCTTCCACCACATCTACGCCTACGTCCTCCCCCGGGACCGGCGCGCGGACGGCGCTTCGTACGTGCTGAACATCCCCAGCGCCCACATGGCGATCAAGCGGAACTCGATCTACGCCTACAACACCTGGGCTCCCAGCCGGAATCTGTACGCCCTCGGCTACCACAGCGTCCCGGACTGGCTGGAGAACGCGCACAACGATCCTCGCGAGTTCGTGTGCACGCTGCCGTCCGACTACCGGCCGGGCAAGATCGACTGACCGCCGCACGGGGCGCGACCGCGGCGGACACCTTCCGGCCGAGGTCGCGCGGAGGGGGGCGTGCCTGTCAGGGAACACCGCGGCGGCGGTCCCGGGGATGGGGCCGCCGCCGTGAGGGCGTGCTGCCGGCTGGGGTTCGGCTTGAGGGTCCGTCATCAGGGATCGTCTCGTAATGGATCACGGTGGGTGTGTTGCGCCGCCATGAACTCACAGATCGCGACGGGGATTTACTCGCTCCACTGATCCCGCGAGCCGTGACGGGCCGACCTCGCGCCGAGGACCGGAAGATCATCAATGGCGTGATCGGCACGATCCGCACCGGGATCTCCTGGCGCGACCTGCCGGCCCGTCACAGCCCGTGGAGGATCGTGTCACCCGCTTCCGCCGCTACGCCCTGGGCGGTGTGTTCACCCGGACCCTGCAGCAGATCCAGGCCCGGGCCGACGCGGTCGGCGACACCGACTGACCGGTCCAGATCGACTCGACCGTCGTCCGAGCCCACCAGATCTCCGCCGCCACCGGCCGAAGAGGCAGCAGCGGTTGGACGAACCGGACATCATGCCCTCGGCCGGCTGAGGGCGGTGTCGGGGTGGCGTTCCTCGGCGATCCATTGGGCGAGGGCTGCCAGTGTGGTTTCGGCGCTGTCCGCCATGTAGTCGCTCAGCGCGTCGAGGTCGCCGAGCGTGGTGCCCAGCACCGGGTCGAGGCGCAGGAGTTGCCATGACTGCCGGACGACGGTTCCGCGTCCTTGGGGCGCGAAGGTCCAGCTCCATCGCACGATGCCGTCCTCGGCGCCGCCGACGACGAAGATGAAGGCGGTGCCGGGTTCGGCCCGCGTGATCTGGGAGCGGGTGGTCCACTGCTTGCCGTTCCTGTGGTTGCGGCCGCTGAACCAGGCGCCCGTCAGGGGGCCGGCGTCCTGGTCGAAGGCGACGTCGGTGGCGTCGGGGCTCCACCGGTGGATGGCGGACACGTCGCTGATGAGGTCGTAGACCTGTACGGGGGCGGCGTCGACCCATGCGCGCCTGGTGAAGGTGAAATCTGCCGCGTTCAAGGTCTCGAAGGGGTCGTGTTCGCGGGTCGTGCTGCTCAAAGCGTTCCTCCTGTGCGAGTGCGGGATGCGGTGGGAACTCAGCTCATCGCCGCTCGGGCCGGGGAGCCAGTCCCCCTGGTGCCTATCCCCGGCTGGGAGAGGCTGTGCGTCACGGGGTCGGCACATACTCGTTGCCATGAACGGGACATCACAGCTGGGGGACTTCCTGCGGACGCGGCGCTCGCAGCTGCGCCCCGAGGAGGCCGGCGTGCCCACCTACGGGGAGCGCCGTCGGGTGCCGGGTCTTCGCCGCGAGGAGCTGGCACTGCTGGCGGGGGTGAGCGCCTCCTACTACACGCGCCTGGAGCAGGGGCACTCACTGGGCGCCTCACCGGAGGTGCTGGACGCGATCGCCCGGGCCCTGCGGCTGGACGAGTCCGAGCGCCGGCACCTGCACGACCTGGCCCGAACGGCCAAGCCCCGCAGCCGGCGGCGTCCCGCGCCGGAGCACCTGACCGAGCCCACCGCCCAGCTGCTGGACACGCTCGGGCACGTCCCCGCGATCGTGCTCGGCCGGCGCAGTGACGTCCTGGCGTGGAACCGGATGGGCCACGCGCTGTTCGCCGGACACCTTGACCCCGGTGCCCCGGACGTACCGGCGCAGCGCCCCAACATGGCCAGGCTGGTCTTCCTCGACGCCCACACCCGCGATCTGTACGCGGACTGGCCGGGCAAGGCCAGGGCGGTGGTGGGGAATCTGCGCCTGGTGGCAGGCCAGTACCCGCAGGACGCCGCACTGCACACGCTGCTGGGTGAGCTGAGTGCGAAGAGCGAGGACTTCGCCTCGATGTGGGCCGACCACCGGGTCAAGGCCTGCACGGTCGCGCAGTACGAGATGCGTCACCCGCTGGTCGGCTCACTGACCGTGACGCAGCAGACCCTGAGTCAGGGGCCGGGCCCCAGCCTCGTCGTCGCGACCACCGCGGCGGGCTCACCCTCGCGAGCCGCCCTGGAACTCCTGGCCCAGGCCACCACCCCGACCGCCCCCGCCCGTTCGGACAGCCGGCTCAACGCCGGCTGACCCCGCACTCCTGGCTCCCGTCCGGCACCCGCGGATGCCGTTCCGGCCCGGGTGTCCTCCCACTCTCCACCCGCATGTGCCGGCGTGCCGCTGCCGCATGCCCGAAATCAACGAAGGAACACCGTGTTCACCAAGTTCACCAAGTTCACCAAGTTCACCAAGTTCACCAAGTTCACCAAGACCGCCGTGTCAGCCGCCGTGCTGACCGCCGCCGCGGTCGCGATGGCCGCACCGGCCCCGGCGTCGGCCGTCTCCGACCCGCTCGGGTGTGCCCGTACCGCCGTGCACTTCGACCTGGCAAAGGGTCAGACGCCGGAGAACATCGCCCTGAGCCCGGACGGCACCGCGTACGTCACCCTCGCCAAGGCCCGCCAGATCGCCGCTGTCTCCCGCAGCGGCAGCATCCTGATCCTGGCCACTATGCCCGCACCCGCCGACGCCGGCATCCACACCCCGGCGCTGGGCTTCCCCCTGACCACCGGCATCACCCGCGCCCAGGACGGCACCCTGTACTTCCTGTACGCCACCGGCACCGCGGACCTGACCGGCATTTGGCGCCTGCGCCCGGGCGGCCTGCCGCAGCGCATCGCCGCCCTGCCCGCCGCCGGCCTGCCCAACGGCCTGACCCTGGACCCCCGTACCCGCACCCTGTACGTCACCGACTCCGCCCTGGGCACCATCTGGCGTGTTCCGGCCTCCGGCGGCACCGCTACCGTCTGGTCCACCGACCCGGCGCTGGCCCCCGTCGGGTTCCTCGGCGCCAACGGCCTGAAGATCCACAACGGGGCGCTCTGGGCCACCAACCTCGACAAGGGCACCATCGTCCGCATCCCGATCCTGACCGACGGACGCCCCGGCACCGCCCGGGTCACCGCAACCGGCCTGACCGGGATCGACGACTTCGCCTTCACCGGTCGCGGCGACCAGATCATCGCCGCTCTCAACACCGTCAACCAGGTCGCCCTGATCCGGCCCGACGGCACCCACACCACCGTCCTGACCGCCGCCGACGGCCTCCAGGGCCCGACCTCCATAGCCCTGCGGGGCAACACCGTGCACGTCGCGAGCGCCGCCTACCTCACCGCGGAGGACCCCAACCTCGTCCTCGCCCACTTGGGCGTGAGCGACAATCGGAGGCGTGATGACGAAGGTCTTGCGCGGTGATTCGACCGGTGCACTCACACTCTCCTGGGCACGCTCAGACCTGCTGCCCCCAGGGCGCGAGTTGTGAAGCGGGCGCGGAGAACTCTCCCTGGAGAGAGTCGTGAATCCGTTCCCGTACAGCAGATCGTTGTCCTGAATGCGATTGCTTCCGGCCGACGGGAAGATCTTGATCTCGTCGTCCGGAGACGATGATTCCGTCGATTTCCAGGGTGGCCCGGAGGCTCTGGCTCTTCCCCCCGACAGTATCGAAGGATTCGCTTCGGGGGCGGACCAAGGAGATCGTCTGCACGTGGACCGCTTTCCGGAACACGACTGTCTGACGGAGGGTTCGGGATCGATGGTTGTTGCCATCGACGACGAGTGAAGCCCTGACCAGGTCGGACAGCGAGACGTCGATCAAGCAGGTCAGCAACGAAGGGCCCAGGTCACCGCAGTGACCTGGGCCCTTCGGCGTGAAGGCGACCAGGACAGCCTCCGGTCGATCCGCGGCGACGTCGCTTGGTGTGGGTCCGTGGGAGGACCCTCAGGCACCGCGCGCCGGGTACCGGCCGTTCACGCGGGGCCTGTTGTCCGGATGGGGGATCTTCCGCGGATCCGCATCAGTCCCAACCGTATGAGCGTCATCACCAAAGCCGTTTTCACCCTGGAATAGCAACGCTCAATACAATCTTTCCCATGTCCAAGCCTGACGAACTGCTCGTTGACGTCGCCACCCTGGTGGAGTCCGGGCGGAGCAACCAGATGTCCCTGACCGTGGTCACCGGTGGTGCTGTCATCACCGGTCGGCTGGCTCCCGAAGCGGTGTGGAGGCAGCGGGTGTCGGACGTGCTGACGGATTCCGCCCGCCTGGGCGAGTTCTCCGCCGTCTTCGACACCCCTGCGAAAAGCGACGGACCGCCCGCGTATCTGCACTTCCATGTCGCCCGGATCCTGCAGGGCACGGTCGGAATCCCGGAGACGGGCGGGATGTACCGCGTCGCGATCGCCGAGGTCAGCGCCTGGACCATGGGCGACTTCAGCTACTCCGACCACTGAGCCACCACTGCGACGGGAACCCCTTGCGAGCGGTGTGGGCCCGGCCGGCGCATGCCGGTCGGGCCCACACGGCTGTTCAGGTGTCGGTTTCGTGCCTGTTTGCCTCGGTCGGACGGACACGGGAGTGCCGAGCGTCGCGGAAACGGGCTCGGGGCGCGTACCGGGGAGGGCGCGGCGGGTGAAGCCGAGCTGCGTCATCGCGCGGAGGACTTCGGCGGCGATGAAATCACGGCGGTCCTGCCGGGTGATGCCCCGGCCGACTTGCTTGACGGGGTAGTGGCGGCGGCCGAGGGTCACGGATGCGCCGGAGCCCGCTCCTGCTTGATGCTTCGGCATTGGCTGACCCATCCGAGCAGCATCCGCCCCCGGACGGTATACCTGCCGCCCGGCGCGCGGCGGGTCGGCGCACCCGGCTGCCACAGTGGCGACATGACCACCGGCACGCCCTCGCCGTTCTCGGGGCCAGTCCGGCGGCCGGCCCGGAGGTGCTGCGCCTGCCCGTGGGGAACGCGCTCGCCGAACGGGCCGAGACGCTGCGCCGCCCTGGTCCGACGGTCAGAGACCCACTCGTGAAGAGTGTGCCCCGACCGGCGTGTCCCGAACATCGAACTGCCACACACGCTGCGATATTCGCGGAGGAGTTGGCGTGAAGGCACTGATCGAAGGAGGAAACCCATGGTGCGTGTCGGGCTGTTGGTCCGGGTAGAGGCGAAACCGGGTAAGGAAGCAGAAGTGGCTCAGTTCCTGAAAGACGCGCAGGCGATCGTCGACCAGGAGCCCGACACCCGCGCCTGGTTCGCCGTCCAGTTCGACAGGTCCACGTTCGGCATCTTCGACGTGTTTCCCGACGACGCGGGTCGACAGGCGCACCTTGCCGGAGGCGTTGGCGCGGCACTCGGGGAGCGGGCAACAGAGTTGTTCACCGTGTCGCCCGTGATCGAGAACGTCGACGTACTGGCATCCAAGCTCCCGACATGACCCCGGACGGATCAGCAGGACACGAGAGATGACGCAGCGAGTTCTGTCGCACGTTCATCAGCCTGCTGCTCAGACATTCCCGGCCGCCAAGTACAGGCCCCGATAAGCCCACAAAACCGACCGCTACATCCTCACTGGTGTCCTGCGCCGATAACTTCGTCGCTCGTCTCCATCCTTTACGAAGCATCTGTCCAGGAATGGGGAAGGTGATCGATCCCCGGGCGTTCCGTGCAAGCAACGCCGTTGAGGCGGCAGGCACTCGAGCGCCGACGGAGATGACGGCGGCCCAGGCGTTCTGGCGTAGCTGATCGTCGGGTTGGCCTGACGATCAGCCGTCCGCCTGGAGGGGCCGCGCACGCGGGCTGTTCTCGCCAACCTCTTCGAGGCAACGGTTCAAGCCGTACAGCCCGCGACGGGTGTGGCTCTTGACCGTTCCCAGCGGCAAACCGGTGACCTGGGCGATCTGGGTTTGCGTTAGGTCGTCGTAGTAGGCGAGGCTGAGCACGCGCCGCTGAGCCGCCGGGAGCTTTGACAGCTCGTGACGGATTTCGTCAGTCCGTTGCGGGTTCGAGGGCGCTGTCCACGGGCCTTGGTGAGGGGCGACGGCGAGGTTCACGCTGTGGTCCTGTGCGTCGTCGCCGACCGCGAAGCCGTCCAAAGGATGCCGATCCGCCTGCCGGAATGCGAACGGCCCGCCCTTGCCCTGCACCTCCCCCAGGACGTGCCCGACGTCGCATCGCCGCCCCCTTCTCACCGCGTCCGCAACGATGCCGTGGGAGGGCAACTTCACCAGGCTGAGGGCGAGTTCCGGGGTGCCTTCGCGCTCTGTCGGCGGAGCACAAAGGCGCCGTGAAGCGGCTGGGTACCTGTCCTCCTCCCGGCTGCCGTCAACAGCGCGCCAACCGGCTGCTTCAGACCTGGCCCACTACCGAATGCACCCGAGCACGAGCACAGCGACCTGGACGCCGGCCATCCCCACCTGGCCGACGCCGAGCAGGTGCGGGGCGGCCGGCGCCACAGCCACCACCACCACCTGGCCCACGCTCTTCACGGACACCTCTGAGGAAGTTCCCGTCCTCTCCTGCGGGGCCACCGTTCTCGCGTGCGTCCCCACCGCACCCGGTGACCGGGCGATACCCGGGGTGTGGACCGTCGAGGTCCTGCTCGTGGACCACCGCGCGATCACCGGGGGTGGTTCGAAGACTCCTGGCCCTCGGTCTCCCCCTTGCGCAGCAGGAAGTAGGCGTAGCGCTCGTCGAGCTCGTTCTTCGGGACCAGGTGGATCATCTCCGGCGTGAAGCCGCACCCTTCGGCCAGCGTCCAGAACACCGGGATGGGATAGGTGGTCAGGTCCGCGAGCGCGGAACTGCGGAACCGGCGACGGGGCTTGGTCAGCCACCGGCCGTCGTTGTACTTGACCTGGATGAGCGCCAGCCCGCCGGGGGCCAGCAACGAATGCGCGATGCGCAGCACCAGCTCGCCGTACTCGGGCGTGGGCAGCAGTTCGAACACATAGAAGCACAGGAAGACGTCGCACGGGCCGTTGATCTGCCGCAGCGCCTCATCGGGTTCCGCGACGTCGATCCGTACGGGCCGGAACGTGGTGTCGCAGACCGCTGCGACCTGCTTCGCGCACTCCTCCAGGGTCTGCGCCGAGATGTCGATCCCGACGAACTCCTTCGCGCGCGGTGCGAAGTGCACCGCGTTGGCGCCGCCGCCGCAGCCCCACTCGACCACCCGGTCCAACGGGCGGTCGAACTCCACCATGCGCGCGCCCTTGTCGAACAGCGCCAGGTGCTTCCTTCCGATCCGCGACCACAGGTCGGTGCTGTCGAACTCGGGCGCGGCGCGCCAGTGAGAGTCGCTCTCCCAGGACTGTCCGCCCGGCTGGGCCCAGTACTGCTGCGATTCGGCTGAGATCTTCGATTCGGACTGGCTCATCCCCAGGCCGGCAAGGACCCTCAGTCCCGTCTCCCGTGTCTGCCTCGCGACCTGCTTGCAGCGGCCGAGTACGCTCCGAGCCCGCCCGGCGGGACCGTCCGAATGGTTCGTCTGCATCCACACACTTCCTTGATCACATCAGTCGTCCGGTGCGCGCGCCCGCCGCCTTCCTCCCGACGAGGGCAGGCGCGATGAAGCTCCGTGCGGGCGCGAGGCTCCGTGACGGAGTTACAGAGAGGGAGTCCTGGAAGTGCGCGGCGGGCCGCGGTGCGGACAGGCCCGGACCAGAAGTGCCGCCGGGCACCGCATGGTGCCGGGCGGCCCCACGGGCAACGCGGCGACCGGTCCGGGGACGGGCGCCGACGCGGAGACCAGCCACCGGATCGGCAGCACCGCCGTGAGTGCCGCGCCAAGGCGAACGAGCGGCGTGTCCGCGTGCGCCAGTGGCAGAGCGATCGCGACCACCGCCGCCGCCTGTCCGACGATCACGAAGGCTGTGGACGGGCCGAAGTGGAGATCGCGGTGGTCGGTCAGAACGAGCAGGACCCGCGTCGCGAGCAGTGAGCAGTCGAGGACGCCGATCACTCGCAGCGGACGCAGCCCGTCACCCGCCAGGGCGACACCGACCACTGCGGTCAGGGCGGCGAGCGGCACGGACACGGCGGGATGGGGGATCACGCCACTGCCCGCGTGCGCGAACGAACCGGGCAGCAGGGTCGGCACCGCGAGCACTCCACCGCGGAGCCGGCATGGCACCGGGTCGGGGCTTGTGCCCGATCCGCTCCGACTCGACGCCGCAACGCCCGAGCTCACCACCCGCCCGACACCTCCCTCGCAGGCCCCGACCCGACGGCCTTTACCGGCCACCGGGATCGGTCCGGTACAAGCCTAGGTGAGCAGATGGTCTGTTTTCAGGCCGATGAGGGAGAGATGTCCTTTTCAATTCGCCATGTTGGGGCGGCATTTGCCGTCCGTTCGCGGGATATTCCGTTCAGAACCGGCGGGTGCGATCACTGCCGTCGTCAGGGGCTGCTCGCTGGCCACCACGACAGGGCCGACGTCCTCGACGCCCATGGCTGAGGACTCGGTCCTCCAGGTCTCGCCGTACGCGCCGGGAAGGGCTGAACGCGTACAGGTCGAGGATGTCCGGCGGAGGGGCTCCGCCGTGGTGTCCGGGTCGTTGACCAGTCCGAGCCGGACGGGCCGTCCGCCCGCGCCCGGCCCGTCGAGGACGGCTGGACGACGATGACGTTTGGCCTGGTCACAGGCGTCGAGGCAGTTCATCGCTCTGACCTGGGCGACTGATCCCAGGGCGGATTTCAGGGAGGCGAGCCGAGCACGGTGGTCGACGGCCGGCACCTCGGCCGTCCCGCGGCAGCGGCCCCGGCATACGGTCACCGTGCGGGTTCGGTGGATCGGCCTGCGGGCTCGGGGCGGCCGTCCGGCGACCGCCCCGAGCCCGGCAAGGCTGAGGGTTGGGCTACTTGCCGAGCCTCTTGTCCATGCCGGTGATCTCGGAGGACTGCGAGGTGACGATCGATTTCGCCATCGTCACGGCGGGACCGTAGGCGCCCTTGGCCCGCTCGGTCTTCGCCATCGCGATCGCACTGTCGTGGTGGCTGATCATCACTGAAGGAACGCCTTGTCGAAGGCGTCACCGGAGAGGCCTTTCAGCTTGTTCATGTCGTCGTTCGACGTCATGCCGGGCATCGACGGGCCGGAGTGGTCCATGCCCGGCATGCTCTCCATGGCGTGCATGTCTGCGTTCGGAACCTTCGCGTCCCAGGCCTTCAGCCAGCCGGACATAGTGTTGATCTCCGGGTCCTGTGCCTGCTTGATCTTCGCGGCCAGGTCCTTCACCTGCTGGGACTTCGCTCGTGTGGCGGCCAGGTCGGCCATGGCCACGGCTTGCCGGTGGTGCGGGATCATCCCGTGGGCGAACGACACGTCCTGCGTGTTGTGGTTGCCCTGCGCGGCAGAAGCAGCGCCTGAGGGGCTGGAGGTGGGCACCGCACCTCCCATGTTGCGCCCCGTGTGGCTCGACGGCGAGGAGGAATCGCTGCTGCTGCAGGCGGCCGGTACCACCGCTGCGGTGCCGATGGCGGTCAGGATCGCGGTTCGGCGGAGGAGGGAACGGCGAGGTCCATGAGGGGTACATCTCCTTGGAGAGCCCGCGCCCAGGCGCGGGAGAAACGGATGCGTGCAGGCCGTAGCGCGTCACCCCGTCAGGAGGGTGCCGTACGGGGGCCTCTAGACCCGCAGGAGCTGCAACTCGGAAAGATCGGGTGGTGCGCGACCGTCGACCGGCCCAGGGGCCGGGCCGCCGACGGCCGCCGCGGATTCGGCACGGGCAGCCACGCCGGGCGTCAGAGCAGGCGGAACGTAAGCGGTGGACGTACCGCCCGCCGCGCATGTCCCGCCGGTGTGGTCCATGACCATGCCGCCGTCGCCCGCGTCGGACAGATGCCGGCAGTCCGCACCGGCGAGGTGATCGGGCTCGGGGCGATGCCCAGGGGACTCCGCCGCCATCATGACGTCGTGTCGACCCGCAGCCGGCATACCGGCGGGTGACAGCGCATGCATGCCCAGCACACCCGCCACCACGGCAAGGACCAGCCACATCAGCGCGCAGAACTCCCAAGGGAGTCCGTGCGAGCGCGCGAGATCATGGGCTCATCGTGTGGGGCTTCCTCCACCTCGGCAGTCGAACACTCCGCCGAGTGCCTCATCCCACATCGTCGTTCTCCACCTGGTGCCTGTGCCGTTCCTCCAGGTCGCCGGCGCGTCACTCGGCGGCTTCCGCATACCTGTGCGCTGCCGCGGAGGTGATCACTGGAGCCGAACCGACGCGTCGTGAAGATCTATCCCGCCCCGATCAACCGTCTTCCGAGACGGCGAACAACTGCTGTCCGCCCCATCCGCCCGCGACGTGAGCGTGCAGTACGGCCGTTGCGGCCCGTCACGCCGAACTGAGGACGAGCAGGCGTCAGAGCCAGCCGCCAAGAACGATCAGCCCGCCCTCCATCAGCGGCTCAACAGAAACGAAAGTCTCCGCATCGGCTACGCGGAAAACGAAGCGCGTGCCCACGTCTGGCATCCGTTTGTGACGCCAGTGGAGAAGCAGAGATGTGCACGTTATGGATCACTGGGACTTCGATCTCACTGCCGACAGCCGCAATGCGCTGGAGCCCGGCATGTCCTGCATCCGTCATGTACTTGATGCGATACACCTCGCGGATGATGGACATGACAGATGCAGGGACGACGTGCTCCTGGTGGCGTGCGAGCTGTTGGCCAACGCTCATCTGCATACACCGGGCGCCACGCGCCTCGGTATCGATTTCGACCTTGACGGCGGCCGGCTCACTGTTGCTGTCACCGACCGGGCCACCACCCGGCCGGTGCCCCGGCCCTGGCGCCCGGACACCCCGCACGGCCACGGACTGCACATCATCGACCGACTCGCCACCGCCTGGGGAGTCACCCCAGCTCCCGACGGCAAAACTGTCTGGGTCGCTCTATCACTCGACGCCCGTGAACCGCGTGAAGAGGGCAACGCAAGATGACTACTGAGCGGGGTGTGGCGATTATGGCCGGCCGCGGCATCAAGGCGCAGGCGGTGGGCTGGTCGCCACGTTCACGTCCGCCGTGTTCCTGATCCTCCGGGTGGCCACGCACGACGGCTTCGTGCCCTGGCTGGTGGGCACGGTGGTGGCCTGGTACCTCGCGTGCTGGGTCGCGCTGCCGCTGTGGGTACGGCACCGGTACACCACGGTGCCGGAGGAGCCCGCCGGCTGACGGAACCCGGCCACCGCCGACGGTCCACAGTGTGGGTCCCGTCCTGGAGTCGCCGTGCACCACCGCGCCCGCGAGCACCTCAGCCTGTTCGTGCGGGCGGAGTGGAAGACCCGGTGCGGTCGTCCCGGGACCAGGAGGCGGTTCGGCCGGGTCGGTTGCGGCCCGCTTGCCAGGCGGCCGCGGCGAAGGCGGGCGATGGCCTGCTCGACGCGGCCGTCCTGTGCAAGCACGTGTCCTACCTGGCGTGTGCGGTCTCATCGAGGTGCGGCGACGCACGTTCAAGGGGTGGCGGCACTCGCTTCGTCCGGCCGGTGTGTGCGGGGCGTAGGGGTGATGCGTGTGGGCCGTACGGGTGGCCTGCGGGGTGAGCGCCCATCCGTGTCTGACAGGGCGGCGGATTCCCTTCAGAGCTCCGGGCGATCTTGTTCGGGGCATCGGGAAAGGGAAGAGAACATGCGTAAACGCGTGATGGCGGTATCCGCTGCCGTCCTGGCGGCCTCGTGTGCGGCTCCTGCGCTCGCAGTGGCAGCCAGTGTCCCGGCCGCGGCCAGAAGCGGCGAGCTGACCGCGATCGGTCTGACGAGTGACCGGCGGCTGGTCGAGTTCGATGTCGACAGGCCCGCCAAGGCCTGGTCGCTGGGCAAAATCTCCGGGCTGACCGGGGACAGCAGGCTGGTGGGTATCGACTTCCGTGTGCAGAACGGAAAGCTGTACGGCGTCGGCGACAGGGGCGGCATCTACACCCTGAACGCCCGCGCGAAAGCCCGGAAGGTCTCCCAGCTGACGGTGCAGCTTTCGGGTACCGCGTTCGGTGTCGACTTCAACCCGGCCGCGAACCGGCTGCGGGTCGTCTCCGACACCGGGCAGAATCTACGGCACAACATCGACGACCCCGCCGGCCCGCTGACCACGACCGTCGACGGCACGCTCACCAACCCGACCATGCCGCCGTCCACCGCGCGGGGAGTGACCGGCGTCGCCTACACCAACAACGACCTCAACGCCGCGACGGCGACGACCCTGTTCGACCTCGACACGATGGCCGACCGTATCTCACTGCAGTCCCCGGCCAACGCAGGCACTCTGGCACCCACCGGGAACCTCGGTGTCGATGCGGCCCCCGACGCCGGATTCGACATCTACTACGACCCGGCCAGAGGCATGAACCACGGCTTCGCGGCCATCAGCACGGCCGGTGCCCACCGTCTTTACGGGGTGAACCTGTTGACCGGTAAGGCGACGGACAAGGGTTCCTTCCCGGAGAAGTACCGGGTGACCGACCTGGCTCTGCCGATCAACCAAAAGCAGCCGTAACGGACGCAACGGTGAGAAAGCGGCCTGCGAGAGCAATCTCTCGCAGGCCGTGCCGCCGGCGACAGCAGTCGGTTCCGGCGTCGGCACCGCAGGTACTCGGTGACGGCCGGCGTTCATGGGCCCGGTTGTCGGCTAGACGCGACGACCGGCAGCAGGTGCAGCGGGGCAGCCCGGAGGTTCCCTTCTGGCTGGCAGCAATCCAGGCAGTGAGGTTCAGATGACGTTCGGACCAGATCCCCAGGTTGCCTCCGGCGGGACGGGTGGCCCAGATGGCGGTGAACCAGGGCTACATCGGGCGCAGCCGGAAAAGGACTTCCTTCGCCGCCTGGGCGTCGTGGACCTGGGGGACGGTCCCGACGCTCCGGGGCAGGCCGCAGGCGTCGGCCACGAGATGTCGTATGCGGCCGTAGATCTCTATGCCTGGGCCGTGACGGGGAGAGTCCTTCGGCACGGTTGACACAGCCTCGTCAGACGCAGAGCCAAGGATGGGGCCGCACCGTGTCCGACTCCGCGTCCACCACATTTACCCGCATACGCCCCGGGCGCCCAGTATCCGCCGGCCAAGCAGGGCCGTGCAGGGGCGACGGGCCGGCCGACGGCACGGATGCGAGCCAGGTTCCTGGGTCCAGGCTGGGCAGCCGCCCAGTGCCGGCGGCGTCGGCGAGGCGGTACCAGTACGGCCAGCCATGAGCCTACGGGGCCATGATCACTCGCCCCATGGCGACTCCAGCCCGAGGTCTCGCGGCCGACCTCTCGCCGCTGTCGTCTTCAGGACGAGCGTGGGAAGGCGAGGGTCGGGCGCACTCGCCCGGGCGGTGGAGCTCGGCGACGGCGTCACGGGGCTCAGAAGAGGCCACTCTGCGAGCGACGATGCGGAGTGTTTGTGTGTCCCGCAAAAGGCCGTCGCGAGCGTGATGGCCGTCGGGGCCGGGGTGCCGATCTCAGCGGTCTCCTTCGAGCTGTTCGGTGAGGCCTACGACCAAGCGGGGCCCGGGCCAGCGGCGGCGAGGGCCCGGGCCGCGAGTTGTACGCCGAGCCCGGGGAAGCTCAGCAGGAGGTCGGCGTCCGGGTGCGGAGGGAACGCCACTTCCATTGCCTCGGCAGGGTCGTCGGTGGCAGTGCAGGCGGCTTCCAGTTGGATGAGCAGGGCGAGCATCTGCTTGCCGAGTGCGTCCTCGACCAGCGGCGGCTGGTGAGCCCACTCGGTACGGAAGAAGACGTCGCGGATGCGGTCGGCTTCCGCCTCGATGCCACGTCGGCGGGCGGCGCGCTTGAGAGCGGCGTGCATCCGTGTGCGGGGCAGCCACACGGCCCCCGCTCGGTGGCGGGCGGCCTGTGTTCTCCCTGGTGAACGTGCCGGAGAACGCTCGGTGAGTCCCGCACGGCGGGCGGCTCATGAGGTGGGGATCGGGGGGGTGCCCAGAGGGGAACGGACGGGGAGCGCGGAGCGGAAATATCAGCGGCGTCGAAAAGGTCTTCCTTCCCAGAGGAGTTCACTCATGCGCTTCGCCCCTGTCGCCGCCGCCACCGCCGCCCTCGCCCTCGGCACGCTCCTGGTGGGACTCACGGCCTCCTCCGAGGCCGGCGCGCAGACGGTCCAGCAGCGCACTGTCGCCTCCGCCACCGTGGCGGGCACCGCCGCGGTCGCGGACAACAACGGCAACGGCTGAGCCGGTGGGCCGCAACCGGCGGTTGCGGCCCACCGGTCCGGCACCCGGACGAGCGTGAGCCTCGCGATTTCCGCGCGCCGCGATCCCGTTCATGACAGTGAGGCTCTGCCCGGTCGACTCCTGCGCCGGCACCAGAAAGGACCGCAGGGTCTTCGTATCCGGCGCCAAGTGCCCTCCCTGTCGTCGGTGTGGCCAGCCGCACATTCTCAGTGGTACGGGAATGTGACGGAGGCCGAAAAGCCGCTTCCGTGCGCCCCGTTGGGGTCGGCGGGGGACAGGAGGAACGGTCTCGTCGAGGCCCGATCGCGGCTCGGCGGGCGTGCGGTGGGGCCGTCGGCGTCCCGTGTGGAAATCGGGGGCCCGTGAGGCCCGTACACTCGGCAACCGCCTCCGTGTCCGGCGCGAGGCCCCGACAGGAAGGACGCGTTGTCCGTGTTCCAGGAAGCCCCGATCTACCGCCAGCTCGTCGCGGAGCGCGGTGACGTTCCCGCGCAGGTCCGAGGTGAGGCCGAGCGGATTCGCAGGGACCTGCAGCGGGTGATGCCGCCTCTCGAGGCTTCCGCTCCCGCCGCGGCGGAGCGCACCTGGCCCGCCGCGCCCGCCGGCCTGGCACTTCCCCCCGGGGCACCGCAGCGCTGATCCGCCGTACGGGGCCGACCCGCCCCTGACACAGCTCGACCGCCCGGAAGCCCACGGCTTCCGGGCGGTCGACGTGTCCGAGCCTGTCCGATGTCCGGCCCGACCGGCGCTCCCTGCCCCCGATCGGGTCCGGGCATCAGCCCCGGGGACACACCGCGGGCCGCTGCTCAGCGCACCGGGAAGCCGAAGGTACGACCCTGCTCCTTGAGGCGGGGGAGGAGCAGGCGCAGGGCCTCGACCGTCTGGGAGCGGTCGCCGCCCGCGTCGTGGAAGAGGAGCGTCGGCCCGTTCGGCAGCTCCTGCTCGACCGTGGCGACGACGGCGTCCGTGCCGGGCCGTTCGAAGTCCTTCGAGTCGACGTTCCAGCCCAGCGGCCGCATGCCGCGCGAGGCGGCCAGCTTGCGGCTGTAGGGGGTGAAGGCACCGCCGGGCGCCCGGTAGTACATCGGTCGTACGCCCCCGGACGCCTCGGTGATCATGCGTTCGGCGTCGAGTATCTGCTGTGACTGGTACGCCTCGGACTTGGTGTCCATGGTGGTGTCGTGCGACACCGAGTGGTCGCACAGCCGGTGTCCGGCCGCGACCACCTTCTTCACGAGATCCGGGTGGGCCTTCGCCTGGGTCCCCACCATGCAGAAGGTGGCCTTCACTCCGTACTCGCGCAGGACGTCGAGCACTTGAGGGGTCCATACGGGGTCGGGGCCGTCGTCGATGGTGATGTTGACGCCGCTCGTCCCCTTGTCCGAGGAATGCGCGATGGTCACCGCGACCGGCTTGACGGCGGACTGCCCGGCCGACGCGGCCGGGCGGGGCGACGCGTCGGGTACGGCGCCGGCCTGCGCGGTCCATACCGAGGCACCGGCGGCCAGCACCGTCACCCCGACTGCCGCCGCGCCCACCTTCGCGTACCAGCCCCGCTTGCTGCCGTGCCGTGCCATGTCCGCCCCGTTCTCCCGCAGTTCCTCGGTCGCCCTCCGACCAACTGGCAGGACGAGCGAGGGCGGCCGGGGGATGCGTCTGTTACGGATCACGGACAATTCCGCGAGGAAACGCGGACACAGCCCGCGAGAACGACCTGGCGTGGCGTCAACGCGCCGACTGCTACGGAGAGTTCACGCATGGTGTCACTCTGTTACGGTGGACCGATGTCAACTGTCAAGCAGTTCCAGGTCACCTTCGACTGTGAGCACCCTGAGCGCGTCGCCCGTTTCTGGTGCGAGGTCTTGGGCTACGTCGTGCCGTCACCACCGAAGGGGTTCGACACATGGGAGGAGTACGAGCGTTCACGGCCCCCCGAGGATCAGGGTTCGTGGTTCGTCTGCACCGACCCCTCGGGTGTCGGTCCGCGCCTCTACTTCCAGCGCGTACCCGAAAGCAAGGTAGTCAAGAACCGGGTGCACCTCGACGTGCGCGTCGGCACCGGTCTCGTGGGTGAGGAGCGTCTGGCCGTACTGGAGGCCGAATGCAAGCGACTGGTCGCCCTCGGCGCGACCCACGTGCGGACGCTGGTCGCCGACGACGAGAACGAGTCCTGCATCGGGATGCGGGACATCGAGGGCAACGAGTTCGATCTCGACTGACAGGAGGGGCCGCCGGGCCGGGCACACCGGTCTCCCGTGCGGGACGAGCGCCGCGACCGGCGAATCCCAAGCCCGGAGGGGGAGTTCGGAGCCCCGTACGCGTCCGCGCGGAACGTGTCGGTGGAGCGGCCCTGGCCCAGCACGCCGACGGGACGCGTCCAGGTCCCCCGAATCCGGAGAAATTCCTGCTCACAGGCCTTCCGTGGGGCCATGGAGCTGCCCTATCTTCTCCATCCATGCCCCTTGCCGACGATCAGCGCGGCGGCCGTCTGCTCGCCGGCCTCGCGTCCCTCACCACCGCCCTCGTCCTGGCGGTTCTCTGCGCTGCCCTCGGCTATGCCGACGGGACCGGTCTGTTCGCTCCGGAGAACTGGCTGGACGCGGGATTCGTCCCCGGCAACGCCACGAGCCCCGCATGGGCCACCGTGGTGTTCCTGCCCCTGCTGATCGGCGGCAGCGCGCTCGCCGTCCACCGGCTGGTGCGCGCCGCGGCCCCCGGGGCGAGGGCACGGTGGGTCTTCGGCGGGGTCTGGTCGAGTCTGGTCCTGGTCGCATTCCTGGCCAAACTGGCTTACAGCGTGCTGCTGCTGGCGATCGCCGGACCGGACGGGCTGCACATCTTCCCGACGGCCGGGGCACTGCTCGCCGAGTGCGGTCTGACCGGCGCCAAGTACGCCGCGTTCGGGCCACTGGTCGCGGGCTTGGCGGCGTCGGCGTACCGGATCGGCGTGTGGCGCCTCCGTCGGGAGGCGGCCGGCGAGGGCGCCGGGCGTCGCAAGGCGGGTGAGAGCGGCCCGGCCAGTGAGGTCGCCGAGGACGGCAAGTCCGGCGAGACCGGCGCGACCGGTGGGGGCGCCGGGGTCGCGAAGACCGCCGGGGGCGGGAAGACCGACGAGCGCACCGAGCCTGCCGCACGGGCATCGCGTGCCGGTCTCGACCCGGTCGCCGGGTTCGCCTGGCTGCCGGCCGGCGCCGCCGTGGCGCTCCAGTCGGGGACCGGCGTGTTCGCCTGGGCCGCCGGACCGATACCCGGCGGCCTTCTGACGACGGCGCTGGTCACCGGGACCGCCTCGGTGCTCGCCGGCATCGGTCTCTGGCGCCGTGTGGTGTCGCCCGGCCTGACCCGGGCCCGCACCGGGGCGACACTGTGGTCCCTCGCCACGACCCTCACCGCGGCCGGCGTTCTCGGATTCGCGCCGCTGTGGATTCTCGACGGGCTGCTGAACGGTTTCGGCGGGGCCCTGTTCCCGGTCGCGTCCGTCCTCGTACGGATCGCGGAGGGTGTGGCCGCCGGCGTGTGCGCGGGCGTCGTGTGCGTCCCCTGGGTCGCGGAACTGGCGTGGCGGCGACGGACGGAGCCCTCGGCCGAGCGCAGCCTCGCCTGGGTCGTCCGATGGGCGCCGCCCGTCGCGGTGGCGGCCGTGTTCGCGCTCACCGCCGGCACCCTGACACCGGATCCGGCGGTGGCCGCCGTCGGCTCGCAGACGCAGACCGCCGGCCGTGACCGGAGCGGGCTGCTGCCGCTGACCGTGCTGCGCGAGGACGGACAGTCCCCGGTGATCGGCGACAGCGAGGGGCGGCAGGTGCTGCTCCGCGGTGTGAACGTCAATCAGCTCATCGACTACGGGCAGCCCGACCCGGCCAAGCCCACGGTGTGGCCGCTGAAGGACTCCGACTACGCCCTGATGGAACGGTACGGGTTCGGCGTCCAGCGCCTCGCCCTGTCCTGGTCGGCCCTGGAGCCGAAGCGGGGCGTCTTCGACGAGGCGTACCTGGCACGCGTCCGCACCGCGGTCGATCAGGCTGCCGCCCACGGCATCCACACCGTCCTCGACATGCACCAGGACACCTTCTCGAAGTACGTCAGCGCGGCGCCCGGAACGCGGTGCCGCGCCAACGCCTCACCGGAGTTCGGCAACGACGGCGCCCCGAAGTGGGCGACCCGCACCGACGGCGCCAAGGCCTGCGGTTTCCTCGGCCGCGACCTCTCGCCCAACGTGCAGCAGGCGTTCACCAACCTCTACAACGACACCGACGGCATCGGAACCGCGTTCGCCCGCACGTGGGGCCGCCTCGCCAAGATCTTCGCGGACGATCCCGCGGTCGCCGGCTACGACCTCCTCAACGAGCCCGGCCCGGGCAACGCGCCGGGCGTCACCTCCTCGATCCTGCTCGGACGCCTCTACCAGCAGGCGATCACCTCGATCCGGACCGCGGAGTCGAAGGTGGCCGGCGGCTTCCACCACCTGGTGTTCTTCGAGCCCTCGATCCTGTGGTCGGGACTCGGCTTCGACACCACCCCGCCGGCCGGGTTCGCCGACGACCCGCTGCTCGTCTTCTCGCCCCACCTGTACAGCGAGTCGATCACCATGGACCAGGGCCTCGGCGTCACCCTGACCTCGATCGAGCAGGGCTACGCCACCGCCGAGCGCACCGCGCGGGCGTACGGGGCACCGCTGTGGTCGGGGGAGTGGGGATGGTTCGGTGAACCCGACGACTTCCGTTCCCGGTTCGACCGTTTCCTGGAACGGCAGAACTCCGATGTGCTGGGCTCGGCCATCTGGGTGTGGAAGAAGGCCTGCGGCGATCCGCAGAACGACCCCGAGGCCACGACCTCGGGCGGCGGTGTCGTCCTGTACACCTGCCCTGGCGGCAAGCCACTGGCGAGCCCGGCCTTCGAGACCACGGCACTGTCCCAGGCGTACCCGCGCAGTGCCCCCGGCCGGCTGAGCTCCCTGCGGTCCTCCCTCACCGAGCGGGACCTGCGGCTGGCCGGCTCCGGGACGGGCACGCTGGACGTGTGGGTGCCCGGCACGGGTCGCCCCGAGGTCAAGGGCGGTGGCCTCAAGGGGATCCGGCTGACCGAGAAGCCCGGCGGCTGGCGCCTCACCGCGCACACCTCCGGTCGCTACACCCTCCACGTGGCATAGGAGCGGCCGCCGGTTGCCGACCGGCCAGGGACAACCACCGGTTGCCGCCCGGCCGTACGGCAGCCGTCGGCCGGCCCGCCTCGGGGGCGGACCGGCCGACGGCATCGGAGGCCATGGGCATACGTCGGACGGGCTCGGGACGGGACGCGGGACGGGATGCGGCGCGGCCGCGTGTCAGACCGTGGCCCAGCGACGGAGTTTCTCGGGGTTGCGTACGACCCAGATGTGCTTGATCCGCTCGCCCACGACCTCGAACGCGAGCACCGTCACGACGACGCCGTCCTGCTGGGCCACCAGGCCCGGCTGACCGTTGACGGTGCGTTCGAGGAGCGTCATGTCGTCCGGCCGCCGATGGGCCAGTCCCGCCCAGGCGTTCGCGATCCGCTCGCCGCCCTCGATGGGGTGCAGGAAGCTCTGGGCGAGGCCGCCGCCGTCGGCGGTCGCGACGGCGTCCGGATCGAGCAGGCCGACGAGGGCGTCGATGTCCTTGGCCTCCCACGCGTCCTTGAAGGCGCCGACGACATCGGCGCGTCGAGGAGCGGGGGCCGCGGAAGGCCGTGCGGCCCGGACACGCCGGCGGGCCGAGGAGGCGAGCTGGCGGCAGGCCGCAGGCGTACGGCCGACGATCTCGGCCACCTCGGCGAACGAGTGGCAGAAGACATCGTGCAGGACGAACGCGACGCGCTCGGCCGGGGTCATCGATTCGAGCACGACCAGGAACGCCAGACTGACCGACTCGTCCAGGGTGACCCGGTCGGCCGGATCGACGCTCGCGCCCGCCGGCCGCCCGCTGATCCACTCCGTACGCCCGGGCAGCGGCTCGGGAATCCACTCACCCACGTACGTCTCGCGCCGGGCGCGTGCCGAGCCGAGCACGTTGAGGCAGACGCGTCCGGCGACGGTCGTCAGCCAGGCGCCGGGGGACTCGATGGCGTCCTGCTCCTGCCGGGACATGGCGTACCAGCGGGTGTACGTCTCCTGGACGGCGTCCTCGGCCTCGGTCAGCGAGCCCAGCAGCCGGTAGGCGAGATTGATCAGGTGACGGCGCTCGCTCACGATCGCGTCCAGGCCCGGGTCGGGTCGGTCCCGCTCCGGCTCGGATCGGGTGCTCATGGTGTCGACAACTCCCTCGGTCGCGTCCGCTGTCACCTCTTCGACAACACAGCCCCATGGAATGTGAGGCGCCCCCCGGCCTCACATTCCGGTGCGCTGTCTTGTCGAAGGGGTGAGACCGACACACGACACACCATCCAGTGGACCGGAAGACCGGAGACACCATGACTGCCCCGACCCCGCAGACACGTGCGAACCAGGCGACCGCGGCGCCTTCCTTCACCGACCCGGCGACCGACGAGCGGCTGGAGCGGGTCGCCTCGGCCTTGAAGGAGAGGAACTTCGACGTCGAGATCCTCGACGACGCGAGCGCGGCGCGGGCCCGCGTCAAGGACCTGATTCCCGACGGCGCCACCGTGTTCACCGTGGCCAGCGAGACCCTGCGCCTGTCCGGCATCGAGGACGACATCAACGACAGCGGGCGGTACGACTCCGTCAAGCGACGCGGACTGGCCATGGACCGGGCGACCCAGATGGCCGAGATCTGGCGGATGCTCGCCTGCCCCGACGTCGTGGTGGGCAGTGTCGCGGCGGTCACCGAGACCGGCTCGCTGGTGGCCGCCTCGGCCAGCGGAAGCCAACTGCCCGGCTACGCCGGTGCCGCGCCCCGTCTGATCCTGGTGGTCGGAGCGCAGAAGGTGGTGCCCGACCTGGACACCGCGCTGCGCCGCGTAGACGAGCACTGCGTCCCGCTGGAGGACGAGCGCGCCATGAAGGTCTACGGCGTGCCGAGTGCCCTCAATCGCCTTCTCGTCCTCAACGCGGAACCCCAGCCCGGGCGGGCCACCGTCCTGCTGCTCCGCGAGGCCATCGGGTTCTGAGCCGCCGGGAGCCGGCTGACCGGCCATCACGTCGTGCCGTGTGCGGCGGAGATGCCCAGCCGCTCGGCCCACCGCGCCTCCGGCGACCAGAAGTGCGAGCCGCCGGTGGAGCCCGTTCCGCCGGAGCCGCCGGCCGTGACCGGACGGTGGTCCCGGCCGGTGAGCCGGAACCCCACGGAGTAGGTCCGGGTGACCGAGCCGTTGGCCGAGGTCACCTCGACGGTGCGGCCGACGAATCGGGATCCGGTCGACGACAGGACCGGGCTTCCGTCGGTGACCCGCACCCGCGCGCCGGACGCGGCCGGTACGGCGGAGACGGCCGGGATCCTCTTGCCGTTCGGCCAGTCGACGACGTACGTGGACACCTCCGGATCGAAGCCGTCGATCGGGACGCCCCCGACCCTGATCGCGTCGGCGTCGGCGACACTCGCCTTCGTGGCATCCGCGAAGTCGGTGACCGTGACCGACCCGTCGGCGCCCACGACCACGTGTGCCGCCATCGCGGCCGCCAGGTTGATCCGCTGCCAGCTCGCTCCGCCCTCCGCGGTGAGGTCCAGCGGATATCCGGAGTCCGTCGCGGTCTGCTCCAGGACCTGGGTGCGCTGCTCGGTGGTGAGGTCCGGGAAGGCCGTGATCAGCAGAGCCGCCGCGTCGGCCGGTGCCCTGAGCGTCTGCCCGGGCTTCGCCACCTGGGAGAACCCGTAGGTCAGGCGCCGCGTGTACAGGTCGACCTGCTGTCTCGTGCTCAGGCCGGCGTAGGAGCCGCCCGCGCAGGCCGTGAGGGTGTCGCCGTATCCCTGCTGCTCGCACCGGGCGAGCAGCACGTTCTCGATCTCGGTGTGGGCCTGCGTCAGCAGCTTCCGGAATTCGGGGTCCGCCCACCGGTGTGCCACGGTGGCCTGTCCCGTGATGCGGCCGCCCATGACGTCCAGCGGGTAGTGGAACCCGAGGACGACACGGTTGTCCCCGTACTCCGAGGTGCGCGCGAGGATCGACGGCGCCAGTTCCGGCAGGAGCGTGGCGAGGACGGTCCCGGCCTCGTAGCCGCCGTAGGTGTGGCCGCTCGGGTAGGAGCCGCTGGTGGCGAGACTGCCGTAGGAGCCGTCCTGCGACTCGTAGACGGCGCCGCCGCCACCGACGAACCCGAGTCGCACGTACGGGCGTTGGTAGCCGTAGTGGTTCTTCGCCGCGTCGACCCCGTCGAGGCCCTTGGTGACGCGCGAGAACAGGGCGCTCGTCTTGGGCAGCCGGCCGCCGCTCAGGGCCTCGCTGTAGATCTGTCCGAGTCTGGCGCCGAGGCCGTCGGCCATCGTGACCGTGGCGCTGTTCGTCGCGTCGACCTCGGCGCGGTCCACGTCCTTCTGCGTGGCGGCGTTGTTGATGGCCACGGCGGTCCGGTCGTTCTCAGCGGTGGGTGAAGTGCCCTTCGCCACCTTGGTGTTGGTGCCGAGAATGCCGGTGTTCAGGTCGTCGACACCCTTGAGAAGGCTTTCGAAGTAGTCGTTCCCGTCGCCGGTCGTCGGCCAACTGTCGGACGGGTAGGACGCGTTCAGGGTGCCGTCCGGGAAGGGGGACGGTTCGTACGTCGGGTCGGAGACGTCCGCCGCGGCCGTGGCCGTCTCCGCGGTGGGCGTGACCGTGTCGGGGTCGGCCGAGGTGCCGGCCAGGGTGACCGCGGTGACGGTCGCCGTATGCGCCTTCGCCTTGCCGGTGGTCGTGATGAGGGCGGTGTCCGTCGTGGCGGGAAGGTGCGCGGTGGTTCCGTCGCCGAGGGCCACGGTGTAGCCGATGACCGGGAATCCGCCGTCGCCGGCCGGCCGCCAGGTCACGCGGACCCGCTTGCCGTCCGTCATCACGCTGGTCACGGCCGGCTTCTGCGGCTTGCCGCCGCCGGTCACGACGAGCGCGGTGGCGGGGCTCGGCAGCGAGCGGCCGACGGCGTTCACCGCCCGGACGCGGGCCGTGTACGACCTGCCGTCGCCCAGCCATGTGAACGTCGTGCGCCGGCTGTCAGGATCGTGGATCTCGACCTGGTGGCCGTCGTCGAGGGTGACCTCGTAGCCGGTGACCGGCGAACCGCCGGTGTCCCCGGGCGCGGACCAGGCGACGGTCACGCTCGTGCCGGAGGAGGCCGCCGACACGGCGCCGGGCGCGGCGGGCACCGCCTTGGGCCTGGTGGTGAGCGCGGCCCGGGCGTGGTCGAGCGCGGCATACCGTGCCGTCAGGGTCTCGTCGGTGGCCGAGTCGTCCGCGATCGCGGCCTTCGCCTCGGCGAGCGCGTCGGTGAAGGCCGTCCAGGACGCTTCCGTGTAGCGGTCGTCGTCGAGGACCGACGTGATCGCGACCAGGTTCTCCAGCCTCAGCCGCGGGAGCGGGACCAACTGCCGGGCGGCGAGGGTGAGACCGCGGGTCTGGGTGTCGACCTCCAGTTGAGTCACGGCGTCGGCTTCGACGAGCGTGCGCGCGGCGGCGAGTTCACGCCGGTACACACCGAAGTCGATGGTGTCGTAGCGCTCCGCGGACGCGGAGAGTCCCGCGTACTGGTCGATCGCCTTCCGCAGGGCGGACTTCTCCGTGACGGCGGGCGTCTCGACATGCGTGAAGGTGATCCGCCCCAGGTTCGCGACGTACGGGTGCGAGGAGTCCGGCGTGGTCACCAGGCGCAGATGGACGGCATGCGTGCCGGTGATCGCTCTGGGCAGGGTCAGGCTCGTCGTCCCTCCCGAAGACCAGGCGGCACCGGTGACCGGCAGGGGGATGGTCGCGTACGGCGTCCCCGGCGCGGCCGCGTCGAAGGAGCCGAGGTAGAGCTGGACGGCCGAACCGGTGCCGCAGCGTGCGGAGTTGTTGACGTACGTGATCGTGACGGCGCTCTTCGCGGAGCCGCCGAAGCGGATGTCGCCGTAGTCGAGCCAGGCTCCGTCGTAGGTGCCGCCGAGGTCGGTGGTGGACCCCGCGCCGGTCCAGCCGACCGGCTCGCTCTTGAGACCCCCGCCGCTGTTGGAGCGGAACGCGGTGGCATCGAACGCCACGGGGGCGTCGGCTTCCTGAGTGAACGTCAGGGAGTAGACGTTGGCGACGTAGGGCTGCGAGGTGGTCTGTGTGCTGGAGACGAAGTCGGCGTACACGTCCTGGACGCCGCTGAAGACGCCCGGATCGAGTCGCACGGTCGTGGTGGCGACGGTTCCCCAGCCCGATCCGCTGTACTCGAGCGGGATCTCGACGTTCTTCGGGCCGTCCTTCGAACCGAGGTGCAGCTCGATGTGCCCGTCCGACGCCGCCCGTGACCGGGGCTTGTCGTAGCGGACGGTGACCGTGTCGGCGCCGTCACCGAGGCCGGTGTCCTTCCACTCGGCCCACGCGCCGTCGGTCGTGTTCTCGAAGATGCCGTTCGCGAGGTTGAGCGGGAGCGAACCGCCGCCGGTCGTGGTGCTGTTGGGCGCGGTCAGCGTGGCGAGCGTGGTCCCGGAGGACGCGGACACCTCGTACGGGGAGAACTGGTACCTGTCGAAGTTCGACACCCACGGCTGCCCGGGCGGCGCGTGGAAGACGAACGTCACGCTCGACGCGTCCAGCAGCGCCTCCGGGTCGGTGACGGCCGCCTGCACGGTGCTGTAGTACTGCCATCCGCCGGTTCCGGGGAGCTGGACGCTCGCGACGAGGGGACCGTCGGCGGCTCCGGCGTGGATGTCGACGCTGCTCGGTTTCGCCGTGGTGGCCTGGGAGTTGGCGTAGCGGACCGAGACGCTGCGCGGTGCGACCCCGCCGAAGTCCAGTCCGGTGAACCGTTCCCACGACCCTTCGGTGACGCCGCCGAGGTCGCCGTCCGAGTAGTACGCCTCGCTCACCAGGCTGGGGCCCTCCTTCTGGTCGGGGTCCTCGGCCTGCAGGACGGCGTAGCCGCCCTCGTCGATGGTGAGCGCGTCGGCGGCGGACCGCAGCGCGTCGTCCGCGGCCATGATCGTGCCCGTCGCGGAGGCGGTGTCCGAGAGGACCGTCCGCGCGCGCTCGAGCGCGGACCGGAACACATTCCATGAGCCGTCGGAGTAGTTGCCGGTGCGTACCAGTGAGGCCTGGTCGACGAACGCGCCGAGCGTCTTGCGATGCACCGCGGCAGCGGAGAGGAGGAGCGGGTCGGTCGGCGAAATGCCGGTGCCGCGCACCGTGGAGGCCCGCACGCCGTGGGCGAAGGCCGCGTCCTGGAACGTGATGCCGAAGCGGGCGTCGGTCTCCGTGCCGCCACCGAGTGACAGCGTCGCCGTACGCGAGCCGGTGACGCGGAGGTCCGCCGTGACACCGCCCGGCAGGCCCGTCACGGTCGCCGCCCCCGTTCTCGTCAGGCTGGTGCCCTTGCGGGCGGCGAACTCCGCCGGGCCGGACAGGGTGAGCTTCACGCCGCCGTCGACGGTGCCGTCCTCGCGCGTGGCGACAGTGCGGGGGTCGGCTGAGACGACGGTGTCGCCCCGGCCCGTTCCGGTGCCGCCGCCCGTGTCGCCCGCGTCGGTGTTCAGCGAGTAGCCGGGCTTCGTCTTCCCTCCCCACGAGGAGGGCTTGGGGCCCATGGTGAACTTCAGGGTCCCGCCGGAGACGACCTGCGAGTAGTCGAGCCAAGTGTTGCCGAACCGTGCGCCGTTGAGGGTCGCGCTCTGCACGTAGTAGTTCTCGGGCGACACTCCCTCGGCCTTGACCGTGAACCGGGCGCCGTTCGCGTAGCGGATCGTCGTGGAGTCGAAGAACGGACTGCCGATCTGGAACTGGCTGGAACCGGCGGTCACCGGGAACAGGCCCAGGGCGGCAGCGACGAACATCGTCGACATGGTGCCGGCGTCGTTGTCCATGGTCGGCAGGAAGCCCTTGGGGGAGAGCTTGTAGACCTGGGTCCTGACCGGCGGGCGGAACTCGCCTCCGGAGCTGGGGACTTCGTTCGAGGAGCCGGTCGCGATATAGCGATTCCAGGTGGTGCCGGTGTAGATGGCGCGCACCCACTTCTGCGTCAGGCTCGGCTCACCGACATAGTTGAAGAGGTACGGGGCCTGCAGGTCGATCTCGTTCGCGTTGGAGTGCAGCATCGCCGAACCGTCGTCGGCGCCGGCGTCCTCGCCGAACATGTGCTCCACGGCGGCCCGGCCCGCCTTCGCGCCGCCCATGGCCTCGACGAGACCGCCCATGTCGTAGGCGTCGTACCAGTGGTACTGCCAGAGCGTGCCCTGGTAGAGGCCCGCGGCCTCGAACTTCTCGTGGTCCGCGCTCTGCCAGTCGCCGTTCGCGGCGCGCGGGCTGAGCAGACCGACCCCGGTGCCGTCGGCCGCGGTCCAGGCGCCGGACTTCACGAGGTTGTCGATCGCCATGGTCGACTGAGTCCGCAGCTTCTTCGCGTCCGCCGCCTTGCCGAGCGCGTCGGCGATGACGGAGAGCGCCCACTGGTCGTAGCCGCGCTGGACGGTCGTACCGGGATCCCCGGTGACGTAACCCTGCCGCAGTTGCGCCCCCGTGTAGTACCCGGAGTACGACAGCAGCGCGGGGTAGGCCTCGTCGAGCCGGTCGAAGTCCTCGTAGCCCTTGGACAGCGCGTCGGCGACCAGCACGGCCGAGCGCTCCCACCGCACGGTCGGGACCGAGTGGGTGAGACCGCCCGGGTTCTTGCCGGCGGTGTGCGCGTCGGCGAAGAGCTCGATGAGCGACTGCACCATGTCCCGGTAGGTCGCCGGGTCGATGTACGCCTCGACCGAGTACTTGCGGAAGTCGTCCCACGTGGACCAACCGTCGTAGTACGTGAAGCCGTTCGCCGTGTGGACCGCTCCGTCCACGCCGCGGTACGTGCCGCTGGTGCTCGTGGCGTTCACCGGCAGCGCGTACATGCGGTAGAGGTGCGTGTAGAACTCCTTGGTCAGGGTGGACCCGGGATCGGACGTGGCGGAGGCCCGTACGTCAACGGCGCCGAGCGTGCGGTTCCAGTCAGCCCTCGTCTGCGCGCGTGCCTGGTCGAAGGTGAGGTGACCCACCTCGTTCCGCTGGTCGGTCGCGGCCTGTTCGGCGCTGATCGGCGAGAGGGTGACACGCAGTTCGATGTCGTCCGCAGATGCCTTGTCGAACGCGAGGACGACACCCGTGTCGGTGCCTCCCTGCGTGGTGGCGTCGCTCAGCCTGCCGTCGTCGCCCCAGCTCCGAAGCGAGGTCACGGGGACGTTCGTGGTGGCCTGGTAGTACAGCTGGTACGCGGCGCCGTTGAAGGACCCCGCGACGAGGCCGCCGATCGACGTGGTCCCGTCCGGGAGCGTCGTGGCCTTCAGAGTGGAGCGGGTGCGGCTGGTGAAGTTGTTCGCCAGGTCGAGGACGAGCTCGGGGTCCGATCCGGCGGGGAAGCTGTACCGCTCCAGCGCCGTGCGCGTCGTCGCGGTCACCTCGGCCCTGACCGTGCCGGAGCCCTGCGTCACCGACGACCCGGTTCCGGACAGGGCCCCGAGCCCCACCTGGTAGGAGCCGGGCGTCGCGCTCTCGTCGTCGTGGCTGTAGGCATGGGCGTACGTGCTGGGGGCGGGGCGCTTGTCGTACCGGACGGACGTCGGGACCACGAGCAGGTCGCCACCGCCCCCCGAGCCGCCGACGCCGTCGAGGTTCGTGGTGGTGAACCCGGCTATGTGGTCCTCGTCGTAGTCGTACCCCGAGTGGTTCCGGTCCGGCGTGGTCATCGGGTTGACCTTGGCCAGACCGTGCGGCGCCTGGGCACCCGGCAGGTCGTTGCCGTCGTCGCCGGCGGTCGACACGAAGGGGTCGACGAGCTTCGTGTAGTCCGTGCCGTCGGATGTCCCACCGGCCTCCGCGGACGTGACGGGGAGGGGTGTCGCGGCGGCCGTACCGACGCCCGGCGCGGCGAGGGCGAGCGCCCAGGTGAGCAGTACGACGACTGTCGCGCGCAGCGGACGGCGGCCGCGCCGGGCGGTCGCCGGAGGGATCACGCGGGGCACGGGGGGACGGGATCTGTCGGGCACGTAACCTCTCCAGCGTCGCTCATACGCACAACACGGTCCGGCCGCAACCGGAAGACAACGTTGTCAACCCAGGTGCCGAATGCGCAGCCCGGGGTGAGACGGCAGTGGACACACAGAATGACACTCCTGCGCCGGATTGCACCCTGTCGTGTTCACGATCGCCCGCCATCAGACACGGAGAAGGCGTACGGCGGGCGAACGACGTGCGTACGGAGGGAGCGCTTCGGACGCCGCGACGGCCGTGAGCGCCTGTCGGCAGCGCCGGAGTCGGAACCCCGGACTCGGAACCCCGGTGTCGGACCCTCGGGCTCGCGCCTTCGCACTTGGACCCTCGAACTCGGACCCTCGGACTCGGGGCCACGACCCTGGCACCCCGGCAGCCGAGGTCACCGGCGGCGTGGCAGAGTATGCGTGTGCCCACCACTGATGCTGCCCGCGCGACCGACGCCGTCGATGTCTCCCGTGCCGTGGACGCGGCCGACGCCGCCCACGACGAGCCTGGTCACGTCATCGACCTGCGCAGCGACACCGTGACCCGGCCCGGCGCGGAGATGCGCCGGGCGATGGCCGCGGCCGAGGTCGGTGACGACGTCTTCGGCGACGATCCGACCGTCAACGCGCTGCAGGAGCGGATCGCCGGGGTGCTCGGATTCGAGGCCGCGCTGTTCGTCTCCTCGGGCACGCAGAGCAACTTGTGCGCTCTGCTGACCCATTGTGGCCGCGGGGACGAGTACATCGCCGGCCAGATGGCCCACATGTACCGGTGGGAGGGCGGCGGCGCCGCCGTGCTCGGCGGCATCCAGCCCCAGCCGCTGCCGCACCGCGAGGACGGGACCCTGGACCCGCTGGACATCGCGGCGGCCGTGAAGCCGGACGACTCGCACTTCGCCCGCACCCGGTTGCTCTGCCTGGAGAACACCATCGGCGGCCGGGCCGTGTCGATGGACTACCTGAAGACCGCCACGCACGTGGCGCGCGAGCACGGGCTCGCCACGCACCTGGACGGGGCGCGGCTGTTCAACGCCGCGGTGGCCGCCGGGGGCGATCCGTACGAGCAGGCACGGCTGATCGCCGGCCACTTCGACAGTGTGTCGGTCTGCTTCAGCAAGGGCCTGGGCGCGCCGGTCGGTTCGGCGCTCGTGGGATCGCGGGAGTTCGTGGCCGAGGCGCGGCGCTGGCGCAAGGTCCTGGGCGGCGGGATGCGCCAGGCGGGCGTGCTCGCGGCCGCGGCACGGTACGCGCTCGACCACCAGGTGACACGGCTCGCCGACGACCACGCGCACGCCGCGGTGTTCGCCGAGGGGCTGAGGGACGTCGAGGGCCTGACCATGGAGCCGAGCGGGACCAACATGGTCTTCGCCCAATCCGCCCCCGGCGTCGAGACCGACGAGGTGCGCGACCGGCTGGCCCGTCGTGGCCTGCTCTGTGCGGGATACCCGGGCCAACTGCGGTTCGTGTTCCACCTGGACGTGACACGTGCCGACACGGAACGCGCGGTGCGGATCGTGCGCGAGACCATGACGGAGCTGGCAACCGGCTGATTCCCCGGGGCTGTTGGCTCACCTGCTCAGAGGGGCTCCGCCCGGGCGCGTGTGGCGGCGATGCGTCCTTCCACCGGCAGGTGAGGGCCTGCGCGTTGGGGGATGGGTCAGTCCACCGGCCATGTATGGACTGGTGCGTTGAGGTGCATGTAGTCGATGTACTGCCGCGTCATGCGCCGCAGCGCCTCGTGACGGCCGCAGTGGTCCGTCGCCTCGAAGCGGTGCAGCATCTCCTTCTGCCAGACCGCGCCGTTGCGCGCGGTGACGCACCGCTGCTCGATGATCCCGAGCAGCGGCTCCCGCCAGGCCGCGTCCATTCCCGAGTGCTCCAGGCCCTGGTGCGCGAGCGGCAGCAGTCGTCGCAGGACGAGTTCGGGCACCGGCACCTCACCGACTCCGGGCCAGTACAGGCGGGCGTCGATGCCGTGCCGTGCCGCGGCGTGCAGATTGTCCTCGGCGGCCGAGAAGGACATCCGTGACCACACCGGCCGGTCCTCCTCCACGAGCGCGCGGGTCAATCCGTAGTAGAAGGCGCCGTTGGCGAGGGTGTCGGCGACCGTCGGGCCCGCGGGCAGTACGCGGTTCTCCACCCTCAGGTGCGGCCTGCCCCTGGCGACGGCGTAGACCGGACGGTTCCACCGGTAGATCGTGCCGTTGTGCAAGGTGAGTTCGGACAGCTCCGGGGTGTCCCCCCGATCCAGCGTCTGCGTCGGATCCTGGTCCTCGCACAACGGCAGCAGCGCCGGGAAGTAGCGCACGTTCTCCTCGAAGAGATCGAAGACGCTGTTGATCCACCGCTCCCCGAACCAGACCCGGGGTCGTACGCCCTGCGCCTTGATCTCCTGCGGGCGGGTGTCCGTCGCCTGCTCGAAGAGCGGGATGCGGGTCTCGTGCGCCAGCTCCTTGCCGAACAGGAAGGGCGAGTTGGCCGCCAGCGCGACCTGGATTCCGGCGATCGCCTGCGCCGCGTTCCAGTAGTCGGCGAACTCCTCGGGAGACACCTGGAGATGGAACTGCGTACTCGTGCAGGCGGCCTCCGGCGTGATGGTGTCCGCGTAGGTCCGCAGCCGGTCGACCCCGTCCACCTCGATGAGCAGGTCCTCGCCGCGGGCCGCGAAGACCTGTTCGTTGATCAGCCGGTAGCGGGCGTTCTCCGACAGGGCTTCCGGTCCGACGTCCGACTCCCGCAGGGTGGGCAGGATGCCGATCATGATCAGATGCACGCCGATCGTCCTGGCGCGTTCGTCGGCGTGGTTCAGGGCGGCGCGGATCTCCTCCTCCCAGGCGTCGGGGCCACCCGCGATCAGCCGCCGGGGCGGAATGTTGATCTCCAGGTTGAACCGGCCCAGCTCGGTGTCCCAGGCGGGATCCGCGATGGCGTCGAGCACGTCGGCGTTCCGCATCGTCGGCTCGGCCTCGGTGTCCGTCAGGTTCAGCTCGATCTCCAGGCCCACCTGAGGACGTTCCACGTCGAACCGGGACTCCCGCAGCATCTGTGCGAAGGCGTCGAGGCAGTCCTGCATCTTGATCCGGTAACGGCGCCGGTCCTCGCGGGTGAACACCAGCGCCGGAACGTCGCGTCCCATCGGCCCTCCCGGTGGCCCCACGGATACCTCTTGCATCCAGCGTCGCACCATGGGGCGGGTCTGACCATGCGGAGGGCCCTCCGCGCCGTGACGGGGGCCTGCCGCAGGAGCCACACACGGTCGCCATTCCGCTTCGCCGGGTGACTGTCGGCGGGTCGCCGGTCGCACCCGGGCGGAAGATCTCCGTGCGCGGGCCTCCGGCCGCCACCCCTGCTCCCGTCACCCGCCGAAGCCGTCGGCCGGCGGCCGCATGAGGTGGAGGCCGTCGCCCCACGCGTCCAGCACCTCGCCGTGTCCGGCCGCCCGGGCCGCCGTCTCGACGCGGGCGAACAGGCGCCGTTGCAGGGAGACGTCACCCGTGGCCGAGACGCGGTCCACGGCACGGAGCAGCGCGTCGGTGTCCCAGCCCGGCAGCGGGTTCCGGGCGAGCTCCCAGCTCAGGTACTTGTTGTAGGGCCGGGGGCGGCGGTCGAGTGCGAAGAGCAGTTCGAGCAGGAACCGTACGCCGTCGGCGGCGTCGAGGCGGGCGGCCAGAGCTTGACCGTCGCGGTGGTTCTTGACGGAGCGGTAGTGGGAGTTGGCGTAGGCGTCGAGCCACGTGGCGGAGTTCCGGAACGCCTCGCCGGCCGTCAGCCGCGACCGGTCGGCGAGGATGCGGGCGATGCCCCCGTCGAGCCGGTCGAGCACGACCCGGGCACGCGCGAGGGCGTAGCGCTCCCAGTCCGGCATCGCGGCTCCACGGAACTCGGTGAGCGTGACGACGACGAGGTCGAGCCCGGTGCCGAGGTTACGCGCGAACCGGGGCGGATCGGTCGCGGTGCCGTCCGCGAGGACCACGTACAGATCGTGGTCGGAGTACGGGGTGACCATGCCGTCGTGGGCCCGGGACCCCTTGAGGACGAGGCCGACGACGGCCGGATCGGCGGCGGCGCGCTCGACGAACGCGTCGTACGCGAGGGACTGTTGGGTGTTCATGGGTGCGGAACTCCGGTGGGGTGATGACGGGCATGCCTGCCGGGGCGACCCCGTGACGAGGCGCCCGTACCGTCCGCGGCGGCACTGGGCCAGGGCCGCCGCCTGGAGGATCAACGCACGGCCGGACTGTATCGCCCGGGCGGTGCCCGCTCCACCCGGCCGTGGCCGGGACCGGTATGCCGGCCGTGACGCATGGGGACCGGCCGAATCCATCGGTTTCGCCTGTGACATCAGATGCCGGAGGCTGCTTGATGAGCCGGACGAGGTCGATTCGGGGGCGAATCCCGTGCTGCGCATCCACTTCACGCCAGAGGACTTCACCCGTATCCGGGTGGCCGGTACTCCCGACCCGCTCTGGGAGATCACCTGCAGCCTGCACAGACTCCAGACCACGCGCGGACGTTGGGCGTACGCCGACTGGTACCGCACCACCCGGGGCACCCTCGCGGGCACCGGACTCGGCGCCGCGGTCCGGCAACTCCTCGTCCCTGTCCTGCCCCGAGCGCGGTACCTCCCCGACTTCCTCACCCCGCACGAGTCCGCCGACGGCCTGGACCGGGGACTGGCGGCGATCGTCGACACGCCGCCCGCCCGCGTCGCCCGCGAGGTGCGCACGCTCGACCGGCTCAGCGGAGCCCCGTCCTGGGCGCCCAGACTGGTGGAACGCGGCACCCGCGAGGAGCTGGCGAAGGCCCTGCGCGCCTACCACGAAGCCGTCGTCGCACCCCACCTCGACCGCATCTGCGCCGGAATCGCGGGGGAGCGGGTGCTGCGGGCCCGCCAGACCCTCGACGCCGGCATCGACGGGCTGCTCGCGGGGCTGTCACCGCTGATGCGCTGGCATCCACCGGTCCTCCACGTCGAGTACGTGGAGGACCGGGACCTGTATCTCGGCGGTCGCGGACTGCGCCTCGTCCCGTCGTACTTCTGCTGGCAGTCCCCGATCTCACTGGCCGACGACACCCTGCCCCCGGTGCTGGTCTACCCGCTGCACGACTCCCGGCCGCCCACCGCGGTGTCGGCCGACGACGCCCCGCTCGCCGCGCTGCTGGGCCGGACCCGTGCCGCCGCCCTGCGCTCCCTCGCCCTCGGCGCCACCACCTCGGAGCTGGCACGCTTCCTCGGAGTGGCGCCCTCCACCGCCACGCATCACACCACGGTCCTGCGCGACGCCGGTCTGATCACCAGCCGACGGTGGCACAACACGGTGCTGCACACCCTCACCCCGCTGGGGGCGGCCATGCTCCGGCGGGCACCCGCCGCCTCCTGAACCGCACAGGCCACGCACGTCGACTTCCGGTCATGACGCACGACTCGCGGCAGGACCGGCCCGTCCCGATCCGTCCCACGCGTCACGTCGGTCCCGCGGACACCGCTGGAGTAAGGAACTCCGCCGCCCGGCCGGGGACTTTCGAGCCCGTTCGAAGGTCGTGGTCCGCGCCGGGCCCGCTCTGCGAGCGTCTGCGGCGTGCACTCCGGACGCGGCAGCCGCTGCCCGCCCGGACCCACGGTCGTGCCCATGGACGTGGGTACGACCGAAGACCGGAGAAGACCGAAAAGGGGAAGCATGACCCGCATGACCAGGGGAATCGTCGCCGGCGCGTTCGCGCTCGTGTCCGCCGCGACCTGTCTGACGCTCGCTCCCGCGGCCTCCGCCGCCCCGCAGGCCTGCGTGACCACCACGCTCACCACCGGGGGCAACGAAGGCGTGGGGACGATCCGCTACAAGTCCGCGAGCAGCAGCTGCGGCGACCTCAACCTCACCTACTCGGACGACTCGACCTCCCCGTACGGGGACTACTACGCCGGCCGGCTGCGCAACTCCAGCGGCGTCTGGCACACCTGCAACAAGGGCTACGTCTGGGCCTCCGACGGCAGTCACAGCGTCAACGAGTCCAAGTACTGGCTGTGCACCGACGTCAACGACAACACCCCGTTCACGGTGGCGAGCCAGCTCGACGGCGGCGACTCCGTCAAGATCACGAACTGACCGGGTCCCGCGCACCGCGGGCCCGGTTCCCGAGTCGCACGGGGTGCCGTCGGCGCAGGCCGACGGCGCCCCGCCCGGGGGGAAAGCACGAGAGCGAAGGAGATGGGGGAGTGGTTCGGATGGTGCGTCGGGTCGACGAGCGTCGGTCGCCGGACCGGGGCGGGCGTCGGTCCCGTACCGGAGCACTCATGTGGCCCCCACGACCGGGGCGAGGCCGTGCCGCGGGGCGGTTCGCCGTCGTGGCCGCCGCCGCTCTGCTCACCGCGGCGTGCTCGGCCGACACCGTGTCGCCGACAGGCCCGTCCCCGGCGGGGCGTGTGTCCGCCGCCCGCCTCAGCACCGCCCTGCCGGACGACCCGGTCCGCATGGTCCTGCCCGCGACCGGTGCCGAGACCCGCTGGACCCAGGGACTGGACGTCTTCGTACGACAAGAGGCGCGCGCCGCCGCGGCACGGTGTGCCCAGGAGCACGAAACCACCCTGCCCGAACAGGCCCCGGTCACCTTCATCCGGTACTACGAACTGCCCGACCTTGTCTTCGTCGCCCGCCACGGGCTGAGCGACAGCGCCACGGTCCCCGCCGCGACGCCCGGCACCGCAACGACTGGTGGGAGCGGAAGCCGGGACGGAGGACGCGTGGGGAGCGGGGCCGGTGAGAGGGGGGCTTCCGGTTCCGCGGCCGAGGTGCGTCGTTGCCTGGCCGAGGGAACCGCCGCCGCCACCGAGCTGCGCACGTCCTACGCCACACTCCAGGGGCAGTGGTTCGACACGCTCGTCTCCCTGCGCCGCGATCCTGCCGTGGTGCGGGCCCTGCGCACCCTGCCGGGCTGCCTGTCAGGACACGGGATCCGGGTCCGCGACGAGAACGGCTTCTTCGCCCTCGCCGACACACAGGACCAGACCGCCGCTCCCGACCGGCTGCCCGCCGTCCAGCGCGCCCTCGGCAGCGCGTACGCCGACTGCATGCGCCCCGTCGAGGCCGTCCGCGAACCGGCGCGGCTGCGGCTGCGCGCCCGATTCCTCGACGACCACGCCACCGAGGTGCGCACACTGCGCAAGTCCCTCGTACCGTCACTCCACCAGGCCACCAAGAAGAACGGGGTGCGCCTCGTCTTCCCCGCGCCGTGACCACCGGGCCGGAGTCGCCTCAGACGGTGATGACGACCTTCGAGCGGGCGTGCTCCTCTTCGAGATAGCGGATCGCCTCGGGCACTTCGCTCAGCGGGTACGTGCGGTCGATGACGGCGGTGAGCCTGCCGGAGTCGGCGAGTTCCCTCAGAACAGCCAGGTTCTCCTGGCTCGGCGCCGCCGCGAGGACGAACAGCCGGTGGCGGCTGAAGCGTGACATCAGCTGCCCCCTGATGAGCAGACTCATCGGCCCGACGACACTCCCGCCCTCGAATACGCCCCCACCGGAGAGAACGAGTGTCCCCGTGGGCTTCAGCACCCGGCGGAACGCGGTCAACGAGTGGTTCCCGACCAGGTCGAACACGAGGTCGTACCGCCGTCCGTTCCGGGTGAAGTCCTCCTGGGTGTAGTCGACGAGGTGATCCGCGCCCAGCGACCGGACCAGTTCGGTGTTTCTCGTACTGCACACACCGGTGACCTCCGCGCCGAACGCCTTGGCGATCTGTACCGCGAACGTGCCGACCCCGCCCGACGCGCCGTTGATCAGCACCTCCTGCCCAGGCTGGACCTGTCCGAGGTCACGCAGGCCCATCAGCGCGGTGTTCGCCGCCAGCGGTAGCGCGGCCGCCTGTTCGAACGACAGCGCGGTGGGCTTCGGTTCCACCGCGCTCTCCTGGGCGCACACGTACTCGGCGAACGCGGCATCCGCTTCGCCGAACACCTCGTCGCCGGGACGGAACCGTTTAACGGCCCTGCCCACCGCTTCCACCCGGCCCGCGAAGTCGGTGCCCCGGATCTTCACCTTGGGGCCGCGCACCCCGAGTCCGAGGCGCGCCAGGTACGGATCACCTCGTACGAAGTGCCAGTCGCGGGCGTTGACCGAGGCCGCGTGGACGCGAACCAGGACCTCGTGGTCGGCGACGGCCGGCGTGTCGACCTCTCTGAGTTCCAGGACGTCGGGTGAGCCGTACCGTTCCTGGGCGATCGCCTTCATCGGGCCTCCGAAGCGCACGGGTTCGGTGCGGAATGGATCGGCTGACCGGGAGTTCAGCACCACTGACGATGCTAGACAAGCGCCCGCGGCACGGATATCGGGGCGAATCCCTAGGTGACGCAACGGGGTTGGGGCGGGGGTGCTTCCCCGTGCCCCGACGCCGGTCGTGTGCTGTCACGGAGACCGCTCACCGAAGGCACGGCCTCGCCGTGACCGACGCCAGACTCCGGGCCCGGGCCGCCCGGCCACCTGTGCCTCGTCGCCGGGAGCATGCGGGTGTGGCGATGGCCCGACTCGGAACGATGGATCGGCCTGACGATCGGCCAAGCCGACCCGGAGCGGCAGTTCCAACTCCTGGCGGCCGTCGGGCTGGTGTCCTGGCGCCAGGAGGCTACGGAGCGTCCTTCCGCAACACCGCGAGAAGGCGGTCGAGATCTCCGCGTGCCGTGTACGTGCGGATCGGGTCGATGTAGTCGCGTGACTCGATGATCCGGCCCTCCCGGACGCGCATGACGAAGACGCAGGGCACCTTGGCCGCGGAGCCGTCCGGAGACGTGAACTCGTAGGCGAACTCGGCGACGATCACTTCAGGGTCGGCGGTCTCGTGGACGACGACATCGACGACCCGCCTCTTCGGCAGGGACTCCCGCGCTTCCGGCGGCACCGTGAAGTGCTCCTGGAGCGCACGCCGACTCGTCAACGGTTCCGACTCCGGCGTCGCCATCGGATGGCGGACATCGGTGACCTCGCCGTACAGACCGGGCAACTCGTCGAAGTTCGCGTCGGCGACCCCGTGAACAAGCCGGAGAAACACCTCGCGCGGACTCGGACCCACAAGACCTCCCCAGGCGGTACGCACATGCGGCAAGTGACCATTGTCCCCTGCCGATCGCCCGGCGTGCGGCCTGTCTCGACCACGGGCCTCGCGTCGGCCCGGCCGACCGCGCTTCCTGTGCCACCACCGCATCCAGGCTCGGGCCGTCGAGGCGGACGGACCGGAGGCCGTCCGGCGTTCCGGGCTGCGCCCGACGTACACCCCCGCCGTGCTGATCACCCGTGGCAGGATCGACGAGCAACTGGGGAAGATCGCCCGCCTCGCCCCGGTCGACGAACGCCGCAAAGCCTTCCGGCTGCTGATCGCTGTGCTCGCCGTCGCGGACGAACGGCGTCGCGAGCGCTTCTGCTCCGACGGGTGCGGTCACTGGTGGCATCGGCTGGCACCGTGACCGGGCCCGCCGACGTGGCCTGCGGCGTGCCAAGGCGGCGTGCGGCGATCGGCTCAGCGACACCACCCGGGCGGGCGACGGTGCGGCACGAGCGGTTGCGCGGTTCCTACGGTCGTGTTCGAACCCAACGGACAAACGCGAAGGAACGATCTGTGAGCCGCACAGTTGCCAGGGCCGCCGCACTGCTCGTCTCCGCCCTCGTCGCCCTGCCGGGCACGGCCGCCGTCGCGGCCGACAAGGGCGACGGTCCCCTGATCGTCATCAACAACGTGAACCAGCGCGCGGACGGCGACATCTTCAACGTCGGCCACGACAACGTCGTCGGCTCCGGAAACGGGAACGGGGCCCAGGCGTCGGGCGTCGGCGCCCCGGGCGCGACCACGGCGGCGGTACGCATCATCTCGGGCAGCCGCCTGCCGTTCGACGGAGTGCGGCTCGCCTCGCAGGACGGCAGCGGCGAATACCCCGCCGTCATCTACCCGAACTACAGCGTCATCGTCCCGATCGACGGTCCCTCCACGGCCCTGTACCGCTCCGAGGGCGACGCCGGGCAGGTCCGCGTCACGGCGACCGTCGAGACGGACGGCAAGGTGAAGCCGGCGTGCGCCGCCGAGGGCAACCTGACCTGCCGTGTCGACTACGACGCGCAGGGACAGTACCTCGTCATCGACGGCCGCTGACGGAACGAGGACGGCGGCGGGGCCGCGCACCTCGGCCGCGCCGGGACGGCCCCGCCACCGCACCGCCCGACAGCACTTCATCTTCCGCCCGTTGCAATGAGGGGAACGCCCATGGGGCTCGACACCGCGCGTGCCGCCAAGTCGACCGGCACGACACGCAGGACCGCGATCCGGGGAGTCATGGCGGCGGGCCTGGCCGCGGGACTGGGCGTCCGGCCGACCCCGGCCGACGCGGCGGGAGCGGCGCCATCGGTGGCGGCGAACGGCTGGCAGGGATTCGCCGCCCGGGTGCGGGACGAGTTCGCCGCCATGGGCCTGGCCGGCGGGGCCGTCGCCGTGGTCAGCAGGGACCGGGTACTGCTCACCCTGCCGCTCGGCGTCCGCGACATCGAGAGCCGCATCCCGGTCACCCCGTCGACCCGGTTCCTCGTCGCCTCCACGACCAAGTCGATGACCTCGCTGCTCACCGCGACCTACGTCGACCGGCGCCAACTGGCCTGGGACCAGCGGGCCGTGGACGCCTGGCCGGGCTTCAGGGCCCCGACCGATCGGCTCACGCGCTCCCTGAAGGTCCGCGACCTGCTCGGTATGGCCACCGGCATCGACGAACCGACCGCCCTGTCCGGCCTCCACGAAGGAGACCCGACAGCACCGCAGTTGCTCCGGTCGCTGGTCACCCTCCCGGTGGTGGCGCCGCCCGACACCAGCTACCACTACAACAACACGGTTTACTCCGTGGGCGGTTACCTCCCCCTGCTCGCCTCCGGCGTGACCGGCGACGACCTCACCGGCACGTTCGCCGACGAGATGAGGAGCAGGGTGTACGGGCCGACGGGCATGACCGGCGCCCGGATCGCCGACGACCCCCGGGGACTGGTCACCGACTTCATGCGCGGCTACGTACCCGACCTCACCGGCGCCAACACGCCGCTCGCCTACGGGCCGGTCGGCAGCTACGCCCCGGCCGGCGGCACGCTCGCCTCACTCGACGACATGGCCGCCTACGTCCGTCTGCAACTGCGGCGCGGTATCTCCGTGGACGGCCGCCGTGTGGTGTCGGCCAAGAACCTCGCCGAGTGCTGGAAGCCGCACATCCCGGTCCCCGTCTCGCCGGAGTTCGACCCGGACGTCACCACGTCCGGATACGGGATGGGCTGGATCCGCAACCGGTTCCGCGACGGCACCTCGCTGATCTGGCACAACGGCGGAATCGACGGCTTCACCTCGTACATCGGGTTCCTGCCCGAACGTGACCTCGGACTCGTCGTGCTCAACGCCATGAACCCGACCCCGACAGGACCCTACTTCTACCTCTACGTCCTCAACCTTCTGCTGAGCGAACGGTTCGGCCTCAACAACGGCGTCCCGGCGAAGGCCCACGCCGCCTACCTCGCCGCCCTTGAGGACCTGCGCGCCCTCGGCCGGCAGACCGCGCCGACCGACCCGGGCGCCACCGCACCGTACCTGGGCTACTACGAGGGCGGATACCGCCTCACGCGCGACGGACGGAACCTGAGCCTCCACCTCGGCCCCCGCACCCTGCCGCTCGGCATCCTGCCCGACGGCAGCTATGTGGTGACCGGCGGACTGCTCGTCGGGAGCAAGGTGCTCCTCACCCGGGACGTCGACGGCACACCCCGTATCGAGGTGGTCGGCTTCGAGACGGTCCGCCGTACCGTCGGGCCGTAGACGCCCCACGAGCAGCCCCGACGGGGAGCGACCGGCTCAGCGCGCGGACACCCCGTCAGTGCTGCCCCGTGTCGATCACGCAGAAGCGATTGCCGTCGGGATCGGCGAGGACGACGAAGTCGGCGTCGTCCGGATAGTGATCCCAGTCGACGCGCCGCGCGCCCAGGGACACCAGCCGCTCGACCTCGGCGGCCTGGTCGGCGGCGTCCCCGGCGTACAGATCGAGGTGGATCCGCGGGTGCTCCTGTACGGGCGTCTCGCTGAGGCCGAGTGACAGCCGCACCCCGGCTCCGTCAGCGGGCACCAGCACCACCCAGTCGTCCTCCGGCTCGTCGCGCGGGACGTAACCCAGGGCCTCCGTCCAGAAGGCGGCCGCTCGCGGCACGTCCGACACACCGATGACGACGGAACCGACGCTCAGCATGCCGTGATTGTGCCGTACGGAACATCGCCGCACGGACGGACATCAGCGCGTGTCGCGCAGGTGGAGGAGATAGGCCGCGGTCAGGGCGACGGCTCGGTCCGGATCCTTCGACAGTTCCACGAGCGCGTCCGACGTCCTCGTCCCCGGGATGCCCGCCAGGGCCTGGGTCAGCCGTCCGCGCGCGGGCGCCCCCGTGGCGGGGCGGGCGAGACGGTCGAGAAGCGCGTCCGCAAGCCGGTCCGCCGCGGCGGTGTCGCCCGCCAGCACGCTCAGCGCGTCCGCCGCGTCGGTGTCGTTGCGTCCCTCCACGATCATGTCGAGGAGTGTCGGGACGGCCTCGGCCTCACCGCGTGCCCCGAGCGCCAGGGCCGCGTGCCCGCGGACCACGGAGTCAGGGTGCGCGAGGGCCCCACGCAGACAGGTGGTGGCCTCCTCGCCGGGCATCTCGGCGAGCGACTGAACGGCACGTTCCCGTACCGCGGCCGACGGTGAGGCCAGGCCCTCCGCCAGCAGCGCGGGACCGCGGTCGCCGGAGCGTGCCAGGGCCCAGCGCAGGGCCCCGGCGACGTTCGGCTCCGACTCGCTCAGCACTGCCTCGACCAGGGCCTCCACGGGCACCGGAACCTCGCCGGCCGACGACAGGGCGGCGCGCTGCCGGGCGTCGGCGCTCTTGGAGGCCAACGCCTGGAGAAGCGCGACGACTTGGAGGACGTCCTCCCAGTCGGTGGGCTCGGCGGCATGGATCCTGCGCAGCCGCGTGAGCAACTCGGTCTCCGCCGTGATGCGTTCGCGGGTCTGATCGATGAGACCTTCGACCAGCGACGCCGGCGCGAAGCCGGGATCGTCGAGCGCGCGCCCGATCTCACGCAGCGACAACCCCAGCGAACGAAGGCTCTCGACATGGAAGATCCGCCGGATGTCGTCCCCGGAGTACTCCCGGTAGCCGGAGCCGGTCCGCCCCGAGGGGCGCACCAGACCGAGGGACTCGTAATGCCGCAGCATGCGGGCACTGACACCGGACCGTCGCGCCACCTCACCGATCAACACGCCCTATCGTCCCTCCTGACCGGGCCCGTCGAGGACCGCGACGCGCTTCGCCTCCTCGATCGCCCACGCGAATCCGGCGTCCGGATCGCTCAGCAGTCGCCGGGTGGCGAGCGCGTGCGTACGGACGCCCTGGTCGGGCGCGGTCTCCGCGGCAAGCAGAACCGGCTCGATCGCATCCCCCAGCGCGACCAACGCCTGGCTGAGACTCAGCTGCGTCTCCCGCCCGCCGCGCCCGAGCTGTGTGGCCAGCTCCGCCGCCAGCCCGGCCTCCTCACCCGCGGGCACGAGCACGACCGCGGCGCGCCAGGCGCTCCGCGCCACCTCGTCGTCGGCGTCGGACAGCAGGGCCGGCGTGATCGCCGGCCACGCCCGCCGGTCACCGATCTTGGACAGCGTGTGCAGGGCCTGACTTCTGGCCTGTGCCCGGTCCGCCCGGACCTCGGCGAGCAGAGCGGGGAGTGTCAGGGACACCGGATGACGCGTGAGTGCCCAGGTCAGCATGTCGCGGACGAAGAACTCGGGCTCGACCGCGCTTCGCTCGACGAGGCCGGCGACGAAGCCCGGGTCGGGCGCCGAGCCGACCGCGAGCGCGGCCCGCAACCGCACGGAAGAACTGCCGTCCCCCAGGCCTCGGAGCATCCGGGCCGCGTTTGCAGCGACCGCCGCAGTCGTGCCCGGTGTCGCAGTCGCGCCCGATGTCGCAGCCGCGTCCGGTGCCGCATCCGCAGCCGTGTCGTGGTCCGTGCTCGTGTCCGGGTCCGGGCCCTGTTTCGTGATCGTCATGGAGACCACCTCCTGGGCACGCAGTGAAAGGCTTGTCACCGTGTCAAGGTCAACCGGGGACCGCTGCCCGACACCTCCCCACCGGCCGTTCAGGTCGCTACGGTCCACCTGCTCGGGTCCCGGCCCAGCAGGCGCAGCGTCTCGTCGAGCGCGTTCGATCCGCCGGGCACGTCCAGTGCCGGGGCGAAGGCGCTGCCGGGGCCGCGGACGGCCGGATCGGTGGGAATCCGGCGGGCCATGGCGAGCGCCGCGGCGAGGACGTCGTCGGAGAGTTCCAGGCCCACGCCGAGCGTCGCGGCGACGTCCCAGGCGTGCACCACGTAGTCGATGAAGTGGAAGCGGACGGCCTGCCGTCCGGGAAAGCTTCCGCCCAGTTCCGGGAGGGCGAACTCGCGCTCTGTCACGCCGGGTTCGGCGAAGGCCGCGAGGACGGTCGTGGCGGCCGCCCGGTGGACGCGGGCCGGCTCGTCCATGTCCCGCGGCTCCTGCCAGTGGGCCGCCTCCAGGCCCGCTCCACGTGCTGCCGCCGCGAACCCGAGGTGCTGCGCGGTCATGTGCGCCACGAGCCGCCGAAGGTTCCACCCCGCGCAGGGAGTGTCCCGGTCCCAGTCGGCCTTCTCTGCCCGTCCAACCACCCGTACAGCCTCGTGCACGGCGATCCGGTCGAGCCCGACGATGTCCGCTCCGGTGACAGTCATGAACCGACCGTAAAACTGTGCGACCGGTCGTTCAATTTGTTTTCCCGGCCGCAGAAAGCTCGTGAGTCGGGATCCGGTTGTCGTCCCGGGGGTCAGCGCCCTCGGGGCAATGACATGCCTTCCGTCGAGGTGTTCCGCAGCCGGTCCGCGATGCCCGCCCGGGCCCGGTGATAGGCGGTCTCCTCGTCGTGCAGCACCGAGGCGGCGTTGGCCGCCTCCATCAACGCCACGATTTCGAAGGCGAGTTGGGGGACATCGATGTCCGTGCGCAGTTCGCCGCCCACGCGCGCCTCGTCGAGCGTGCGCTCCATCAGGGTCGTCCACGCCTGGTGGGCCGACACCATCGCGTCGTGCACCGGCCCCGACCGGGCATCGAACTCGGCGATGACCCCGTAGAAGAAGCAGCCGCCCGGGAAGACGCGCCCGCGCGAGTAGTCGAGCCACGACTCGCACAGCCGCCATACTCGCCCGATGCCGGGAGGGACCTGTTCCGAGGGCCGGATCACCTGCTCGGCGAAGATCCGCCCGGCTTCGCGTACGGTCGCGAGCTGAAGTTCCTGCTTGGACCCGAAGAGCGCGAACACCCCGCTCTTGCTGAGACCCAGTTCGGTCGCGAGGCGTCCCGCGGACAGTGCCTCCAGCCCCTCGACGGACGCGATGTCGACGGTTCGGCGCAGCACCAACTGCCGTGTGCGGTTGCCCCGTTCGACCCGTCCGTCGGGCCGGGTCGTCTCGGTGCTCCCTGGAAATGGTGAATCGTGGCTCACGACGGACCACTCTAGGAGGTCCGCGCCGCGGCCCGTCGGTCACGCGGCTTCGGCGCGGGTGCCGGTTCTTCCAGGCGCACGACACCGCAAGTCCGGCGCTCCGCTACGCCGCGCGCTCGACGTCGGTCACCTGCACGTCCTCCGTCTCCGGTGCCCCGAACTGTTCGACGGTGACGCCGGTGCCGGTGCCGGTGACCTCCAGGACCAGCCGGCCGCCCATGAAACGCAGGTCGAGCCGCACCCGGGGAGCGCCGGCGCGCCCGGGCATGCGGTGGATCCGCGAGCCGGGGTAGTCCAGACGCTTCAGTCCGTCGCGCAGGTCCTGGTAGCCGTTGACCGTCGTGCCCTGGAACGCCGAGGTGATGCGCCGCGCGTGCTCGGTGCCGTTGCACCTCTCGACCTCGGTCAGCGGCACCTCACGGGTCGGCCCGGGACGGCTGGTGACGGTCGACTTCGGCGGCTCGGGAACGTCGGACGGGAGCGGCACCGGGATGCCGCCATCGGCATCCGGGACCCCTGGCGGAGTCTGGCCGGGGCCGTATCTCGGGGTCTCCGTGCCCTGTTCGTCCAGCAGGTCCTCAGGCTGGGGAGCCGGGGAACCGTCCTGCTCGTCCGAGGCGTACATGTCCTCGGGGGTGTTCGGGGCGCATGTCTCCATGACGCTGCCGATCAGCTCGAGGAAGCGCGCCTCCGGACTGCCCGCTGGTGACTGCTCGTGCCGATTCGCCGGGTGAACCGTCGCGGCGGAGGGGGCATGGCCGGCGGAGGCGGCGGGGTTCTCGGTGCCGCAGGCGGACAGGACCAGACAGCCGAGCGTGGCGGCCAGCAGGGACTTCGTGACAAGGATCGATCGCATGCCCGTCATCATTCGGTCCGCGATCACCACCTCACATGAGTACCCCTACTCACCTCACCTCGTGTCCAGCCTTGAGTACCGCGGCATCCCTCTCCGGATACTGCGGCACTCCTCTCCCGACGCGGCACCCTTCTCGGGACACGACGGACCTGTGCCGAACTCGACGGGCTGTGCCGAACTCGACGGCGGGACGTGGGCGCACCGCCGGAACCGCGGTCCGTGTGATCATGACGGCATGACAGCCGGCCGCATCATCTTCCTCAACGGCACGTCCAGTTCGGGCAAGTCGAGCGTCGCCCGCGAACTGCTGGATGTCCTCGACGACGGGGTCTTCTTCCATCTCGCGGTGGACGGTTTCAACGCGATGCGCACCAAGCGAACCCTCGGCGAGGAGGAACTGGAGACCGCGCTGCGGCGGACGAGGATGGGCTTCCACCGTTCGATCGCGGCGATGGCGGAAGTCGGCAACGACGTCATCGTGGACCATGTGCTCAGCGAACGGTGGCGGTTGCTCGACTGCCTGTCGGTCCTTCCCGCCGAGGATGTGCTGTTCGTCGGCGTCCACTGTCCGTTGGAGGAACTGGTCCGCCGGGAACAGGCGCGCGGAGACCGCCCGCCGGGCCTGGCCGCGCACCAGTACGACCTCGTACACCGTCACGGCGACTACGACCTGGAATGCGACACCAGCCGGTCGAGCCCGCGCGAATGCGCCGAACGGATCAGGGACTTCCTACCGCTTCGCCCGAGCCGCACCGCCTTCGCCCGCCTCCGTGACCGCTACCTGGGGGAGCGGGGGCACGACGAGGCCGACCGCATCTCGGGCCAGGTGTGAGGCCTTGCCGTGCTCGGCACCCCGTGACCGGAGTGACGCGTGGACGTGATCTCGGTCGGGGAGTGTGGTCGCCATGCGTGCGATGAGGCTGGACCATTGCCCCCGTGGGGAGTTGAGGCGGGAAGCGAGCCGGTTCGGCCGTTCACAGCGGGCGGCCGTCGTCCTCCTGCTTGCACTTACCACCATGATCTCCGTCCTCTCCGGGTGCTCCGCGAGCGGGGGAGCCGGGGTGGAGCTCGTCGCTCCCTCGGTCTTCTACGTCTCACGGGACCCGCAGCAGGCCGCGTCCGACCTGCGCGTCCGAGAGAGGTCGGCCGACGGAACGACGGTCGGGCTGAGGATCACCTTCGACGCCGGCGATCTGGAAGGCATCGTCACCGTCAGGCGGGCACTCGACGACTGTGTGGTCCACCTGCCCGTGTTCCACTGCGACACCCAGGCCGGCTCGACAGGCGCGGGGGGCATCCAGGCCTTCCATCTGAGTCCCGCGAAAGGCGCGAAAGCAGGCGACTCCGGGGTGCTGCGATACCGCGTGACCGCACCCGGCCTCCGGCCCGTCACCGGACTCTCCCGCATCGTGGTCGGCCGACCGGAGCTGAGGGTCGCCCTGCGCCCCGATCCGGGACCCGTGGAACCCGGCGGGAGTCTCGCGGTTCGCCTGACCGTACGCAATCTCGGTGACGTGCCCGCACGCGGAGTGTCGTTGCGCATGGAAGCCCGAGACGGCGTCACCTTCCTCGACCGGCACCGCAACTGCCGTTATCAGGGGGATTCTTTGGCGTGGTGCCGGCTCCTCGGCGACGACGACGTCATTCCGCCCGGCGGGTCGTACAGCCTCGGAGCCCGCGAACGCCTGCGAGCCGAACGGGACGCCGGCTATCCCACGGTCGACTTCCGAGCCGACGCCATCGGCACCGACTACGTGCCCCCGGAGGAGATCGCGTCGAGGTACCGGCCCGGAACCGGGACGCCCTTGCGTCTCGTCCCGGCGACGAAGGCCGACCCCGCCGTGACGGGCAAGGCCGGGGACGGGCGACAGGTGCTGACGTTGCCCGTGGCGGTGCGCAACCGGAGTCAGCTCGCGGCAGTCGGCGACACGGCCCGTGGCCCCGTCGGCAGCCGTGCCAGGGTGCGGATAGGCGTGCGCAACAACGGTCCTGGCTCGCTGCCGGCCACCGTGAAGGTCGTCTTCACGGTGCCCGAGGGCACCACTGTCGTGGAGTCGCCGTACCTCTTCGAGAAGGACGAGGAGGTGATCGACCAGGACTGCCGGGCCGTCACCGCCGACGGCACACCCTTGGCCGAGGCGTCCGTGAAGCAGCCGCGTGCCCGAAGGTACGTGTGCACGGCTCGCGTCGAGGCGGTGGGGGCCACGACGACCTTCCCCTTCACCCTCCGCATCGACAGGGACGGCGCCGGTCCCGGCGGCCATGTCAGCGTCTCGGACGGGGACCCGGCACGCCCCAGCCGGGACACGACACCGACCGACGACGTGGCGGACGTCGCCGTGTCCGTGTGGCCGGGCCCTGCCTGGGCAACTCCCGGCTTCTTCATCAGCGCTGCCGTCGTCATCGCGCTGACCGCCGTCGCATCGGCCCTGTACGTGTGGCGCCGAAGGCGCAAGTCTCCTTGAGGAAACTAAGGGTTGAGGCCGGTCTCCGGTGAGGCAGCATGCGTGCCCGCGTAAACCCAGAAGCGGTTCGGGCAGCGCCCGCATAGAGTTCGGCCATGCCCGCTTCGCCGCACCTGCAAGAGATCACTCCTGACAACTTCGAGGCCGCCGTCGGCCTGAGGGTCCGGCCCGACCAGGAGCACGCGGTGGCACCCGTCGTGAAGTCGCTCGCCGAGGCGTACGTCCACCCCGGCATCGCCTGGCCCCGGCTCATCTGCGACGGCGACGAGGTCGTCGGGTTCCTCATGGCCTTCTTCGACATCGACTGGACCGGCGACGGCACGGACGTCCGTTCCGGACTGTGGCGCCTCAACATCGCGGCCGGAAGGCAGGGCCGGGGTTATGGACGCTTCGCTGTGCGGTCCGTGGCCGACGAGATCAGGCGCCGAGGAGGCACACGGCTGATCACCACCTGGCATCCCGGAGAGGACGGCCCCGGCGCGTTCTATCTGACGCTCGGATTCCGGCCGACCGGAGAGACCAGCGGAGACCAGACGGTGGGCGCGCTGGAACTGGCCTGAACCCGGCTCCCCTTGGCGTCGGTCCCCGTGACGGCAACGCGGGCGCCCGGAATAGCCACCGGGTGCCGCCACGTTCCACGATCATGACAACGAATGCGCCGCACGCCGAGGTACTGCGCTACACCGCCTTCTCCAGCACCCCCGGCGGCGGAAATCCCGCCGGAGTCGTTCTGGACGCCTCCGCCCTGGACGACAGCGACATGCTGGCCATCGCCGCCGACCTCGGCTACTCGGAGTCCGCGTTCCTGACCGCGCCTCCGCAGGACCTCGATGGCCCTGCGGGACGTGCTTACAGCATCCGCTACTTCAGCCCGAAGGTGGAGGTGCCGTTCTGCGGCCACGCCACCGTCGCCGCCGCCATCGCGCTGGCCGAGCGGATCGGGCCCGGGGAGCTGGTGTTCGCGACACGAGCTGGCACCGTGCCGGTGGAGGTGACCCAGGAGAACGGGACCGTCCGGGCCACCCTCACCAGCGTCGAGCCGCACATCGAGGAGATCGCCGACGCCGACCTCACGGAGGCGCTCGCCGCTCTCGACTGGCCGGCCGGCGATCTCGACCCGGCGTTTCCGCCCCGCATCGCGTACGCCGGTGCCCGCCACCTCGTCCTCGCGGCCGCGACGCGCGCCCGCCTCGCGGATCTCGCGTACGACTTCGCGCGCCTAGAAGCCCTGATGCACCGCATGGACCTGACCACGGTCCAGCTCGTCTGGCGCGAGTCGGCCACCGTCTTCCACGTCCGTGACCCCTTCCCCGTCGGCGGTGTCGTCGAGGACCCGGCGACCGGCGCGGCGGCCGCCGCGTTCGGCGCGTACCTCCGCGACCTCGGCTTCGCCCCCGAGGACGCCGTCCTCACCCTCCACCAGGGCGAAGACGTGGGCCGCCCCGGAGAACTCACGGTGACACTGCGCCCGGGCGACCCCCGAGTCCACGTCAGCGGCACCGGAGCCCGCATCGCCTGAGCACCATGGACGGGGGTTGATCACCACGGCCCCGGTCCGGCTGCCTCGTACGGCAGCCGGACCGGGGCCGGGGTTCAACTCACGGAAGGCGCAGGCCGGTGACGCGGCCCCGTGAGGTGGAGGCCGGGTGTCCGGTCTGTCGGGGTCAGCGGGCCAGGGCCGCCTCGCTCGATGTCTGGGAGCGGGGGTCGGAGGGCAGTGCGCGGAGAATGTCCTCGACGCTCTGCTTGGCATCGCCGAACAGCATGCTGCTGTTCTCCCGGAAGAACAGCGGGTTCTGGACCCCCGCGTAACCGGAGGCCATGGAGCGCTTGAAGACGACGACCTGCTCCGCCTCCCACACCCGCAGCACCGGCATGCCCGCGATCGGGCTCGTGGGATCCTCCTCCGCGGCCGGGTTGACGGTGTCGTTCGCACCGATGACCAGGACGACCGAGGTGTCGGAGAGGTCGTCGTTGATCTCGTCCATCTCCAGCACGATGTCGTACGGCACCTTGGCCTCGGCCAGCAGCACGTTCATGTGTCCGGGCAGACGGCCCGCCACGGGGTGGACGCCGAAGCGGACCTCCACACCGCGCTCCCGCAGCTGACGCGTCAGCTCGGCGACCGGGTGCTGCGCCTGGGCCACCGCCATGCCGTACCCGGGAGTGATGACGACGGACCGGGCCTGGACGAGAAGGTCGGCCACCTCCTGCGCGTGGATCTCACGGTGCTCGCCCTGCTCCTCGTCCCCGCCGGAAGGAGCCTCGATACCGAACCCGCCCGCGATGACCGAGATGAAGGACCGGTTCATCGCCTTGCACATGATGAAGGACAGGTAGGCGCCCGAGGATCCGACCAGCGCGCCCGTGACGATCAGCAGGTTGTTGTCGAGGAGGAAGCCCGCCGCCGCCGCGGCCCAGCCGGAGTAGCTGTTGAGCATGGAGACGACGACGGGCATGTCGCCGCCGCCGATCGAGGCGACCAGGTGCCAGCCCAGGACGAGCGCGAGCACCGTCACGGCGATCATCAGGCCGAGGTTGGGAGTGATCGTGAACCAGACCGTCAGGGCCACGAACGCCACCAGCGCCGCGACGTTCAGCGCGTTCTTGCCCGGCAGGACCAGCGGACGGGACTTGATGCGCGCCGACAGCTTGAGGAACGCGACGATGGAGCCGGTGAAGGTGACCGCGCCGATGAAGATGCCGATGAACACCTCGGCGTGGTGGATGCCCAGCAGGTCCGCGGTGACGTGCCGCTGCGCGTCCCCGTGCGCCTCGACCTCCAGGTAGCTGTTCCAGCCGACCAGCACCGCGGCGAGGCCGACGAAGCTGTGCAGCACGGCGATGAGTTCGGGCATCTGGGTCATCTCGACCTGCCGTGCCCGCCAGATGCCGATCGCGGCGCCCAGCACCATCGCGACGACGATCAGGGTGACCGCGCCGGCGGTGATGCTCTGTGCCGCGAGAACCACGGTGGCGACCAGGGCGAGGGCCATCCCGGCGATGCCGTACACGACACCGGCGCGGGAGGTGCGGTGCTGGGAGAGTCCCGCCAGGCTGAGGATGAACAGCAGGGCGGCGACCAGGTCCGCGGCATGGGAGGCTGTGGTTGACGTCATGGCGGCTCAGCCCTTCGAGAACATGGACAGCATGCGACGGGTGACGGCGAAGCCGCCGAAGATGTTCACGCTCGTCAGCAGGATCGCGATGAACGAGAGCGTGGTGACGACCGCGCTCTCGTGCCCGATCTGGAGCAGAGCCCCGATCACCACGATCCCGGAGATCGCGTTGGTGACGGACATCAGCGGCGTGTGCAGCGCGTGGTGCACCTTGCCGATCACGTAGTAGCCGATCACCACCGCCAGAGTGAATACCGTGAAGTTCGAGGCGAGTTGCGCGGGGGCGAAGGCGACCAGGCCGAACATCGCCAGCATGCCGGCGCCGATCAGGGCGAGCCGGCCCGTCGGGGTGAGCCGCGGCTCCTTCGGCTCCGCGACCGCCGCCGCGGGGGCGGGCTGCGAGGGGGCCTGGGCCGAGACGGCCACGGGCGGCGGAGGCCAGGTGATCTCACCCTCGCGCACGACGGTCACCGCACGCTGGACCACGTCGTCGAAGTCGACGACCAGACGGCCGTCCTTGCCGGGCGTCAGCAGCTTGACCAGGTTCACCAGGTTGGTGCCGAAGAGCTGGGAAGCCTGGGTGGGCAGCCGGGACGCGAGATCGGTGTACCCGATGATGGTGACGTCGTTGTCCGTGACCACGGTGCGGCCGGCCACGGTTCCCGCGACGTTGCCGCCCTGGGAGGCGGCCATGTCGACGATGACGCTGCCGGGCTTCATCGCCGCCACGTCCTCCGCCGTGAGCAGGCGCGGGGCGGGGCGGCCCGGGATCAGGGCGGTCGTGATGACGATGTCCACGTCCTTGGCCTGCCCGTGGTACAGCTCGGCCGCCGCGCGGTCGTAGTCGGCGGAGGTCGCCTTGGCGTAGCCGTCGGTGCTCTCCTCCTGTGCGACGTCCACCGCGAGGTATTCGCCGCCCAGGGAGCGCACCTGGTCGGCCACTTCGGGCCGGGGATCGGTGGCCCGGACGATCGCGCCGAGACTGGAGGCGGCACCGATGGCGGCCAGACCGGCCACACCGGCGCCGGCCACCAGCACCTTCGCCGGCGGGACCTTGCCCGCGGCCGTCACCTGGCCGGTGAAGAAGCGGCCGAACACGTGCGCCGCCTCGATGACCGCCCGGTAGCCGGCGATGTTGGCCATGGAGCTGAGCACGTCCATGGACTGCGCGCGCGAGATCCGCGGTACCGCGTCCAGGGCCAGCACGGTGATGGGCCGCTCCGCGAGCTCCGCGAGGAGGTCCGCCCGCTGGGCGGGACTGATCAGCCCGATCAGCGTCGACCCGTCGGGCACGCGGGCGATCTCACTCGACGACGGGGAGTTGACCTTGAGGACGACGTCCGTCTGCCAGGCGTCGCCGATCCGTGCCCCCGCTTCACCGTAGGCGCCGTCCGTGAAGCCCGACGCCGTACCGGCGTCCGACTCGACGACGACCTCGTAGCCCAGCCCCACCAACTGGCGCACGGTGGCGGGCGTCGCCGCCACTCGGGTCTCCCCTGGAGTGGACTCGGCCACCACTCCGATGCGCTGGGGCGGGTGATGGGCCGATTCTTCTGCGGGCATGGTGATGTCTCCCTCAGGGGGCGCAGATATGCAGGCACGTATGGGTGATCAGGGGGAGTCCACGCCCCTTGGACGCAGGAACTTACATGGTGGACCTGGCTGTTCGGCACAGCGCGCACCCGTGACTTGTTTCACGCGAGGTCTGTTGCCGACAACACGCTGAGGTGCGGTGATCCGGCGTTCCGGACATGTTTCGCGACGCTTCGGCGGTTCAGGCGTGGTCCGCGCGGGGCTGGGCGGGCGCTGCGGGCAGGCACAGTTCGAAGAGCGCGCCCCCGGACGGCGCCCTGCCCGCGGTGAGCGTGCCACCGTGGCGGCGGGCCACGTCACGGGCTATGGCCAGGCCGAGGCCGGCGCCGCCGTCGTCGCGGGCCCGGGCGTCGTCCAGCCGTACGAACCGCTCGAAGATCCGCTCACGTTCGGCCTCCGGTACACCACCGCCGTCGTCCGCGACGGTGAGCACGATGCGATCGCCCTGCCCCTCCACACGTACGACGACCTCGTTTCGCGCGTGCCGTTGCGCGTTGTCCAGGAGGTTGCCGATCACACGGACCAACTGTCCGCGGGAGCCCGTCACTCGGAGGGGTCCGGCGACGTGGACGGACACCGGTGTACGGTCGGCCGGACGGCACTCCGTCTCCTCGCGGACCAGCTCGCCGAGGTCGAGCAGCCCCTGACCCGGCCGTTCCCCGGCGTCCAGCCGGGCGAGCAGCAGCAGATCGGCCGCGAGGTGCTGCAACCGCTCGGTGTCCTTGACCGCCCCGGGCACGTCCAGCAACTGCGGGTGGGCCGAGCCGACCTCCAGCTGAGTGCGCAGCGAGGCGATGGGGCTGCGCAGTTCGTGGGAGGCGTCGGCGACGAAGCGGCGCTGCCGGTCGACGGCGGCCTCCAGCGCGGTGAGCGTCTCATTGGTGGTATACGGGCCAGCCGGGCGACCTCGTCGCGCGAGGCCGGTTCCGGCACGCGCCGGGACAGGTCCTCGGAGGCGGTGATCGCCGCCATCTCCCGCCGGATGCCCTCCACGGGCGCGAGCGCGCGCTGGGTCACCAGCCAGGTCACGCCGCCGACGACGAGCAGGACCAGCGGCAGTCCCGCCAGCATCGCCACCGCGGCGCTGCGGACGGCGCTCTCGCGGGCCGCGAGCGAGGCACCGGCGTGGACCAGCACCGTGCGACCACCGAGGTCCGTCGCCTTGATGGTGGCGAAGCGGTACGGGGCACTGTGCCCGTCGACCACCGCGTGCCCGGAGCCTTCCTGGACGGTGTCGCCGATGGTCCCGATGGCCGGGTCGTTCGCCCGGGGCGTCGGACTGCCGGCGGTGCCGTGATCGTCCGTGCCATGGTCGTCCGTGCCGTGGTCGTCCGAGCCGCGGCTGCCCGAAGTGCTGTCATCCGACGCGTCGTCGTCGCCGCCCCTGTTCCTGTCCCGGCCACGGCCGTGGTCGTCGGCCGTTCCGGTGACGAGCTGTGTGGCGGGAGCGGGGACGGGCGCCGGGGTCGCGGACGGGGAAGGTGCCGGCGAGGCGGGAGCCCGCGGCACGTGGACGGCCCCCACACCGGTGCCGCTGATGCTCTCCAGCCCATCGCCGACGGCCAGCAGACGGCCGTTCTCGTCCGTCACCTGTACCGGGATTCCGTCCCGCGCGCCTTTTGGCAGCTCCAGCCGGGTGTCGCCCCCGCGCCAGGTGGCGACCCCGAGGGCGATCCTGCGGGCGGTGTCGTTGGCCTCGCTCTGCGCCTGCTCGGTGAGGTTCACCCGCAGGGACATCAGCACCGCGATTCCCGCGGCCACCAGCGCGGCCGCCACCACGGCGGTGGCCCACAGGACCATCGTGGCCTTCACCGAACCCGGCAGCCGCCCCTTCACGAGGCGGTCATCCGGTAGCCCGCGCCGCGTACGGTCTGGATGGTGTCGGGGCCGAGCTTGCGGCGCAGCGCGCTGACGTACACCTCGACGATGTTCGGGTCGCCGTCGTAGGCGAAGTCCCAGACGTGCTCCAGGATCTCGGGCTTGCCGATCACCTGCCCGGCCCGTGTCGCGAGCTGTTCCAGCACGGCGAACTCCTTCGCGGTGAGCGTCACTTCCGTGTCGTCCCGGCACACCCGGCGGCCGGCGGTGTCGACGACGAGCCCTCCGACCCGCAGGATCGGCGAGGCTCCGGCGGAACCGCTGCGGCGCAGCAGCGCCTTCACGCGCGCCACCAGCACGACGTACGAGAACGGTTTCGTGAGGTAGTCGTCGGCGCCGGTGTCGAGACCTTCCGCCTCGTCGTACTCGCCGTCCTTGGCCGTGAGCATCAGGATCGGCGTGTCGTGGCCCGCCGCGCGCAGGGCCGCGCAGACGCGGTAGCCGTTGAGGCCCGGCAGCATGATGTCGAGCACCACCAGGTCGTGGACGCCCTCGGAGGCCAGGCGCAAGCCCTCGTTCCCGTCGTGGACGACGTCCACGGCGAATCCTTCGGCCCGCAGGCCTTTCGCCAACGAGAGCGCGAGCCGCCTCTCGTCCTCCACGATCAACAGGCGCATGTGCCGAGTCTCCCAAACGGAACCTGAAGGGATCTTCAGGTGGCTTCAGGTCCCCTTCAGCTTCCCCCAGGCACCTTGGGCGTCACCGAACAGGCAGGACACAGATACGTCACAGGCCGGGCGGAGTTCCGGCCGGGGAGGCTCGACATGAAGCGCACCGCTTCCATCGCCACCGTGCTCGTGACCGCCGTACTCATCGGCGGCGGCGGGTACTCGGCGCTCGCGACGGGAGGCACCGACCGGCACGGTGGCGGTCCCGAGGACCGGCCGTCCGCCACGGCGTCGCCGGCACCCGCACCGTCCCCGTCGTCGGCCGCCCTGACGGCGGCCGAGGCGGCCGCCGCCGCGCTGAGGCAGTACCCGGGCACCGTCGTCGAGGTCGAACTCGACGGTGAGCACCCGGGTTACTGGGAGGTGCACATCGTCGGCACCGACCAGGTCCGCCGTGAAGTGCGCGTCGACATGCGCACGGGCGCCGTCACCCTGGACGGGCACGACGCCGACGACCGCCGGGGCGACGACCACGGCGTCCGCTCGGGAACCGACGACCGGGGCAGGCACGGCACGGGAGACGACCGCGGGGGGCACGACGTGGGGGACGACCGCGGGGGTCATGACGTGGGGGACGACCGAGGTCGCGGCTCCCGCGGAGAGGACGACGCCCCGGGGGACGACCACGGCGCACGTGTCGGAGGTGACGACCACCCGGACGTGCGGGAGGACCGCGGCGGGGACGCCAGCGGTGACGACCACCCGAGTGCGGGGGAGGACGACCGCGGGGACGATCACGCCGGTGACGACGGCGGCCGCGGCCGGCACGGGCGCGGCCACGGCGGCGACGACGGCTGAGAGTCCCACGCCTTCCCCGGTGACGGGGAAGGCATGAGGACGACCCCTCCAGATTGGGGATGGGCGGGTGCCCAAGACAAGGCTGCCGCGGCGCGGCCGAGTTGGACACGCTGGCATCCGCTCATCGCCGCCGACCGCCCGGCGCAGCCCGGTCCGGGTACGGCCAAGGAGGGGAAGTCGTCATGACCAAGTTCGCCCGGGGCGGCGGCAGGCGGAAGGTCACCGCCGCCGGCCTCGTCATCTCCGGCATGGTGATCAGCGCTTCGGTCGCGCCCGTCACCGCCCACGCCGCCGTTCCGGCCTTCCCGGACAACATCACTATTTTTCCGGACCGGGACTTCGTCTCGATCGACGGCTTCTCCGAACACGCGGGGGAGCAGGTGACGATCGAGGTGCAGCGCCCGCGCGTCGGGCTCATCGGTTCGGCCACCGGCACGATGGCGTCGGCGGCCACGATCTCGGCGGGCAACCCGGCCATCGAGGTGAACCACCCGGGCGGCCTGTGCTGGGGTGCCGGCGGCGGCCCTCAGGTGACTCCCGACATCCGCGCCGGTGACGTCGTGTCGGTCAGATTCGGGGGTGCGGTCGCCGCCGACGCCACGGCCCTCGACGTCGGCGTGACCGGCGGGGCCCTGACCACCCCGACCACGCTGGTGATCCAGGGGCGGCTCGGATCCGGCGTCGACCCGACGTTCCTGGAACAGCGGATCATCGAACCGGCTCTGAGGGACACCGAGGTGGCACGGCGCGATGTGCGGGCCGTTCCTGGCGGCCTGGTGAACGCGCCGAAGGGCGGCTACTCCTCCGGCATGGAGGTGGCCGACGGCGCCTTCACCGCCACGTACAAGTTCCTGAGCGAGGACACCGCGGCCGTGGCCGCCGAGGGCCTCTACACCGTGACGAGCTGGCAGGACCAGGACCCCGACGGCAACACCCAGGGTGTGACGATCGCGGAGTTCGGCGAGGTGGGCGGTCCCGGGATGGGCGGCTGCCCGGCCGGTGCGGTCCAGCAGGGGCCCGCCTCGCCCACCGGCGTCGTGGTGCACGAGGAGGGCGACACGACGTCGGTGAGCTGGACTCCGTCCCGGCCGACTCCCGGTGCGGCGCCGATCCTCGGCTACACCGTGCGAGCCGTCGACCGGCTCAGCAAGAAGGGAGTGCAGGGCGAGGTGGGCGTCCGGGTCAACGATCCGGACGCGACCTCGGTGACCCTCCCGGGCTCCGTGGAGGGCAAGCGCGTCGAGGTGAGGTCGTTCGGCGAGGCGGGGGAGTCCTGGCCGCCGGCACTGCCGGGCGACACCCCCTCGGCCGACTCCACACCGCCGACCGTCACGGCCAAGCCCGCCGGCGGCTTCTACACCGCCGACACCGCGGTCACGCTCACCGCCGACGAGCCGGGCTCGGAGATCTACTACACGCTCGACGGTTCCGACCCGCTGGAGGCGGGCACCACGGGACCCGCGGCGACGCTGTACACCGGGCCGTTCGACCTGAAGGCGTCCGACGGGGCCAGGACCCTTCGGTTCGTGGCCTTCGACCCGGCCGGCAACGCCTCGCTCGCCCGCATCGAGAAGTACACGTTCGGGTCGGCCACGGCGCCGGGTGCCCCGCGGTCGGTGACCGCGCAGGGTGCCAACGCGAGCGCCACCGTCCGCTGGACCGCGCCCGAGGACCCCGGCACCTCGCCGATCACGGGATACGAGATCACCGCTACGCCCGCCTCCGGCGCGGCCGTCACGAGCACGGCCGGGGCCAGCGCCTCCAGCGTGGTGCTGACCGGGCTGAAGAACGACACGAAGTACGCCGTGACGGTGGTCGCGGTGAACTCCGTCGGCAAGGGCGCCACGTCCACGCCGGTCGATGTCACCCCCAAGGTACCGGCCGTCGACAAGCTCGCGATCACGCTCGCCAAGTGGAAGTCGGGAGACCTGCGCCTCGAAGGCACCGGGTCCGTTCCCGGGGCGTCGCTGACCCTGCGCTCAGGTTCGCCGACCGGCCCCGTCTTCGCCACCGACGTGATCGTGCAGCCCGCGGCGGCGGGCGCCGTCAACGGTACGTGGAGCCTGCGTCTGCGGTCGGGCAGCGCCGCGACCACGAACCCGTCCCCGGTCTACATCTCGTCCGACAAGGGCGGAGTCCTGGGACCGGTGACCGTGCCGAACGCCTAGGGGGTGTCCGCGAAGTCGCGCCCGCGGCTTCGCGGACACGTCCCAGGACACATCCCGCCCCAGTTCCGAGAAGACCAGGGCGTCCGCGACTCCACGGGGAGAGCGGGGCGCCCTAGCCGCCGGCGCGGCGGCCCACCATGGGGGTGAACCCACACATGCATGACAACGCGCTGTCCAGGCGTGACCTGATGAAGTACGGCGTCCTCGCGTCGGCGGCCCTGGCGCTGCCGTTCGAACGCGTCGTGCGCGCGAAGACGGCTTCGGACCGGATCGCCGTCAGCAGGTTCCCGAAGCCGTTCACCGTGCCGTTCGCGGTGCCGCCCGAGGCCGTACCGACGAAGCGGTCGAGCACGACCGACTACTACACGGTCACCATGCGCAGCGCCCTGACCGAGATCCTGCCCGGCATGAAGACCGAGACCTGGTCGTACGACGGGACGTTCGGCGGCCCGACGATCCGGGCCACCCGCGGCCGGCCGGCCGTGGTGCGGCACATCAACGAGCTGCCCCGGGTGCATCCGCGCCTCGGATACGAGTCGTGGACCTCGGTGCACCTGCACGGTTCGGCGTCGCTGCCCGAGTACGACGGCTACGCGAGCGACGTGACGCGGACGGGCGAGTACAAGGACTACCACTATCCGAACTCCCAGGACGCGCGCACGCTGTGGTACCACGACCACGGCGTGCACCACACGGCCGAGAACGCGTACATGGGCCTCGCAGCCATGTACACGATGCACGACGCCCTGGAGCAGTCGCTGCCGATCCCGCACGGCCGCTACGACGTGCCGCTGATCATCCGGGACGCCATGTTCGACCGCGACGGACAGCTCCTGTACGACGACGGCGGGCACTCCGGGATCTTCGGCGACGTGATCCTGGTCAACGGCCGTCCCTGGCCGGTGATGAAGGTCGAGCGGCGCAAGTACCGCTTCAGGATCCTGAACGGCTCGATCTCGCGAGGCTTCAAGTTCACGCTGAGCACCGGCGACCCGTTCGTCTTCATCGGCACCGACGCGGGCCTGATGCCCGAACCCCGCTCGGTGACCAGCTACCGGCACGGGATCGCCGAACGCTACGAGGTGATCATCGACTTCGCCAAGTACAAGGTCGGCCAGCGGGTCGTGCTGAGGAACCTCAGCGTGCCGAACGTCGAGGACTTCGACACCACCGGCGACGTGATGGCCTTCGACGTGGCGGGTGATCCCACCGACCTGTCCGGCAACAGCATCCCGGACCGGCTCAACCCGAACGCTCCGGCGATGGACCTGACGGCCGCGATGGCGAAGAAGACGCGCAAGTTCGAGTTCATCCGCAAGGACGGCATCTGGACCGTCAACGGCAAGACCTGGGCCGACGTGGTGGCCTCCGACTACGAGTACGTCTGGGCCGATCCGGCGCTGGGGGACGTCGAGATCTGGGAGTTCGAGAACAAGTCCGGCGGCTGGTGGCATCCGGTCCATGTGCACCTGGTCGACTTCAGGATCCTGGACCGCAACGGCAAGCCGCCCTCGCCGTGGGAACTCGGCGGCAAGGACACCGTGTTCGTCGGCGAGAACGAGACCGTGCGCATGGTGGTCAAGTTCGGTCCGAACACCGGGCGTTACATGATTCACTGCCACAACCTGGTACACGAGGACCACGACATGATGGCCCAGTTCCGGGTCGGCCCGCCGGCCGACGGGCACCACCCCGTGTACGCCGCCCCCGCCGAGTCGGGTCCCGCCCCGACGCTGGGATACGCCGATGACTCCATCGACTGAGGCGGCTCCCGCGGATACGGTCGCGTCCGTGCCGGGCCCGCGATCCCGCCCGTACCTTCCGGCTCGTCGCGTCGGAGCACTCCTCTGCCTCGCCGCGGCCGCCGGGGACCTCGTGGTCTTCCAGCAGAACCTCGCGCACGGCCTGGCCGTGTCACTGCCCTTCCTGGTTGTGGCAGTCGTCCAACTCGCCCTGGCCCGCTCGCTGTGGACCTCGTCGCGTGCGGTCGCGGTCCTGTCCGCGGTCCTCGTCCTGGGACTGCTCATCGGCTTGCAGGCGATCACCGTGCGCGGCGGTACGGCCCTCGGGCCGCGCGACGAACCCCTGCGTGCCGGTCCGTTCGCGACGCTCGCGTTGCTCCTGCGGCTCGCCGCGCTGCCCTGGCTGGTGCGTGCCCTGTCCGGCCGGGGACGGACCTGGGCCGTCAACGGACTTCTCTCCATCGGGACGGTGTTGTGGACGCTGAGGCTGACCGGCCTGGCGGGGTGACACGGCCGGGGCGGTGCGCGCGACGACGGACCGTCGTCGCGCGCACCGTTCTGCTCGTGATGCCGGCCATGGCTCTGACGGTCGGCAGCCTTCTCGTCGAGCCGGTACGGGTCGAGTCGACGAGCATGGAGCCGACACTGCTGTCCGGGGACCATCTGCTCGTCGACGACCGCGCCTACCGTGAAGCCCCGCCCCGGCGCGGCGACCTCGTGGTGTTCGACGGCCCCGGCGCGACCCTGGTCAAACGGGTCGTGGCGGTGGCCGGAGACACGGTCGCGATCGAGGACGGGGTTCTGGAGGTCAACGGCCGTGCCGTCGAGGAGCCGGCGGTGGATCCGAGGACGGTCGACGGGATGTACTACGGGCCCGCACGGGTACCGTCCGGCACCGTCTTCGTTCTGGGCGACAACCGCCGGCACTCCGTGGACTCCCGCCAGTTCGGTCCGGTCCCCGTCACCGACGTGACCGGACGGGTGATCCTGCGCTGGTGGCCGCGGCCCGGCAGACCGTGACCGCGGCGCGGGTCCGGCCCGCGCCCTCGCTACGGGCTCACACCACCGGGGGCGACCTCCACGACGGCGTCGAGCACCGCGTCGATCCCGGCGTCCTTGTGCAGGATCGTCGCCGCCCCGGCGTCCAGGGCCGCCCGTTCCAGGCGGCCGCCGACCGCGGAGGTCAGTACCACGACCCTGGTTCCCGGGCGGAGTTCCAGCAGCCTTCGGGTCGCCTCCGCCCCGTCCAGGACCGGCATGACCAGATCCATGAGGACCACGTCCGGCAGAAGCCGAGCCGTCGCGTCGACGGCCTCGGCGCCGTCGCACGCCACACCCACGACGTCCACGAGGGGGCTGCGGCCGAGCGCGCCGGCCAAGGTGTCCCGCACGAGCGGGTGGTCGTCGACGACGAGCAGGCGAATCGGCATGGTCCAACGGTGCCTCGTCCCGGGCCTCACAACCACCCCCAAACCGGGGGTGTCGCCTGCCCGAACCGGAGGGTGCGCCGACCTGGGAGGACACAATTTCTCCACAGGATGTGTTCCCTTCATCCACGCCGTGGTTGCATGGCATATGCGTTCCGGCCACGGTGGCGGTCCGCTGAGGGGGGAGACATGCCGGGACAGGAGGATGCGCCGACGACACGCGTGATGATCGTCGACGACCACCGGACATTCGCGGAGCTTCTGGCCTTCGCTCTGGGATCCCAGCCGGACTTCGACTGCGCGGGCTGGGCGGGCACAGGGGCGGCGGCCGTCGAACTGGCGACCAGGGAACGCCCCGACATGGTCGTGATGGACATCTCGCTCGGCTCGGAGAGCGGACTCGAGGTCACCCGGCGGATCCGGGAGGCGACACCGGACGCGACCGTCGTGATCGTCTCCGCGCACCGCGATCCCGACTGGGTCGTGCGCGCCGCACAGGCCGGCGCGAGCGCGTTCGTGCCCAAGTCCGGCTCCCTGGAGGAGATGCTGGGTGTCCTGCGCGACGTACGGCAGGGATCGATGCTCGTGTCGGCCTCCATGTTCGGCGAGCCGCCGCGACCGTCGGCCACCGACGCCCCCGCCGTCGTCAGCCTGACGGCCCGCGAGTCCGAGGTGCTCACCCTGATGGGCAAAGGGCTGGCCCCGGCGGCGATCGCACGGCTTCTGGGGATCAGCGTCAACACCTGCCGCGGCTATGTGAAGTCGATCCACCTCAAGCTCGGGGTGCGCTCACAGCTCCAGGCCGTGGTGAAGGCGCAACAGCTCGGTCTCGTCGAGGCACACGGCGATGACTGACCGCGGGCACGCGGCGGCCGACCGCGACCGCGTGTGGAACTCCGGCCGGGACGGGACCGTCCCGTCACGGGACTCGGGGGGCAGCAGAACGGTCCGGCACGCGGTGATCGCGATGGTGCTGATCGGGCTGAGCGCCTTCACGGTCGTCGGTGCGGCCACCGTGTTCGCCGCCGAGTCGATCGCCAAGCGGACCGCCCTCGCCGAGGCCGCCCGGTCCGCGCAGCTCATGGGCAACGTGATCTTCAAGCCGGTCATGCCCCGGCTGATCCGCGGTGACCGCACCGCGTGGGAGCAGCTCGACGAGGCGGTCCAGGCCCGTCAGAGCGAGGCCGGCGTCGTGCGCGTGAAGGTGTGGAACCGGCAGGGCGTGGTGCTCTACTCCAACGAGCACCACGCCATCGGGATGTCCTTCCCTCTCAACGACGACGTCCGCAAGACCATCGACCGGCACGCCAGTTGGGCGGACCTCTCCGACCTGTCCGACGAGGAGAACATCACCGAACCTCACGGCGACAGCCGTCTCGTGGAGGTGTACGTCCCCCTGGACCTGCCCTCCGGCGAGCGACTGGCGCTGGAGGTGTACTCGACCGACGAGCGGGTGGCCACCGCGCGCGGCGAGCTGATGCGGACCCTCGTACCGTTCTCGATCCTGGCACTGCTGCTTCTGCTGGTCGCCCAGCTCCCGGTCTCAGTGCAGTTGCTGCGCCGGGTCAGCCAGGCCGACGCGGAGCGCAGCCGACTGCTCAGCAAGGCCCTCACCGCCTCCGAGCGCGAGCGCCGCGCGATCGCCCGCGACCTCCACGACGGCGTGGTCCAGGACCTCGCCGGTGCCGGATACGCACTCGAAGCCGTCCGGGCCGACCTGCCGCCCGGCACGGCGACGGCGGCGGGCGGCATGCTCGACAGGATCTCCGAGGTGCTGCGCGGCGCCGTCGGCTCGCTCCGCACCCTGATGGTGGACATCTACCCGCCGGACCTGACCGACGACGGACTGGCGCAGGCGGTCGAACTGCTCGCCGAACGCCTGCGCCGGGAGGGGATCGCCGTCACCACGACGGTCGACGTCCGGGCGGCGCTGGGGTCGGACCTGGCGGCGGCCGCCTACCGCTGCGCCCGGGAGTGCGTGACCAACGTCCTCAAGCACGCCGAGGCGGGCCGGGCGTCGGTCGACGTCAAGGGAGACCAAGACCGGCTGCTGGTCGTCGTGACGGACGACGGAAAGGGGCCGGGCACCGCCCTCGGCAGCACCGGCCATCTCGGACTGCAGCTGATCCGGGACACGGCGAGCGAACTGGGTGGCGAGGTCACGGTCACCGCACGTCCCGGCGGCGGCACCGAGGTCCGCACCACGCTGCCGGTGCGCTCATGACCCCCTCGTTTTGAGGGGGTCGCACCCCCCAAGGGCGAGGCTGCCGGTGACAGCGGCGGGGCGGAACCCTGGACGTGCCGTCCGACCACTGCACCCGGGGGAAATGGATGCGCCGTATCGTCACCATGGTCTGCCTCGTCCTGTGCGTGTTGTTCCTCCAGGCGGCGAGCGCGGGCCCGGCCGCCGCGCACACCGGTCTGTCGAAGAGCGAGCCCGCGGCCGGCCGGACGCTGTCACGCCTGCCGGCCCAGGTCGCGCTGACGTTCCGCGGCCCGGTGACCGCGGGTGCCGACGCGGTGCGGGTGTTCGACGACCACATGCGCCGGGTGGACCTCGGCGGCCACCCCGACGACCGGCCCCGGCAGACGCTGCGGACCGCTCTGCCGGGAAGCCTGCACGCGGGCACCTACTCCGTGGCCTGGCAGGTGACCTCGGCCGACGGACATCCCGTGGCGGGCACCTACCGGTTCTCCATCGGCGCGGCCACGCACGTCGTCGGCGTCCTGCCTCGCCCCGCCGGTGCGGACGGCGCCTGGACCGGCCGGCTCCTCGGAGCCTTCCGGGGCATCGGCTACGCGGGACTCGCCCTGGGGCCGGGCGTGCTGCTCGTCGCGCTGTGGCTGTGGCCCGCCGGGCTGCGCGACCGCAGGAGCCGTGCCCTGGTGTGGGGCGGGCTCGGCCTGCTGGCGACCGGCACCCTCGGGGTCCTGACCGTCCACACCGTCTGGGCCGACGGCCGGCCACTGGCCGAAGCCTGGTCCGGCTCGGGCTCCCATCAGCACGCGGCGACGGCCGACCTGGCCTACGCTGTGCGCTTCTACGCCCTTCTGGCGCTCGGCGCCGCGACCGCGGTGGCCACCGCGTGGGCCGGGCGGGACAGGCCCGCCAGACCGCTGGTCCTGGCGGTGACGGCCGCGGCCGTCGTCCTCTGGGGCACCTGGCCGACGACCGGCCACGCCGTCGACGGCCGCTACGCGCCGCTCGCGGTGGCGGCCGACCTGATCCACCTGGCCGCCATGACGCTCTGGCTGGGCGGGCTCGCGCTGGTCGCGGCCGTCCTGTCGCGCCCCGCGCACCTCGGCGAACTGGCCGCCGTGCTGCCCCGGTTCTCGCGGCTGGCGTTCACCGCCGTCGTCGCCCTCGTCGTCACGGGGACCTGCCAGGCATGGCGGGAGACGGGATCCACCGCACATCTCCTCGACACCCCGTTCGGGCGGCTGCTCCTGCTGAAGTCGACCGGAGTCGCCGGAATCGTCGCGCTCGGCGGCATGTCCCGTCGCTGGGTCCGCCACAACACCACCCTCCCACTGCCCCTTCATCAGCCGACGGGCGGTGCGCCGGGCACGACGCTCACCCTCCTCGCACCGGCGCCCCCCGCTCCGCCGGACGCTGCTCACGTCCGGACCCTCAGACGCGGTCTGCTGGCCGAACTGCTGGTCGGGGCCGCCGTGCTGGGCGTCACCGCGGCCCTGGTCACGGCCGCTCCGCCCGCGTGACACGGATCCCCACCCGCCGACCGGACGCCCCGGCCACCGCGCCGCAACCGTTCCGCCCCGAGAGGAATCGACCATGAAACTCCTTCCCCCGGCCCGAGCGGCCGCGGCCCTTCTCGCCGCGGCACTGCTCCTGGTGACGGCGACTCCGGCCTTCGCCCATGTGCACGTGCACGCCGACCGAGCGGTGACCCCGGGGGAGGCCGACGCCCTTCTGACGTTCCACGTTCCGAACGAGAAGGCGTCCGCGCGGACCGTCGGCATACGGATCGAGGCACCGGAAGGTGTACGAGGACTGCGCGCCGAGCAGGCGACGGGCTGGACCGTCGAGCCGACCGGCAGCGAGGGCAGGACCGTCGGCTGGTCCGGCGGGGAGATCGGCGGAGCGGACGGAGCCGACTTCGTCGTGCACATCGACCGACTGCCCACCGGGGTGCCGGAACTGGCCTTCGTGGCGCGGCAGGAGTACGACGACGGCGAGGTCGTCACCTGGGATCAGGAGACGGTGGCGGGCCGGCCCGAACCGGAGCACCCCGCACCCGTGTTGAGCCTCACGGGAGTACCTGCTGCCGACGCCATGAGGCATGCGGCGGCCGGGACCGGCACCGCGTGGACGGCAGCCGTCGTGTGCGGGGTGCTGCTGCTCCTGGCAGCCGCGGGCCTCCCGGTGGCGCGCTCCGCGGCCAGACGCCGCGGTGCCGCGACGCGCTGAGTGGGCGGCCGGGCGCGGGCCTTCCTCGGTATCCCGTCCGAACCCCGAACACCCGTCCCGTGCAGGTGTGTTGGACCTCATCGGTTCGGAGAGGGAGTCCGGCTCCGACGCACTATCGTGTACGACATGTCCGCCCCTGATCTGATCCGCATCGTCTCCCGCGACTCGCCCATGGCCCTGGCCCAGGTGGAGCGCGTCCGCGCCGAGCTCGGCGTGCTGCGTCCGGGTGTCCGCACCCTCGTCGTCCCGGTCAAGACGACCGGCGACAAATGGATGGGAGATCTCTCCCACGTCGAGGGCAAGGGGGCGTTCACCAAAGAGGTCGACGCCGCGCTGCTCGCCGGGGAGGCGGACGTCGCGGTGCACTGCGTCAAGGACGTGCCCGCGGACAGGCCGTTGCCGGCCGGCACGACCTTCGCGGCGTTCCTGAAGCGGGACGACATCCGTGACGCCCTCGTCCATCCCGGCGGCCTGCCGCTCGGCGAACTCCCCGCGGGCACCCGGATCGGAACCTCCTCGGTCCGCAGGATCGCTCAACTCGCGGCCTCCCATCCGCATCTGGAATGCGTGCCGTTCCGGGGCAACGCCAACCGCCGCCTGGAGAAGCTCGCGGCGGGCGAGGTCGACGCGCTGCTGCTGGCCGTCTCCGGACTGGAGCGCATCGGCCGGTCGGACGTGATCACCGAGATCCTGTCGACCGAGACGATGTGCCCGCCGATCGGAGCCGGTGTTCTCGCTCTTCAGTGCCGTGAGACGGACACGGCCACGATCGACGTCGTCAGCGGCCTGAACGACGCCGACACCTATCGGGAGGCCACGGCGGAGCGGATGTTCCTGCACGTCCTCCAGGGGCATTGCAACAGTCCCATCGCCGGATACGCGAAGGCGTCCCGGGGCGATCTGTCGCTGCGGGCCTGCGTGTTCAGCCCCGACGGGAAGACCGTCCTGAACGCACATGAGTGGGCCGGGCGGCTCAGCCCGTCGGACCTCGGCGCTTCCGTCGCGCTGGCCCTGCTGCGGCAGGGCGCCCGCGAGCTGATCGACGGTATCGCCCACTGACATCGGCCGGCGGTGCGACCGACCTCGGGGGACGGCCGCACCGCCGCGACGCGCTGCCTCCCCGGCCCGCTGTCGCGGAGCCCGGGTCAGCTCGTGAAGGTGAACCAGTTGATGTTGGTGAAGTCCGAGCTGCTGCCCGCGAAGACCAGGTAGACGTCGTGGACCCCGGTGGCGCCGGCGAGCATGTTCGCCGGAACCGTCTGCCAGTTCTGCCAGCCGCCGCTGTTGGCGAAGCTGATCTCGGCGATCTTCGTGCCGGTGGTGCTGTCGAGCCGTACCTGGACGGCACCGCTGACACCGGCGGCCGCGCCCGACGCGAGCCGGGCCTTGAACTGGGCCGGGGAGGCCGAACCGAAGTCGACCTTGGCGAACTTCAGCCAGTCGCCGTTCGCGATGTAGCCCACGTCGCTGCCGCCGCCGGTGTCGGAGCAGCTCTCCGTGGTGGTCCCGCTCTGTGCCGCGTAGGACTCGGCCTGGATGGTGCTGTAGGCGCTGACCGTGCCCGAGCCGCCCCCCGATCCTCCGCCGGTGCCTCCGGCGCCCAGGGTGATGCTCCACGAGGTGGGCGCCCCGTCCTGGATGTGCCCGTCGACGGGCGCCGAGCCGGTCGGGCCGACGTCGTCGTACGGGAAGGCGTAGCCGATGCTGGCGTACTTGTGGACCAGCCGCGCGTAGTGGTTGGTGATCGAGTCCGTGTAGTACTGCGAGGGTGTGACGCCGTCGGGGTTGTTGTTCCCGCCCGGGACGAGCAGCGAGCTGCGGTTGATCGCGGCGGCCAGCCGGGCCGCGATGGCTCCGCGGGCGTCGCCTCCGGAGTTGTAGAGGGGACCGGACGCGCAGCCGAAGATGTCGACGGCGCTCGGCTTGGTGAACGGGACGCCGTTCGTGTTGAGACCTGAGAAGACGATGGCGTTGCCGGAGACGGTGCCGGTGTACGAACCGATGCTGCCCTGGCCGTTGATGGTCAGCGGAGTCGAGGCGTAGTGGCTCCAGACCCGGTTCAGGTAGTCGTTCCAGTAGCCGCCGAAGTCCACCGGTGAGTGCGCGGGGGCCATGACGCGGAGCACTCCGCCGGAGGAGTCGGTGACCACCAGCCTGTCCCAGGGCGCTCCGTCGGAGGCGTGCTGTGTCTGCAGGCCGGAGGAGATGGAGGCGAGCGCGCCCGAGGGGAGCGGACTGACCGACTGGTTGCCCCCGCTGCCGGTGCTGGCCATCGAGATCGGCAGCGCGACCATGTCCACGTACGAGATGTTCGCGTACAGGTTGGCGCTGTTGAAGGTGAACTCGCAGAACGTCCAGTTGGTGGCCCAGTTGGGGTCCGAGCTCACCAGGGCGGGCTGCACCACGCCGGGCGGGGAGCCCGGGTTGACGAAGAACTGGAGTTTCTGTCCGACCGAGAACCAGACGCGGCCGCCGATGATGTAGTCGGTCAGCGTGACGGTCTTCGCGGCCGAACCGGAGGCGCCCAGCGCGATGGAGTAGTCGGCGATGGGGGTCACGGGGGACGACGGGTTCGGCAGCCGGTTCAGGGCGCCGTTCGCCGAGACGAACACCGGCCAGCCGCTGCTGTCGGTGCCGGATATGTAGGCGTAGACGGTGTCGTGGCCGGAGGTGTTCGCCAGCTTCAAGGGGAGTGAGACAGCTGCCGCCGCTGCAGTGGACGTCAGAGGCGAGACCGGCGAGAACGGGCTGAGCGCGGCCGTACTGGTGACGGCGGCGGCTCCGGCCAGGAAGGAACGTCGGGAAACCACAGGGGCCCTCCCGGAGGGGGTGAAGGTCCGTCAACAAGGTGACGGTTGGGGGGAGTTGTTTCATGTGGGGTTCTGTGCGGGGGTGACGCTATTGGACTGGACCAATACAGTCAAGGTTGCGGAACTGTTACGTCCAAGTAACGGTGTTTGTGCCTCACCAAAACCCCTCACGCTGAAGATCACCCGGCGACCGGCGACCGGCGACCGGCGACCGGCGACCGGCGACCGGCGACCGGGGCCGGGGCAGGGGGCGGGGGCGGGGACTCAGGCTTCCTGTGTTTCGTTCGCGGGCCGGGTGCCGCCGGTGCCTTCGTCCGAGGGGTGCGGCCCGTCACGGTGAGCACGGCCGCCGCGGCCAGGCCGGACATGCCGGCGGCCAGGAGCTGCACCCGGTAGTCGAGGCCGGCGACCATGCCCGTGCCCAGGAGCAGGGCGATCCCGGTGGGCGCGTACATCAAGGTGCCGGCCGTCGCCGCCACCCTGCCGAGCAACTCGGACGGGGCGTGCTTCTGGACGGCCGTCAGCGCCGCGATGAGCGGGCAGGGCAGGCCCAGACCGATCGCCAGACTGCTGCCCAGCACGACGGGCGTCCACGGAGTCGCCCGCGCCAGCACCCCGAGGGCGAACAGGACGAGTCCCGCCGTCGAGAACGTGCGCACGGACATCCGGCGCATCAGCGCACCGGCCGCCAGCCCACTGACGACCGATCCGAACCCCTGGACCGAGGTGAGCACGCCCGCGAAGGCAGGGGACCGGTGGAGCCCTGCGTCGAGCAGCGCGTACGTGGCCGTGCTGCTGATGCCGGCCAGGGTCATGGTCGTCCCACTGGCGATGACCAGCGGACGCAGCGTCGGGTGGTGCCTCAGATAGTGGGCGCCTTCCACGGTCCCGGCGGTCCACGCCCGTCCGACGCGCGCCGCGGGCACGGCTTCCCGCACCCGGATCAGCCTGAAGGCGACCGCGGCCAGGGCGAAGGTGGCCGCGTCCAGCAGCGCCACGGTCGGACCGCCGAACGCGATGAACAGGCTCGCGCCGGCCAACGGGGCGAGCAGCTTCGTGCTCTCCATGGCGGTGAGCACCAGACCGTTGAAGTCGCCGCGCAGTTCGTCCGGCACGGCGGCCGCCACCAGGGCCGTCTCGGCCGCGTCCGTGAGCACCATGCCCACGCCGACCAAAGTCAGCACAACGAACAGCAGCCAGACCTGATCCTCGGAGCGCACGAAGAGCGGTGCGGTCATCACGGCCGCCAGGACCAGATTCGTGGCGACCAGGAGCGGACGGCGGCGCACCCGGTCCGCCACGGTGCCGATCACGGGGCCGGCGAAGGTCGGCAGCCAGACGCAGAAGCCGACCAGCGCGGCAAGGCTGCTGGAACCGGTGAGCGTCTTGACCCAGATGCCGGCCGCCAGCGACATGGCCGTGTCGCCGAAGCCGGACACGACGATCCCGCCCAGGTAGAGACCCGCGTTGCGGTCCCGGAAGACCTTCAGCGTGTTCCAGCCCATCCCCTCACCCCTTCGTCCGGCTGACGCCGGGCCGGTGTCGGACGGCGCCTGGCGTCAGCGCGCACAACCTACCCCCAATGATTTGATTGGCGGTAGTCGGCCGACGGTGCCGGTGTGCGCTTTACTGGCTCGCGTGACCGATACCGATCCCGTGCTGCGCGCACTCGCCCATCCGTTGCGGCTGCGGATGCTCAGCCTGATGTGGCCGGGACCGATGTCGGCCGCCGAACTCGCCCGCGAACTGGACGTCTCCCACGCGCTGGCCAGCCAGCATCTGCGGCGCCTGGACGCGGTGGGCCTGGTCGTACTGGCGGAGGAACGCACGCGCCGTGGCGGCAGGGAGCGCCGCTATCGCACCGTCCAGGGCACACCGCTGTCCGACCAGCACGAGGGGACCCCGATGCTGGCCGAGACCATGGCGCACACCCTCCGGGAACGCGCCAGGCGACGTGAGGAGGGCAGCGACGGCGTGACCGTCGACGCCGAACTGTGGGTGGATCCCGAGACGTGGGAGAACACGCGGCGGCGACTCGCGGAGATCGCCACCGAACTCCACGAGGCGGCCCGCCCACCGCACACGCCGGGCACCGTCCCGCTGGGCGTGAGCGTGATGGCCTTCCCGTTGCAAGACGGGGCCGAGGCGGACGGATCAACCGCCGGGGGGTGACTCGGCAGTCCGCTCAACCACTGGGGTCGAATCAGCCGGTCCGCGCAACCGCCTGGGCCTGGCCGGAGCCTGTCCCGCAGTCATTGGTTCGCGGCGGTGGGGATTCGGTACGTCCGGGCCGGCCGCGGCACGGGGTTCGCGGTCCATGCGTGCGAGTCCCCGCGACGCCGAAATGCCGAGCGGTGCACGGCGGTCGGCCCGTATGATCCGCAGCGGGACGGGGCTCGTAGCGCAGCGGTTGTCGCGCCTTCACCGCATGTGGGAGGACGCCGGTTCGAATCCGGCCGGCCCCGTCCCGCCTTCGCCGTGATGGCCCGCAGACCTTCGTGCGGCCGGGGACCGAGGGTGGCGGTGCCCGGCCGGCTCGCCACGGTTATCCTTCCCGTCCGTTCGAAGTTCCCCGGAGGCCCCGTGCACATCACCGTTTTCCTGCTGCGGGACGCGCTCGGCCTTGCGGGCGGTGCGGTGACCGTCTGGGAGCTGACCCGTCAGGCTTCGGGTCCGGGCTGGAGGAAGCCGCGGGTCGTCGCCGGAGTGGCCGCGCTGATGCTTGCCGGGCTGCTCGCCGCCTAGGGGTACTTGGCCGAGGTGTCCATCTCGCACCTCGTCCGACCAGGAGGGGAAGACCAGGGCCGCCTGCGGACAACGCCCACCGGCCCGGTCAGCAGCCGCTGTCCTTGGGCGTGAACTCCATGCGCTCGTGCTCGTCCGTGGCCACGGCCGTGTCGTAGGTCGTTCTGGTGACCTGGTACCAGACATCGTCCTGGCCCTTGTCGCCGCCGACGTCGTCCAGGCTGACGCACCACTGTTCCGGCCGCACGACCCGTGTGTAGGTCTCGGTTCCGCTGCGGACCTGCTTGCAGCTCTTCGCGTGCTCGGTGGAGTACCAGGTGCGGGTGTGCCGCTTGGTGCCCGAACCGGTGGTCGACGTGTGCCTGACCCGCCGGGTGGTCGTGGTGCACTTCTTCGTCATGTGCGGCCGGGTGGCCCGGGTGGTCCTGGCCGTACGGTGGCGGGTCTCGTCCCGGAGACCGAAGACGCTCGCGTCGGCCGTGGCGCCGGCGTCCGGCTGGGAATCCCCGGCAACGCTTCCACCGCCCTGGTCCAGGTCCTGGCCGGCGTCGACCGAGTAGTCCGAGCCCTCGTCGTAGGAGTCACCCCCGCCGCCGCACGCACCGAGCCCGGCTATCAGAACAGCCGTCACCGCGGCCGTGGCAAATCGCTTGAACATGACTTCCTTCGTGATCGACGGGCCGCAGCGTAACGGATCACCGGCCGAAATCGAACGCCGTTTCGCGCGAGCCGGTCAGTCGGCTTCCCGGTAGTTCATGAACCAGTGGGTGTCGAAGTAGCGGGCCATCGTGTACGGGTGGTGCGGATCGACGAGGATGCGGCAGACGAACTCGGCCGTCCGGCAGGTGAACGGGAGGTCCTTGTTGTCGAAGGAGCGGACCACCACGGGCCAGAGGTCGGGGTCGTCTCCGTCGGCCCTCCAGCAGTACAGGTCCTCGTGTTCCGTGCCGGCCCAGATGAGCAGGCCGTCCTCCCGGATACTCGTCCACGGCTCCTGGTTGAGGTCCAGATAAGCGTCGAAGGCGCCGCGGCCGAACGTCTCGACCATGCGCTTGTAGTCGCCCGGCAGGGCGGTACCCAGGCGCGACTCCACCTCCGCCCAGTCCACGTCCGGCCGCTGCGCCGGCAGTGTCCAGCCGGTGATCCCCATGAGCCGCTCCACCCAGTCGACATCGGCGTCCGCGGCCTCCTCCGAGGACACCGCCAGGGGTTCGGGCACCTCACGGTGGGCGACCACGAGGACCGGCCGCTCGACGCCCTCCGCGTCCCGCGCCGAACCCGTACCGACCCACTGATCCCCGTACGCCCACGCCCGTATCTTCACGGCCCGGTCCTCGAAGGGGACGAGGAGCGCCGCGCCCTTGGACTCGTCGACCGTGGGGTCGGTGAAGCCGTCGAGAACGAGGGTGCGCGGGTGGCCGTACCTGTCGGCGAGCAGGCCGGTCAGCTCCTGCGGGTCCACGTCACCGGACAGGTACATGTAGCCGTTCCGCGGACCGAGTTGGTCCAGCAGGTCATTGACGGCTTCTTGCGTGAGCTCCATGACGGACAGTGAACCTCACGGCACTGACAACGGACCCGGCTCAGTCGCCTCCGCCCAGGTCCCCGCCTCCCGTGCCGTCATGGTGGGCGTCCGCGTGTGTGGCCAGGCCGCGGTCCAGGTCCTCGTCGAGTGCGTCGTACGGGGACGGCCTGCGGTCGGAGGTGTCGGCCGCGGCCCGGGACGTGGCCGTGTCCTCCGGCGGGCGTCGATCCGACGGTTCCGAGGCGCTGATGTACACCCGGTAGCGAAGGTGCGGGCTCCGGTCGCTCAGCGCCTCGGTGACGACGGCACGGCAGCGACGGGTGAATCGGGGCCAGGGGCGGGACAACTCCACGGGCCAGACAGCCGCCAGCGCGGCCAGCGCGGCCCACACCGGGATCCACGCCATGGTCCACCAGCCCGGATCCCGGTCGGGCAGTCCGGGGACGGGACAGCGCAGCAGCATGGCATGCAGGGACATGCCGAACGCCGTGACGAACGCGGCGGTCAGCGCGGGGACGCGGTAGAAGCCGAACCGTTGGCGCAGCGGCGTACGACGTGCCTCGAGAGCCGTCCGGAACCGCTGGAAGACAGGGTCGGTGAGCAGTTCGTTCACCGTGGCCCCCTTGTGGCGGCGCAGGAGTGTCACCAGCGCGGCGAGGACGGGGTCCCTCTGGCTGCCGAGCCGTCCGAGCGGCACGGTGATCCGGCCCGCCTGGTCGATCTCGGCGTCCTCGGCCACGATCAGCAGGCTCACGGCCACCTCCGCCGCGTAGTTCTCCTGCTGGGGTGACGCACCCTCCCACGCGGCGCCGAGCCACCACGCCGCCTGTATCGGGTCGACGTCCGTCGTCCGTACACCCCGCAAGAACTTCCGCTCGTCCCGTGTACGCAGCCACCACACCGCGTACAGCACGGCGTTGACCGCCCCGAATCCCAGAAGCCAACAGGCGGCGATCCAGGACATCTCGCCGCTCATGACCCGGCCTCCGCCGTCCCGCTCGTCGGACATGACACTGGACGATCCCCCCCTCGCAGTCCACTGCTCCACCTCGAACGGCCGTCAACAGCCTGCCATGAAAAGCCACTTGAGGGAGGATTTCGCCCATCGACGGGGCCGCCCGCCGCGGAGGCGTTGACACGCTCCCGCGGCGGGCGGCCCGGAAGGTGTTCAGGAGTCCCCGTGACGCGGTACCGCCACGTCCCGGCGGCCCCGCATCCGGCTTCGGCTCAGTTGCCGGCCAGCGCCTTGAGCGTCGCCTCGGCCGTCGCGGTGCTCGACTGGGGGTTCTGGCCGGTGATCAGCTTGCCGTCCACGACGACCGTGTTGCTCCACGGCGCCCCAATCTCGACCTTGGCACCGCGCTCGCGCAGCACACTCTCCAGGTAGAAGGGAGTGTTGTCGCCGAGACCTCCCTGGCGCTCCTCCTCGTCCGCGAATCCGGTGAGCTCGCGGCCCGCGAAAGTGAACCCGCCGTCCGGCGTCGTGGCGCTGAGCAGGGCGGCCACACCGTGGCACAGCGCGGCGACGACCGTGCCGCCGGAGTCGGCCTCGTTGAGGAGACGGCCGAGGTCCGCGTCGTGAGCGAGGTCGGCCATGGGCGCGTGACCGCCGGGAATGTAGAGCGCGTCGTAGTCGCCCAGGCGCACATCCTCCAGCGCCAGCGGGCCGGCGAGCTGGTCGTCGATGCCGTCGAGGTAGCTGCGGAACTCCGCGGCGTCCGCGTCGGACACACCGCCCCGGGAATCGAGGCTGAGGGCGTCGACCGTCGGGCGGACGGCCCCCGGCGTGGCGATGTCCACCTGCGCTCCGGCGGCGCTCAGCACCTTGTGGGAGGCGGCGACCTCTTCCGCCCAGAAGCCGGTCGGATGGGTGGATCCGTCGGCCAGCACCAAGCTGTCGGCGGCGGAGACGATCATCAGGATCTTCGACATCGGAATACCTGCTCTTATCTGTGGGACGACTCTGGACAAGCGGTGCCTATGGCCCGCGGACCGCGGTGAAGCGGTGCTCGGGACAACTCCAGGATTCATCACCGAAATGCCCCACCGCCTCTGCCGGGCCATAAGAAGAGTTATGGAGTCCGAGTGGCCGTTCTGCTGCGGATGTGCAGTGCGGTGCCGCGCGATGTGCGGCGGGCCCGTGTGTGCCCACGCCATGGTGTCCATCAGTAGAATTTGATCCACCACAGTGCTTCATAAGGTCTGTGATGGATGGAGGTGTCCGTGCCCGGCCTGGACCTGCTGGCGACGTTCCTGGAGATCTACCGCACCGGGTCGTTGTCCGCGGCGGCCGCGCGGCTGGGGGTGAGCCAGCCGGCGGTCACCGGACAGCTCGCCCGTCTCGAGGAACAACTGGGCGAGCCGCTGTTCGTCCGGTCGAGCAAGGGAGCCCAGCCGACGCCCCGGGCGGCGGCGCTGGCCGCCCGCGTCGGCCTGCACGTCGACGGGCTGCGGACCGCCCTGGCTCCCTCGGGGGAGGCGAGCACCCTGGAGGGCACGATTCACCTGGGCGGAGCGGCCGAGGTGATGTCCCTTCAGGTGCTGCCCGCACTGGCACCGCTCTCGGCCCGAGGGCTGCGGATCCGCGTGACACTGGGCCTGGCCGACGAACTGCTGACGGCGCTGACGGCCGCACGGCTCGACCTGGTGGTGTCCGCGGTGCGTCCCCAGCAGGAGGAACTCTCGGTGACACCGCTGGTGGACGAGGAGTTCCTGCTGGTGGGGCCGCCCGCGCTGGCGCACGCCGTGGACCAGGAGCGGCTGGCCGCGGACCCGGTCGCCGCGCTGTCCCGGCTGCCGCTGGTGGCCTATGCGGCCGACCTTCCGATCATCCGGAGGTACTGGCGCAGCGAGTTCGGGCGGCGGCCGCCCAACCAGGTCGCGGTCACCGTCCCGGACCTGCGGGCCGTACTGGCCGCGGTGGTGTCCGGCATGGGCATCTCCGTGCTGCCCCGCTACCTCGCCGCTCCGGCACTGGCCGCGGGCCACGTGGTGCAGATGCACCGGCCGGAGGTCGAGCCGCTGAACACCCTGTACCTGGCGTCCCGGCGGGACATGCCGGCGAGCCCGGCCCGGGCGGCCGTCTGGGAACACCTGGCCCGGGCGGCCCAGGAGTGGAAAAGCCTCTGACGGGTCTGTCCGGCACTGTGTGAAGACCCCGTCCCGGGTTCCGCCCCGCGTTCCGTTCCGCGGGACGGGGTCCACTTCTTGGGCGTCCGGTGCCGCGTCAGTCGGACCGCAGGTTCTCCAGGGTCGAGCGGGTGTCGGTCTTCACCCACCGGGACACTTCGTTGACCTCGGGCGGGCTGTTCGTCTCGTAGGAGGACGAATACGCGCTCCAGCTCATCTGATACGTCATCCAGCCGTCCCGCACCGCGAGGATCACCGCCCGGCTGCCGCTGGTCCCCGTGCCCGACGTGGTGTCCTCGGTCACGAGATAGGCCTCGTCCCCGAATCCGGACAGCTCCTCGACCTCGTAGTCCTCGTACCGCTGGCCGTACTCCGACCACACGGCCGTGAACTCGGCGGCCGGGTCGGTGCTCTTGTGCAGATCCATCTGCACCGAGAGATACGCGTCGGCGTAGGAGGAACTGGACGACGTCTTCAGGGAGATGCTGCAGTAGCTCTGGTCGATGGCCTTGTGCTTCAGCGAGTTGTGGGTCGGGAGGTTGTCCTCCTCCGTGTACTCGGTCCGCAAGGCGCTGTAGTCGACCGCGGAACAGAGATTGGCCTTGGCCCGGTACCCCGCGAGATCAGGGTCGTCGGCCATCGGACCGAGCAGGAACACGCCACCGGCCCACAACGCGGAGGCGGCCACCGCACCGACCGCCGCCCACAGGACCGCGCGCCCCGCGGTTCCCTTGCCGCCGGACGGCGGGGGAAATCCGGGCGGTTGCCCGTACGCGTACTGCTGGGCCGGAGGATAGCCGGGAGGATATCCGTAGCCACTTGCTGGTGCTGGTGCTGGTGCTGGTGCCGGGTGCGTGCCCGGAGCGGTCTCGGATCTCGGCGGAGGTAACGGCTGCTGCTGCGCCTGTGGTTGGGGAGCGGGGGTGGGTACGGGGGCGGGTGGAGGGGCGGAGCCGAGTTGAGGTGACGTCTGCGTCGGGGGCTGCGCCGGGGTGTCCTCGGGCCGATCCTGCATCCTGTGCTCCTTGGTCGTACGCGGTGTGGTCAGATGGCGGAACGGGGCCGGGAGGTCGGCACTCGGTCGGAAGTCAACAGGCAGATTCTAAAGGCCAGTTCATGGAAATGGCCTTGCCCTATCGGCCGTTGCTCAGGCCCGGGCCCCACCGGAACGGCGTGCCGTGCACGACCCGCGGGGATGCCGTACGGGCCGCGGCGCGGGAACGCCCGCACGAGCCCACCCCGACGGACGAGCCCGTGTCGGAGGATCAGCCCGCGGAGCGACGGCCCCGCTCGTGCCGAAGGGCCCCGCAGACAAGCTGCGGGGCCCTTCGCGGTGGTCGAGCGAGGAACCGTCAGGCGGTCTTCTCGATCTTGGTGACCTGAGCCTCCATGACATCGGCCGGCACGTCGGGGGCCTTCTCGCTCAGAACGCTCATCGCGTAGAAGACGGCCAGGGTCGAACCGCTGCGTACGATCGTGTACGTCACAGGGATCTTGGTGCCCTCGATGTCGCTGGTCATCGAGTAGGAGACCGCCTCGTCACCGAGGGAGGGCGCCTTCCCGGGCGTGACCTCGGTGTAGTGGTAGTCGGTGTGCTCGTAGGAGTCGCACGTGCCGCTCTGGGCGCGCAGGTCCGCGACCACCTTCTTGGCGTCCGCCTCCTTCTGCGCGAGCAGGCCGACGCGCAGCACCGTGCCGTCGGTCGCCTTCAGGCTCGTCACCGAGCGGGACACTCGGGCCGTCGCGTCGGGTTCGGTGCCCAGCAGGAACATGTCGGCCAGAGCCTGGCAGGTGGCGGGCTTCGCGGGCACGCTCACCTCCGGGATCTCGTCGTCGGGAGTGTTGCCGACGCGGTAGCCCTTGACGTCCGCCTTGGTGATCACGGCCTTCGTCAACTGCGCCTCGGTGAGCGGCTTCAGCCCCTCCTGGGCGGAAGGCTTGGCCTCGGCGGCCGGCTTCTTCGAGCCGCTGCCGGTGTCGCTGTTGCTGTCGCTGTCCTGCCCGCCGCACGCGGCTGTCGCGGCGAGCACCGCCACCATGCTGATGCCCACCATGACGCGCCCCGGTACTGACTTCACGTTCTTCCCCACCCTCATCTCTTCATGGACGCGTCCACGACAACGGCCGCGCCAGCGGCATTCAAGCCCACAACCAGCGGACTTTGCCAGCGCGTTAGTGTTGCTTGGGGTAACGATCAGAGATCGACTACTTGGTTGTACGCCGCGACAGTGGTTCTCGACACTTCGAGGGCTCGTGCGGCGGTTGTACGTGCTCTTGGTGGCATCGGGCCGGTCGAGTCAGGAGGATGGACTCATGGAACCGGGAGCCAGTGGACCGAACGAGGAGAGCGACCGCGTCTTCGAACTGGAGGCGGAAGTGCAGCAGCTTAAGGAGGCCGTCACCTCCCACGCCGTCGTGGACCAGGCCATCGGGATGATGGTCGCGCTCGGCCGGGTGTCCCCGGACGAGGGCTGGGCCGTACTGAAGGACGTCTCGCAGCACACCAACATCAAGCTCCGGAACATCGCCGAACTGATCCTGGTCTGGGGGCGCAACGGCGACATCCCCCCGGACATCCGTGCCGAGCTGGAAGACGCCCTCGACCGCCACGGCCCGGCCCAGATCCCGGAAGCGCCTTCGGAATGACATCCCGCCGCCGCGTCCGCCGCCGCGAGGCATCGATTTCGGCCAATCCTTCCGGTACGGCGCCGGGTATGTGATGCTGCTGCACCGAATGGACCATGAACCGGTCGGGGTTACGCCCGCACGGGCCGGTGGCGTCAGAGAGGATGGGCTGCATGTCGACTGCGAAGCGTCGGTACAGCCTGACGTGGACCGACCCGGACGGTGCGCCGCAGGCCGCCGCCGGCCGCTACGACAAGCGCTCCGCCACGCGGCGCCGCCGAGCGCTGGAGGCGGTCGGCTGCACTCGTGTCGAGGTCGTCGTGGTCGAGCCCGGAGAGCTTCCCGAACCGGCGATCTGACCCGGGCCCGAAGCGGTCGCGTCGGTCGCCCCGGACGGTCGCCGAAAAGGATTGGACGGGACGAAGATCGGGCTTGTAGCTTACGAGCGACCGTGACGCCGCCCGAGGAGGTGAGACCCATGAACGTTGTATCGACGTGGGTGCTCCCCCTTTCCTCTCACGGCCGGCGAACGACGTAGGTGTCGCCGGGAGCGCCTCCACCTCAAGGCACTCCTCGAAGGGCAACACCTATGCAGTCTCTGCAGTTCACCACCGAGTCGTCGTCGAACGGCATGCTCGAACGCGACTTCCTCATGGGCGACGTCCCCGGCGTTCTCTGGTCGTCGGCCTCCGGAGCCGAACGGGCACCCCTGGTCCTGATGGGCCACGGCGGCGGCGCCCACAAGAGGCACCCGGCCATGCTGGGCCGGGCGAAGAGCCTCGTCGCCGGCTGCGGCTTCCACGTCGCCGTCCTCGACGCGCCCGGTCACGGCGACCGGCCGCGCACCGCGTACGACGAGCGGGAGATCGCCGAACTGCGCAAGGCGCAGGCGGCGGGCGAGCCGGAAGCCTCGATCGTCGTCCGTTACAACGCCCGATTGGCGGAGCTCGCCGTGCCCGAGTGGCGGGCGACCCTGGACGCCCTCCAGAAACTTCCGGAGATCGGCGCCGACGGGCCGGTGGGCTATGTCGGCATGGCCATGGGCACCGCGCTCGGGGTGCCACTCGTGGCTGCCGAGCCCAGGATCAAGGCCGCGGTCCTCGGCATGATGTGGCCCGATGCCCTGTTCGAGGTGGCGCGGCAGATCACCGTCCCGATCGAGTTCGTCCTGCAGTGGGACGACGAGCGCGTCCCGCGCGAGGCCGGTCTCGCGCTGTTCGACGCGTTCGCCTCGAAGGAGAAGTCGTTGCACGCCAACGCGGGCGACCACTTCGGCTTCCCCATGTTCGAGGTCGACAGCTCGGTACGGTTCCTCGCCCGGCATCTCGGCCGGCCGGTCACCCCGCAGAGCTGACGTGAGCGGTCGCGGGGGGCGGCGGCCCCCCCCGGCGCCCCCCCCCCCCCCCGGGGCCGCCCGGGCAACACCGCGGGCACGGGTAGGGTGTCGGCCCGGGTGCCCACGGGTTCCCACGGGGGGCC
>NZ_JBIASW010000014.1:209372-210382 GCF_042891215.1 Streptomyces sp. NPDC001914
CCTGCGCCCGGGGGGGGGCCCCCCCCCCCGCCCCCCCCCGCCCCCCCCCCCGCGGGGGGGGGGCGGGGGCGGGCCCCCCCCCCCCCCCCCCCCCCCCCCCCCCCCCCCCCCCCGGTCCGGGCCGACCGTATCGATCACGACGTCGGACAGGCTTCGGGTGTCTCCAGGTGTCCCTAGGTGTCCCTAGGTGTCGCCAGGTGTCCCCAGGTGTCTTCGGGTGTCTCCGGGGGTGTCCTACGTGCTCTGGACGAACTCGTAGGTGAGGAAGGCCAGGCCGTCACCGATGGTCGCGGCTTCCACCAGACGCATCGACTTCGTGCCGCGGGCCTCGCCGAAGAACCGTTCGCCGGCCCCGAGTACGACCGGGAAGACGACCAGCCGCACCTCGTCGACGAGGTCGGCCTCGATCAGAGTGCGTCCGAGCCGGTGGCTGCCCGGGACGACGATCTCCCCGTCCAGCTCCTGCTTCAGCTTCGCGACCTCGCTCACCACCTCGCCCCGCAGAACCGTCGAGTTGGCCCAGTCGGGTTCGTCGAGCGTCGAGGACACGACGTACTTGGGCATGCTGTTGATCCGGTCCGCGAGCTCGCCGCTCCGCGGCCGCCACCGCGTCCCGAAGAACTCGTAACTCTTGCGGCCGAGCAGCCAGGCCTCGGCGCGCAGCGCCTCCTCCAGCGCGATCTTGCTCCACTCGGCGAGATCCTCGCCCCCGAAGCGGGGGAACCAGCCGCCCAGCTCGAAGCCCTCCGCACCGTCCGGGTCCTGGACCACTCCGTCGAGCGAGACGTTCTGCGGCCCGCTCATCACGATCCTTCCCATGTCCGATCCCTCCTCGCACCTACGTTGTCGACCGTCACGGAGATACAGGCGTGGGGGGGGGGGGGGGGGGGGGGGGGGGGCGGCGCGCCCGCCGCCCCCGCCCCCCCCCCCGGGGGGGGGGGGGGGGGGGGGGCCGCCGAAACCAAACGCACCCCCCCCCCCCCGGGGCCCCGGCCGGGCGGGGGCGGGCC
>NZ_JBIASW010000015.1:0-203320 GCF_042891215.1 Streptomyces sp. NPDC001914
AGTTCTCAAGGAACGGACGCTTCCTTTGTACTCACCCTCTCGGGCTTTCCTCCGGGCGCTTCCCTTCGGTCTTGCGTTTCCGACTCTATCAGATCTTTCAGGACCTGATTTCCTCGGTGCTTTTCAGGTAATCCGCTTCCGCGTTTCCCTTTCCAGCGACTCCGACTTTATCAGAACTTCTGAGTCGGAATTCCCGCCCCGTTCGGGTCTGCCTCCGGAGCATGAAGCTTCGGGGTTCCCGTTCATGCGGAGACGTAAACGTACTGGAGCGGGCCGCCCCGATGCAAATCGGGGCGGCCCGCTCCTGGTTGAGACCTTGCGGGCCGTCAGACCTCGACGACGACCGGGAGGATCATCGGGCGCCGGCGGTAGGTGTCGGACACCCACTTGCCCAGCGTGCGGCGGATGAGCTGCTGGAGCTGATGGGGCTCCACCACACCGTCCTGGGCCGAGCGCTCCAGGACCTCCGTGATCTTCGGAATGACGTCGGCGAAGACGGCGTCGTCGATGCCGGAGCCACGTGCCTGCACGTGCGGGCCGCCGGTGAGCTTGCCGGTGCTGGCGTCCATCACGACGAAGACCGAGATGATGCCCTCGTCGCCGAGGATCTTGCGGTCCTTGAGCGCGGGCTCACCGACGTCACCGACGGAGAGACCGTCGACGTAGACGTACCCGGCCTGGACCTTGCCGGAGATCTTCGCCTTGCCCTCGACCAGGTCGACGACGACGCCGTCCTCGGCGATGACGATCCGGTCGTGCGGGACGCCGGTCAGGGCGCCCAGCTCGGCGTTGGCGCGCAGGTGCCGCCACTCGCCGTGGACCGGCATCAGGTTGCGCGGCTTACAGATGTTGTAGAAGTACAGGAGCTCGCCCGCGGAGGCGTGACCCGAGACGTGCACCTTGGCGTTGCCCTTGTGGACGACGTTGGCGCCCCAGCGGGTCAGGCCGTTGATGACGCGGTAGACCGCGTTCTCGTTGCCGGGGATCAGCGACGACGCGAGGATCACCGTGTCGCCCTGGACGATCCGGATCTGGTGGTCGCGGTTCGCCATCCGGGAGAGCGCCGCCATCGGCTCGCCCTGGGATCCCGTACAGACGAGGACGACCTCGTGGTCCGGGAGGTCGTCGAGCGTCTTGACGTCGACGACGAGGCCCGGCGGGACCTTCAGGTAGCCGAGGTCACGCGCGATGCCCATGTTGCGGACCATCGAGCGGCCGACGAAGGCGACCCTGCGGCCGTACTCGTGGGCGGTGTCGAGGATCTGCTGGATGCGGTGCACGTGGCTGGCGAAGCTCGCCACGATGATCCGCTTGCTGGCGTTCGCGAAGACCTGGCGCAGCACGTTCTGGATGTCGCGCTCGGGCGGGACGAATCCGGGGACCTCGGCGTTCGTGGAGTCCGAGAGGAGGAGGTCGATGCCTTCCTCGCTCAGCCGGGCGAACGCGTGCAGGTCGGTGAGCCGGCCGTCCAGCGGGAGCTGGTCCATCTTGAAGTCGCCGGTGTGGACGACCATGCCCGCGGGGGTGCGGATGGCGACCGCGAGGGCGTCCGGGATGGAGTGGTTGACCGCGACGAACTCGCAGTCGAAGGGGCCGACGCGCTCGCGGTGGCCCTCGGCCACTTCGAGCGTGTAGGGCCGGATGCGGTGCTCCTGGAGCTTCGCCTCGATGAGCGCGAGGGTCAGCTTGGAGCCGATCAGCGGGATGTCCGGCTTCTCGCGCAGGAGGAACGGGACGCCGCCGATGTGGTCCTCGTGGCCGTGCGTGAGCACGATGCCCTCGATGTCGTCGAGGCGGTCCCTGATGGACGTGAAGTCCGGCAGGATCAGGTCGATTCCGGGCTGCTCCTCCTCGGGGAAGAGCACTCCGCAGTCGACGATCAGCAGACGGCCTCCGTACTCGAAGACCGTCATGTTCCGGCCGATCTCGCCGAGGCCGCCGAGCGGGGTGACGCGCAGGCCGCCCTTCGGGAGGACCGGCGGTTTGCCGAGTTCAGGATGCGGATGACTCAAAAGACTCTCCTCACCACGCGCGCCACGTACCTGGCAAGGCACGTGGCGCGCGTGACGTTCGTGCAGTAGCTGTTGTGTGGGGTGCGGGCCCGTGGCCCGCGGATCATGCGTATTCAGTTGTGAAGTCTGTGGTTAGAGCTCTACCCCGCCGGCGCCAAGATCGATCTTGAGCTGGCTGGTCTCCTCGGGCGACAGTTCGACCATCGGGGCGCGGAGCGGACCGGCGGGCAGGCCCTGGAGGGCGAGCGCGGCCTTGGTCGTCATGACGCCCTGGGTGCGGAACATGCCGGTGAAGACGGGGAGCAGCTTCTGGTGGATCTCGGTGGCCTTCTGGACGTCCCCCGAGAGGTACGCGTCGAGCATCGCGCGCAGGTCCGGGGTGACGACGTGACCGACCACGGACACGAAGCCCACCGCGCCGACGGAGAGCAGCGGCAGGTTCAGCATGTCATCGCCGGAGTACCAGGCGAGGCCGGAGCGGGCGATCGCCCAGCTCGCGCGGCCGAGGTCTCCCTTGGCGTCCTTGTTGGCGACGATACGCGGGTGCTCGGCGAGCCGCACCAGGGTTTCGGTGTTGATCGGTACGCCGCTGCGGCCGGGGATGTCGTAGAGCATGACCGGCAGTTCGGTCGCGTCGGCGATGGCCGAGAAGTGCCGGTACAGGCCCTCCTGCGGGGGCTTGTTGTAGTACGGCGTCACGGTGAGCAGGCCGTGCGCGCCGGCCTTCTCCGCGTCGCGGGCGAGTTCGATGCTGTGGCGGGTGTCGTTCGTGCCGACGCCGGCGACGATGTGGGCGCGGTCGCCGACCGCCTCCAGCACGGCGCGTACGAGCTCCGATTTCTCCGCGTTGCTGGTGGTCGGGGACTCACCGGTGGTGCCGTTGATGATCAGGCCGTCGTTGCCTGCGTCCACCAGGTGGGTCGCGAGCCGCTGAGCGCCGTCGAGGTCGAGTCCGCCGTCCGCCGTGAAGGGCGTGACCATGGCGGTGAGGACCCGCCCGAAGGGGGTCTGCGGAGTGGAGGTCGGAGCCATGGGTAATACGCTACTCGCTGCTCACCGCGTGGTCTGCCCTCGGGGACCACGACAAAGCATGACAAAGGTGGAACCCGGCACTGCCTGCTCGGGGGTTCAAGCAGTGCCGGGTCCGTTTGATCAGGCTAGATGAACTTCGCGAAATGCCGCAATACGGACACTTCGCTCGACTGATCCGTACATCTGTGCCGGGCCGGTGCGCGGTGGCGTGTTACGGCGCCACGCGCCCGTTGGCGTTGTACGCCGCGTGTGTGAGCGGCATGAGCCTGGCCCATTCCGCCTCCATCTTCTCGGCGACCATCTCGATCTCCCGCTGGGGGAACGACGGCACCTTGGCGAGCTCGTGCTGGGTGCGCAGGCCGAGGAAGTGCATCAGCGAGCGGGCGTTGCACGTGGCGTACATCGAGGAGAAGAGACCGACCGGAAGAGTGGCGCGGGCGACCTCGCGGGCGACACCGGCCCGCAGCATCTCCTGGTACGCCGCGTAGGACTGCCGGTAGGACTCCTCCATGGCCGTGGTGACGGTCCTGTGCTGCTCGGGAGTGCCCTCGACGAATTCGTACTTGCCGGGGCGGCCCTGCTGGACCAGCTTGCGGTCCTCGGCGGGAACGTAGAAGACCGGCTCCAGCTCCCTGTAGCGGCCCGATTCCTCGTTGTACGACCAGCCCACGCGGTGCCGCATGAACTCGCGGAAGACGAAGATCGGCGCACTGACGAAGAAGGTCATCGAGTTGTGCTCGAAGGGGCTGCCGTGACGGTCCCGCATCAGGTAGTTGATCAGGCCCTTGGAGCGCTCCGGGTCCTTCTGCAGTTCCTCCAGCGACTGCTCACCGGCGGTGGAGACGCGGGCGGCGAACAGCACGTCGGCGTCGGAGGCCGTGTGCTTGATCAGCTCGACGGTGACATCGCCGCGGAAGCTGGGCTTGAGGTCGTCGGCTGGGGTGTCGGTCACGGTGCGCGGGGTCCTTCCCATCACTGGCTCGGGCGGCGACCACTCTACGGCCCGGCACCGACAACGGGCGTTCGGTGCCGTGCCGCGACATTCATCGGCGAACTTCTGCGAATTCGGTGATTCCGGGCACCTCTTGTAACGTTCGGCCGTCTGTATGAGTGAGAGCGACGTGTTCGAGAGGTTCACGCCGCTTGCCACCGGATCACCCAGGTCGCCCGGATCACCCGGATCACGTCACAGCACCCCCGCATACCCCCCGAGAGAGAAGCACCGCCCATGTCCCTCCCCCAGCTGCCGCCGGGAGGTGCCCCCAGCGCGCCGCCCGTCCCGTTCGCCTTCACCGCCGAAGCCGACTCGTTCCGCAGCAATGTCGCCCCGCCGCCCCGCGAGCGGTCCTCCGCCGGGCAGATAGCCGGCCGGGTGCTCTTCGGCCTCACCCTGGCCGCCGGGATAGCCGGGTCCCTGATATTCGGAATGCCCGCCCTGTCACAGGATCCGTCACCTGCGCAGACGCAGCACTCCGTGGCGTCGGACGACCGCTGACCCTTCCGGACCCCCAAGGGTGGTGAGCCGGCAACCGGCTCGATAACCTCACCGGGCACAGCCCGTGTGTGGATCGAGTGAGGATCAGTCGTGCCCCTGCCCTTCCTGACGGCGGACCGCGCCTTTGACGAGGCGGCCGAGGATGTCGCGCTGCCCTTCGACGACCGCGACCGCTGGCGGCGTCCCTACCGGCCCGGCCCCTGGCGGGTGGGTGCGGCCGCGCTCGTCCTGCTGCTCGCCTCGTACGTGCTCGTCGCCGCCGTGATCATCGCCGTCGCCGGGACGCTGTCCGGTGCCGCGGCCTGCATGGCCGTCGCGGCGGTCGTCATCCTGTGCGCGCTGCGCCTGCTGCGCATGGGGGTGTGGGTCAGCGCCCGGGGGCTGCGCCGGGTGGGCTTCTTCGCCACCCGGACGACTCCGTGGCAGCAGGTCGTGACGGTGCGCACGGTGCAGCAGCCGGTCCGCTGGCTGGGCCTGCCGCGCACGGTCCAGGGCCAGGCCCTGACGCTGGTGAGCGCGAATCGCGCGCCCGGCGACGTGCCGCCGCTCATGACCACGCACAACGCCGACTTCCTGGCGCGCGCCGAGGCCTTCGACCGGGCGGCGGACGTCGTCGAGGTGTGGGCCGAGGAGTACCGCCGCGCCTGAGACGTCACGACGAAGGGGCCGGTCCGCGTCGAGCGCGGGCCGGCCCCTTCGTCGTACGGCCTCGGTCAGGCTTCCAGGGTCCGGCCCTCGTGGAGGGCGATGGCCCGTTGCATGGCCTTGCGGGCGCGCGGGGTGTCACGGGCGTCGTGGTAGGCGACGGCGAGGCGGAACCAGCTCCGCCAGTCGTCCGGGGCGTCCTCGGTCTCGGCCTTGCGGCGGGCGAAGACCTCGTCGGCCGAGTCGCGGTCGATGCGGCCGCCCTCGGTGCGCCGCAGCTCGTCGACGGGCAGCCCGCCCTCGGAGTCGAGCACGGCGGCGAGCCGGTTGGCCTTCCGGACGAACTGGGTGTTCTGCCAGAGGAACCAGATGCCGATGACCGGCAGGATGAGCACCGCGACCCCGAAGGTGACGGTGATCAGGGTGCCGTTCTGGATGAGCAGCACCCCCCGGCTGCCGACCAGGACGAAATAGACGACCAGGACGGCGGCCGTGATGGCATAGGTGATCTTCGCGCGCATGTCTGCCGGCTAACTGTCGTACGTCCCCGGCTCAGCCGAGGTCGAGGAAGTGTTCCAGGCCGAAGGTGAGGCCCGGGGTGGTCACCACGCGGCGGGCTCCGAGCAGGATGCCCGGCATGAAGCTGCTGTGGTGGAGGGAGTCGTGGCGGATCGTCAGGGTCTCGCCCTCACCGCCGAGAAGGACCTCCTGGTGGGCCAGGAGACCGCGCAGCCGGATCGCGTGCACCGGGACGCCGTCGACGTCGGCGCCGCGGGCGCCGTCCAGGGCGGTGACCGTGGCGTCGGGCTGCGGGGCGCTGCCGGCGCGCTCACGGGCGGCGGCGATGAGCTGGGCGGTGCGCGTGGCGGTGCCGCTCGGGGCGTCCACCTTGTTCGGGTGGTGCAGTTCGACGACCTCGACGGACTCGAAGTACGGCGCGGCGGCCTCGGCGAACTTCATCGTCAGGACGGCCCCGATGGAGAAGTTGGGCGCGATGAGCACGCCCGTCTCCGGGGACGCGGCGAGCGAGGTGCCCAGCTGGGCGAGACGGTCCTCGGTCCAGCCGGTCGTGCCGACCACCGCGTGGATGCCGTGCCGGACGCAGAAGTCGAGGTTGCCCATCACCGAGGCCGGGGTGGTCAGTTCGACCACGACCTGGGTGCCGGCCTCGACCAGCGTCTCCAGCTTGTCGCCGCGGCTCAGCGCGGCCACCAGCTCCATGTCCTCGGCGGCCTCGACGGCTCGTACCGCCTCGGCTCCGATCCGGCCCTTGGCACCGAGGACCGCCACGCGCAGCTTGCTCATTGCTTGGTTCCTTACCGAGACGGGATTTACGCGACCGCGTCGTGCAGCCGGGACGCCTGCTTGTCCTTGACCGGGCCGATGACCGCCAGCGAGGGCCGCTGTCCGAGGACGTCACGCGCGACGGAGCGGACCTCGTCCGGGGTGACCGACGCTATCCGGGCGAGCATGTCGTCGACCGACATCTGCTCGCCCCAGCACAGCTCACTCTTGCCGATCCGGTTCATCAACGCGCCGGTGTCCTCCAGGCCGAGGACCGTGGAGCCCTGGAGCTGGCCGATGGCGCGGCCTATCTCGTCGTCCGAGAGGCCGTGCTCGGCGACCTGGTCGAGCTCGTCGCGGCACAGCTTGAGGACGTCGTGGACCTGGCTCGGGCGGCAGCCCGCGTAGACGCCGAAGAGGCCGCAGTCGGCGAAGCCCGAGGTGTACGAGTACACGCTGTAGGCCAGGCCGCGCTTCTCGCGGACCTCCTGGAACAGGCGCGAGGACATGCCGCCACCGAGGGCGGTGTTCAGGACGCCGAGGGCCCAGCGGCGGTCGTCGGTGCGGGCCAGGCCCGGCATGCCGAGGACGACGTGGGCCTGCTCGGTCTTGCGGCCGAGGAGTTCGACCCGGCCGGCGGTGCGGATGCTGCGCCGGCCGTCGCGCGGGGCGATGGGGTCGGCCGTGGCGTTCTTGAAGGCGCCGGCCTTCTCGAAGGCGGCACGGACCTGACGTACGACCTTGTTGTGGTCGACGTTGCCCGCGCAGGCCACGACGAGGTGCGTCGGGTCGTAGTGCTTCTTGTAGAAGCGGCGGATGCGGTCCGCGGTGAGGCCGTTGACGGTGTTGACGGTGCCGAGGACCGGGCGGCCGAGGGGGGTGTCGCCGAGCATCGTGTGCGCGAACAGGTCGTGCACGCAGTCGCCCGGGTCGTCCTCGGTCATCGCGATCTCTTCGAGGATGGCGCCGCGTTCGACGTTGACGTCGTCCTCGAGGATGAGCGAGCCGGTCAGCATGTCGCAGACGACGTCGATGGCCAGCGGCAGGTCGGTGTCGAGCACGCGTGCGTAGTAGCACGTGTACTCCTTGGCCGTGAACGCGTTCATCTCGCCGCCGACCGCGTCGATCGCCGAGGAGATGTCCAGCGCGGACCTGCGGCTGGTGCCCTTGAAGAGCAGGTGCTCCAGGTAGTGCGTGGCGCCGTTCAGGGACGGCGTCTCGTCGCGGGAGCCCACGTGCGCCCAGATGCCGAACGTGGCGGAGCGCACGGAGGGGAGCGTCTCGGTGACGATGCGCAGCCCGCCGGGCAGGGTGGTCTTGCGGACCGTGCCGATGCCGTTCGCGCCCTTGATGAGGGTTTGGGTACGGGCGACGGCCCGCGCCTCCGAAGAGGTGCGGGCCGTCGTCGTGGAGCTACTCGACGTCACTGGTCGGTGTCGTCCTTCTTCTCATCGTCGCCTTCGCCCTCGACCACGGGGATCAGGGAGAGCTTGCCGCGGGAGTCGATCTCGGCGATCTCGACCTGGACCTTCTGGCCCACACCGAGGACGTCCTCGACGTTCTCCACGCGCTTGCCGCCGGCGAGCTTGCGGATCTGCGAGATGTGCAGCAGACCGTCCTTGCCCGGGAGCAGCGACACGAACGCGCCGAACGTCGTCGTCTTCACGACGGTGCCCAGGTAGCGCTCGCCGACCTCCGGCATGGTCGGGTTGGCGATGCCGTTGATCGTGGCACGGGCGGCCTCGGCGGCCGGGCCGTCGGCGGCACCGATGTAGATGGTGCCGTCGTCCTCGATCGTGATCTCGGCGCCGGTGTCCTCCTGGATCTGGTTGATCATCTTGCCCTTGGGGCCGATGACCTCACCGATCTTGTCCACGGGGATCTTGACGGTGATGATCCGCGGGGCGTTCGGGGACATCTCGTCCGGCGTGTCGATCGCTTCCATCATCACGTCGAGGATGTGGAGGCGGGCGTCGCGGGCCTGCTTGAGGGCCGCGGCCAGGACGGAGGCGGGGATGCCGTCCAGCTTGGTGTCGAGCTGGAGGGCGGTCACGAACTCCTTGGTGCCGGCGACCTTGAAGTCCATGTCGCCGAACGCGTCCTCCGCACCGAGGATGTCGGTGAGGGCGACGTAGTGCGTCTGGCCGTCGATCTCCTGGGAGATGAGGCCCATGGCGATGCCCGCGACGGCGGCCTTCAGCGGCACACCGGCGTTGAGCAGCGACATCGTGGAGGCACAGACCGAGCCCATGGACGTCGAGCCGTTGGAGCCGAGCGCCTCGGACACCTGACGGATCGCGTAGGGGAACTCCTCGCGGGTCGGCAGGACCGGCACGATCGCGCGCTCGGCGAGCGCGCCGTGGCCGATCTCGCGGCGCTTCGGGGAGCCGACGCGGCCCGTCTCACCGACGGAGTACGGCGGGAAGTTGTAGTTGTGCATGTAGCGCTTGCGGGTCACCGGGGAGAGGGTGTCCAGCTGCTGCTCCATGCGGAGCATGTTGAGGGTGGTGACGCCCAGGATCTGGGTCTCGCCACGCTCGAACAGCGCCGAGCCGTGCACGCGCGGGATGGCCTCGACCTCGGCGGCCAGCGTACGGATGTCCGTGACGCCGCGGCCGTCGATGCGGACCTTGTCCTTGATGACGCGCTCGCGGACAAGCTTCTTCGTCAGCGCGCGGTACGCGGCGGAGATCTCCTTCTCGCGACCCTCGAACTGCGGGAGCAGCTTCTCGGCGGCGATCTCCTTGACGCGGTCCAGCTCGGCCTCGCGGTCCTGCTTGCCGGCGATGGTGAGCGCCTGGGCGAGCTCGCTCTTGACCGCGGCGGTGAGGGCCTCCAGGACGTCGTCCTGGTAGTCGAGGAAGATCGGGAACTCGGCGGTCGGCTTGGCGGCCTTCGCGGCGAGGTCCGACTGCGCCTTGCACAGGACCTTGATGAAGGGCTTCGCGGCGTCGAGACCGGCGGCCACGACCTCCTCGGTCGGCGCCTCGGCGCCACCCTTGACGAGCTGGATGGTCTTCTCGGTGGCCTCGGCCTCGACCATCATGATCGCGACGTCGCCGTCCTCCAGGACGCGACCGGCGACGACCATGTCGAAGACGGCGTCCTCGAGCTCGGTGTGCGTCGGGAACGCGACCCACTGACCGTTGATCAGCGCGACGCGGACGCCGCCGACCGGGCCGGAGAAGGGAAGGCCGGCGAGCTGCGTGGACGCGGAGGCGGCGTTGATCGCCACGACGTCGTACAGGTGGTCCGGGTTGAGCGCCATGATGGTGGCGACGACCTGGATCTCGTTGCGAAGGCCCTTCTTGAAGGACGGACGCAGCGGGCGGTCGATGAGGCGGCAGGTGAGGACCGCGTCCTCGGAGGGCCGGCCCTCACGGCGGAAGAAGCTGCCGGGGATCTTGCCCGCGGCGTACATCCGCTCCTCGACGTCGACCGTCAGGGGGAAGAAGTCGAGCTGGTCCTTGGGCTTCTTGGAAGCGCTGGTGGCCGACAGCACCATGGTGTCGTCGTCCAGGTACGCGACGGCGGAGCCTGCGGCCTGCTTGGCCAGGCGGCCCGTCTCGAAGCGGATGGTGCGGGTGCCGAAGGAACCGTTGTCGATAACGGCCTCGGCGTAGTGGGTCTCGTTCTCCACTAGCGTTTTCTCCTCGTCTTCGTCCCGTCCTGCCCGTGTGGCAGGGGGACGGTGGCGGAGAAGCGCTCCTTCTCGTGCGGGCCGGTCTTCGATCGAAGCACCCGGGGCTCTGTGCCCGGGGGCCACTACCGAGGACCGGCGGCGATGAGGCGCGCTTCTCCTCGTTCGTTGTCGTGCGATGCCCTACCCGGCGGGTACGGCGTCGTCACGCTGTGTTCGTACGTGCTGTTTCCTGCGTATTGCGTTGTGCTACCACACTACAAAGCGTCGGTGACACTCCGCACGTAGAGAGCGCGCACGACGGCACATACAGCAAAAGGAGCGGTCCCCAAGATGTGGGAACCGCTCCCCTTCACGGCGTCTTACTTGGCGCCCGCCGCACCGCGGCGGATGCCCAGGCGGTCGACCAGCGTACGGAAGCGCTGGATGTCCTTCTTGGCCAGGTACTGGAGAAGGCGGCGACGCTGACCGACCAGGATCAGCAGACCACGGCGGGAGTGGTGGTCGTGCTTGTGCGTCTTGAGGTGCTCGGTCAGGTCCGAGATGCGGCGCGAGAGCATGGCGACCTGGACCTCGGGGGAGCCGGTGTCGCCCTCCTTCTGACCGAACTCGCTGATGATCTGCTTCTTCGTAGCGGCGTCGAGCGACACGCGTACTCCTCGTAGTCTCATGTGTGCCACCGAGTGCCCCTGGTCCACTTCTCAGGGGAGCTTCCGTAACTCGGGAGGCGGGGATCCGCTGGGCGCGGCCTCCAGAGCGGCGCTCCGGGGGTGCGTACACAAACGGCCGTTACACAGGGTACCAGCCTGGGCGGATACGTCTGTCCGGGTCCGTGAACCTCCCCGGACGGTGTGGGCCGGGCCACTAGGGTGACGGCAGAGGTCATTCGTACGTGGGGAAGGGGCCGGCGGAACATGGCCGAGGAAGCGGAGAACGACGTCAGGGCGCGCAAGGAGCGGGAGAAGGACGAGCTCTACGCACTCGACATCTCCGGCGCCGAATGGCAGAGCGCGCCGGGCACCGAGGAGCACGAGGAGCGGGTCGAGATCGCTCACCTGCCCGGGGGCGCGGTGGCCATGCGGTCGTCGCTCGATCCCGGGACGGTCCTGCGGTACACGGAGGCCGAGTGGCGGGCCTTCGTGCTGGGTGCGCGGGACGGCGAGTTCGATCTGAAGCCGGCTCCGCACGCGGGTGGTGTGCCGACGGAGTAGCGGACCGTCGGGAACCGCCGGGAACCGGGGGCCGGTGCGGGGAGTCTTCCGCGGCGGCCCTTCTGTCTGCCCGGCCCCGCTCCAAGCAGCCTTGCGGATGCCATTGTTTGTCCGCTTTCAGGGTCAATAGTGAGCGTGGGTACGCCACTTCTGGGCAGGGTGTGCCGTAACGGGCCGCCCTGGTGCGGTGGACGGGCCTGCCCCGCGAACAGTCATGGTGATTAGGCTGGGACCGGCGCGACGCCTGAACCCTTGGACGGGGGGCTCGCGTTATCGGGGGAGCCGGTCAATTCGGGCGACCTCGTACGGACTTCGGGCGGCCTCGGTCGTCCGTGAACGTCAACGGACGACAAGCAGACGGTCGACCCGGCACGGATTGCGGGTGCTCGGCCACACCAGGAGGAATTGTGAACAGCGATCGGGGCGGGATCCGCGGGGGCTGGGCCACGCCCGGCGATGACCAGTCCGACGCCGAGTCCGCCGTCGAGACGACGGGCGAGTTCACCATCGACTACGCGCCGCCCGCCTGGTACACGCAGAACGCCTCGGACGGTTCCGGGGACCCGGGGGGCGCGGGCGTCTCGGAGGACTCGGACGGCCCTGAGAACTCGGAGGAGCCGGAGGAGTCGGAGCGCTTGGTCGGCTCGGAGGAGTCCGACGGTCCGAAGGACGCCGAGAGCGTGACGGATGCCGGCGAGCCGCACGCGTCACGGGGTTCCGAGAGTCCGGCGCCCACAGGTGACGCGCCTGTCGCGGAGGGCCCGGCGGACGCCGACGGCGGTCCGACGGCTGCCGCGGTGACCGGCCCGGCCCCCGTCGACGGTCCCGACGCTGATCCCGCGGCTGGTCCCGAGGATGTGCGGCCGCCCGTCGCACCGCCCCACGTCGTGCAGCCTCACGCGCCCGCGCCCGGGCTCGTACAGGCTCCTGTTCCGGCTCAGGCACCGGCTCCGGTGGCCGAAGCGGGCGGCCCGACCGCGCTGCCGAACCTTCCCGCGGGGGGATTCCAGACCCCGTGGACGCCTGCGGCTCCCCCGGCCGCCCCCGCCACCGCTCCCATCGCCGCTTCCGACGCCGCTTCCGACGCTCAGGACTCCGGGAACGGAGACCTTGAAAGCGGCGCGACCATGCGGTTCTCCGCTGTCGCGCTGCAGCGTGAGATCGCGGAACGGACGGCTTCCGAGGACGCCGGTACCGAGGACGAGGACGCGTCCGCCGCCGGAACCGACGGCGGGGCCGTAGAGGCCGAGGGCACGGAGGAGACCGGGACCGCCGTCGCCGAAGCCGACGACCGGGTGGACGACGGCACGGTGCCCGGTGAGGACGCGGCCGACGCCGCGAGCGAGGCTCCGGTCCGGCCGGAGGACGCCGACCAGACCGGCCGGGCGGCGCCCAGCCAGCCCGTGGCCGTGCCCGCGCCCGAGCCCGCGCCCGCGCCCGTCGTCGATCCCGTGCTCGCCTATCAGTCGCTGGAGGCGGCCTCCCAGTCCCAGCGCGCGGGCGTGGCCGACGTACCTGTGGCCGACCGGGCCAACCCGGCCGACGCCGTCGCCGCTCCCCCCGGCTCCGGGTCCATCGAGGAACCGGCTGCCGCTTCGGCCGGGACCGACGGTGAAGTCCCCACCGACGCCGGTACGGACTCCGGTGCGCCCGCCGTCGCCGCGTACGAGCCTCAGGACGCCGCGCCCCGCGACGCCGGCCCTCAGGACGCGGTGCCTCAGGACGGCGAGCCCCAGGACGCCGCGCCCGCGGTCCGGCCGCAGGAGCCCGAGGGTGCGCAGGCCGCGCCCCCCGCCTGGGCTCCGCCGCCCATGCCGCAGGGGGGACTGCCGCCGTTGCCGCCCTCCTACCAGCCCGCCGCTCCCGCACCGGCTCCGCAGTGGCCCGCCACGACGGAACCCGTGCCGGCCCCGCAGAGTCAAGTACCGCAGAGCCAGGCACCGCAGCAGGCACCCGTGACCCCGGCACCGGGCCGGCCGTTCCAGCCCCCGGCCGCCCAGGCACCCGCCCCCGGCCAGCCCTTCCAGCCGCCCGCCCCGGCGCCCGCACCCGCCCCCGGCCAGCCGTTCCAGTCCGCGGCGCCGCAGCCCGTGCCGGCTCCCCCGCAGGTCCAGCCCCAGGCAGCGCCCTCTCCGGCTCCTGCGGCTCCCGCCGCCGTGCCGCAGCAGGGAAGTTACGGGTTCCCGCAGTCCGGCGCCCCGGACCCGGCGTCCGCCCCGCAGGGCAGCTACGGCTTCCCTCAGCCCGGCGCCTCCGCTCCGGCCCCCGCTCCGGCGACCCCGCCCGTCCAGGCCCCGGGCTACGGATTCCCGCAGCAGAACACCCCCGCCCCGGAACACCAGGCCCCCGCACAGCCCGCGCCCGGCTACGGATTCCCGCAGCAGGGCACTCCCGCGCCTGAGCACCAGGCCCCCGTACAACCCGCCCCCGGTTACGGATTCCCGCAGCCGAACACCGCGCCCCAGGACCAGCAGGCGGCCCACCCCGGCACCGCCCCGCAGGCTCCCGGCTACGGGTTCCCGCAGCCCGGCCCCGCCGCTCCGCCCGTGTCGGACGCCGTGCCGCCACACACCCCGGCCCCAACTCCCGCTCCTGCGCCCGCCGCTGCTCCCGCTCCCGCTCCTCAGCCGGGCTACGGATTCCCGCAGCCCGCGGTCGACTCGCCTGCCCCGCAGCCCGGTTACGACCTCGCGCAGCCGCAGGCCGCCCCGCCCCACCCGGCGCCGGCTCAGCAGCAGCCCCCGTACCAGCCGGGCCCGCCGCCCGTGCAGCAGCAGCCCGTCGCGCCGACGGCCCCCGTCGACCCGCGGACCGGTACCGCCTGGCCGCAGCCCGTGCGGCACGATCAGCGGCAGCCGACCAACCCCGGTGCGGCGCCGCTCGGTTACACCGCGGCGGTGGAGCTGTCCTCCGACCGGCTGCTCAACAACAAGCGCCAGAAGGTCAAGAGCGGCCGTCCGGCCGCCGCGCAGTCCCGGTTCAAGCTGGGCGGCAAGAAGGAGGAGGCCGAGCGGCAGCGGAAGTTGGAGCTGATCCGGACCCCGGTGCTCTCCTGCTACCGGATCGCCGTCATCAGCCTCAAGGGCGGTGTGGGCAAGACGACCACGACCACCGCGCTCGGCTCCACGCTCGCCACCGAGCGTCAGGACAAGATCCTCGCCATCGACGCCAACCCGGACGCCGGCACGCTCGGCCGCCGGGTGCGCCGCGAGACCGGGGCCACCATCCGCGACCTGGTCCAGGCGATCCCGTACATCAACTCGTACATGGACATCCGGCGGTTCACCTCCCAGGCGCCCTCCGGGCTGGAGATCATCGCCAACGACGTCGACCCGGCCGTGTCCACGGCCTTCAACGACGAGGACTACCGGCGCGCGATCGACGTGCTGGGCAAGCAGTACCCGATCATCCTGACCGACTCCGGCACGGGCCTGCTGTACAGCGCGATGCGCGGGGTGCTCGATCTCGCCGACCAGCTCATCATCATCTCGACGCCGTCGGTCGACGGGGCGAGCAGTGCCAGTACGACACTGGACTGGCTGTCGGCACACGGGTACGCGGATCTCGTGTCGCGGTCGATCACGGTCATCTCCGGAGTGCGCGAGACCGGCAAGATGATCAAGGTGGACGACATCGTCAGCCACTTCGAGACGCGCTGCCGCGGGGTCGTGACCGTGCCGTTCGACGAGCACCTGGCCGCGGGTGCCGAGGTCGACCTCGACATGATGCGGCCCAAGGTGCGCGAGGCGTACTTCAACCTCTCCGCGATGGTGGCCGAGGACTTCGCGCGGCACCAGCAGTCGCACGGCCTGTGGACCAACGACGGCAACCCGCCGCCGGTGGCCGCGCCGCCGATGCCGGGGCAGTACGTGCCCGGTCAGTACGTGCCCGGACAGCCCGTTCCTGGACAGCCCGCGCCCGGTCAGGTCCCGCAGCCGCAGCAGGAACAGCCGTACGCCCAGCCGGGGCAGCCCTACCCGCCGCAGCCCGGTCAGCCCTATCCGCAGGCGCCGGGACAGGGATACCCGCAGGCACCGGAACAGGGTTACCCGCAGCCGCCCCAGCCCGGGCAGCAGTTCCAGCCCGGTCAGCCCTACCCGCCGCACCAGGGGCAGACCCCGCCGCCTCCGGCGCCGCCGCAGCAGTAGGAGCGGCGACCGGCTCCGTCGAGGGGCCGGTCGCCGGAAGACCGTGAAGACCCGCACCGTTCACGGACGGTGCGGGTCTTCACGTATGCGAGCGGGCCGGGCAGGACGGGAAAGGACTACTCCCCGTCGTACGCCTCGATCAGTTCCCGGGAGCGCTTCACGTCGTCGCCGATGGCCACCAGCAGCGCCTCGATGGAGTCGAACCTGGCCTGGCCGCGCACGAACGCGAGGAAGTCGACGGCGACGTGCAGGCCGTAGAGGTCGAGGCCGACGCGGTCGATGGCGTACGCCTCCACCGTGCGCTCGGTGCCGTCGAACTGCGGGTTCGTTCCCACGGAGATCGCGGCGGGCATGGCCTCGCCCTGGGCGTGCAGCCAGCCGGCGTAGACGCCGTCGGCGGGGATCGCGGTGTGCGGGAGGGTCTCGACGTTCGCCGTGGGGAAGCCGAGCTCGCGGCCGCGCTGCGCACCGCGGACGACGACGCCCTCGACGCGGTGCGGCCGGCCGAGGATCTCGCGCGCGCCCTCGACATCGCCCTCGGCGACGAGGCGCCGCGTGAGGGTCGAGGAGAACGGCTCGCCGCCGCCCGCCTCGCCGGACACGAACAGGTCGACGACCTCGACCTCGAAGTCGTACGTCTCCCCCTGCTCGCGCAGGAAGTCGACGTTGCCCGCGGCCTTGTGGCCGAAGCGGAAGTTGGGGCCCTCGACGACCGCCCTCGCGTGCAGCTTGTCGACCAGCACCTTCACCACGAAGTCGGCGGGCGACAGCTTCGAGAACTCGGTGGTGAACGGCAGGATGAGCAGGGCGTCGACGCCCTGCTCGGCCATCAGTTCGGCGCGGCGGTGGTGCGGGGCGAGCAGCGGGGGGTGGCTGCCGGGGCGCACGACCTCGCTGGGGTGCGGGTCGAAGGTGACCACGACGGAGGGGACGCCCAGCTCGCGGGCGCGGTCCACGGCATGCCTGATGATGACCTGGTGTCCGCGGTGCACCCCGTCGTAGGAACCGATGGTGACGACGCTGCGCCCCCAGTCCTCGGGGATGTCCTCCAAGCCACGCCAGCGCTGCACTGTGACCGCTCCTTGTCGAACCCGTGTCCGTGATTGCCTTATTCGCAGCTCTAAGGGTGCCATGCCGTGCGCTCCCGGCTTGCATCGGCATCAGGCTGTGACCGATCGCTCAGCGCCGGGGTGTCCGGTGCCGAGTGCGTCGCGGTGTCCGGTGCCGGGTGTGTCGAGGTGTCCGGCCGTGCTTCAGGCGGGAGCCCTCGCCCCGGCCAGGTGCTCGATCAGGCGGCGGGTGCCGGGGCCGAGGAGACCGGACCACTCCGCGGGAGTTCCGGTCACCCAGCGGGCCAGCAGGGCCGCGAAGCCGGGCAGGCGCCGGGCCAGGTCGGCCAGGCCCCGGTCGAAGGCGGTGGCGCCGGCCGGGGTGCGGACGAGGAGGAGGCCGACGCGGTGCACCAGCTCGCGGGTGGAGGTCTCGCCCCTGCGGTCGAGTCCGTCGGCGGCGGCTCTCAGCACGGTGTCGAGAACGACCGGATCGCGCTCGTGCGCCAGCAGCAGATCGAGCAGTTCGCGCCGCAGCGGCGCCGGCGCCCGATCCCCCGGTGCCTGGTCCCCCGGTGTCGCGAGGACTTGGGCGAGCGCGCTCCGCAGCGGCGTGCCGCATGTCTCCAGCAGTCCGCTGACCAGGGGGAACAATGCTCCTCGGGTGGCACCGCCGTGGTCGATGCGCCGGTCCACGTCGGCGGCCAGGTACGCGGCGACTCCGGGGCACAGCTCCACGGTCTCCCGCACCAGCGCCGCGACCGGGCGGGCCAGCGCGGGTGTGGTGACGTCCGCGAGGGCGGCCAGCAGCTCCGCCGTATCGGGTCCGAGCCGCCGCAGCCGGTCGCGGAACGCGGCGAGCACGGGCTCCGGGTCGGTGCCGACCGCGGCGGCCAGCGCGCTCGCCGGCAGCCGTGGGTCACCGGCCGCGAAGCGTTCCAGAGCCTGCGGCAGGCACCGGGCCCGCGCGAGCGGATCCTGTACGAGGATGCCGAGCGCGCCTCCGTGCAGGGCTCGGTCGGCGGGGCGGGCGAGGACGGCGAGGGCGGCGTGACGCAACGGCTCACGGTCGGCCGGGCCGGCCGCGAACGGGGCCGCGCGCAGCCCGTGGGCGACGGCCGCCGCCCGCCGTCGCGGCCGTTCGTCGTGCGCCCACCGCTCGACCGCCCGGCACACGGCCGACGGCTCCTCCTCGGCCAGCACGGCCAGCAGTTCGTCGCCCCGTGGATGGGCGGCGGCCATCAGTGCCTCGGTCAGATCGTCCGGGGCGCGCCGCCGGTGGGCGTACAGCAGGGCCTGCGCGGCCGTCGCCACGGTCGCGTCGGGTGTCGCGGTCAGGGGCCGCTCGTCGTCGAACCAGCGGGTGAGGTGTCGGTGTACGGCGATGGGGTCGGCGGCGAGGAGCCGCGAGACCGTGTCGAGGTGGCGCGGGACGGCGGGGGTCCCGCCCGGGCAGGGGGGCTCGGTCGCCGGGGTTCTGCGGGGGTCGGCGGCCACCAGGCGCCTGAGCAGGTCGAAGCGTTCCGCGTCCGGGACGGGCAGGGCCACCCAGAACTCCGGTCCGAACCCGTCCGGTACGGCTCTGCCCTGGCGCCGCCACACCACGATCCGTTCGGTGAGCAGGCGCAGCGCGCTGATGTACGGGGTCGCGTCGGGCACCCGGAGCAGGACGGTCGAGCAGAGGCGGCCGGCCCACCAGAGGGGATCGCCGGACGGGGCGGTGAGCCGGTCGGGCGTCGCGGGCAGCAGCTCGTCGATCGCGTGGACGAGGTCCTCGATGCGGAGCGTCAGTTCGGCCGTGGCCTGTTGGCGGGCCAGCAGGAGCAGGGTCTCGACGACGGGGCCGATCCGGTGGCGGGGGACGGGGAGCGCGCCCGCCCCGGAGGCGGGGGTCCTGGTCTCAGGTGCCCGGGCGCCGGGCGGGACGGGCCGGACGCGGCGTGCGGGCCCGTGGCCGGACGCCGTGGTCTCCGTACCGCCGGGACGGGTGTCGGGGGTGCCGCGTCCGCGGTGGACCAGGCTGTCCAGCGCGGCGTCCAGGTCGAGGTGGGCGCCCTGGATCCAGTCGGCGAGCTCCTCGTGGGCGAAGCGGTAGCCGTCGCCGGCGGGGACGAGGAGGCCTTCCGTGAGGACGGCGGAGGCCCAGCCGGTGATGCCCGCGAGGCGTCCCCGGGCGGGTCCCCAGGGGAAGACGCTCTCGAAGGCGGCCCGGTCGAGCCCGCCCTGCCCGGGGCCGAGACAGCGCCGGGCGGCCTCGTGCACCTGACCGGAGACACGGGCGGCGAGCCGGCGCACGGCGGTACCGCGCAGTCCGTTCGCCGCGGCGAGACGGACCGCGACGCGCAGGCACATCAGGTCGAGGTGAGCGGCGAACACGTCGTCGCGGTCGAGCTGTTCGGCCCGTGGGTCGACGGGTGCGGCCATCACCTCGGAGAGCAGCCGCAGCACCAGGGGACGGCGGGCGTCGGCCGGAACGAGGGCGCCCTCGGGGATGCCGGCACGCGCCCGCGCCAGCCGCGCCTCCGCCTCGCCGAGATCACCGATCAGCACACAGGCGGGCAGCCCCCCAGCGCCGTCCTGGGCCGACGCACCACCCGCGCCCGGGACCCAAGCGTCACTCGCGTCCGGGGCCGATAGCCCACCCGCATCCGAAACCGCCACACCACCCGCCTCCGGGCCCCAAGCGCCACTCGCGCCCCGGGCCGAAACACCACCCACGTCCGGTGCCGAAACACCACCCGCGTTCGGTACCGCCGCGCCACTCGCATCCGGGGCCGAAGCACCACCCACGTCCGGGGCCGAAGCACCACCCACGTCCGGGGCCGGACCGTGCAGCGAGGGCGTGGGGAATTCCGTCCCGGCGCGTTCCCAGTACTCCGCGCGGCAGGCGATCACCAGTCGGGTGCCGGTCTCCGCCAGCCAGGCCGTCGTCGCCTCGGTCCAGGCCGGGAGGCGGTGGGCCAGCTCGGGGGGCATCTCCTCGGGACCGTCGAGGAGGAGGAGCAGCGGGCGGCCCGCGGCGCGCGCGGGCGCGGCCAGGCGGTCCGGCGCGATGTCGCCCAGTTCGCCGCCGTATCCCTCGGGAGGCAGGACACTCTTGTCGGCCGGGGCACGCCGCGCGGCCGGCGCCCCGGGCGCCCCGGGGGTCCGCCGGGAGGCGGCGACGATCCGGCCGGCGCGCTCCAGGGCGCGTGCCGCCGCGTCGGCCACCGAGGTGTCGTCGGCGCGGAGGTCGGCGCCGCGCAGCCAGAGGGTGGGAGCAGGCTCGGGTCCCCGGAGGCGGCGCGCGGCGAGGGCGGCCAGTTCCGTCGTACGGCCGCTGCCGGGCGGGCCGACGAGCCCGAGGACGAGGGCCGGGCCGCGCTCGAAGGACGCGAACTCCCCGATGATCCCAGCCCGTTCGACGATCTCGGGGTGCACACCCGCGGCGCCCGGCGGGCGCGGCCCGTCCGAGCCCACCGAGGTCGCGGTGAGTTCCAGCGCGGCCGCGAGGTTCAGATCGGCTCCGTAGGCGGGCACGGTGGCCGCGTTGCGGGCCAGCAGTTCGGCGAGCGGTCCGGCGTCGCCCCGCAGGGGGACGGCGCATCCGGGCGCGCGACGGCTCGCCGGGCTCTCCCCCGGCGCGGTGGCGTCCGGGGCGGCTGCGCGCGGGGCGGTGGCGACGACCGCGACGACGGCGCCGGTCCGGGCGTCGAGGACGGGCCCCCCGGCCGCTCCGCCACCCGGCCTGAGCGCGTCGGCGCCCGCCGTGCCGATCGCCAACTCCATTGCTTCGTACGGGAGACGGGTCCGGCCGGTGGTCGGGTACGCCACGGCTGCGGAGCCCAGCACCCGCGCCTCGCGCCAGCCGCCCGCGGCGACCCTGACGTACGTGCCGGTCGCGACGCGGTCCCGCAGGGTGACGGGGAGCGGGTCGAGGCCGAGACCGTGGGTGCGGACGAGGGCCAGACCGAGGTCCGGCAGCGGGGTGACGGCGTCGGCGCCCAGCACGCACGTACGGCCGCCGGGGGCGTGCAGGACGAGGCGGGCCAGGCCGTCGACGACCTCGTGGCCGGTGATCACCGTGCCGTGGTGGTCGGCCGCGAAGCCCGTGCCGCGCGGCCGGCCGTCCGGGTCGCAGACGCGTACCAGGACGTCGTCCCCCGGTCGTACGGTGCCGTCCGCCGCCTCTTCGTTCCCGGTCCGCGGGCCGCGCCCCGCCATACTCGAACCTCCCCGCCGCGCTCCTGCTCCGACGGTAGGGGCGAGGTGATCAATGGGACAGATCGTGAGGCGAACGCGCCCCCCTCTACTCCCCTGGTTCACTCCGAGCGCCCGCCCGATGGGGTGAAAAGGGCAGGTCGGATGGATAGACCCTTGGGTGGGGGAACCGAGGGGGGACCGTCGAGCGGCGGGCACGAGTCCCCGTGACCGCCGCTCCTCGGGCCGGATGTCCGACCGGCCGCGCGCCCGGCACGGGCGCGCGGTCCTCAGGCGAAGACGGCCAGGCTCTTGGCCTTGCCCTTCTGCTCCTCGACCAGCGCGAGGAACGCGCCCTCGGGGTCGAAGACCGCCACGGTGCCCTTGCCCGTGTACTCGTCGGGCATCTCCAGCCGGACGCCGTTGAGCAGCAGCCGGGCCCGCTTGGTGTCCACGTCCCAGCGCGGGAAGGCGGCCGCGGCCGCCTCCGCGATCGGCATCACCGTCAGCTCCTCCTGGAGCTGGTCGAGGGTGCGCGCGGCATCCAGCTTGTACGGGCCGACGCGGGTGCGGCGCAGGGCGGTGAGGTGGCCGCCGACGCCCAGGTCCGCGCCGAGGTCGCGGGCGATCGCCCGGATGTACGTCCCGGACGAGCAGACCACGGAGACGACGAGGTCGAGCACCGGGGTGCCGTCCTCGGCGACCGCGTCACGGATGTCGTACACCGTGAACGAGGAGATGGTCACCGGGCGGGCCGGGATCTCGAAGTCCTCGCCCTCGCGCGCCCGCTTGTACGAGCGCACGCCGTCGATCTTGATGGCGCTGACCTTGGACGGCACCTGCATGATGGCGCCGGTCAGCTTGGCCACCCCGGCGTCGATCGCGTCGCGCTTCACACCGGAGGCGTCCGCCGTGGAGGTGATCTCGCCCTCGGCGTCGTCGGTCAGCGTGTTCTGGCCGAGCCGGATCGTGCCGAGGTACTCCTTCTCGGTGAGCGCGAGGTGCCCGAGGAGCTTGGTGGCCTTCTCGACGCCGAGGACGAGAACGCCCGTCGCCATGGGGTCGAGGGTGCCCGCGTGGCCGACGCGGCGGGTTCTGGCGATCCCGCGCATCTTGGCGACCACGTCGTGCGAAGTGAAGCCCGACGGCTTGTCGACGATGACAAGCCCGTCGGGCGTTTTGGTCTTCTGCGTCATCGAGCCGAGTCGTCCTCGTCGTCCTCGTCGCCCGGCTTCCTGTACGGGTCCGCTTCACCCGCGAAGGCAGCGCCGGCCGAGACCTCGCGCACCTTCGCGTCCGAGGCCCGTGCCTTGTCGAGGAGGTCCTCGATCGTCTTCGCGGTGTCCGGAAGGGCGTCCGCGACGAACGTCAGCGTCGGCGTGAACTTCACGCCCGCCGCCGCGCCGACGGCCGAACGGAGCACGCCCTTGGCGCTCTCCAGGCCCGCGGCCGCCTCGGCACGCTGCTCGTCGTCCCCGTACACCGTGTAGAAGACGGTGGCCTCCCGGAGGTCCCCGGTGACCCGGGTGTCCGTGATGGTGACGTGAGTGCCGAGCCGCGGGTCCTTGATCCCGCGCTGCAGCTTCTGGGCCACCACCTCTCGGATGAGGTCCGCCAGCCTCTTCGCCCGCGCGTTGTCGGCCACTGGTCCGTCTCCTTCTTCGCCTTGCGTGTTGCGTCGGTCTTCGTCAGTCTTCGTCGCTGTGGAGTCTGCGTCGTACCGACAGCAGTTCCACCTCCGGTCGTGCCGCGACCAGCCGTTCGCACCGGTCCAGTACGTCGGTCAGGTGCGTGGTGTCCCCGGAGACCATCGCCAGGCCGATCTCCGCCCTGCGGTGAAGGTCCTGGTTGCCCGTCTCGGCGGCACTCACCGCGTACTTCCGCTGGAGTTCGGCGACGATCGGCCGGACGAGAGAGCGTTTCTCCTTGAGCGAGTGAACGTCGCCGAGGAGCAGATCGAAGGACAGCGTCCCCACATACATGTGTAACCGGATGTCCCGCCGGTACGGGGTAGACGGCCTGCCAATGCGCTTGGCAGGGACATCAGAACCGTACAACGAACCGTCGGCTCGCTCGACGGGGTTTCCGGGCCTGGTCACACAGTTCCCCGCGCCCCGGGAAGGGACACGGGGAAGCGTGTGATCCGGCAAAAGCCAGGCTGGCCGGCGGTGACTGCTCACCGCCGGCCAGCCTGTGAACCGCTTTACGAGCGCGGCTTCTCGCGCATCTCGTACGTCGCGATGACGTCGTCGACCTTGATGTCGTTGAAGTTTCCGAGGTTGATACCACCCTCGAAGCCTTCGCGGATCTCGGTGACGTCGTCCTTGAAGCGACGCAGACCGGAGATGTTGAGGTTCTCCGCGATGACCTTGCCGTCGCGGATGAGGCGCGCCTTGGTGTTGCGCTTGACCTCGCCCGAGCGGACCAGGACACCGGCGATGTTGCCCAGCTTGGACGACTTGAAGACCTCGCGGATCTCCGCCGTGCCGAGCTCGACCTCTTCGTACTCCGGCTTGAGCATGCCCTTGAGGGCCGCCTCGATCTCCTCGATGGCCTGGTAGATCACCGAGTAGTACCGGACGTCGACGCCCTCGCGCTCCGCCATCTGCGCCGCGCGGCCCGCAGCGCGGACGTTGAAGCCGATGACGATGGCGTCGGAGCCGGTCGCCAGGTTGATGTCGGACTCGGTGACCGCACCCACACCGCGGTGCAGGACGCGGATGTCGACCTCTTCGCCGACGTCGAGCTGGAGCAGCGAGGACTCGAGAGCCTCCACCGAACCGGACGCGTCGCCCTTGATGATGAGGTTGAGTTCCTGCACCAGACCGGCCTTGAGGGCCTCGTCCAGGTTCTCCAGGGAGAACCGGACACCACGGCGGGCGAAGTTGGCGTTGCGCTCGCGCGCCGCCCGCTTCTCGGCGATCTGACGCGCCGTGCGGTCCTCGTCGACGACCAGGAAGTTGTCGCCGGCACCCGGGACGTTGGTGAGACCCAGGACCAGGACGGGGGTCGACGGACCCGCTTCCTCGACGTTGTTGCCGTTGTCGTCGAGCATCGCCCGGACACGGCCGTACGCGTCGCCGACCACCATGGTGTCGCCGATGCGCAGCGTGCCGCGCTGGACCAGGACCGTCGAGACGGCACCGCGGCCGCGGTCGAGGTGGGACTCGATCGCAATACCCTGCGCGTCCTGCTCCGGGTTGGCCCGCAGGTCGAGCGAGGCGTCCGCGGTCAGGACCACGGCCTCCAGCAGGCTCTCGATGTTGAGGCCCTGCTTGGCGGAGATGTCGACGAACATCGTGTCGCCGCCGTACTCCTCGGCCACCAGACCGAACTCGGTGAGCTGTCCGCGCACCTTGGTCGGGTCGGCACCCTCGACGTCGATCTTGTTGACCGCGACCACGATCGGCACGTCGGCCGCCTTGGCGTGGTTCAGCGCCTCGATCGTCTGGGGCATCACGCCGTCGTTGGCCGCCACCACGAGGATCGCGATGTCGGTCGACTTGGCACCACGGGCACGCATGGCGGTGAACGCCTCGTGACCGGGGGTGTCGATGAAGGTGATCTTGCGCTCTTCACCGTTGACCTCGGTCGCGACCTGGTACGCACCGATGTGCTGCGTGATACCGCCGGCCTCGCCCGCGACGACGTTCGTCTTGCGGATGGTGTCGAGAAGGCGGGTCTTACCGTGGTCGACGTGACCCATGACGGTCACGACCGGCGGACGGACCACGAGGTCTTCCTCGTCGCCCTCGTCCTCGCCGAACTCGATGTCGAAGGACTCGAGCAGCTCGCGGTCCTCCTCCTCCGGGCTGACGATCTCGACGACGTAGTTCATCTCGCCGGCGAGCAGCTGGAGGGTCTCGTCGGAGACGGACTGCGTGGCAGTGACCATCTCGCCGAGGTTCATCATCACGGCGACGAGCGACGCCGGGTTGGCGTTGATCTTCTCCGCGAAGTCGGTGAGGGAGGCACCGCGCGACAGGCGGACGCTCTGTCCGTTGCCGCGAGGCAGCATCACGCCGCCGACCGACGGGGCCTGCATGGCCTCGTACTCCTGGCGCCTCTGCCGCTTCGACTTGCGTCCACGACGCGCCGGACCGCCGGGACGGCCGAACGCACCCTGCGTGCCACCACGGCCACCGGGACCACCGGGACGACCGCCGAAGCCGGGACGGCCACCGCCGCCACCGGGACCACCGGGACGACCGGCGAAACCGCCGCCACCGCCACCGGGACCACCGGGACGACCGGCGAAGCCGCCGCCACCGCCACCGGGACCTGCCGGACGGCCGGCGAAGCCGCCGCCCGGACGACCGCCGGGACCGCCGGGACGACCGCCACCGGCACCCGGACCACGGCCACCGGGGCCGCCGCCGGGACGCGGGCTGCCCGCGGCCGGACGCTGAGGCATCATGCCGGGGTTCGGACGGTTACCGCCCGGACCGCCGCCGGGACGCGGAGCCTGCGGACGGGGCATGCCGCCCGGGGTGGGACGGGCACCGCCCGGACCGCCCTGCGGACGCGGAGCGCCGCCGGGACCGCCCTGGGGACGGGGAGCACGGTCCTGGCCGCCCGGGCCCTGGGGGCGCGGGCCGCCGGGGGCGCCGGCGCCACCGGGACGCGGGGCACCGCCCGGACGGGGCGCCTGCGGGCGCGCCATGCCGGTGGAGCCACCAGAGGTGAACGGGTTGTTGCCCGGACGGGGACCGGCCGGACGGGCACCCGGACGCGGGGCCTGGCCGCCGGGACGCGGGGCGCCCTGACGGTCGCCGCGCTCGGGACGGTCGCCACGGCCCTGACCACCCTGGCCGGGGCCACCGGCCGGACGGGCACCGGGACGCGGAGCCTGACCGGCGGGACGCGGGGCGCCCGGACGGGGACCCGCGGCGGGAGCCGAGGGGGTCTGCGGCGCGGCCGGCGCCGACGGGGGCGCGGTGAACTCGGCCGCGACCGGGGCCGGAGCCGCCGGAGCGGGCTTCGGCGCCGGCTTGGGACCCGGAGTCGGGCGCGGGCCCGAGGCCGCCGGGGTCACCGGAGCGGCCGCGGGCTTCTCGGCCGCGGCCGGCTTCGGGGCCGCCGGGCGCGGGGCGGCCGGACGGGCAGCCTGCGCCGGAGAGGGGGCGCCCGGCTTGGCCGGGGCAGCCTTGCGCGGGGCGGGCTTGCCGCCACCGTTGCCCTGCTGGAGGGCATCTGTCAGTTTGCGTACGACGGGCGCCTCGATCGTCGAGGACGCCGAACGGACGAATTCACCGAGTTCTTGGAGCTTGGCCATGACGACCTTGCTCTCTACGCCGAACTCCTTGGCGAGTTCGTATACCCGGACCTTAGCCACTTCGCTCCTTTTAGGTCCGGGTCTGCGTCCGGACCGTCGCTACTTCATGGGCGTACTCATCGCGTGCTCATCGAGTGCTCATCGCAATCTCGACCTACTTCCAACTCGCGGAATACCAGGGCCGCACGGGGGTCCCGCACGACTCGTCCTACGGTGTCGCCTGCTCGACGTAGAGGCGCAACGCCACGGTGTCGAGCGGTCCCGGAGCGCGCAGCGCCCGCGGGATCGCCCGGCGGCGGACCGCCAGATCGAGACAGACCAGAACGGGATGCACGTACGCACCCCGACCAGGCAGCGTACCGCGATGATCGGGGACGCACGCGCCCTCGACCGCCACGATGCGCAGCAAGTCTCTCTTGGCCGCTCGCTCCCGGCACCCCACACAGGTGCGTTCAGGGCATGCGCGGGCTCGCGTCCGGCCAGACACTCTTAAGTCTACCTCCCCGTACCGACCTCACCCCTTTGGGGCAAGAATCGAACGGTTGTTGTCGTGATGTAAGCGTTGCGCGGGCCGGATCTATTCCCGGTCTATTCCCCGCGCTGCTCGGCGGGCTGCTCGGTGTCCGGACGGATGTCGATCCGCCAGCCCGTGAGGCGCGCGGCGAGGCGGGCGTTCTGGCCCTCCTTGCCGATGGCCAGCGACAGCTGGTAGTCGGGAACCGTCACGCGCGCGGAGCGGGCCGCGAGGTCCACGACCTCGACCTTGGAGACGCGGGCCGGGGACAGCGCGTTGGCCACCATGTCCGCCGGGTCGTCCGACCAGTCGACGATGTCGATCTTCTCGCCGTTCAGCTCGGCCATCACGTTGCGCACCCGGCCGCCCATCGGGCCGATGCAGGCACCCTTGGCGTTCAGACCGCTGCGGTTGGACCGGACGGCGATCTTCGTGCGGTGGCCGGCCTCACGGGCGATGGCGGCGATCTCGACGGAACCGTCGGCGATCTCCGGCACCTCCAGCGCGAAGAGCTTCTTCACGAGGTTGGGGTGCGTACGGGACAGGGTCACGGACGGACCGCGGACACCCTTGGCCACCCGTACGACGTACGAGCGCAGGCGCAGGCCGTGCTCGTAGGTCTCGCCGGGGACCTGCTCCTGCACCGGCAGGATGGCCTCCAGCTTGCCGATGTCGACGAGCACGTTCTTCGGGTCGCGGCCCTGCTGGACCACACCGGTGACGATGTCGCCCTCGCGGCCCGCGTACTCGCCGAGGGTCGCGTCGTCCTCGGCGTCCCGCAGGCGCTGCAGGATGACCTGCTTGGCGGTGGTGGCGGCGATCCGGCCGAACCCCGAGGGGGTGTCGTCGAACTCGCGGGCCTCCTGCCCCTCCTCCAGGTCCTCGGGGTCCTCCTTCGCCCACACGGTCACATGGCCGGTCTCCCGGTCGAGTTTCACGCGCGCGCGCCGGCGGCTTCCCTCGGTGCGGTGGTAGGCGATGAGGAGGGCCGACTCGATCGCCTCGACCAGCAGGTCGAAGGAGATCTCCTTCTCCCGCACCAAACCCCGCAGGGCACTCATGTCGATGTCCACGGCTACGCCTCCTCTTCCTTCTTGTCCTTGCGGTTGAACTCGACCTGGACGCGGGCCTTGACGATGTCCGCGAAGGCGAGCCGCCTGGCGGTGGGCTTGCGCCCCTTCACGCCCGGCACCTCGACGTCGAGACCGTCCTCCTCGACCCGCACGATCCTGGCGAGCAGTTCGCCGTCCTCCGCCAGCTGGAACTTCACCAGGCGGTCGGTGGCGCGTACGTAATGACGGTGCTCCTTGAGCTCGCGCTCGGCACCGGGGGTTCCGACCTCGAGGGTGTACTCACCCGAACCCATCACGTCGGTCTCGTCGAGCTTCGCCGAGAGCGCGCGGCTCACATCGGCGATCGCGTCCAGGTCGGCACCTTCGTCCGAATCCACGACGACGCGCAGTACACGCTTACGGCCTACGGACTCCACTTCGATCTCTTCGAGATCGAGGCCCTGGGAGCTCACGAGCGGATCCAGGAGTTCTCGAAGCCTCTCGCTCTGGGTCGTGCTCATCCGGGTGACTCCTCGGCCGCGTGTGCTGTTGTGGGTTGGTCGCGTGTCAGCTCAAAGGGTATCCGGTCGCGGAGGGTGTTGCCGTCCACCGGGCGGGGGCTCCGGGGCGGACATGTGCCCGCGGGGCTCCCCGAAATCGCGCCGTGGACAGTTGGAGGAGAGCCGCTGGGCCGTGATCGGCCGATGCGCGGGTACCGTGATCACGGGCAGTTCGCCCATACATTCGTACGAGCCCTCCGAGGACGTCTGCCGTGTCGTTCCCCCTGCCGTCGCGCACCCCGTCGGGTCCGCGCCGAAGGACCCTGCTCGCGGCCGCCGCGGGTGCCTTCGCGCTCGCGGGCTGTTCCGCCGCTCCCGAGTCGCCCGGCGACACGACCGGCGGGAGCCCCTCGCTCGCGGACCGGGCCCGCGCCCGTGCGGCCCGGGACAGCATGACGCTCTCCGACCGGTACACCGCGGTGATCGCCGCCCATCCGCAGCTGGCGGAACGGCTCGAACCGCTGCGGGCGGAGGTCGTCCGGCACACGACGGCGTTCGGGGGCGGCAGCGCGGGGGCGTCGGGGTCCGCGTCGGGGTCCGCGTCGGCTTCCCCGGCCGGGTCCCCGTCCGCCTCCTCGTCGGCCTCGGCTTCGGAGTCGGCGTCCGCCGCGAGCCCGCCATCCGGCTCGGCTTCGGGTTCGGCGTCCAGTTCCGCTTCGGCTTCGGCTCCGGCTTCGGCCGGGGCCTCCCCCGGTGTGCCGGCCCGGCCCAAGGACGCGCTCGCCGACCTCGCCTCCGCCGAGCTGAAGCTCGCGGACGAACGGACCCGCGCCCTGGTGGAGGTTCCCGGCGAACTCGCCCGGCTGCTCGCCTCCGTGGCGGCGGCCGGTGCGGCCCACGCGTTCCTGCTGACGAAGGCGGCGAAATGAGCAAGCGGAGCAAGTCCGAGGAAGCCGAGCTCAAGGCCCTGCAGGCCGCGCTCGCCGCCGAGCACGCGGCCGTCTACGGCTACGGCGTCGTGGGCGCCCGGATCGGCACGGCCCGCCAGTCGGACGCCCGGTCGGCGTACGAGGCCCACCGGGCGCGGCGGGACCAACTGACGCGCGAGGTAAAGGACATGGGCGCCGAACCCGAGGCCGCTTCGGCCGCGTACATGCTGCCGTTCCCGGTCACGGACACCGCGGCGGCCATACGGTTCGCGGCCGAACTGGAGGAACGCGTCGCCGACGTGTACTCCGACCTCGTGCGCGCCGCCGCGGACGACCGGCGGCGCATGGCGGCCGGTGCGCTCCGGGAGGCCGCCGTCCGGGCGGTCCGCTGGAGCGGCGAGAGCGTAGCCTTCCCTGGGCTCGCCGAGCGGGCGGGCACCCCGTCCGCCACGGCACCCTCGCCGACGTAACGCGACCTTGGAAGGGAACGACTCGCGCATGGACTCGCGCATGGCCTTCGAACCGCCGCAGCGCCTCCTCCGGGCGCTCGGCGAGACCCGCCGCAGCGGGCCCGAGGGCGCCGACGAGGCCGACGAGTGGCTGGAGAGCCTGCCCGAGCTGGCCCGACGGGCCGTCGCGCTGCGCGAGTTGACCGTGGACCGGGTGCAGGCGCCGGGCGGGCGCAGCAGTCTGGTCGTCCTGGTGCGCCGGGCCGACGGCACACCCGCCGTGCTGAAGCTGGCGCCGGAGCGGGCGCGCCCGGAGGCCGAGCGGGCCGCGCTCGCCCACTGGGAGGGCCGCGGCGCGGTCCGTCTTCTCGACGCCGACGCCCCCCAGGACGACTCCGGGACCGATGGCGTCCTGCTGCTCGAACGGCTGCACCCGGACGTCTCGGTGCGGTCGCTGCCCGAGGCGAAGGCGCTGCTGGAGGCGGCGGGGACGCTGCGGCGGCTGTGGGTCGAGCCACCCGCCGAGCCCGTCTTCGAGACCGTGGCGGAGCGGACCGGGCGGCAGGCCGAGGCCATGCGGGCCACCGTGGCGGCGGGTACGGGTGCCGAGGCCGCGGCCCTCGTCGACGCGGCGCTCGCGGCGCGCGAGGAACTGCTGGCCCAGCCGGGCGAGGCGCTGCTGCTGCACGGCACGTTCCGGCAGAGCAAGGTGCTCGCCGGTGAGCGGGTGCCCTGGCTGGCGGTGGGGCCGGACCCGGTGGTCGGCGAGTGCGCGTTCGACCTGGCCCGGCTGGTCCGCGACCGGGTGGAGGACCTGATCGCGTCGCCCTCGGGGCCCTCGATCACCCGGCGCCGGATCAAGCGGCTCGCCGAGTCCCTGGAGGTGGACCAGGCGCGGCTGCGCGGCTGGACCCTGTTCCGCGCGGTCGAGTCGGGTGTCCGGGCGGCCCGCGTCGGCCGCCCGCAGGACTCCGAACTGCTCCTGGAATTCGCCGGCTGGCTCTGAGCACCGGCCGGCCCACGGTGCCGGTCCCGACCGCGGGCAGGACGGCGACGGACCTGATCCGGCCGGGCGCCCGGACGCCGTGCCGACCCGCCGGCGCGGACGGTGCTCCCCGCGCACGCCACACCCCACCCCACCCCGCCCCGCCCCGCCGTCGGACCGGGCACGCCCGACTCCCCCGGCGAAGGGCATGAGCGGCGGGCCCGGGAACCCCGCCACGGCCTCCGCGGCCCCCGACGGGCGCGCGGCCCGCACACGCGGAGCGCCCCGACCCGTCAGCGGGCCCGGCACGCCGACTCCCTCCCGGGCGAACGGCATGCGGCGGACCCGGGCCGTGCCCCGGCCCCTCGCGGCCCCCGAAGGGGTACGGCTCACGGACGGCGACGCGCCGGTGCCCCGTGCCTCCGGGGAGGAGGCACGGGGCACCGGGAGGTGAGCGGCTACGCCGTCAGGCGGGCGATCGCCTCTTCGACGGTCAGCTCCTCGCGCTCGCCGGTGCGGCGGTCCTTCAGCTCCACGACGCCCTCGGCCGAGCGACGGCCGGCGACGAGGATCTTCGGGACGCCGATGAGCTCCGCGTCGGTGAATTTCACGCCCGGGGAGACACCGGCACGGTCGTCGACCAGGACGCGGACGCCGGCGGCGGCCAGCTTCTCGGACACGTCGAGCGCCAGCTCGGTCTGGAGGGCCTTGCCCGCGGCGACCACGTGCACGTCGGCCGGAGCGATCTCCTTGGGCCAGCACAGGCCCTGCTCGTCCGCCGACTGCTCGGCCAGCGCGGCGACGGCGCGGGAGACGCCGATGCCGTACGAGCCCATGGTCACGCGGACCGGCTTGCCCTGCTGTCCGAGCACGTCGAGGCCGAAGGTGTCGGCGTACTTGCGGCCGAGCTGGAAGATGTGGCCGATCTCGATGGCACGGTCCAGCTTGAGGCCGGCCCCGCACTTCGGGCAGGGGTCGCCCTCTTCCACCACGACGACGTCCAGGTAGTCGTCGACCTCGAAGTCACGGCCGGCCACGACGTTCTTCGCGTGCGTGTTGATCTTGTTGGCGCCGGTGATCCAGGCGGTGCCGGGGGCGACGCGCGGGTCGGCGATGTAGCGGACCTTCTCCAGGCCCTGCGGGCCCACGTAGCCGCGTACGAGGTCGGTGCGGCCCTCGAAGTCCTCGGCCGTGACGAGTTCGACGACGGCCGGGGCGAGGTGCTCGCCCAGCTTGCCGAGGTCGACCTCGCGGTTGCCGGGAACGCCCACGGCGACGATCTCGCCGTCGACCTTGACCAGCAGGTTCTTCAGGGTCGCGGAGGCGGGCACACCGAGGTGCTCGGCCAGCGTCTCGATGGTCGGGGTGTCGGGGGTGTCCAGCTCCTCGACCGCGCCGTGCTCCCCGGAGACGGGCGTGAGCTTGAAGGTCACGGCCTCCGTGTTGGCGGCGTAGTCGCAGGCCGGGCAGTCCACGAAGGTGTCCTCGCCGGCGGGGGCGGGCGCGAGGAACTCCTCGGAGGCCGAGCCGCCCATGGCGCCGGAGACGGCGGACACGATGCGGTAGTCCAGGCCGAGACGCGCGAAGATCTTCTGGTAGGCCTCGCGGTGCAGGCGGTAGGACTCGGCGAGCCCCTCGTCCGTGATGTCGAAGGAGTACGAGTCCTTCATCTGGAACTCGCGGCCGCGCAGCACGCCGGCGCGCGGGCGGGCCTCGTCGCGGTACTTCGTCTGGATCTGGTAGAGCATGACCGGCAGGTCCTTGTACGAGGCCACCTGGTCCTTCACGATCAGCGTGAAGATCTCCTCGTGCGTCGGACCGAGCAGGTACTCGGCGCCCTTGCGGTCCTTGAGGCGGAAGAGCAGGTCGCCGTACTCCTCCCAGCGGGCCGAGGCCTCGTAGGGCTCCTTGGGCAGCAGGGCCGGCAGGAGGACCTCCTGGGCGCCGATCGCGTCCATCTCCTCGCGGACCACGCGGGAGATGTTGTCGAGGACCTTCTTGCCGAGCGGCAGCCAGGTCCAGATGCCCGCGGCGTTGCGCCGTACGTAACCGGCGCGGACGAGCAGCTTGTGGTTGAGCGTCTCGGCGTCCGCCGGGTCGTCACGCAATGTCTTGACCATCAAACGGGACATGCGCTGGACCTGGGCCATGGTTCTCGACTCCTGCTGCGTAAGGGTGATGCCTGGAGGTTAGCCGGGCAGCGGCCGTCCCCGGAAATCCATTAGGGGTGTCGCAGGGGCAACGGGGCGCCCATGACGGCGTACGGCTTGGGTGCGCTGGGGAACAGGACCTGCCGTGCGAGGTCCTCGTAGCCGAGGGAGCGGTACAGGCCGCGGGCCGGGCTGTCGATGTCGATCGCGGAGAGGATCGAGCGGGGTTCGGCCGCCGTGTCCGTGATGGAGGTGATCAGGGTGCGGCCGACGCCCCGGTTCTGGAACCGGGGGTGGACGTGCAGTTCGGTGATCACGAAGGAGTCGTCGAGCCAGCCGTCGTGGCCCTGGCCGCGCAGATACGGTTCGACGACGGTGGACCACCAGTGCGCGCGGTCGTTGGGCATGCCGTAGACGAAGCCGACGAGCCGTCCGTCGACGGTGGTGGCGCCGAGCGCGTGGGCTCCCGGGTAGGTGAGGTGGCGCAGCACGATCTGGCGGCGCACGGCGATCTCGTCGGCGCCGAGCCCGAAGGCGAGCGCCTGCACGGCGAGCGCCTCGTCGACGCGCGCGGCGAGGTCGAGCGGGCCGATGACCACGTCGTCGGCGTCGCGGTGGCCGTGACCGGGAAAGCGCAGCATGCCGGGAGACTACCTGGCGGACCGTGTGACGCGTGAGGTGCCGACGGGCCGGTGCCGGGCGTCAGAACAGGACGCTCATGAACGCGCCGGTCTCCTGGAAGCCGACGCGGCGGTACGTCGCCCTGGCCGCCGTGTTGAAGTCGTTGACGTAGAGGCTGACGACCGGGGCGACGTCGGCGAGGGCGTAGCGCAGCACGGCGGCCATGCCGGGGGCCGCGAGTCCCCGGCCGCGGTACTCGGGGGCCACCCACACGCCCTGGATCTGGCAGGCCTCGGCGGTCGCCGCGCCGATCTCCGCCTTGAAGACGACGTTGCCGTCCCGGTCGAGGCGGGCGAAGGACCGGCCGGAGCCGACGAGTTCGGCGACGCGGGCCTGGTAGAGCAGGCCGCCGTCGCCGGCCAACGGGGAGACGCCGACCTCCTCGGTGAACATGGCGACGCACGCCGGCATGATCGTCTCCATCTCGTCCTTGCGGATGCGGCGGACGTACGGATCCGGGGTGATCTCGGCGGGCAGCCGGTCGGTGACCATCAGCGGCTGGTGGGCGCGGATCTCGCGGGCGGGGCCCCAGCTCGGTTCGAGCAGCCGCCACAGCTGTGCCGTGGGTTCGGCGGGCCCGACGATCGAGGAGCAGCGGCGGCCGCTTCTGCGGGCGCGGTCGGCGAAGCCGCGTACGGCGCGGGGGGTGGCGCAGATCGGGACGAGGTTGGCGCCCGCGTAGCAGAGGGACTGCAGCATGCCGTCCTCGTACCAGCCCCACATCTCGCCGCCGAGCCGCCATGGGTCGAGTCCGGCGATCTGTACTCGGGAGGTGACGAAGGCGTTCGCCACCGGCTCACGGCCGAGGACGGCGAGCGCGGCGTCCAGGTCACTCGGTTCGAGGACCCTGGTGGTGGTCTGGGTCAACACGTGCGGGGGCCTCACCCTGGGATCTGCTGATCTGCGCACTGTACCTGGCGTGCTTGTGGCCCGCCGCCCCTCGTCCTGACGGAGGGGGCCTCTCACCTGGCCACGAGCTGCTGACCGCCGTCCACGTCGAAGGTCGCTCCCGTGAGCGCTTCGTTGACCATGACGTGGACGGCGAGGGCGGCCACGTCCTCGGGGCCCACGACCCGGCGGATGGGAAGCGTGCGGCGCAGTTCGTCCCGCCGCGCTTCGAGCCGGTCGCCGAGCAGCGAGGCGGACAGGGGGGTGTCGACGAATCCGGGGGCGATGAGGTTCGCCCGGATCGGTGCGAGTTCGAGTGCCAGGTTGGCGGTGAGGGCGGGCAGGGCCGCGGTCATGGCGCCGACGATCGACATGCCGGGGCCGGGCCTGCGGCCGCCGGTGCCGCCGATGAAGATCAGGGTGCCTCCGGCCCGCACCTTGTCCCGGCTGCCGAGGGCGACGCCGAGGGTCATGGACAGGCGCTGGGCGAACGCCCGGCTCGCGTCGTCCACGTTCATCTCGTCCAGGGGCATGTAGGCCGGTTTCCCCGCGGTGAGCAGGATGTGGTCGACCGGGCCGGGCAGCTCCTCGAAGAACTCCGCGAGGCGGACGGTGTCGCTCGCGTCGAAGGCCGCGGTGGCGACCGGCTGGAGTTCGCGTGCCGCCTCCTCCAGGCGGTCGGGATTCCGGCCGACCAGGACGAGGTGCCCGCCGCCGGCGCGCACCTGCCGGGACGTCTCCCGTCCGATGCCCGCGCTGGCCCCGATCACCACGACCGTCTGGTCGGCGATGCCCGGCCCGCGGGGCGTTCCCCGCACTTCTCCGTCAGCGGTCATGGTGTGCCTCCTCGGCCGAACGACTCGGCCGTACGGTCGCGTGCGCGGGCGGCTGAGCGCCGCCCTTCGTCCGTGCCTGCGGAAACCCACGCCGGTCCGTGCGTCCGGCGCCCCCGCCCCGCCCCATCGTCACCCTCGAACCGGCACCGCGCCTGTCGACGGGCCAGCACCGGGCCGGGGCGGAGCGGGATCCGCCTTCGGCGGGGGGCGCAGAGGAGGGCGGGGCGCGGGCTGGACGCGGGGAGCGCCCAAGGGGGGCCGGAACGGCAGAGGCCCGCGGGTCCCCGCGTCCTCCCGGGAACCCCGCCGGTCCGGTGACGGATCGCGGGGGTTCCTGGATGCACGGGGCCCGTGGGCCTCGTACTGGATGCGCGGGGCCCGTGGGCCTCGTACGGAACTGCTGGGGGGTCAGCCCGCCACGGACACCGAGGGCTCGCCGGACGCGACGCCGTCGGCCTCCATCTGCTCGGCGAGCTTCATCGCCTCTTCGATCAGGGTCTCCACGATCTTCGACTCGGGGACGGTCTTGATGACCTCGCCCTTGACGAAGATCTGGCCCTTGCCGTTGCCGGAGGCGACGCCGAGGTCGGCCTCGCGGGCCTCGCCGGGACCGTTCACGACACAGCCCATGACGGCGACGCGGAGCGGGACCTCCATGCCGGTGAGGCCGGCGGTCACCTCTTCGGCCAACTTGTAGACGTCGACCTGGGCGCGGCCGCAGGACGGGCAGGAGACGATCTCCAGGCCGCGCTGGCGCAGGTTCAGCGACTGGAGGATCTGCAGGCCGACCTTGACCTCCTCGACCGGCGGGGCCGACAGGGAGACGCGGATGGTGTCGCCGATGCCCTCGGAGAGCAGGGCGCCGAAGGCGACGGCCGACTTGATGGTGCCCTGGAAGGCGGGGCCGGCCTCGGTCACGCCGAGGTGCAGCGGGTAGTCGCAGGCGGCGGCGAGCTGACGGTAGGCGTTGACCATGACGACCGGGTCGTTGTGCTTGACCGAGATCTTGATGTCACGGAAGTCGTGCTCCTCGAAGAGGGACGCCTCCCACAGCGCGGACTCGACCAGCGCCTCGGGCGTGGCCTTGCCGTACTTCTGGAGCAGCCGCTTGTCGAGGGAGCCCGCGTTGACGCCGATGCGGATCGGGGTGCCGGTGTCCTTCGCGGCCCGCGCGATCTCCTTGACCTGGTCGTCGAACTGCTTGATGTTGCCGGGGTTGACGCGGACGGCCGCGCAGCCGGCCTCGATCGCGGCGAAGACGTACTTCGGCTGGAAGTGGATGTCCGCGATGACGGGGATCTGGGACTTCCTGGCGATCGTGGCGAGCGCGTCGGCGTCGTCCTGGGTCGGACAGGCGACCCGCACGATCTGGCAGCCGGACGCGGTCAGCTCGGCGATCTGCTGGAGCGTGGCGCCGATGTCCGACGTACGCGTGGTCGTCATCGACTGCACCGAGACGGGTGCGTCTCCGCCCACGGCCACGGTCCCGACCTGGATCTGCCGGGTCTTGCGGCGCTCGGCCAGCTTGGTCGGAACGGACGGCATGCCGAGAGAAATCGCAGTCATCTGCTGTGCAACCCCAAGTTATGGATCAAGGTCCCGGAAATCGTGGGCTCCGGGCTTCGAGATTACGGTACGAGCGTGCCGGCGGGCACATCACGCCCCCGGCTCTCAAACCCACTCAATGGAAGACGGCCGGACACCCCAGGGTGCCCGGCCGTCGCCAACGCGGTATGACTAAGAGATTTTCACCGGGTTTACGACGTCCGCGATGAGGACGAGGATCGTGAAGCAGACGAAGATCCCGGCCACCACGTAGGCCACCGGCATCAGCTTCGCCACGTCGAACGGTCCCGGGTCCGGGCGGCGCAGCACCCGGGCGAGGTTCCGCCGCAGGGACTCCCACAGGGCACCCGCGATGTGCCCGCCGTCGAGCGGGAGCAGCGGGAGCATGTTGAACAGGAACAGGGAGAGGTTGAACCCGGCGACGAGCAGGAGCATCATCGCGACCTGCTGCGACGCGGGGATGTCCAGGGTGAAGACGTCGCCGCCGATGCGGGCCGCGCCGACCACGCCCATCGGGGAGTCGGCCTTGCGCGGGCCGTCACCGAAGGCCGCGTCCCACAGGTCGGGCACCTTGCCGGGCAGCGCCACCAGGGACTCGACGCCGTTCTGCATCATGTCGCCCATGCGGTCCACGGACTGGCCGAAGGACTGCTCGACGATGCCGGTGGCGGGCGTGAAGCCGAGGAAGCCGGCGTACACGTACTTGCCCTCGACGTAGCCGCCGTTGCCGTCGGTCTTGCTCACCTGGTTCTTGATCAGGTGGGCCTTCAGGTCGACCTGCTGCCCCTTGCGCTCGACGGTGATCGTGACGTCCTTGCCGGGGTTGGCCCGGATGTCGGACTGGAGGGCCGACCAGTCGTCGACCGCCTTGCCGTCGAACGCCACGATCTTGTCGCCGCCCCGCAGCCCCGCGGCCTTGGCCGGCGCCGCCTGGTCGTCCTTCGCGCACTTCGTGCGGTTCTCGCTCTGCTGGATGACGCAGTCGGAGACCTTGCCGACCGTGGTGGTCTGGGCCTGGACGCCGAACGTCATCATCACGCCGAGGAAGATCGCGACGGCCAGGATCAGGTTCATGAAGGGGCCGGCGAACATCACGATCACGCGCTTCCACGGCTTGCGCGTGTAGAAGAGGCGGGTGTCGTCCCCGGGCTTCAGTTCCTCGAAGGCGGCCGACCGGGCGTCCTCGATCATGCCCCGGAAGGGGGACGTCGAGCGGGCCTCGATCCGGCCGTCGGGGCCGGGCGGGAACATCCCGATCATGCGGATGTAGCCGCCGAGCGGAACGGCCTTGACGCCGTACTCGGTCTCGCCCTTCTTACGCGACCAGATGGTCGGCCCGAAGCCGACCATGTACTGCGGCACCCGGATGCCGAACAGTTTGGCCGTCGACAGATGTCCCAGCTCGTGCCACGCGATCGAGATCAGCAGGCCGACCACGAAGACGACTATGCCGAGGATCATCATCAGGGTCGTCATGCACGAGCCTCCGCGATTGTCGTCTGTGCCGTCAGTTCACGGGCCCGGGCGCGCGCCCAGGTCTCCGCTTCGAGGACGTCCGCGAGGGTCAGGGAAGTTCCCGTACGCGGTGTGCCGTGTTCCTCGACGACCCGGGTGACGGTCTCCATGATCCCGTTGAACGGCAGTGTGCCGTTCAGGAACGCGTCCACACACTCCTCGTTGGCGGCATTGAACACCGCCGGGGCCGTGCCCGCGAGCTGCCCCACGTGCCGGGCGAGTCCCACGGACGGGAAGGCGTCGTTGTCGAGCGGGAAGAACTCCCAGCTCGACGCCTTCGTCCAGTCGAAGGCGGGCGCCGCGTCCGGGACGCGCTCGGGCCAGCCGACACCGATGGCGATGGGCCCCCGCATGTCGGGGGGCGTCGCCTGCGCGATCGTCGAGCCGTCCGTGAATTCCACCATCGAGTGGACATACGACTGCGGGTGCACGACCACCTCAATGCGGTCGAAGGGAATGTCGTAGAGGAGGTGCGCCTCGATGACTTCCAGTCCCTTGTTGACCAGGGTCGCGGAGTTGACGGTGATGACCGGCCCCATGGCCCAGGTGGGGTGCGCGAGGGCGTCGGCCGGCTTCACGTCCGCCAGCTCCGCCTTCGTACGGCCGCGGAACGGGCCTCCGGAGGCGGTCACGACGAGCTTGCGCACATCCGCGCGCGTGCCGGAGGCCAGCGCCTGGAACAGGGCCGCGTGCTCGGAGTCGACCGGGATGATCTGGCCGGGCTTCGCCAGCGCCTTCACCAGCGGACCGCCGACGATGAGCGACTCCTTGTTGGCGAGCGCGAGGGTGCGGCCCGCCTCCAGCGCGGCGAGGGTGGGCGCGAGGCCGATGGAACCGGTGATGCCGTTGAGGACGGTGTGGCAGTGCGACGCGGCGACCTGGGTGGCCGCGTCGGGTCCGGCGAGGATCTCGGGAAGGGTCTCACCGGGTGCGTACCGAGCGGTGAGGGCCTCCCTGAGCGCCGGGACAGCGTCCTCCCGTGCCACGGCGACCGTCCTGACCCGCAGCCGGTGGGCCTGCTCGGCGAGCAGGGCGACCCTGCCGCCGGCGGCGGACAGCGCGGTGACCCGGAACCGGTCGGGGTTGCGCAGCACGAGGTCGATGGCCTGGGTGCCGATCGAGCCGGTGGATCCGAGGATCACGACATCCCGGACTCCGTTCACGGGGTCGAAGACGAGATGCGGATCAGCGAGGGGGGCTGGACTGTCGCTCATGCTCCCATTGTGGCCGCACCGCGCGGCCCGGAAGACAGGGCGTCCCTCTTTCCCACCGTCTCTCCTCGTGTCCGGCGGTGCCCGGGCGCGTCGCGGAGCCCCGGCGGGAACGTACGTGCGAGCGTGCGTCGCCGGAGACCGTGGGACCCGGGTGTCCGGCGGCGGGCGGCCGCGGCGGGGCCGCCCGCTCTACTGATCCGCAGGTCAGCGCCGGTGGCGACACGGGGACACGGCGGACGCGGCCCCGGCGGGCCGGGGCCGGCCGCGCACGGGCCGGCCGTCGGCGGGCCCGTGCGCCTTCGCGGGGCGATCGTCAGCGGATCGGCCGGTGCAGGTTCTCCCGGGTGCTCGCGCCGGGGGTGGCGTCCGCGATCCAGGGACCTTCGCCCGACGGGTCCAGGACGCCTTCCTCCAGCCAGGTGTAGGTGCCGGACAGGACACCCTTGACGACCTTGCGGTCGATGTCGTCGGTGTTCGTCCACAGGCGTCCGAACAGCTCTTCGACACGGATGCGGGACTGACGGCAGAAGGCGTCGGCGAGCTGATAGGCCTCGCGTCCGTGATCGCCCTTGGTGCGCAGCAGTTCCGCCCGTACGCAGGCCGCGCTCATCGCGAAGAGCTCGGCGCCGATGTCGACGATCCGGCCCAGGAAGCCCTGCTTGGTCTCCATCCGGCCCTGCCAGCGCGACATCGCGTAGAACGTGGACCGGGCGAGCTTGCGGGCGTTGCGCTCGACGTACCGCAGATGCGGGGAGAGATCCACGTCGTGGTCGAACTCGCTGTACGAGCGCGGGAGCTGGCCCGCGCCCGCGACCAGTTTCGGCAGCCACTTGGCGTAGAAGACACCCGCGTTCGCGCCCGCCTTCGCCTTCTCGGAGAGGGACTTGTCGGGGTCGATGAGGTCGCCGGCCACGGAGAGGTGGGCGTCGACGGCCTCCCGGGCGATCAGCAGGTGCATGATCTCCGTGGAGCCCTCGAAGATGCGGTTGATGCGCAGATCGCGCAGGAGCTGCTCGGCGGGGACCGCGCGCTCGCCGCGGGCCGCCAGCGACGCGGCCGTCTCGAAGCCGCGGCCGCCGCGGATCTGGACCAGTTCGTCGGCCATCAGGCAGGCCATCTCCGAGCCGTACAGCTTCGCGAGGGCGGCCTCGATGCGGATGTCGTTGCGGCTCTCGTCGGCCATCTGCGAGGACAGGTCGAGCACGGCCTCCAGCGCGAAGGTGGTGGCCGCGATGAAGGAGATCTTCGAGCCGACGGCCTCGTGGAGGGCGACCGGCTTGCCCCACTGCTCACGCACCGACGTCCACTCACGGGCGATCTTCAGGCACCACTTGCCGGCGCCCACGCACATCGCGGGCAGCGAGAGCCGGCCGGTGTTGAGGGTGGTGAGGGCGATCTTCAGGCCCGCCCCCTCGGGTCCGATGCGGTTGGCGGCCGGCACCCGCACCCGGTGGAAGCGCGTGACGCCGTTCTCCAGGCCGCGCAGGCCCATGAACGCGTTGCGGTTCTCGACGGTGACGCCCTCCGAGGCGGCCTCCACCACGAAGGCCGTGATGCCGCCCTTGCCGTTCTCGGACTTCGGGACGCGCGCCATGACGACGAGGAGGTCGGCGACGACGCCGTTGGTCGTCCAGAGCTTCACCCCGTCGAGGATGTAGTCGTCGCCGTCCGGAACGGCGGTCGTGGCGAGCCGCGCCGGGTCGGAGCCGACGTCCGGTTCGGTGAGCAGGAAGGCGGAGATGTCGGTACGGGCGCAGCGCGGCAGGAAGGTGTCCCGCTGCTCCTGGGTGCCGAAGAGCTTCAGCGGCTGGGGCACACCGATCGACTGATGGGCGGACAGCAGCGCGCCGAGCGCCGGGTTCACCGAGCCGACCAGGGCGAGGGCCTTGTTGTAGTAGACCTGGGTGAGGCCGAGGCCCCCGTACTTCGTGTCGATCTTCATGCCGAGCGCGCCGAGCTCCTTGAGCCCGGTGATGGTCTCGTCCGGGATCCTCGCCTCGCGCTCGATCCGGGCGGAGTCGATCTTCGTCTCGCAGAAGTCCCGCAGCTTGGCCAGGAACTCCTCGCCGCGCAGCGTGTCCTCGTCGGCCGGGAGCGGGTGCGGGTGGATCAGGTCGAGCCGGAAGCGGCCGAGGAAGAGCTCCTTCGCGAAACTGGGCTTGCGCCAGTCCTGTTCGCGCGCGGCCTCGGCGACCTGTCGGGCCTCACGTTCGGTGACTGTGGGCTTGTGGGGTGTGGCGGACATGAGGCTCACCTCGCCGCGAATAGGGATCTTGGGACAGTCCATTACCGACCGGTTCTACTCGATCGTATTTACCCGAATACGGATGACCCCACCAGTCCTCGCGCAGCGTTCGGCCCGATGCGCTCCCCCGCGAACCGGCCGCCGGTATTGCGCCGGAGGCCTGCTCCGGGGGACCGTCGGGATGCGCCGAACGGGGGAAGCGAGGACCGGCGGCCGCGGGTGCGTCGCGGCCGGTATTCACTGCTCCGCTCCGGCCGGAGATCACTGCTTGGTCCCGGCCGGGAATCACCGCTCCACCCCGGCCGGGGATCGCTGCTCCGCCCGGCCGGGATCACCGCTTGGCCCCGGTCGGGGCACACCGCCCCAGCGCGGCCCGGGTCGCCGTCGCATCACGGCCCGGCTCGCCGTCGCGCCGCGGCCGGGACATCACTGCCGCCCCTGCCGGGAAATGACTGTCGAAGCGCTTCGACAGACTATGGACACGATTCCTCCACCGAGCTAGTGTCGAGCCACCCTGAGTCGCCCCTATCGGTACCGCGCGCACTGTCGAAGCGCTTCACAAAGCTGGGAGAGCTGGATGGTCACCCTCGCCGAGGTCGCCCAGCACGCCGGAGTCTCGGCGAGCACGGTGAGCTATGTCCTCAGCGGCAAGCGGTCCATCTCCGCGACCACCCGGCAGCGGGTCGAGCGGAGCATCCAGGAACTCGGCTACCACCCGAACGCGGGCGCCCGCGCCCTGGCGAGCAACCGGTCCAACATCATCGCGCTGATGGTTCCGCTGCGCACCGACATGTACGTACCCGTGATGATGGAGATCGCCATCGCGGTGGCCACGAACGCCCGGACCCACGGTTACGACGTCCTGCTGCTCACCGGCGAGGAGGGGCCCGACGCGGTGCGCCGGGTCACCGGCAGCGGGCTCGCCGACGCGATGATCCTGATGGACGTCGAACTCGACGACGAGCGGATGCCGTTGCTGCGCGCGACGGACCAGCCGTCCGTGCTTATCGGGCTCCCCGCCGACACCGCCGGTCTGACCTGCGTGGACCTCGACTTCGGGGCGACGGGCGCGCTGTGCGCCGAGCATCTGGCGCTGCTCGGCCACCGTGACATCGCTGTCATCGGTGAGGCGCCCGCCGTCTACGAACGGCACACCGGCTTCGCCGAGCGGACGCTCGACGGACTCCGCGCCCGCTCCCGGGAGCTGGGGCTGCGCGTGCTGCACCGGCCCTGCGAGGGCGGCTACGACGCGATGGCCCTCACCCTCGCCCGCATCCTGGACGAACGCCCGGGCACCACGGGCTTCGTCGTGCAGAACGAGTCGGCGGTCGAACCGCTGCTCGCGCTGCTGCGCCAGAAGGGTCTCGCCGTCCCCGAGGACGTCTCCGTGATCGCGATCTGCCCGGACCAGGTGGCCACCCAGGCCTCGGTGCGGCTGACCTCGGTCGCCATCCCCGCTCAGGACATGGGCCGCCATGCCGTCGAGCATCTGATCGCCAAGCTCGACGGCCGCGGCAAGGACGAAGTCGTCCTGCTCGCACCCGAGTTGACGGTACGGGCGAGCACGGGGCCGGCGCCGGCCGCGCCCTGATCCGGCCTCCCGCCGGGGCGCGCACGCCGGCGCCTCCTTCACGGATCCCGCATGCCCCGCCGGGCACCGGTGTCCGCCTCACCGCGCGCTCCGCTTCGCCCGCGCCGCCCTGTCCGTACCCCGCCGCACGCCCCCGCCTCAGCACCTCGCCTTCAGGACCCCGCTTCAGGACCCCGCTTCAGGAGCATCCACGTGAATCAGTCCACCGCCATCCAGCCCCAGGTCAGCCTCGCGCAGTCCTCCCCGACCGTCGGCACGTTCCGTGAACGGGACGGTGCGCTGGAGTGGAGCGGCCGCACGGAGACCGTCCGGATCGAGCCGTGGGGTCCCGATGCCGTGCGGGTCCGTGCGCGGCTCGGCGGCCCCCTGCTCGAAGGGCTGCCCGGAGCGCTGCTCGACGCGCCGGAGGACACCGCGAGCACCCTGGAACTCGCGGGCGGCGAGGGCCGGCTGACGGTGGGGGCCGTGGAGTTCTGGGACGTGGCACAGGGCCGCCGACGCCTTGAGCCGGGCCCGTACGAGCTGCTGGTCGGGGCGTCCAGCGAGGACGTCCGCCTGTCCGCGACCCTCGAACTCGACGGCGAGCCGGGCGTGTTCCGCCCGATGCGCGAACGGGGTCTGGAGGCAGCCGACTTCGACGAGCAGCGCGGCACCGCGATCGTCGACCGCACGAGGACGACGGGCGACGCGGTGACCCCGTCGGACGGCGACGCGGGTGAACTCCTCTACCTGGGCTGCGACTTCGGAGCGGGCGTCACGGGTGTCGCGGTCGAGGTGGCGGGCGAGGGCGTGGTCGAGGTCTCACTGGACGGCGAGCTGGGTGCGGAACTCCGGGTGAGCGGGACCGGTGGCGTCTACGACTACCGAACCCTCACCGGCGCGTTCACCGCCGAGGGCGTGCACGACGTCCGCATCGGACTGCGCGGCCGGGTCCGGCTCGCGCACGTCGGTTTCTCCGGTTGAGGGTCCGGAGAAACCGGCACAGGGGCCCGGCACCGGAAGGCATCGGTGCCGGGCCCCCTCTCCGACGACGTTAGCTGAAAACGATTGTCACTAGACACGCCGTTTTCGGTCAGGTCCGACGTGCCCGCACCGGACACGGTCGCGGACACCTCGCCGAGCGGAAACACCGCAGCCGCTCGTCGCGGGAACGCTTCCTCGGCGGCAGGCAACTGCCCGCCGCCTCCTCTCCCGTGTTGCCGTGGGAACGCGGGAGGAAGAGAGGACTTATCTCAAGGAGACCGGGACCCACAATCCCAGGTGGGCTCGGCACTATGGCTGCCGAGCCCATCCGGCGGCCGCGACTCCCGCGTCCCGCTGCGGAGCAAGGGGTGGGGTCGCGCCCGCTACCCATTCGCGACTGGGCAGCGAGTCAGCAAGGCCCCGCACCAGCGCTCTCCTGCGTGCCCTGCTCGTCCCCACCCACCTCGAAGTCAACCGCTGACGGATGATCAAGATCCAAGGCGTCCGCCCGCGACCAGCACAAGCACACCGGCCGAACACCACGCCATACCTTCTGACCAGCCCGTTCGAAGTTGACGAAGGCTCAGCCAACAGGGGCAACGGCCCTGTCGAGTCGCTGTTTGCCGGACCGTTCGCCGCAGTACGCTTTTACCGATTCCGCCCCTCTCGTCGCTCTATATCCGTAAGCTCGCTGCCCAACGCCCCGGCACGCAGCGGGCGGGAGGGGGCGCGGTGACAGAGGCGGACAGGCAGCGGGAGACACCTGCCGAGAAGGCACCCGTTCGGTTTTCGTGGAAGGCGTGTGCCGGTGCAGCGCTCTTCGGGTATCTCGTCTCCCGCGCGTTCATGGGTGGTGCGTGGTATCCGCCGGTCGTGCTTCTTGTCGTGTTGCTTGCCATCCTCCTCGTCCCCGCCGTGCGGCAGAGCCGACAAGGAGCCATGGTCGGCATCGGCGCGGTCCGGCGCGATGCCGTGCGCCTGGAGCCCCTGACCCGTCGGCTCCAGCGGGCGATGGAACTGGGAGAGGCCGGCGATCTCGCCGCCGCCGGCGAGCTGATCGACTCCGTTGCCGATCACCCGGACTTGGCGCGGCATCCGTTGCTGGTCGCGAACGTGGCACTCTTGCGCAGCGACATCGCCATGGCGCAGGGTGATTTGCCCACCGCCGAACGGGAGGCGGTCGTCGCGGTCCGCCACCACGAGCAGGGCGCAAACCGTTCCACGCGATCCGAAACGCTGGAGAAGCTCGGCAAGATCCAGTTCATGATGGGTCGAAAGGAGGACGCCCACCGCACTCTGACACAGGCCCTGGAGGTCGGCGGAGGGTACATGTACCGTCTCAGCCGGGTGCGCGCCGAGCTCTATCTCTGCAACATCGCTTTGGACACCGACGACATCCCCGCCGCGATCGAACACGCCATGATCGCGCGCAAGCTCGCCGCCAAGTGGCGCTGCCGACCGCAGCACGCGAGCGCGTGTGACCTGCTCGCTATCATGGCACTCGCCGAGAATCGCACCGAGGACGCCGCTCGTTGGACCGCCGAAGCCTCTCGAGTGCTGACGCACGACGACTGCACTCTGCCCGTTCGCGTGCGTCACCTGATCACCACCGCGCTCGTGGCGCACGCCCACGGCGACGACCGGGAGGCCCTCGACGCCTACCTGGCCATGATGCGCGGCGTCGCCGAACTACGCGCCGGTTGGGGCTGGCGCGACGCGCAGAGTTTCTTTGTCGACCTCTACAGCGAGCATGAGTTCACTGCGTACGCCACCGCCCACACACTCCACCTCCGTGGTGACCAGAACGCCGTGCATGCCTTCGCGTCGCTTCTGGAGCTCGGTAACCGGACCGCGTTGCGCCGCATGCTCAGAGGCGAATTGATCCTGCGGGCACCTGACGACATGGAGCAGGAGGGCATGGCCGAGATCGTCGGGCTGCTGACCACTCTCGCCAGTGCCGAGGGCACGATGGCACCAGGGGCGACGCGGGCCGCCGAAGTACAGGCGTCGACCTCGTCTGCGAATACCGGGCAACGACAGGTGGCGCAGGCGTATGAACGCCTGGAAACGCTGGTTTCACTACGGTTCCGGTGGGCGCTGAGCGCACAGGACGAGGGGCAGGAGGAAGACCCGCGCGCCTACGCGAGGCGTTGGGACAGCCATGTCCTGCACGTGCGACTCGTCCGCAACGACAGCATGAGCTGCATCGCCGGGCTATGGACCGATCCGGACGGTACGCAGCATCCGTTCCTGCACCCGGTCCAGGGTGCCGCTGGGGTACTGCTCGGCGAGATCACCGGCATCGAGGAACTGCGCCAGGGCCCGACGAGTCCCGCGCCCTCCCAAGCTCCGCCGGACGTCGCAGACACGGAGAAGGTCCGCGCCGAAGCTCCCGATTGGCGCACGACAGCCCGCTTCCGCCACCTGACCGGCCGAGACATCGCCCCCTGGGCGACCCTGGCCCGGCTCCTGCTGCCTCCCGACCTGTTGGATCTGCTGCGTTGCGCCACCCCCGCGGAGGCAGTGCCCAAACTGCTGGTCGTCCCCGACTCGCTTCTGTGGCGGGTGCCTTGGGCCGCGCTGAGCGTCGAACCGGACGATCCGGAAGGCTACGTGCTGGACCGCGCGGTCTTGGCCATGCTGCCCAGCCTGTCCCTCGCCAACAGCGCGGCCCCGGGTGCGGCCGAGGCGCCTGGGGAGTCCGGCCCCGCCGGGAACCGCGCCTTCACCTACCTCGCCGGCGTCGATGCCGAGGGGCTGGACCTCGAACGCGGCGCTTTCGATGCCGCGTACGGCACCGGCGTGGTCCATGCCCGAACACCCTCCGAGCTGCTGGCAGTACTCGGCCCGAACGGGGCCGGGTTCTCGCTCGGTGCCGCCTCCGTGCACGGAAACGACAGCCCCGGACTCGCCCATGCGCTACGCCTGGACCGACAAACCCAGCTTTCGGCTGCCCGCATGCTCACGCTTCGTTTCCCACGAACCTTCCTCATCAACGCATGTCTCTCCGCCGAACTCGACGAGCGCCGGGGCACGGACCCACTCGGCATCCCGACCGTCGCCCTGTGCCGGGGCGCTGAGACGGTCATCGGCGGGATCTTCCCGCTACCGGACGGCAGGGCGAAGAACCCCCGGTACAGCCACCCCACCGCCCGCATCCTGGCCATCCTCTACCGGCTTCTCGCGGAGGGGGTCCCGCCCTCGACGGCCCTGCGTGCCGCCCAACGGCAGTTCCGCGCCGAAGTCGGCCCGGTGCCGCCACGGTTGTGGGCCGGTCTGGTCAGCCTCACCACGACATTCGACGACCCGCACCGGCCCTGAAAGCCACCAGCACCGCACCATCGCACCCTCGCTTCTGAACCGGAAGGACACTCCCCATGGCGACCGAGCACCCCCAACCCCCGTACACGCCTGGGCTCGACGCCTCCGGTGAGCCCGGCATCGAGGACTGGGAGGACGAGTTCGGCTTTGACGACCGGCAGTTCGTCGTGGAGGACCTCGCCGACGAACCCGACGCCGAGCTGCCGCCGGCCGTGACCGGTGCGCCGCCTACCCCGTCCGGGGAACCAGGCTCTCAGGGACAGCCGCATGCCCAGTAGCGTCATCGCCGCGGTGATCCTCCTTGCCGCGATGACGCCGGGGTTCGCGTTCCACCAGGCACTGCGCCGCTACCGTCCGCAGGACACACGGTCGTCGACGATCGAAGTCGTTCAGCTGTTCAGCGTCGGTGCGCTGGCGACCTGCACCGGACTGCTGCTGACGCTGCTCGCCGGGGAAGTCGTCAGCTTCCTCGTTCCGCTCGACGCCCTCCCGAAGGCGTCAGCCGACTTCCAAGACCGTCCCTGGTCATGGATCGTTGCCGGGCTGTTGACCATGTCGCTGAGCCTGGCACTCAGCGTCCTGGCCGGGCTGTGCGCCGGACGGATGTCACCCAAGCGCACGGGCGCCGGGCTGCGGGACGGCACCGTGGCCGCGCACGCCCTCACCTACCGGGCCGGCCCGGACAAGACGCTGAAGCCCTTCATCGCCGTCGAACTCTCCGACGGGCGCCTGGTGGAAGGCTACGTACGCTACGTGTCGACAGATCCGGACCCGGCACGGCGCGACCTTGTCCTCCAGCGCCCGATCGCCTGGACCGGACCGGGTGACATCCCACGCACGCGCTCCGACGCGGTGTGTGTCCTCATACCAGGGGCACTTGTACGCGTCATGCACATCAGCTACCCACCACGACCGACGCCGGCGCCTGACCCCGCCATCGTGCCGTCACCGAGCGGCGCGACCCCCTGACGCGGAAGACGGGCAGCTGAGGGCCCCGGCAGGCGGGCGAGCATCGCGGGCCCGCCCGCCTGCGGTGCGAACTCAATCCGACATCCTCGGAGGTCAGGACGCCGGAAACACCACCGGCCCGAGCCCCCGCACAGTGGGCTCGGGCCGGCGGCCTCGGGTGGGTCTTCGTCAGAGGGCGAGGCCCGTCAGCACGAGCACGCGCTCGTAGGTGTAGTCGTCCATCGCGAACTTGACGCCCTCGCGGCCGACACCGGACTGCTTGGCGCCGCCGTACGGCATCTGGTCGGCGCGGTAGGACGGGACGTCGCCGATCACGACGCCGCCCACCTCCAGGGCGCGGTGCGCGCGGAACGCGGTCTGCAGGTCGTGCGTGAACACGCCCGTCTGGAGGCCGTACTTGGAGTTGTTGGCGGCCTCGAAGGCAGCGGCTTCGCCGTCCACCTTCTGCACGGTCAGGACCGGTCCGAAGACCTCCTCGCAGGAGATCGTGACGTCGGCCGGAACGTCGGCGAGGACGGTCGGGGCGTAGGACGCGCCGTCGCGCTTGCCGCCGGTGAGCAGCGTGGCGCCGGCCGCGACGGCCTCGTCCACCCACGACTCGACGCGCTCGGCCGCGGCCTCGCTGACCAGCGGGCCGACGTCCGTCTTGTCGTCGGACGGGTCACCGGTGACCTGGGCCTCGACGGCGGCGACGATGCGCGGCAGGAGCCGCTCGTACACCGCGGCGTCCGCGATCACGCGCTGCACCGAGATGCAGGACTGGCCGCCCTGGTAGTTGGAGAAGGTCGCGATCCGGGTCGCGGCCCAGTCGAGGTCCGCGTCGCTCGCGAAGTCGGCGAGGACGACGGCCGCGCCGTTGCCGCCCAGCTCCAGGGTGCAGTGCTTGCGCGGCACCGAGTCCATGATCGCGTAACCGACCGTCTCGGAACCGGTGAAGGAGATGACGGGAAGGCGCTCGTCCTGGACCAGGGCGGGCATCTTGTCGTTGGCGACCGGGAGGATCGACCAGGAGCCGGCCGGCAGGTCGGTCTCGGCCAGCAGGTCACCGAGGATCAGGCCGGACAGCGGGGTCGCGGGCGCCGGCTTCAGGATGATCGGGGCACCCGCGGCGATCGCCGGGGCGACCTTGTGGGCGCACAGGTTCAGCGGGAAGTTGAAGGGCGCGATACCGAGGACGACACCCTTGGGGAAGCGGCGCGTGAGGGCGAGCCGGCCCTGGCCGCCCAGGTCGGTGTCGAGGCGCTGCGCCTCGCCGCCGTTGAAGCGGCGGGCCTCCTCCGCGGCGAACCGGAACACCGACACCGCGCGGCCGACCTCGCCGCGGGCCCACTTGATCGGCTTGCCGTTCTCGGCGGAGATGAGCTGCGCGATCTCCTCGGTGCGCTCGGCCAGTCGGCGCGAGACGTGGTCGAGGGCGGCGGCGCGCACGTGGGCCGGGGTCGCGGCGAACTCGTCGCGTACGGCGTACGCGGCGGCCACGGCTTCCTCGACCTGGGCCTCGGTGGGCACGCTGACCTGGCCGACGAGGCGGCCGTCCCACGGCGAGGTGACGTCGAAGGTGGCCTCACCGGTGGCCTGGCGGCCGGCGAGCCAGAAGGCGTGGGTGGCCCCCACAACATTTTCCTGGGGCATGTGCGAGTCCCGGCCCTTCCGTAAGGGGTGACGATGGGGGTGTTCCTGCTGGTTTCCTGCTGGTGCTGCTCTCCCGACCACGGTAGGGCCGCGACCAGCACGGGTCGTTTGTCCGACGCGTAACAGTCGGGGGGCCGGGTGCGCCGGTTTGGACTGATCGGTGAGGGTCCGGGGGCCGGATCGCCGCGGATGCCGCCCGACGGGACAAGCGGGCCACCGACCCGGGCCGCCGACCCCGGCCGCCGACCCGGGCCCCCACAGGTCAGCCGTGCCCGGTCACCGCGCGACCGCCGCCCCGGACCGCCGTTCCGGACCGCCGCCCCGGGTCTCCGCCCTCCGGGCGGGATCTCCGGCTGTCAGGAACGCGGTGAGCCGGAGTGCTCCGGGGCGAACCAGCCCAATCGCCCGGAACCCGTTCACTCCCCCGGTGTCGCCGTGGCCTTCAGGGCCAGCCAGAGTTCCATCCGCACGTCCGGGTCGTCCAGGGAGCGGCCGAGGATCTCCTCGACCCTGCGCATGCGGTAGCGCAGCGTGTGCCGGTGGACGCCCAGGTCGGCGGCCGCCGCGTCCCACTGCCCGTGCCGGGACAGCCAGGCCCGCAGCGAGGCGACGAGGTCCCCCCGGCCGGTGGCGTCGTGTTCGTGCAGGGCCCGCAGGAGCCCGTCGGCGAACGCCCGCACGGCGTCGTCCGCGAGCAGCGGCAGTACGGACCCGGCCGCCAGCTCCTCGTGCTCGACGAGGAACCTGCCCCGCCGCCGGGCGACGGACAGGGCCTGTTCGGCCTGCTTGTAGGCGGCGCGGGCGGCGATCGGTCCGGCGGGGGCCGAGAGCCCGACGACGAGTTCGTCCTCGTCGCCCGCGGCCCCGGCGGAGGGCTCGCGGGGGAGGGCCCGCGCGGACTCCAGTCCGGCGGCGTACTCCCCGCAGGCCGCGACCGCGGCGCCGCCGTCCACGGCGAGCACCACCAGTCGCTCCCCGTCGGGCACGACGAGCACGGACTCCCCCGAACGCACCGCGGCGGACTCGACGGCCTCCGCGAAGCCGCCCAGCGGATCGCCCTGGACGCCGGGCAGGGCGGCGGCGGTCTTCGAGGGCGCGGCGGCGCCCACCCGCGCGTGCCCGTCGGCGTGCGCGCGGCCGGCCGACCCGGACACCGACTCCGCGATGATCAGCCGGAAGGGGGCGTCGAGCAGTTCGCCGTAGAGGTCCCCGGCGACGGCCCGCGCGTGGTCGGACTCCCCGGCGAGCAGCATGCCGAGCACGGCCGCGCCGATCCGCTGCTCGGCGGCGTGCAGGGACCGCGAGCGTTCGGTGGTCAGGGTCAGCAGGGCGATGGCCGAGTGCACGGCGTAGCGCTCGGCGGTGCCGAGGGCGCCGGCGGTTCCGACGGCGAGGGCGGCGCGTGGCCGGCGCCCCGTTCCGAGGGAGTGCAGTTCGACGCGGTCCTCCCCGCCCACCACGGAGCTCGCGGGGGCGGGCCGTTCGCGCAGCCGCTCCACGTCCGGGGTGAGCCGCGCGGCGCGGCGTCCCGCCCAGTCCGGTGCGGCGGCGACGACGGCGCCGGACGCGTCGTAGAGCGCCGCCCATCCGTCGACCTGTCCGGCGAGTGCGGTGAGCAGCCCCTCGGGGCCGTCGTTCAGGGCCTGCTTGGTGAGTTCGCGCTGTGCCGCGAACCCCGCCGTCACGGCACGGTACTGGTCCGCTGCGATGGCGGCGGACACGGCTTTGCTGATGGCGAGGAAGGGGGTGCGCCGGGGCACTTCGAGGAGCGGCAGTCCCTCTTCCTCGGCCGCGTCGACGAGGGCCTTCGGGATCTCGTCGTAGTTGACCCCGACGGCGAAGCCGATCCCGACAACCCCGGCGCCGGCCAGCCGCTTCACGTACCGCCGCATGACCTCGGGGTCGTCCGCGTCCAGCTTGAGCGCGGTGATCAGCAGCAGTTCCCCGCCCTCCATGTACGGCACGGGGTCGGCGAGCTCGCTGACATGGGCCCAGCGGACGGGCACGTCCAGGCGGTCCTCGCCCGCACGCACCGTGAGCTTGAGCGCGGAGTGGTGGACGAGCGAGGCGAGCGTGGGGGGCATGGGGCCTTCAGGTCGGTGTGAGCTCGGTGATCTCTGTGATCTTTTGGCCGTGGCGTATGAACGGCCTGTGTCGATTCTGCCTCACCGTACGGTCTCCGTGTGCGCTCATCCCCGTACGGGCTGGTCAGCGGGTCCGGATGTCCGTACAACCGGCCGCCGCCGTCCGTACGTCCACGGACCATTCGCCCGGCAGCCCGCCGACCATTCGCCCGGACGGCCGCCGCCATCCGTACACCCGCGAACCATTCGCCCAGCAGCCCGCCGACCAGGCGTCCGGGCCGGCCGTCGATTCCGCCTCCGCGCGGCCGGGCCGCCCTCAGCCCCGCAGATCCACCAGCAGCGGCGGGGCGTGTTCCCCCTTCACGCTGGTCAGCGACAGTACGGCGTGGCCGGGCGGGACCGCGTGCGCCAGTTCGGAGGCGGACCAGCGCTCCCGCTCGACCTGGCGCACGGTCACGGCGTCCGTGGTCACCGCCTTGCCGGTCACCAGCTTGCGCAGGGCGTGGATGGCCCGGGTCATGGGCTGGTCGGCGAAGACGGTGTGCTGGGCCACGTCCTTCGTCTCCACCCACTCGGTGCCCCAGGACTCGGCGAACCGGCCGCCGTCCCAGGTCGTGACGCCGGAGAAGGCCATGCGGCAGCCGACCGCCCCGTACAGCGGCCCGTGAAGGGCCTCGGGGATGTCGCCGATGGTCCGCAGGGTGAGGACCACCCCGGCGTTGTGGGTCCGCAGGCCCTGGATGCGGCGTACGGTCTCGGCGGTCAGGGCGCCGGTCGCGTCGTCGAGGACCAGGCAGGCGAAGTGCCCGCGCCGGTCGCCGCCGCGCACGACGGCGGCGAACTGGGCGAGCAGCAGCCGGGTGACGAGCTGGGACGCCTCCTCGTAGCCGCGTTGCGGCAGGTCGACGCGGACGCGCAGCGGATGATGGGCCACCGCCCGCAGCGAGAACGGCCGGGCGCTCCCGCCGGAGCCGAAGAAGTCGGCGAAGACGGGCCGGTCCAGCAGTGCCAGCCGGTCGGCCAGCACGGGGCCGGGGTCGTTCGGGCCGCCGCTCTGCCGCAGCCGTGCCTCCAGCTCGCGGAGCATCGCGGGGTGGCCCCCGGCCGACAGGTCCTGCCGCAGCGGCTCCAGCAGCGCGGGCGCTCCTTCGAGCAGTTCGCGCAGCACGGGGACGGTGGGGAACGTGCCGTGCACGGCACGGTAGGGGCCGAGCAACTGGGCCAGGGCGGTGGCGGCGCGCCGGACGTCGACGCCGTCGGCGCCGCCGACCAGGCCCTCGGCGAGGAACGCGGCGGCTTCGTCGGCGTCGTCGCAGTCGGCGTACAGGTCCAGGTCGTGGACGGAGTCGGGGTCACCGAGCTTCACGACGACGTCGTACGAGGCGTCGGGGCCGACCGGTGTCCCGGCGGCGGCCACGACGACGACGGCGCAGCGCGCGGTGAGTGCCTGGAGTCCGAGGGATTCGGCGACGGGCCCGACGAGGTGGCGGGTCTTCCCGGAACCTGCGGGGCCGACGGCGAGGAGCGAGGTGCCGAGCGTCACCGGGCCGAGGGCGGCGCCCGCGCCGGAGTAGGCGGACGGGGTGCGCTCCCTGGCGACCCACCGGCCGAGCCGCACCTGGGCGGCGAGCAGGTCGTGCGAGGCGGCGCGGACGGGCAGGTCGCGGGCTCCGGAGGGATGGGTCCAGGCCGCTGCGCCGCGGCGCAGCACGGTGTCGCCGAAGGCGCCGAGCCGTCCCTCGCGCTTGGCCGTGGTCCAGGCGCGGAGGATCCGCGCGCAGTCGACGTCGTTCATCCGTTCGGTCAGCATCTCGGAGGACAGCAGGTCCGCCGCCTTGTGCTGGCCGGCCGCCCTCAGTTCGGGCCATTCGGCCGGGGGTCCGGACGGCTCCTCCGGCTCGGCCGGGGCCGCCGCCGCGGTGCCCGCCGCGGCCGGCCGGGAACCGAAGCGCTCCTTGGCGAGCGGCCACCAGCCGCCCAGCCTGGCGAAGGGCAGCAGGACGAGCGCGGTGATCAGCGCGTAGATGCCGTACGTGAGGGTCAGCGACGCGAACACCTCGTGGCCGCCGCCGATCAGCGCCACCAGGGACAGCACCGGATTGACGATCGGCAGGGGCTCCCACCCGACGCCGGGGAAGGCGTCCGGCCAGACGAACGTGAGGGTCAGGAGGGCCGCCAGGGCCGCGATGACGGCCCGCCCGGGCTGCGCCCGCCGCACGACGAAGTGATGGGCGACCTCGCGCCAGCTTCCGAGGCGTCCCATCGTGTAGACCAGCGCCGCGAAGAAGACGCCGTCGTAGACGACGCCGGCGTCCACGCCCTGCCAGGTCTTCGGGGCCGTCGTCCCGCCCCACCACCAGTCCTCCGGCGTGAACAGTTTCAGCACGACCAGTTGGTAGGGGACGGCCCCCCGGCGCCACAGGGACCAGACGACGAGCCCGATCACCAGGGGGATCACCAGGCCGACGATCGTCACGGAGGGCAGGCGCCGGCTCTCCTTCGGCGCCCGGGGGGCGACGTATCCGTACCGCCAGATGCCGAGGGCGGCGTCGGGGCGGGGCGCGTTGAGCCAGTCGCGCACGGCGGGGCGGGCCGCGGGCGCGGCGGACGGCACGGGCGGAGGGCTCGCGGGCCTGGGCGGAGCGCCCCCGGGGACGGCCCCGGGGGGTGCGGCCGGACGAGGCACGGGATCGGCATGCGTGCCACGTGCGTCGCGCGTACCGTCGAAGTCCATCGTGTGCGCCCCCTGACCAGCCAGTCCGCCTGTCGCTCTCAGGCCAATCTAGTGGTCCGGCGGGGCGAGTTCACCGTTTACACGGCCGGGCCCGCGTTACCCGGCCGGGCCCGCGGCGGGACGGGACGACCGCGCCTCCGCTCCTCCATGTCCACCCCTCTGTCCCCGGCCATGCCCCCCGCTATGTCCACCGCGGACAACGGATTCCTCCGACAACGCCCACATGGCGCATGCCGAGCCCCCCTTCTCGGCTCTAGCCTGCGAAGAAAGAAGGCAAGCGTCCGAAAACACCCCGCCCGGACCACCCCGCATCGGCCGGGGACCGTCCGGTTCGCAAGATCATCAGGGAGCCCCTCATGACCGCACTTCCGCAGGAGCGCCGCGTCGTCACCGCCATCCCCGGCCCGAAGTCCCAGGAGCTGCAGGCCCGGCGCACCGCCGTGGTCGCAGCCGGTGTGGGGTCGGTGCTCCCTGTCTTCACCACGCGCGCCGGCGGCGGGATCATCGAGGACGTCGACGGCAACCGCCTCATCGACTTCGGTTCCGGCATCGCCGTGACGTCGGTCGGCGCGAGCGCCGAGGCCGTCGTGCGCCGGGCCTCCGCCCAGCTCCAGGACTTCACCCACACCTGTTTCATGGTCACGCCGTACGAGGGCTACGTCGCCGTCGCCGAGGCGCTGGCCGAGCTGACCCCGGGCGACCACGCCAAGAAGTCCGCCCTGTTCAACTCGGGCGCCGAGGCCGTCGAGAACGCCGTCAAGATCGCCCGCGCGTACACCAAGCGCCAGGCCGTCGTCGTCTTCGACCACGGCTACCACGGCCGTACGAACCTGACGATGGCGCTGACCGCCAAGAACATGCCGTACAAGAACGGCTTCGGTCCGTTCGCGCCCGAGGTCTACCGCGTGCCGGTCGCCTACGGCTACCGCTGGCTGACGGGCCCGGAGAACGCCGGTGCCGAGGCGTCCGCCCAGGCCATCGACATGATCAACAAGCAGATCGGCGCCGACAACGTCGCCGCGATCATCATCGAGCCGGTGCTCGGCGAGGGCGGCTTCATCGAGCCCGCGAAGGGCTTCCTGCCGGCCATCAGCCAGTTCGCCAAGGACAACGGCATCGTCTTCGTCGCGGACGAGATCCAGTCCGGCTTCTGCCGCACCGGCCAGTGGTTCGCCTGTGAGGACGAGGGCATCGTCCCGGACCTGATCACGACCGCCAAGGGCATCGCGGGCGGTCTGCCGCTCGCCGCCGTGACGGGCCGCGCCGAGATCATGGACGCCGCCCACGCGGGCGGCCTCGGCGGCACCTACGGCGGCAACCCGGTCGCCTGCGCCGGCGCGCTCGGCGCGATCGAGACGATGAAGGAGCTGGACCTCAACGCCAAGGCGAAGCACATCGAGTCGGTCATGAAGACCCGCCTCGGCGCCATGGCGGAGAAGTTCGAGATCATCGGCGACATCCGCGGGCGTGGCGCCATGATCGCCATCGAGCTGGTCAAGGACCCGGCCACCAAGGAGCCGAACCCGGAGGCGGCCGGCGCGCTCGCCAAGGCCTGCCACCAGGAGGGCCTGCTGGTCCTGACCTGTGGCACCTACGGCAACGTCCTCCGCTTCCTGCCCCCGCTCGTCATCGGCGAGGACCTCCTGAACGAGGGCCTCGACATCATCGAGCAGGCCTTCGCCCGCATCTGACGCGGACGGCCGCCGCAGCACCGGAAACCCCGATTCCGCCCACGGGCGGATTCCGCCAGGGTTCCGGTGCTGCGGCATTCCCGTGGGGGCGTGTGAAGAAGGTGTGCGAGGTGCATGGCGGGACGCGAATCCGCCTGTCGGAGGCGCACCCCCTGCCGTAGGTTCTAACCAGATCAGGGATTCACCCGCCCGCAGGGGACTGTGGGCTGCACCGGGCCGAGGCCTCCCCAGTCTCGCCTGGTCGTGCCCTCGCGCACACACCCGGAGCTTGCGGCTCCGGTTCTCCTCACCGATCGGACGGTCGCCCGCCCCAAACCCCCCGGGGCGCGCGGCATTCCGGTCCGGCGGCCGCCTCGGAACCACCCCCCCTGTTCCGGGGCGGCCGACTCCTTCTCCGGCAGACCCCTCGTGCCGCCGACCGCCTCGGCCGCCGTCCGCCTCTGGGTCTCGCTTCCGCTTCCGCCTCTTCCGATTCTTCCGCCGGCCGCCGCGGGCGGGCGCGTGCCGTGTCGGCGCCGGTCGATGGCAGGCTGTCCCCCATGTCCCGCACGCCTCTCCTGTTCGGCCTGCCCGCCGTGTGCTTCGTGCTCATCACCTGGCAGGTCGCGGTGGGCGGTCCGCTCGTGAGCCTGGACAAGCGGCTCAGCGGCGGCCTCGTGCACCCGGACCGGTACTCCGAACTGCTGGCCGACCTGGGCAGCGTCCAGGTGGCGGTCCCGGTCCTCGCCCTGGCGCTGATCGCCGTCGCCCTGCGCAACCGCGCCACCGGTCTGGACCGATGGTGGCTGCCCCCGGCCGCCGCCGCGGCGCTGATGCTCGTCGTCCCCGCGGTGATCGTGCCCCTGAAGGAACTCGTGGCCCGGCCGGGCCCCCCGGTCATGGGGCCCGGTACCGGCTTCTATCCCTCGGGGCACACCGCCACCGCCGTCGTCGCCTACGGCGCGGCGACGCTGCTCCTCCTTCCGCTGCTCCGCACCGCGGGCGCCCGTGGCGCGCTGCTGTGCGTGTGCGTGGCCCTGAACGCGGGCGTGGCCTTCGGCCTGGTACGGCGCGGCTACCACTGGCCACTGGACGTGGTGGCCAGTTGGTGCCTCTGCGCGGTGCTGCTGTCGTCCCTGTGGCTGTTCGTCAGCCGAAGTACGCGTCGAAGTTCCGCGAGAACTCCCAGCCTCCGAACCGGTCCCAGTTGACCGACCACGTCATCAGACCGCGCAGACCCGGCCAGGTCCCGTGGGTCGCGTACGAGCCGCAGCTGGTCTTCTTCGTCAGGCAGTCCAGCGTCTTGGTGACCTCGGCCGGCGCGACGTAGCCGTTGCCCGCGTTGGTGGTGGCGGGCATGCCGATCGCTATCTGGTCGGGGCGCAGCGGCGGGAAGACGTTGTTGGCGTCGCCCGCCACCGGGAAGCCGGTCAGCAGCATGTCCGTCATCGCGATGTGGAAGTCGGCGCCGCCCATGGAGTGGTACTGGTTGTCGAGGCCCATGATCGACCCGGAGTTGTAGTCCTGGACGTGCAGCAGGGTCAGGTCGTCCCGCAGGGCGTAGATCACCGGGAGGTACGCTCCGGCGCGCGGGTCCTGGCCGCCCCACTTCCCCGTGCCGTAGTACTGGTAGCCGAGCTGGACGAAGAACGTCTCCGGGGCCATGCTCAGGACGAACTTCGAACCGTACTTGGCCTTCAGGGTCTTCAGGGCCGAGATGAGGTTGACGATCACCGGGGTGGTCGGGCTCTTGAAGTTCGTGTCGCTCGCGTCGAGGGAGAGCGAGTGGCCCTCGAAGTCGATGTCCAGGCCGTCCAGGCCATAGGTGTCGATGATCTTCGAGACCGAGGAGACGAAGGTGTCGCGGGCGGCGGTGGTGGCGAGCTGGACCTGTCCGTTCTGGCCGCCGATCGAGATCAGCACCTTCTTGCCGGCCGCCTGCTTGGCCTTGATCGCGGCCTTGAAGTCGGCGTCGCTCTCCACCGTCGGGCACTCGGTGACCGGGCAGCGGTTGAAGCGGATGTCACCCGAGGTGACCGAGGTCGGCTCACCGAAGGCCAGGTCGATGACGTCCCAGCTGTCGGGCACGTCGGCCATGCGCGTGTACCCGGCGCCGTTGGCGAAGCTCGCGTGGAGGTAGCCGACGAGCGCGTGGGCGGGCAGGTCGGAGGAGCCTCCGCCGCCTCCGCCCGAGCCCGCGGAGGTGGTCGCGGTGACGGTCGCCGACTTCGCGGACTCGCCCGCGTCGTTGGTCGCGGTGACCTGGAAGGAGTACGCGGTGGAGGCCGTGAGCCCGCTCACGGTGGCCGAGGTCCCGGTGACGCTCTGGACCTTCACCCCGTCGCGGTAGACGGAGTAGCCGGTCGCGCCGGACACCGCCGTCCAGGACAGGCCGACCGACGAGGACGTGACCGTGCCGGTCCGCAGCCCGGTCGGCGCGGCGGGGGGCTGCCCCGCGTCGACCCCGGGGCCGGTCAGCGCGAGGTCGTCGGCCCAGTAGGAGCCGGTGCCGTACCAGCCGTGCGTGTAGATCGTGACCTGCGTGGTGGACGCGCCGGTGCGGAAGGTGGTGCTGAGCTGCTGCCAGTCGGCGGCGGACGGCGTCCAGGTGCTGACGTCGGTGGTGCCGGTGCCGGTCGCGCCGAGGTAGACGTAGGCCCCGCGGACGTAACCGGAGAGCGTGTACTGCGCGTCGGGCTTCACCGTCACGGTCTGCGAGCACTGCGCGTAGTCGCTGCCGGCCGGGGTCGCCATCATCGCCGAACTGCCGCTGTGCACGGGCGAGCCGACGGCCGTGGACGCCGTACAGGTCCAGTTGCCGAGGCCCGACTCGAAGCCGCCGTTCCTGGCCAGGTTGACGTCGGCGGCCTGGGCTGCCGAGGAGATCGCCACCAGGCCGGGTACGGCCAGGACGGTGGCCGCGCAGGCGGCGAGCAGCCTTCGGCGACGGTGGGCGAGGGGTCTGTCGTGTCTGGTGCGTGCCATGAGTGCCTCCGGGCATGGGGGGAGTTGGAGGAGGAGCGCGCGCCCAACTTGGTCCAGACCAATTCGGTTGTCAAGACCCCTGACAGGCAACGGAGTTCGGCCGGCCGCCCCGAACTCCCCACACCGGCGCACGCTCCCCTCCCCCGCCGCCGCTCCCCGACACCGCCGCCGATCTCCCCCACCGCCGCCGCACCCCCGACACCCCCACCGACCTCCCTCACCGCCGCCGCACCCCCGACACCCCCACCGACCTCCCTCACCGCCGCCGCACCCCCGACACCCCCACCGACCTCCCTCACCGCCACCACCGCCACCGACCTCCCCCACCGCCGCCGCACCCCCGCCACCACCACCGACCTCCCTCACCGCCACCACCGCCACCGACCTCCCCCACCGCCACCGCACCCCCGACACCGCCACCGCCACCGCCACCGCCACCGCCACCGATCTTCCTCACCGCCGCCGGTCCCCTCACCCGCGCCGGTCCCCCTCGCCCGCGAGGCCCGCCGCGGCCTCGTGCATGGCCAGTTCGAGCAGTGCCGGATCCGTGAGCGTGCCCGAGCCGTCCGGGGCGACGAGCCAGCGGACCCCGCCGGTCGACCGCCCGGGGTAGGGCACCACGATCCAGGTGCCGACGCCCGCCGTGCGCACCCCCGTGCCGAGCCACCTGGCGGCGGTGCCCGCGGGCACGAAGAAGCCCATCCGGGCGTCGCCGAAGTCGACGAGCACCGGCCCGGGCTGGTCGAGCACCCGGGTCAGGACGTCGAGCGTCGGATAGCCCAGCTCGGCCGACAGGATCAGGACGTCCCAGGCCTTTCCCGCCGGCAGCAGCGCGACCCCTCGGGGGCTGCGCTCCCATTCCCAGCGGCAGGCCTCGGGGTCCGGTGCCACGGATGCCAGCCACTCGACCGCCGCCTTGGGCCCTGTCATGACGGAACCTCCCTCTCGTGTCGACGCGGGTCGCGTCACAGAGGAGAGGGAGGTCCGGGTCGTTCATTACGCGGGTTCGGGCGATGAATTGACAGAAGTTCAAACGGCCTGGGCGGCTAACTGTCGAAGCCGAGGCCCAGTTTGTCCATCGTCTTCAGCCACAGGTTGCGCCGGCCGCCGTGCGTGTCCGCCCGGGCCAGCGACCACTTGGTGAGCGCGATGCCGGTCCAGGCGAACGGCTCGGGCGGGAACGGCAGCGGCTTCCTGCGGACCATCTCCAGCTCGGTGCGTTCGGTGCGCTCCCCCGCCAGCAGGTCGAGCATCACCTCGGCGCCGAAGCGGGTGGCGCCCACACCGAGGCCCGTGTAGCCGGCCGCGTAGGCGACCTTGCCCTGGTGGGCGCTGCCGAAGAACGCCGAGAAACGCGAGCAGGTGTCGATCGCTCCGCCCCAGGCGTGGGAGAAGCGGACGCCCTCCAGCTGCGGGAAGCAGGTGAAGAAGTGCTCGGCGAGCTTGGCGTACGTCTCGGGCCGGTCGTCGTACTCCGCGCGCACCCGCCCGCCGTAGGGGTAGATCGCGTCGTACCCGCCCCACAGGATGCGGTTGTCGGCCGAGAGCCGGAAGTAGTGGAACTGGTTGGCCGAGTCGCCGAGCCCCTGGCGGTTCTTCCAGCCGATGGAGGCGAGCTGGTCGGCGGTCAGCGGTTCGGTCATCAGCGCGTAGTCGTAGACCGGGACGGTGTACGAACGGACGCGCCTGACCAGGTTCGGGAAGATGTTGGTGCCGAGCGCCACGCGGCGCGCGCGGACCGATCCGTACGGCGTACGGACGGCCATGCCGGCGCCGGACGGCTTCAGTTCGAGGGCGGGCGTGTGCTCGTACACCCGCACTCCGAGTTCCACGCACGCGCGCTTGAGGCCCCAGGCCAGCTTCGCCGGGTGGAGCATGGCGACCCCGCGGCGGTCGTGCAGCCCGGCCAGGAAGGTCGGGGAGTCGACCTGTTCCCGTACCGCCGCCGTGTCGAGGAACTCGATGCCCTCGGCGAGACCCCGCCGCTCCAGCTCCTGGTGCCATTCACGCAGTTCGGCCGCCTGGTGCGGCTCGGTGGCGACGTCGATCTCGCCGCTGCGCTCGAAGTCGCAGTCGAGGCAGTAGCGGGCGACGGCCGCCTCGATCTCGTCGAGGTTGCGGGCGCCCAGCTCCTCCAGCTTCCCGATCTCGTCCGGCCAGCGGGTGAGCCCGTTGGACAGACCGTGGGTGAGGGAGGCGGCGCAGAAGCCGCCGTTGCGGCCCGAGGCGGCCCAGCCCACCTCGCGCCCCTCCACCAGGACGACATCCCGCCCGGGGTCGCGCTCCTTGGCGATGAGCGCGGTCCACAGTCCGCTGTAGCCGCCGCCGACGACGAGCAGGTCGCAGGTCTCGGCGCCGGTGAGCGCGGGCTCGGGGTGGGGTTTGCCGGGGTCGTCCAGCCAGTAGGAGACCGGCTGGACGTCGGAAAGGGATTTCGTCCACTGATTACCACGGGTCATGGCGCTTGGGGCCATGATTTCAACTCCCTACAAGGGTGACGGGCGTTATGCCTTCTGCCTGTTCCGGCGATTTCCGATGATCATTCCGGACAGGACGAACAGTACGGCGACCAGGAACATGGCCGTACCGATGACATTGATCTGAACGGGTGTTCCGCGCTGTGCCGAACCCCAGACGAACATGGGGAACGTGACGGTCGAGCCCGCGTTGAAATTGGTGATGATGAAATCGTCGAAGGAGAGCGCGAAGGCGAGCAGCGCGCCCGCGGCGATTCCGGGGGCCGCGATGGGCAGCGTGACCCGCAGGAACGTCTGCGCCGGGCCGGCGTAGAGGTCCTGGGCGGCCTGTTCCAGCCTCGGGTCCATCGACATGACACGGGCCTTGACGGCCGTGACGACGAAGCTGAGGCAGAACATGATGTGGGCGATCAGGATCGTCCAGAAGCCGAGCTGGGCGCCCATGTTGAGGAACAGGGTGAGCAGCGAGGCGGCCATGACGACCTCGGGCATCGCCATCGGAAGGAAGATCAGCGAGTTCACGGCGCCGCGCGCGCGGAAGCGGTAGCGGACGAGCGCGAAGGCGATCATCGTGCCGAGGACGGTGGCCCCGATCGTCGCCCAGACGGCGATCTGGAGGCTGAGCCCGAGCGAGCCGCACATGTCGGCGACGCCGCACGGGTCCTTCCAGGCGTCCGTGGAGAACTGCTGCCACTCGTAGTTGAAGCGGCCCTTCGGTTTGTTGAAGGAGAACACCGTGACGACGACGTTCGGCAGCAGCAGATAGGACAGCGTCAGCAGTCCCGCGATGACGACGAGATGGCGCTTGAGCCAGTTGACGAAGGGCATTTAGACCAGATCCTCCGTCCCGGACCGGCGGATGTAGACCGTGACCATGAGAAGGATCGCGGCCATGAGGATGAAGGAGAGCGCGGCGGCCGTCGGATAGTCCAGGATCCGCAGGAACTGGGTCTGGATGACGTTGCCGATCATGCGGGTGTCGGTGGAGCCGAGGAGTTCGGCGTTGACGTAGTCACCGGCCGCCGGGATGAAGGTCAGCAGCGTTCCGGAGACCACGCCCGGCATCGACAGCGGGAAGGTGACCTTGCGGAAGGTCGTCCAGGGCCTGGCGTACAGATCGCCCGCGGCCTCGTGCAGCCGGCCGTCGATGCGCTCCAGCGAGGTGTAGAGCGGCAGGATCATGAACGGCAGGAAGTTGTACGTCAGACCGCACACCACGGCCAGGGGTGTCGCGAGGACGCGGTCGCCCGCGGTCCAGCCGAGCCAGGTGGTGACGTCGAGCACGTGCAGGGTGTTGAGCGCGCCAACGACCGGGCCGCTGTCGGCGAGGATCGTCTTCCAGGCCAGGGTGCGGATCAGGAAGCTGGTGAAGAACGGGGCGATCACCAGGATCATGATCAGGTTGCGCCAGCGGCCCGCGCGGAAGGCGATCAGGTACGCCAGCGGGTAGCCGAGCAGCAGGCACAGGACCGTGGCGGCAGCCGCGTAGGAGACCGAGCGCAGGAACTGCGGCCAGTACTCGGCGAGCGCGTCCCAGTAGGTCGCGAAGTGCCAGGTGACCTTGTAGCCCGCCTCCAGGGAGCCCGTCTGCACGGACGTGGAGGCCTGGTAGACCATCGGCAGCGCGAAGAAGACGACGAGCCACAGGAGTCCGGGCAGCAGCAGCCAGTACGGGACGAGGCGGCCCCGCTTCTTCGGCGGCTTCGCCTCGGTCTTCGGCGCGAGGGGTGGCGCTTCGGCCTCGGTGACGGTGGCCATCAGGCGGCCTCCTCCTCGGCCGTGTCGACGCCCGCGTCGATGTCCTGGGCGGCGTCCAGGCCGAAGGTGTGCGCCGGACTCCAGTGCAGGACCACGTCCGCGCCGGGGACGAGGCGGGAGTCGCGCTCGATGTTCTGGGCGTAGACCTCGAACTCGGGGCAGACGGCGCTGTCGATGACGTACTGCGTGGAGACGCCGATGAAGCTGGAGTCGGCGATCTTGCCGGTGATCCGGTTGCGGCCGGCGGGTATCTCGCCCGCGTCGTCGGCGTGCGTGAGGGAGATCTTCTCCGGGCGGATGCCGACGAGCACCTTGCCGCCGGCCTGGGCCGGGGCGGAACATCGCGCCTGGGGCAGCACCAGCTTGCCGCCGCCCGCCTTGAGCACGACGTCCTCGCCGCTCCTGGTGTCCACCTCGGCCTCGATGAGGTTCGAGGTGCCGAGGAAGTTGGCGACGAACGTGGTCTGCGGGTTCTCGTACAGGTCGGCGGGCGAGCCGAGCTGCTCGACACGGCCCGCGTTCATCACGGCGACCGTGTCGGCCATGGTCATGGCCTCCTCCTGGTCGTGCGTGACGTGCACGAAGGTGATGCCGACCTCGGTCTGGATCCGCTTGAGCTCCAGCTGCATCTGGCGGCGCAGCTTGAGGTCGAGGGCGCCCAGCGGCTCGTCGAGCAGCAGCACCTTGGGGTGGTTGATCAGCGCGCGGGCGACCGCGACGCGCTGCTGCTGGCCGCCGGAGAGCTGGTGGGGTTTCTTGCGCGCCTGCTCGCCGAGCTGGACGAGGTCGAGCATCTCCTCGACCTGCTTCTTGACGCTCTTGATCCCGCGCCGGCGCAGGCCGAAGGCGACGTTCTCGAAGATGTCCAGGTGCGGGAAGAGCGCGTACGACTGGAAGACGGTGTTCACCGGCCGCTTGTAGGGCGGCAGGTTCGTCACCTCCTGGTCGCCGAGGTAGACGGTGCCGGAGGAAGGTTCCTCCAGACCGGCGATCATGCGCAGGGTGGTGGTCTTGCCGCAGCCCGAGGCGCCGAGCAGGGCGAAGAAGGAGCCCTGCGGCACGGTCAGGTCGAGCGGGTGCACGGCCGTGAAGGAGCCGTAGGTCTTGCTGATCCCGGTGAGGCGGACGTCGCCGCTGTTCTCTGTCGTCATGATCGTCACGCCCCTGTGAGCTTCGCGAACTTCTCTTCGTAGGCCGTCTCTTCCTTCTGGCTCAGCGCGCGGAAGGAATGGGACCGGGCCTGCATGGCCTTGTCAGGAACGATCAGCGGGTTGTTCGCCGCGTCCTGGTCGATCTTGGCGAGGTAGGGCTTCACTCCTTCGACCGGAGTCGCGTAGTTGATGTACGCGGCGAGCTCGGCGGCCTGCTGCGGCTCGTAGTAGAAGTCGATCAGCCGCTCGGCGTTCGTCTTGTGACGCGCCTTGTTGGGGACGAGCAGGTTGTCGGTCGACGTCATGTAGCCGCTGTCCGGGATCACGAAGTCGATCTCCGGGCTGTCGTTCTTGAGCTGGACGACGTCTCCGGCCCAGGCCACACAGGCGGCGATGTCGCCCTTGGTCAGGTCGGACGTGTAGTCGTTGCCCGTGAAGCGGCGGATCTGGCCCTTGTCGACGGCCTTCTGGAGCCGGGCGATCGCCGCGTCGAAGTCGTCGTCGGTGAACTTCGACGGGTCCTTGCCCATGTCGAGCAGGGTCATGCCCATGGTGTCGCGCATCTCCGACAGGAACGAGACGCGGCCCTTGAGCTTGGGGTTGTCGAGGAGGTCGGAGACCGACTTCACCTCGATGCCGTCGAGCGCCTTCTTGTTGAAGGCGATGACGGTGGGGATGCCCTGCCAGGGGTACGAGTAGGCGCGTCCCGGGTCCCAGTCGGGGTTGCGGAACTGCGGCGACAGGTTGGTGTACGCGTGCGGCAGGTTGGACGGGTCGAGCTTCTGCACCCAGCCCAGGCGGATCACGCGCGCGGCCAGCCAGTCGGTGAGGACGATCAGGTCACGGCCGGTGTCCTGGCCGGCGGCGAGCTGCGGCTTGATCTTGGCGAAGAACTCGTTGTTGTCGTTGATGTCCTCGGTGTACTTGACCGAGATCCCCGTCCGCTTGCGGAAGGTCTCCAGCGTCGGGTGGTGCTTGCCGCTGTCGTCGAGGTCGATGTACTCGGTCCAGTTGGAGAAGCTGAGGGTCTTCTCCTTGGCCGAATGGTCCTCCGACGAGACGCTGCCCTGGGTCTTGCCGGCCGCGGGAATGCCGCAGCCGCTCAGCGCCCCGAGTCCGCCGACGGCCAGCGCGCCGCCCGCCGAGGCGCGCAGCAGTGAACGACGGGTGAGGGACGCCCTGCCGTTGCGGAGGCTGCGCCGCATCGCGGCCAGTTGCACCGGGGACAGGCGTTCGGGCTCGTACTGCTCCATGCTCTGGTGCCCTTTCGAGAGGGTCGCGGCCGTGGTCGCGGCCTGGTCTGCCACAGGGCCGTGGGCGGTGAACGCCTACGGCCGGTCCCCGAAGACCGTGCGGTGCCAGTCCTTCCTGGCGACCGCGGTGTTGTCGAACATGACGTGCTTGACCTGTGTGTACTCCTCGAAGGAGTAGGCGGACATGTCCTTTCCGAAGCCGGATGCCTTGTAACCGCCGTGCGGCATCTCGCTGATGATCGGAATGTGGTCGTTGACCCACACGCAGCCGGCCTTGATCTCGCGGGTCGCGCGGTTGGCCCGGTAGACGTCGCGGCTCCAGGCGGAGGCGGCCAGTCCGTACGGTGTGTCGTTGGCCAGCGCGATGCCCTCGTCGTCGGTGTCGAAGGGCAGCACCACGAGCACCGGGCCGAAGATCTCGGCCTGGACGATCTCGCTGTCCTGCGCGGCGTCGGCGACGAGCGTGGGCGCGTAGTAGGCGCCGCTCTTGAGTTCTCCCTGGGGAGCCTCGCCGCCGGTGACCACGCGCGCGTAGCCGCGGGCCCGGTCGACGAATCCGGCGACGCGGTCGCGCTGAGCGTGCGAGATCAGCGGGCCGAGATCGGTGCCGGACGCGAACGGGTCGCCCACGCGGACGCTCGCCATCAGGGCGGCGGTGCGCTCGACGAACGCGTCGTAGAGCGGCCGTTGCACGTACGCGCGCGTGGCGGCCGTGCAGTCCTGGCCGGTGTTGATGAGCGAGCCGGCGACCGCGCCGTGCACGGCGGCCTCCAGATCCGCGTCGTCGAAGACGAGGAAGGGGGCCTTGCCGCCGAGTTCCAGGTGGAGGCGCTTGACGGTCGCGGTGGCGATCTCGGCGACGCGCTTGCCGACGGCGGTCGACCCGGTGAAGGACGTCATGACGACGTCGGGGTGGCCGACGAGGTGTTCACCGGCTTCCTTGCCGAGACCCGTGACGACGTTGACGACACCGTCCGGGATGCCCGCGTGGGTGGCCGCCTCGGCGAAGAGCAGGGAGGTCAGCGGGGTCAGCTCGGCGGGCTTCAGCACGATCGTGTTGCCTGCCGCGATCGCCGGGAGGATCTTCCAGGCGGCCATCTGGAGCGGGTAGTTCCAGGGCGCGATGGAACCGACGACCCCGATGGGCTCGCGGCGCACGTACGAGGTGTGGTCGCCGGAGTACTCACCGGCCGACTGGCCCTGCAGATGCCGGGCCGCGCCCGCGAAGAACGCGGTGTTGTCGATGGTTCCCGGGACGTCGAACTCGCGGGTCAGCTTGAGGGGCTTTCCGCACTGCAGCGACTCGGCCTGGGCGAACTCCTCGGCCCGCTCGGCGAGCACGGCGGCGAACCGGTGCAGCAGGTCGGACCGCTCCCCGGGGGTGGTGGCCGCCCAGCCGGGGAAGGCCGCGCGTGCGGCGGCGACGGCCGCGTCCACGTCGGCGGTGCTCGCCAGCTCGTAGGTGTACACCTCCTCGCCGGTGGCGGGGTCGACGACCGCGTGCGTGCGGCCGGAGGTGCCCTGGGTGAGACGGCCTCCGATGAACTGCGCGCCGTCCGCGAGGCGTTCCTGCGCCTGGAAGCGATGGCCCGGATTGTGCATGTCGCTCTCCTCCGCCGTCCTCCCCGTCGAGACGGGGGTCGGCGTAGCTCCAGCTCGATTTGAGTGCCGATCCTGGCAGAGCAAAGGGACTCCAACAAGTGATTCCGTTGTTGCCTTTTGGTTACGCGACGGAATCCTTTGACCAGGTGTCGAGTCCTCCCGGAAAAGGCGGGACGGTGTGTCAGTGGTGCGTGCCAAAGTGGCGTGCATGGGGACGATCGATACGCGGGACGCGCTGATCAGTGCTGTCGAGGCGGGGACGCCGGTGAAGTACCTGCACTTCTGGGGGCACCGCCCGAGGCCGGACGGCTCGGTGGGACCGAGCTGTCTCAGCCAGTGGTGGCCGTCACCCTTCGTGGCCGAAGGGGTCGCCTACGCCACGGCCGAGCACTGGATGATGGCGTCCAAGGCGCGCCTCTTCCGTGACGCCGAGGCCGAGCGGCAGGCCGTCGGCGCGGCGAACCCCGCGCTCGCCAAGAAGGCCGGGCGGCTGGTGCGCGGCTTCGACGAGACCGTCTGGCGGCGCGAGCGGTTCCGGATCGTCGTCGAGGGCAGCGTCCACAAGTTCTCCGCCGACCCCGGCCTGCGGGCGTTCCTGCTGGGCACGGGCGGGCGGGTACTGGTGGAGGCGAGCCCCATGGACCGGGTCTGGGGCATCGGACTCGCCGCGAACGACGAGGGTGCCTTCGACCCCCGCCGCTGGCGCGGCGAGAACCTGCTGGGGTTCGCCCTGATGGAGGCACGCGAGCGGCTGCGCTCCGCGGACGCGCCCGCGGCGACGGACGCCTAGAAACCGGGCCCGGGGGCGGGGTGCGGGATCGGGGCGGCGGTCCCCGGATGCCGGGGCGGCCGCCCCTGCGGGTGGCGGTACGGGATGCGGCGGCATCCTGACCGGCCAAAACTGTCCGTGTGAGTGGCATGTACGCAGAGCAGAACCACGTCCCGTCCAGCGCGTCCCGCGCGCCACGCCAGTCGCTGGCACTGGCGGCGATGCTGTTCGCGGTGGCGATGACGTTCATCGACCAGACGATCGTCTCCATCGCGGCGCCGGACATCGTCCGCGAGCTGGGGCTCTCGGCGTCCGGCATGCAGTGGGTGGTGAACGCCTACCTGCTGTCGCTGGCCGCCTTCTTCGCCCTCGGCGGGCGGCTCGCCGACCTGCTCGGGCCACGCCGCGTCGTGATCGTCGGCACCCTGGTCTTCGTCGTCTCGTCGGTGCTGTGCGGCTGTGTGCCCAAGGGGGACTTCGCCCAGACCTGGCTGATCGTCTTCAGGGCGACCCAGGGACTGGGGGCCGCCCTCCTGTTCCCCGCGGCACTGGCCGTGGTCGTGGCCGTGTTCCCCGTGGAGCGGCGCGGCCGGGCCCTGGCGCTGTTCTTCGGACTGTCGGGAGCGCTGACGGCCATCGGGCCGCTGCTGGGCGGCTGGCTCACGGCGTGGACCTGGCGGGCGATCTTCTGGGTCAACGTGCCCGTCGCCGTGGTGGCGCTCGTCCTGACCGTGCTGGCGCACATCCCCGACCGGCGGCGCGACGAGTCGCTGGACGTCGTCGGGGCCGTGCTCATCGCGGTGGGCATGGGCGTGAGCGTGCTCGGCTTCCAGCAGGCCGGATTCTGGGGCTGGGACAGCGTGGCGACCTGGGTCTGCATCGTGGGCGGCCTCCTCGTCCTGGTCGCGTTCTGCCGCTACGAACGGGACCGTCTCCATCCGCTGGTCAACCTGGAGGTCTTCCGGGACAAGGCGTTCACCGTGGACGCCCTGGTGCTCTTCTTCGCCATGCTGGCCTTCGTCCCGGTCTTCTTCTTCGCCTCGGTGTACGCGCAGGTCTCCCTCAGCGCCTCCCCCAACCAGGCGGCGCTCTACCTGCTGTACTTCTTCGCGGGCTTTGCCATCGCCTCCCAGTGGGGCGGACGCATGCTCGACCGGCAGGGACCGCGGCCCGCCCTGAAGATCGGCACCATCCTGGGCGCGGTCGGGTTCTACCTCTGGGCCGGCAAGCTGACCGACCTGTCCATGCACGACCAGTGGCCCTACGTCGCCCTCGCGGGAGCCGGGATCGGGTTCATCCTGGCGCCCGCGTCCACCGACGCCGTCAACCGGTCCATCGGGGCCTCCTACGGTGAGGTCACCGGCATCACCCAGACCGTCCGCAACTACGCGGCCAGTGTCGGCCTGGCCGTCTTCGGGACGATCCTGACGCACAGGACGACGGAGAACGTCGTCTCGACGCTCACGTCCCACGGCCTGTCCTCGGCCAGGGCCCACGACGTCGCCGACGACATCGCCCAGGCCGTCACGGGCAACGCGGACGCGAGTCAACCGACGGGTACGGGCGCGGCCGCCTCGACCATGCGCGAGGTGATGTCGGACGTCCGGATGGATTTCGCCGAGGCCAATCAGTGGGTCTTCTACGGCATGGCGATCGCGCTCGCCGTCGGCTTCCTGTGCGCCCTGCGCCACCCCGGGGGCCGCGGCGGGACGACGGAGCAGGAGGAAACGCCGCCGAAGCCGACCGGCTGACACCGCGGCCGGGGCGGTACGCGGGGACGCCGGCCGGAGACCGGACCACCCTCGTGCCGGCCGGAGACCGGACCACCCGCGCGCCGACCGTGGATCGGGCCGAGCGCGTGCCGACCGTCCCGGCCGAGCGCGTGCCGACCACGGGTCCTTCCACGGGTGAGCCCGCCACGGGCCCTTTCACGGGTGAGCCGGGCACGGGACCGGTTCACCGCCGGGGTATCACCAGGGACGTGGAGAAGCCGTCGTCGCCGCCGGTGCCGCCGCGGCGGTCCTCGTCCGAGGCGTTGACGATGACGAGGACGAGCACGACGACCGCGAGGACCAGCCCGACGGTTCCGCAGATGACCCCGGCCAGCGCCTGCCCGGGGTTCGTGGCCTCACCGCGACGGGCCTTGGCCCCGCCGATGAGGCCGAAGATCACGGCGAGGACGCCCAGCACGATCGCCAGCGGCCACACGATGAACAGGACCGCCGCGATGATGCCCAGCACCAGCCCGGCCGTTCCCAGCCCGTTGCTCGGCATGGGCTGCCTCACGGGCCAGCCGTAACCCGGCGCGCCCGGGTAGCCGGCACCGGCGGGAAAGCCGGGGTACTGCGGGTAGCCGCCGTAGCCGTACGGGACGCCGGGGCCGCCGGGGGCGATCGGCGGCGGGGGGACGGGCTCGCCGGGGACGGGCTGCGGGTAGGGGGTGCGGGGCGCCGGCGGCGCGAAGGGGTCGCCCCAAGGCCCGCCGGGGTTTCCGGCTCCGGGCGGCACCGGTGCGGCGCCGGGCAGCGAGGTGATCGTCGGCAGCCCGTACGCCGGAGGGGGCGCGGCACTCCCCCGTACGTTCCCGCCGGACGAGGCGATCTCCTCCGGCGGAGCCCAGGGGTCGGACGCGGACCGGGGGCCGGGGCCGGGCTTCCCGAGGGAGATCCGGGCGTCGGGGCCGGGGCCCTGCGCGGGCACGGAGGGAGCGGCCGCGCCGCCCGCCGGAGGTCCCGCGTCTCCCGGCCGGGCGTCGAACGCCCTGTCCACCCACAGCGCGGCCTCCTCGGGCCCGGAGCCGGCCTCGGCACCCCGGCCACCGCCCAGGCCGGCACCCGAACCACTGCCCCGACGCCCATCGCGACCGCCGTCCCCGCCGTCGTCCGGTCGAGGCACCGCCCAGCCGGGGCCGGCGGCGGGGGCCGCGTGAGGCGAGCCGGCGGCGGGGGCCGCATGGGGCGTGCCGGGAGCGGGTGTCGCGTGGGGCGTGCCGGGAGCGGGTGTCGCGTGATCGGAGCCGGCCGCGGGGGTCGCGTGAAGCGAGCCGGCCGCGGGAGTCGCGTGGGCCGAGCCGACCGCACGTGTCACGTGATCGGAGCCGGCCGCGGGACTCGCGTGAGGCGAGCCGGCCGCAGGTGTCACGTGATCGGAGCCGGCCGCGGGACTCGCGTGAGGCGAGGCGGCCGCAGGTGTCACGTGATCGGAGCCGGCCGCGGGGGTCCCGTGAGGCGAGCCGACCGCGGGAGCCGCGTGATCGGAGCCGGCCGCGGGGGTCGCACGGTCCGGACCGGGCGTCGGGGCGTGATCCGCCCCGGGGGTCGCGTCCTCGGCCGGGCCCGAACCCGGCACTCCGCTCTCCTCGGGTGACCCGCTCCGCGCGGACACCGGGGTTCCGCCTCCCGGCGGAGCCCACGCACCCGCGTCGCGCGGGGCCGCCGGCCTCTGGGCGTCGTCGGACATGTGCGAGTCCCCTCTCTCGTACGTTCCGTCATGCTACGGCCCGAGCCGCTCCGCGAATCTCCCTCGCACCGCGGCCCGCTCGCTCCACGCGGGGCACACCGGGCCCGGGCGACGCACGCCGCCTACGATGATCCCGAACCGTCGATCAGCCGATCACCCGCGTCCCGCCCAACCCGGCCCAGGGACGCCGCTCCGGGGAGGAACCCGTTGACCGAGCACATCACCGCACACGAAGACGCCCGCGACCTGCGCACCTTCATCGCCGGGCTGCCCAAGGCCGAACTGCACGTCCACCACGTCGGATCCGCCTCCCCGCGCATCGTGTCCGAGCTCGCCGCCCGCCACCCCGACTCCCGGGTGCCCACCGACCCCGAAGCGCTGGCGGACTACTTCACGTTCACGGACTTCGCCCACTTCATCGAGGTGTACCTGTCCGTCGTCGACCTCATCCGCACGCCCGAGGACGTACGGCTGCTGACGTACGAGGTCGCCCGCGACATGGCCCGTCAGCAGGTGCGCTACGCCGAACTGACGATCACTCCGTGGTCGTCCACCCGGCGCGGAATCGACGAGCGCGCCTTCATGGACGCGATCGAGGACGCCCGCAAGGCCGCCGAGGCGGATCTCGGTGTCGTCCTGCGCTGGTGCTTCGACATCCCGGGCGAGGCCGGCCTGGAGGCCGCCGAGGAGACCGTGCGGCTCGCGACCGACGACCGGCTGCGGCCGGAGGGGCTCGTCTCCTTCGGGCTCGGCGGCCCCGAGATCGGCGTGCCGAGGCCCCAGTTCAAGCCCTACTTCGACCGTGCCCGCGCGGCCGGACTGCGGTCGGTGCCGCACGCCGGTGAGACGACGGGCCCGGAGACGGTCTGGGACGCGCTGAACGTCCTCGGCGCCGAGCGCATCGGCCACGGCACGAGTTCCGCCCGGGACCCGCGGCTGCTCGCCCATCTCGCCGAGCACGGCATCGCGCTGGAGGTCTGCCCGACCTCGAACATCGCCACCCGTGCCGTCCGCACCCTCGACGAACACCCCGTCAAGGAGTTCGTGGCGGCCGGTGTGACGGTCACCGTCAACTCGGACGACCCGCCGATGTTCGGCACCGACCTGAACACCGAGTACGCGGTCACCGCCCGCCTCCTCGGCCTCGACGAACAGGGCGTCGCCGGGCTCGCCAGGAACGCGGTGGAGGCCTCGTTCCTGGGCGCGGCGGAGAAGGCCGAACTCGCCGCGGAGATCGACACGTACGCGGCGAGCTGGCTCGCGCTCTGACCAGGTCACAATGGCCCCATGCGCACCGTGACCGCAGTCGCCCACCGCGGCGACCCCTATCGCGTCCGTGAGAACACGATCGACTCACTGCGTTCCGCGCTCCGAGGGGGCGCGGACGCCGTCGAGATCGACGTACGGCTGACGCGCGACCGCGTACCCGTCCTGCTGCACGACGCGACGCTCAGGCGTCTGTGGGGACACGACCTGCCGCTGGGTTCGCTCTCCGGCGACGAGGTGCGCGGACTCACGGCGGGCGGTGTGCCCACGCTGGCGGAGGCGCTCGGGGCGACCGGCGACAGCAGGGTCATGGTCGATCTGCCGGGAGCGGTGGACGTGCGGGTCGCGCGCGAGGTCGTGGACGTGGTGCGGGCGTGCGGGGCCGGGGAGCGCGTGTACTACTGCGCGTCGGCCCCCGCCATGCTCGCGGTGCGGGCCGCCGACGCGTCCGCGGAGATCGCGCTGACCTGGACGAGCCTGGCCCCGCCGCGCCCGGGCCTGCTCGACGCCGTACGCCCGCGCTGGCTCAACTACCGCTTCCCGCTGGTGAGTCCAGGGCTCGTGGCCCGCGTCCACCGCGGCGGGCACCTGCTGTCCGTGTGGACGCCGGACACCCGCCGCTCCATGCGCCGTCTGCTCGACGCGGGGGTCGACTCGATCACGACCAACCGGATCGACGCGCTGACCGCCCTGCGCGGGGACTGAACCGGGCGTCAGACGGCGGGCGCCGGCACGGGCACCGGGCCGGCGCCGAGCGCCTCCAGACGCTTGATCTTCTTCCGGACGACGTACAGCGGGATCACCCCGAAGATCCCGAAGGACATGTCGACGACCGTCCACCAGAACGGGATCCCGCGGATCGGTCCGCAGATCAGGGCCAGCGGGACGATGCCCGCGCAGGCGATCATCCCGAACTCGACGACCCAGATGTTGCGGACCGGATCGCGGTACGGGCCGTAGAACGCGACCGCGATGACGAGATGCGCGAACGCCAGCCAGTCCGTTCCGTAGAGCAGGAAGGGGTATTGGGCGTCGGCGGAGTCGAGGCCGCGGCGCACGCGCTCGATCCAGTCCGTCAGTGCGGGCAGGTGCTCCGGCACGGACAGGACCCGGAGCAGGTCCTCGGTCCAGTGCAGTTCGTGCACCAGCGGGAAGGCCGTGGCGCCGCTCAGCACCAGGCTGACGACGAAGAAGGCAAGCCAGACACGGATGCCCCGGAGCAGGGCGGCTCTGTCGCTCATACCGGGAGCGTACGCCCCGACTTGAACGCGTTCAAAACCGCCCCCGTCCGGGGCTCCGGCGACTCAGGCGCCGCTCTCCCGCAGCATGTCCTCGCGCTCGACGAGCTTCACGCGCTCGCGGCCCTGCGGTTCGCCCAGCGCCTTCTCCGCGGCGTCGAGCTTGTACCAGCCCTCCCACGTGGTGAAACGGACGTCGCGCTCACCGAGGAAGGCGTCGACGGCCTCCGGCTCGGGCGAAGTGGGCGCGAGCAGACGGCCGTTCGCGTGGTCGTCGAGCAGGCTCGCGACCGTCTCGTTGGCGTCGCCCTTGGTGTGACCGATCAGACCGATGGGGCCACGCCGGATCCACCCGGTGACGTACGTGGACTTCAGGTGCTCGCCGGTGTCCTCCAGCACCCGGCCGGCCGCGTCCGGCACCGTGCCCGACTCGACGTCCCAGGGCAGCTTGGCCAGGCTGTCGGAGAGGTAGCCCACCGCGCGGTAGACCGCGCTGACGTCCCAGTCCTTGAACTCGCCGGTGCCCTTGACGTTCCCGGTGCCGTCGAGGGCGGTGCGCTCGGTGCGCAGACCGACGACCTCGCCGTTCTCGCCGAGGATCTCGGTGGGCGACTCGAAGAAGTGCAGGAACAGCTTGTGCGGGCGGTCGCCGGTGTCGCGGATCGCCCAGTTCTCCAGGGTCTTGGCGACCATGTCGGCCTGCTTGTTGCCGCGCCGCGTGGCGATCGAGCCCTCGTCGTAGTCGATGTCCTCGGGGTCGACGATGACCTCGATGTTCGGCGAGTGGTCCAGCTCGCGCAGTTCCATCGGGCTGAACTTCGCCTGCGCCGGACCCCGGCGGCCGAAGACGTGCACTTCCAGGGCCTTGTTGGCCTTGAGTCCCTCGTACACGTTCGGCGGGATCTCGGTGGGCAGCAGCTCGTCCGCGGTCTTGGCCAGGACGCGGGCCACGTCCAGGGCGACGTTGCCGACACCGAGGACGGCGACCTTCTCGGCCTCCAGCGGCCAGGTGCGCGGAACGTCCGGGTGACCGTCGTACCAGGAGACGAAGTCCGCCGCGCCGTACGAGCCGTCGAGGTCGATGCCGGGAATGTCGAGGGCCCGGTCGGCCGTCGCGCCGGTCGAGAAGATCACCGCGTCGTAGAAGGCGCGCAGATCGTCGAGGTTGATGTCGCGCGGGTAGTCGACGTTGCCGAAGAGGCGGATCTGCGGCTTGTCGAGCACCTGGTGCAGGGCGGTGATGATGCCCTTGATCCGGGGGTGATCGGGGGCGACGCCGTAACGGATGAGACCGAACGGGGCCGGCATCCGCTCGAACAGGTCGATGGAGACACCGGGCTCGGCGGCCACTGCGGATTTCAGCAGCGCGTCGGCGGCGTAGATTCCGGCGGGGCCGGCTCCGACAATGGCTACCCGCAGAGGGCGAGGCATGATCAGATTCCCTTCGAGCAGGGGCAGAGGACTCGACGGGAAGCCTAAACTGAGGCAAACCTAAGTCGGTAGGCGGGTCCAGGCTATGACCTCATAAGCACGACTTATGGGTGTTGAAGGACTGCTTTATGGGTGCCGGCCAACCCTGTCACCGGCCCCCGACGGTCACCTCTGGTCCACCCTGGACGGTCACCTCTGGTCCGCCCCGGACGGTGTGGGCACGGCCCCGGTCCGGACGGCGGACGGTCCCGCGCTCGCGGGCGCGGAGGTCCGCGCGCCCGACGGAGTGCGGGTGGGCACACCGGTCGTCCGGGGCGTGGACGCGGCGGCGGGAGGCGCGGTCCGGCGCGAGGAGCCGGTCGCACCGGGGCGGGGGCCGGTGCGTCCGGGCGAGACCGACGGAGTGGGCTCGGCCGGGGGGCCGCTCGCGGGCGGCGGGGCCAGCGGCGCCACCGGGGACACGGGCGCCCCGGGCGCCCCGGGCGCGGCCGACCGGAGCGGCAGCACGACGAGCACCCCGAGGGCACACGCCACCGCGGCCCCGGCCGCGGCGCGCAGCAGCCGGCGGCGGGACGCGCCCCTGCGGATCGCCTCGTAGCGGCCGGGCGGCGGCGAGAGGTACTCGGACGGGGGCCGCATGATGACGGCGAGCGGGTCGTCGGGGCCGAAGTCCGGACCGTCGTCAGACTGTGCGATCAAGACTTCTCCTCAGGTGGGCGCGGAGCATTTCGCGGGCCGCGTGGAGATCGGCCTTGATCGTTCCTTCCTTGCGCCCGGTCAGCGCGGCCACCTCCCGGATCGGCATGTCAGCGTAGTAGTGCAGCAGGATCGGGACGCGCAGCCGTTCGGGCAGCGACTGCACGAGCAGGCGCACGGACGGATCGGCCTGCTCGTTCGGCGGGCCGACGACGACCTCGGCGGTGGCCCGGCGCACGGCCCTGCGCTCCCGCTCCAGCTTGCGCCAGTGGTCCCGGACGAGGTTGGCCGCCGTCACGTAGAGGAACCCCCGCGGCTCGGCCACGGTGGTCCAGCGGGACCAGAGCCGGGTGAACGCCTCCGAGGCGATCTCGTGGGCCGTCCCGTCGTCGTCGACGAGACGGCGGCACCAGCCGGCGAGGCGCGGATAGAGGGCGGCGAACAGCTCGGACGCCGCCCTCTCACGGGACCCTTTCAACATTCTCCATGGTCGTGACGGTGCCGGGAGCGCAAGGATCCCGGGCCGCGGGGGTACGGTCCGCCGGCCCAGGATCCCGGACAGCCGGCCAGGGGTCAGGGGCTCGCGGAGGTCAGCGCCGCGAACACGATCACGTTGTCGCGGTAGCCGCCTGCGGAGCGGGGACCTCCGCAGGTGATGAGCCGCAGCTCCGGGCGGTCCACGTCGCCGTAGACCGCCTCCGACGGGAAGTCGGCCTTGGCGACCGTACGGACCTCGTCGACGGTGAACCCGGCCGACCTGCCGTTCTCCAGACGTACGACGATCCGGTCGCCGCGGCGCAGGCGCGCGAGGTGACGGAACACGCCGTCGCCGTACGAGCCGACCGTGACGTGGCCGAGGATCACCGACGGGCCCGGCCGGCCCGGCGTCGGCGAGTACCGGTACCAGCCGGCCCGGTCGTGTGCCGTGACCGGGGGCACCTGCGCACTGCCGTCCGGGGCCAGCCCGAGCCGCGTCAGCGGGGTGTCGACCCCGATGGCGGGTATCCGCAGCCCGACCGGCACCGAACGCGCCATCGCACGCGGCGGTTTCCCGGCGGGCCGCGCGACCGTGGACGTGCCGCCCGGCCGTGCGGTCGCGGACGTGCCGCCGGGCCGCGGGTGCGTGGACACGGTGGCCGGGTGGCCGCCGCAGCCCGCGAGCAACACGGCCGCCGCCGTGGTGACGAACGCGCGCCTGGAGAGGGGCGTCATTCCCCGGTCGCCCGCCGACGGCGTACGGCGAGGACGCCAGCGCCCGCGGCGAACACGGCGGCGGCGCTCCCGCCGACCAGCCCGGCCGCCGGGCCGGAGGACGGCGTCGCGGTCGGCGTCACCCCGGTGTCGGGCGCTCCGTTCGGCCGGACGGAGACCTGCCGTGAAGCCGGCGCCCGCGTCGGCGCGGCGCTGGGAACGGCGGAGGGCGCCCGGGTCGCGGTGGGGCTCGCCGGGGCGGGGGCCGCGGTGGGGCTCGCGGGGGCCGGGGCCGCGGTGACGCTCGGTCGGGTGGAGGGGCGCGGGGAGGCCCCGTCGGCGAACGCGGGCACCGTGCCCACCAGCACGGCGGTGCACGCGAGTGCCGTGGCACTGAAAACGGTTCGGCGCATGGATCGCTCTCTTTCGTCGGTCCGCCCGCCGGTGGAACGGCGGGCCGGTCACGGATCGAGCGGAGAGACGAGCGGGCGGCGGACCGGGTTGTAAAGAGCGGGCAAAGGCGCCGCGCCCCGCCACGCAGCACGGCGTGGCCCGGCTCAGCGCGGCATGGTTCGGCGCAGAACCGCATGGCGCGGCGCGGCACAGCAGCCGCGCGGGTCGGGAATTCGCTGGTGACGAAGGCGAATTCGCCCGAGAGGAACACCGCCTCCATCCGCCCGTACGTCAACACCTCCCGGAGTTCCGTGGTGTTGACGCGAGCACGAGGCACACCCGGCGCGATCCGCCCTGGAATGAGGCCGGTTGTCCGGCCTCCGCGAACCCTGTAATGCCCGAGTAACGGCGTCTCCCTAGCGTCCGTGCTCCCCCTACCGTTCCCGGAGGAGCACCCCCGATGCACCTGCCCCAACCTCCCCGGCGCAGAGGCGCCGTCTGGGCGGCGGCCGCCTTCACCGCGACCGCCCTGCTGACCGTGTCGACCCCCGCACTCGCCGCCGGCACCGCCCCGTCGTCGGCCGAAGTCGACTCCGCGCTCACCGCCGCCGTGGCCAAGGGCGGTGACGCCACGTTCTTCGTCGTCCTGAAGGACCAGGCGGACCTGTCCGGCGCCAGGAAGCAGAAGACGCACGCCGCGAGGGCCAGGGCCGCCTTCAAGGAGCTGCGCGCGACCGCCACGGACAGCCAGGCCTCCCTGACGTCCTTCCTGGACGAGCGGAAGGTCGGCCACAAGGACTACTGGATCGCGAACGCGGTCCAGGTCACCGGCGACCAGGACCTCGTGAACGACCTGGCGAGGCGCGCGGACGTCGCCTCGATCGTCAAGGAGCAGCACTACAAGCTCGACGACATCGAGACGGCCGACAGCAGGATCACCGCGTCCCGCACGGACTCCGCCGCGAGCGGTGACGACACCCCCGAGTGGGGCGTCGCGGACATCAACGCCGACGACGTGTGGAACCAGTACGACGACCGCGGCGAGGGCATCGTCATCGCCAACGTCGACTCCGGGGTGCAGTACAACCACCCCGACCTCGTCGCCCAGTACCGGGGCAACAACGGCGACGGCTCCTTCACGCACGACTACAACTGGTACGACCCCACCGGCCAGTGCGGCACCAGCGGTGTCCCCTGCGACAACAACGGCCACGGCACCCACACGATGGGCACGATGGTCGGCAAGCACGGCATCGGTGTCGCGCCGAACGCCAAGTGGATAGCGGCCAAGGGCTGCGAGTCCTCCTCCTGTTCGGACGAGTCGCTGCTCGCGGCCGGACAGTGGATCCTCGCCCCGACCGACCACAACGGCCAGAACCCGCGCCCGGACCTCGCGCCGAACATCGTCAACAACTCCTGGGGCGGCGGCGACACGACGTTCTACCAGGACATCGTCGAGGCCTGGAACTCCGCGGGCATCTTCGAGGCGTTCGCGGCAGGCAACGACGGTGACGGCAAGACCTGCTCCACCGCGCACGCCCCCGGCTCGCAGGCCCCGTCCTACGGCGTCGGCGCGTACGACTCCACCGGCACCATCGCCTCCTTCTCCGGCTTCGGCCCCTCACTCGTCGACGGTTCGATGAAGCCGAACATCTCGGCTCCGGGTGTCAAGGTCGAGTCCACGTGGCCCGGTTCGTCGTACAACACCGAGTCCGGTACGTCGATGGCGACCCCGCACGTCGCCGGTGCCGTGGCCCTGCTGTGGTCGGCGGCCCCCTCGCTGATCGGCAAGATCGACGAGACGCGCGCGCTGCTGAACGAGGGCGCCCGTGACGTCGACGACACCCACTGCGGCGGCACCGCCGACATGAACAACGTGTGGGGCCAGGGCAAGCTCGACATCCTCGCCTCCGTCGACAAGGCCCCGCACACCGCGGCCGTCGTCACCGGCAAGGTCACCGACAAGGCGAGCGGCGCGGCCCTCGGCAACGTCACCGTCAAGGCAACCGGCACCGGCGGCGACGTCCGCACGGTGACCACCGCCGCCGACGGCACGTACAAGCTCCCCCTGCCCGCCGGCACGTACTCCTTCGCGTTCAGCGGCTACGGCTACGCGAACGGCTCGGTCGCCGATGTCACGGTTACCGACAACCAGGCCCTCAGCGAGGACTTCGCGCTGACCGCGGTGGCCTCGCACAAGGTCGGCGGCACCGTGCTCGACGTCACCGGAAAGGCCCTCGCGGGCGCCACGGTCGAGGTGACCGGGTCCCCGGTCGCCGCGGTCACCACCGACGCCAAGGGCACGTACTCCTTCGCGAAGGTGGCCGAGGGCACCTACGGTCTGACGGTCAAGCCCGCGGCCCCAGTCCTGTGCAACGGCGTCTACACCGGCACCGCCACCGTCGCCTCGGCCGACCTGACCAAGAACGTCCAGGTCCCGGCCCGCACCGACAGCTCCGGCAACAGCTGCGCCCCGGCCGCGTACTCCTGGATCGCCGGTTCGAAGAGGGTCTCCCTGACCGGTGACGAGGACTCCGCGACCGTCGCCCTGCCCTTCCCGGCCAAGCTGTACGGCGTCTCGTACTCCTCCGCCTCCGTCACGACCGACGGCCTGGTGAACTTCCTGTCCTCACGCGTCGGCGACTACTCCAACACCGCGCTGCCGACGACCGGCGCGAACGGCGTGAAGGGCATCGTCGCCCCGCTGTGGGACGACCTGACCCTCGACAAGAAGTCGTCGGTGCAGACCGCCACGACCGGCACCACGGGCAACCGCAGGTTCGCCATCGTCTGGAACAACGCCGCCTACGCCAACGGCACTTCGGGCCGCTCCTCCTTCGAGGTCGTCTTCGAAGAGGCGACCGGCGCGGTGACGGTCCAGTACCAGTCGGTCGCGGACAAGGGCGCGGGTGCCACCGTCGGCATCGCGAACCAGTCCGGCACCGACGCCCTCCAGTACTCCTTCAACCAGTCCGTGATCGCCGACGGCACCGCCGTCCGCTTCGCGCAGGGAGCCAAGTGATGAGCGCCCCCCAGTCCCGGCGGGCCCTGCGGCTCGCCTCCGCCCTGGTCGCGGCGGGCCTGTGCCTGAGCGTGAGCCCGCAGGCCCTGGCGGCCGACGACAGCGGTTCGGCCATGAAGCTGACCGGCGCCGAGGCCGCGAGCCTGACCGACCGGGTCGCCGTCGACCCGTACGGCGACACCGCCGACGACAGCACCGTGAGCCCGAAGTCCGACGAGACCTCCGCCGCCCTCGACGCGGCGAAGTCCGTCGAAAGCGGCTCGACGCTCGACGGCTCCTCGACCGCCGGCTCGTCCGCCGACGCCGTCGACCCGAAGACCAAGGTCACCCTGACCGCCGGCTCCACGCTGGAAGGCGTGCGCGGCATGGGCGCCACCGTGCCGGTCGGCAAGAACGGCGGCTACTTCACCTTCAACAGCATGGGCTATGTGCAGCGGCACACGGCCGACGGCAGTGAGACATGGGCGCGCACCAGCAGCTCGTTCTTCACGGACTGGCAGGTCAAGCCGACGCAGCCGTGGCGGATCGAGCCGTACCCGGCGCAGATCCTCATGGGCTACAACGCGGTGTCGCCGTTCGCCGCCAACTCCGACAACGGCTACTCCACCGGCGACCTGACCGGCGACGGCGTGCCGGACGTGGTCTTCTCCGCGCAGGTCGGCACGACGCCGTACCCGCGTCCGTTCACCTCGCCGGGCTCGTCGCTGACCACCGGCACGTTCGTGACCGTCCTCGACGGCACGACCGGAAAGACCGTGTGGTCGAAGCTGTACAACCGCGCCTCCATGGTCAAGATCGTCGACGGGACCCTGCTCGTCGCCGACGCGCCGCGGATGAGCGGTGACTCCAAGGTCCCGGCGGCCGCCACGGCGACCCTGACGGGCATCCGCTTCTCCTCCGCGGACGGCGTGCTCACGCCGGCGCAGACCTGGACGTACGACACCGGCGAGGCCCGCAAGGCCAACTGGGGCGACATCCAGGACCTGGGCAAGGGCAAGATCGCCGTCTCCTGGAACCTGGCCAAGGCCACCGGCGTCGACGCGCGCGGCCGCACCCTCGTGCTCGACACGGCGGACGGCTCCGTCACCTGGCAGACCGACAGCATGCTCTACGGCCGTCAGCTGCGCGTGGACGCGGGCCGGGGGCGGATCGTCGCGCTGGAGCAGCAGGACTCCACGGACGCCGTGCACTACGAGGTGGCCTCCTACGACCTGAAGACCGGTCACCGGGCCACCCTGGAGGGCCGCGACAACGTCCTGCCCACCGCGCTGACGGTCGGCGACCTCACCGCCAGGGACGGCGACGAGTACGCGGTCGCCGAGTCCTCCCTCGACGCGGACTACTACGTCAACGCCAGCACCGTGCGCGTGCTGAACGGCTCCGACCCGGACACGCTGCTGTGGTCGAGCACGGTCAAGCGCGACGCCGGCAACTCCAAGGACGCGGCGAGCGTCTGGCGCCTCCAGGTGGCCGACGGCAAGCTGGTCACCTCCGCCCAGGACGACCGCGAGATCAACGGCGCGGGCAACCCCGGCGGCGGACGGTACGCGTCCCTGACTGTGTACAACGCCAAAGGTGTGGTCGGCTGGCAGAGCCGGGGTGTCGCCGCCGCGCCGATGTACCAGGACGTGTTCAGCGACAGCGCGGGCACGCACGTGCGGATCGTCGACCAGGCGGCGAACGTCCGCACCTTCAAGCTCGCCAACGGCAAGGCCGAGGGCGAGACGCCGCTGATGGGCGACATCGCGTACGCCCGGGCCACCGACCTGAACAAGGACGGCAAGAACGACGTCGTCATGGCCGGCTCGTCCGACGGCGTGTGGGCCTACTCGGGCCCGTCGCTGGTGAGCGGCAAGCCCGAGAAGCTGTGGCAGGCCACCGTGCCCGGCGCGGTGCACGACGTCGAGACCGGTGACGTCAACGGCGACGGCAAGCCGGAGGTCGTCGTCGCGGCCGACACCGCGGTGGTGGTCCTCAACGGGAAGACCGGCAAGACCCTCGCGACCATCGAGGGCGGCGAGGGCCAGTACGTGCGCTCGGCGAAGCTGGCCGACCTGGACGGCGACGGCGAGCTGGACATCCTGGTCCCGACCGACGCCCTGCGCGCCTACTACGGCGACGGCCACGCGCTGTGGACGTACAGCGCGCCCAAGAGCGCCGGGGACGTGCGCTTCACCGATCCGTCGGTGAACGACGGCAAGGTGTACGCGGCATACGCGAGCCTCGACGCGTACGACCTGGACAGCCCGGTGACCGACGCCGTGGCGCTCAACGCCAAAACGGGCAAGGCCCGCTGGGACCTGGCGCCGAAGGCCCCGTCCGACGCGGTCGGCCCCGTCCGCACCGCCACCCCGAACGACGGCATCCTCGCGTCGAAGGAGATCCCGTACGCGGACGGGCACGCGGTCGTCTACTCGTGGAACGTCATCGCCCCGCTCAAGATCAACGGCGCCGAGTCCCTCAGCCCGCGGAACTACTTCGAGATCCGCGACGGCCGGACCGGTGAGGTGCTGCACTCCGGCTACGCGGGCGGTCTGTGGACGCACTTCAGCTACTGGGCCGAGGACGGGGTGCTGTACGAGGGGGGCACGGCCGCCTTCCGCCGGTACGAGGCCGACGGCAAGGACAGCCAGGCCGGAGTGGTCGCGCAGTCGTACGGCGGCGGCTCCATGACCGGACCCGGCGGCCGCAGGCTGCTCATCGCCGGTGTCGACGGCGGGCTCCAGATGTGGGACCCGAGCATCTTCGACAGCTCCGACACCTGGTCGGGCGCCGTAGGCGGCGTCACCCTGATGGGCGCGCGCAACTACCTCGCCGCCGACCTGGACGGCGACGGGGTCGACGAGGCGCTGTCGCTCGCGGGCGACGACCACGGTTTCGACCGGACGGCCGAGGAGTTCGGCGGCCGCTACTACATCCCGAACAACGCCATCCACCAGGTCGCCACGTACAAGCTCTCCTGACCCCTTCTCCTCCGCTCGACCGGACCCCCTGGGCCTTGCCCAGGGGGTCCTCAGCGTGCTCGGTTACGCTGTCGCCGACATGAGCGCGCACGAGGCGAACGGGACGGAATCCACCGCTCCACTGCTTCGCCTGCGCCTTTTCGGCGGGTTTCACGCGACTCGCGACGGCGGTCCCGAACTCGCCGAGAAATGGCCGAGACCCGGCGCCCGGGCCCTGGTCAAACTCCTCGCCGTCGTCCCCGGCCACCGGCTCCACCGCGGCCAGGCCATGGACGTCTGCTGGCCCGACGCCGACGCGCAGGCCGCCGCGGGCAGCCTGCGCGTCGCCCTGCACGCCGCCCGCCACGCCCTGGAACCCGAACTCGCCAGGCGGGCCGCCTCCTCGTACCTCATCTCCGACGGCACCCTGCTCCACCTCGACCCGGCCACGGTGTGGATCGACGCCGACGACGCCGAGACCGCTGCGCGGGCCGCCCTCGCCGACGGCGGCGTGGCCGAACTGACCGACGCGCTCGGCCGGTTCACCGGTGAGATCCTGCCGGAGGACCGCTACGCGAGCTGGGCCGAGGAACGACGCGGACAACTTGCCCTGCTGCGTGAGCAGTTGCTTCTGCGGCTCGCCGAGGCGCACCTGGAGCGGGGCGCCTTTGCCGAAGCGGCGGCCGTGGCCGAACAGGTCCTGGCCCTCAGCCCCGCCGAGGAACTGGCCCACCGCGTCCTCATCGACGCCCTGCTGCGCCAGGGACTGCGCCGCCAGGCCGTCCGCCGCTACCACGCCTGCCACGAGGTCCTCTCGGCGGAACTGGGCGTGCGGCCGGGCCCGGAGACGGAGCGGCTGCACCGGGCGGCACTGGCCGCGGCACCCGCCCCCGTCCCCACCGCCCCCTCGCTCCCCGCCCCGCTCCGGGCCACCCGCACCGAGCCTCCGCTGCGCGGCCGGGACACCGTGCTCGAACGGCTCCTCACGGCGGACGGCCCGCCCGTCACCCTGCTCAGCGGCGAGGCGGGCGTGGGCAAGACCCGCCTGGTGAGCGAGGTCGCCCGGCGCGCGGCCGCGGACGGCACGGCCGTGCTGTGGGGCGGCGGCCAGGACGCCGAGGGGCACACGCCGTACGGGGCGTTCGCGGAGGCGCTGGAGGGCTGGCTCGCCGGGCACAGCGCCGCCGAACGGGCCCGGGTCGGCGCCGAGTACCCCGAACTGGCCTCGTTCCTCCCCTCGCTCGGGCAGGTGGGAACCTCCGGCGAGCGCAGTCCGGAGGAGGAACGGGACCGGCTGTTCCGTGGCATCTCGGCACTGCTCGGCGACCTCGCCGCGGCCCGCCCGGTACTGGTCGTCCTCGACGATCTGCACGCCGCCGACACCGGCTCGTACCGCCTGCTCGGCCATCTGGCCCGCCGGGCCGCGGAGCGGGACACGGCCCTGCGGTTCCTGGCCACCTACCGCGAGGAGGAGCTGCCGGACGGCGACGCCCGCCGCTCGGCCGTGGCCTCGCTCCTGCGCCGGCGGCACGGCGTACGCGAGGAGCTGAGCCGGCTCGACAAACAGGCGTGCCTGGCCGTCGTGCGCGACGCGGCCACGGACGCCTCGCCCGAGGACCGGGTCCACCGGGTGTGGGAACTCTCCCTCGGAAACCCGCTGTTCGCCCTCGAACTCGCCCACGGCCTGGCCGACGAGGACGGCACGGCCCTCGCACCCGAAGGTGTACGAGGACTGGTGGCCGACCGGCTCGTACGGCTCGACGCGGACGCGCGCCGCGTCGTCGAGGCGCTCGCCGTGGCGGGCGGCGACACCGCGCTGTCCGAACTGCTCGATGTCGCCGAACACGGGCTGCACCCGCCGGTGGCCGGCGCCGCGGCCGCCGACGCCCTGGAACAGGCCATCGCCGCCTCGCTCGTGGAGGAACGGCCCGTCGTGGTGGCCGGGCGGTCCGAGGAAGGGGTGGCCTTCCGGCATCCGCTGGTCCGGCTCACCTGCTACGAACAGCTCGCGGGGGTCCGCCGCAGGCAACTGCACGCCGCCTTCGCGCAGGCGGTCCGGCGGCGCCGTCCCGACGCCGTCGACACCCTGGCCTCCCACTTCGCCCGCGCCGACGACCCGCGCGCGGCCGAATACCTGCGCCGCGCGGCGGAGCGGGCCGCGGCCCTGTACGCGAACGACACCGCCGACCGCTACTACCGCGACCTGGTGGCCCGGCTGGACGTCGACGCCGCCCGCGCCCGGCTCGCCCACGCCCATGTCCTGCGGAGAATGGGACACTTCGAGCAGGCGGCCGACGCCCTGCGGCTCTCCCTGGCGGAGTTCGAGCGGCGCGAGGACCGCGACGAGGCCGTCCTCACCTCGGCGCTGCTCGCCGAGACCCTGGCCAGGACGAGCGCCCCGGCAGCCGCCCGCCGCACCCTGCGGGAACACCCGGTGACCGCGGACACCGGGCCGGAACCGGCCGCCGGGCACTTCCTCGCGCTGTCCGTGGTCCGCTGCGTCCAGGGCCGGTACACGGCCGGGCACGAAGCCGCCCGGCAGGCCCTGACCGCGGCGCGGAACGTGCCGGGAGCGTCCGGCCAGCGGCTGGTGGCCCGCTCGTTCGCCATGCAGGCCGCCAACCTCGGGCTCGCCGGCCGCTTCGACCAGGCACGCGCGGCGGGCGACCAGGCCCTGGCACCGGCCGAGGCGTACGGCGATCCGACCCTGCTCGGCTCGGTCCTGTCGATGCTGCGCGAGAACGCGCGGCGGGCCGGCGGACTGCGCGAGGCCGTCGAGATCGGAACCCGCGCGCTCGGCCTCGCCGAACGGTCGGGCGATCCGACGGCCGCCGCGTTCGAGCGCGGGAACCTCGCGGAACTGCGGCTTCTGCTGGAGGAGCCCGGGCCGGCCCTCCTCCTCGCGGAACAGGCGGTCGCCGGCGCGGGGGCGTACGACGCCTGGTGCCTTCCGTACGCCCTCGCGACCCTGGCCCGCGTACGGGTCTTCACGGATGCGGCAGCGGAGGCCGTGCCCCTCCTGGACCGGGCGGCGGCGGTCGCCGCCGAGCTCGGGGACCGGCAGGCCGAGCACGAGGTGCGCACGGCGCGCGCCGAGCTCGCCCTGCGCACCGGCCGTCCGGACCAGGCGCTGCGCGCCCTGGACGGTCACACCGAGGACGCGCCGGTCCTGGTGGCCTGGGCGGAGCTCCTGTCCGGGCGGGCCGAGGCCGCCCTGCGGCTCGCGCGCGCCGAGGCGGCCCGGGCCGAACGGACCGGGGAACGTCTCACCGAGGTGGAGGCGCGGATCGTCCTCGGGGCCTCGCTGTCGCGGCTCGCCCCGGCGCGGGAGGGCGCGAAGGAGCTGACGCGGGCCGAGTCGCTGGCCCGGTCGCTGCCCTATCCGGCCGGGACCCGCCGGCTGGCACGGGCCCGGGCCCTGCTGGCCGGACTCTGAGCCCGGCCGGGCCCCGGTTCACAGACCGGCTATCGCGTTCCAGCGCTTGGCGAACTCCGTGCGTTCACCGGCGGTGATGTCGCGGGCGATCGCGAGACGCCTGCGCATGGTCGCGTCCGGGAAGATCAGCGGGTCCTCGGCCAGGGCGGCGGTGTCCTTGTCCTTGGAGGAGGCGAGGACGTCCTGGGCGGCGGGGACCGGGCAGACGTAGTTGACCCAGGCGGCCAGCTCGGCGGCGACCTCCGGCTCGTAGTAGTAGTCGACGAGCTTCTCCGCGTTGGCCTTGTGCCGGGCCAGGTTGGGGATCATCAGCGACTCGGCCCACAGTTCGGCGCCCTCCTCGGGGACGACGAAGCGGATGTCGGGGTTGTCGGCCTGGAGCTGGATCACGTCGCCCGAGTACGCCTGGCAGGCGAGCACGTCCCCGCTCGCGAGGTCCTTGATGTAGTCGTTGCCGGTGAAGCGGCGGATCTGTCCGCGGCGCACCTGCTTCTCGACCCGGTCGCACACCCGGTGGAAGTCGTCGGCCCGCCACTTCGTGATGTCGACCCCGTCGGCCTGCATGAGCAGCGCGAACGCCTCGTCCAGGCCGGAGAGCAGGGTGACCCGGCCCTTGAGGTCGTCGGCCCACAGGTCGGACACGTGCCTGATCTCGCGGCCGAGCTTGCGGCGGTTGTACGCGATGCCCGTGATCCCCGACTGCCAGGGAACCGAGGACTTGCGGCCCGGGTCGAAGGCGGGCGAACGCAGCAGCGGGTCCAGGTACTTGGTGACGTTCGGCTGCCGGGACCGGTCCATCTCCTGGACCCAGCCGAGCCGGACGAAGCGGGCGCACATCCAGTCGCTGATGACGATGAGGTCGCGCCCGGTCCGCTGGTGGTTCATCAGGGACGGACTGATCTTGCCGAAGAACTCGTCGTTGTCGTTGATCTCCTCGATGTAGTCGACGGAGATCCCGGTGCGCTTCTCGAAGGCCTCCAGCGACGGCCGCCGAGTGGTGTCCTCGTCGTCGGTGTCGATGTACAGCGGCCAGTTCGCCCAGGTCAACCGCTTGTCCGAGGCGGAGAGGTCGGCTCCGGCCCGGTCGCCCGGTGCCACGTACGCGGCCGGTACCCCGCATCCCGCGAGCGCTCCGAGCGCGGCACCGCCGCCCAGGGCGCGCAGCAGGGACCGGCGGGACAGGGGCGAGGTCTTCCGATTCACGGGCACGCGGGAAGCATGCCGACCCGGGCTCGCCGCGGACAATGGACGGTGCGTCGATCAGTCGCCCGCCGACCCGACACCCTGTCGATCCGTGTCCGGACGGCTCGCGGACTCCGGGCGCGTGACCGCCGGCCGCCCCTGGCCCGGCTCCCGTCCGGGCGCGTCCGGGGGCGGTGCGCACGGCGGGAAGGTGACCCGTACCGACAGGCCGCCCCGCGGACGGGGCCACGCCTCGACCGTGCCGCGGTGGGCGGTGGCGACGGCCGTGACGATGGACAGGCCGAGCCCCAGTCCGTCGCGGGGCCGGCCCTGCCCGTCCGGGCGCGTCCGCGGGTGGGCGCGGGTCCGTTCCGCGCCGAGCCGCCGGAACGGCTGGAAGAGTCCGGCCACTTGGTCGCGCGGGATCACGGGGCCGGTGTTGTCGATCCGCAGGACCGGGCGTCCCGCCTCCGTCCCGGTCCACAGGCGGACCCAACTCTCCCCGGTTCCGCCGGTGTTGTGCCGTACGGCGTTGTCCGTCAGGTTGACCACCAGCCGCTCGATCAGCTGGGGATCGCCCAGCACGGGCGCCGGGGCGAGGTCGGCCCGTACGGTCGGCGCGCCCGGCCCGGACCCGCTCTCCGGCAGCAGTTCCCGCACGGTCTCGGCGAGGTCGACGAACTCCCCTCTCTGCAGGCCGCGTTGACTGCGGGCAAGGGTCAACAAAGCGTCGATGAGCCGCTCCTGTTCCTGCCCGGCGGCCCGGACACGCAGGCACGCGGCCCGCAGGCTCTCCACCGAGGCGCCGGGGTCGGCGAGCGCGACGTCCACGATCGCCTGCTGGAGCGTGAGGGGTGTGCGCAGTTCGTGCGACGCGTTGGCGACGAACTGCTTCTGCGCCTCGAACGCGCCCTCCAGTCGCCCCAGTACGTCGTCGAAGGTGTCCGCCATCGCCTTGAGTTCGTCATCGGGCCCCGGCACGGCCAGCCGCCGGCCGGGGTTGTCCGCGGAGATCCGGCGGGCGGCGGCGGTCATCGTGCGCAGCGGGGCGAGCACCCGTCCGGCCATGATCCAGCCCAGGGCCACGGAGGCGAAGGTCATCACGGCGAGCGCGATGCCCGCCTCCACGAGCAGGTGGTGCAGTTGGTCGGCGCGCAGGGCTTCGGCGTACGTCGTGAGCGTCGGCGGATCCGGGTTGGCGAGGCCTTGGCCCGCGGGCAGCCCGGGTTCGACGGACGAGACGACTCCCTCGGACGGCGTCGACCGCGACGCCAGGAGGTAGGTGAAGCCGAGCAGGCCCGCCCCCGCCGCCATGAACAGCGCGCCGTAGAGCAGGGTCAGCCGCCATCGGACACTGCGCGGCACCAGCCGCAGGACCCCGGCGAGAGCATGGCGGCGGACCCCGGCGAGAGCTTGCCTGCGGACCCCGGCAAAAGCTTGTCGCCGGACTCCTCCGGAGGCCCGCCGCCGCCGGCCGTTCCCGTACGGCACCGGCCCGTTCGCGCCCTGGGACGTGTCCGTCATGCGATGCGGTATCCCGCCCGGTCCACCGTCGCGATCAGCGGCGGCTCCCCCAGCTTGCGGCGCAGTCTGCTCACCGTGACCTTCACGGTCTGGCTGAAGGGGTCGGCCGCCTCGTCCCAGGCCCGCTCCAGGAGTTCCTCGGTGGAGACGACCGCGCCCTGCGCGGACAGCAGGAGTTCGAGCACGGCGAACTCCTTGGGGCTGAGGGCGAGGCCCGAACCGCCCCGGGTCGCCTGCCGTCGCGCCGGGTCGAGGCGCAGTTCCCCGCGGACCAGGACAGGCGGCAGCGCGGGCTGCGCGCGGCGCGCCAAGGCCCGTATCCGCGCGACGAGTTCGGCGAACGCGAACGGCTTGGAGAGATAGTCGTCGGCACCGAGGCCGAGTCCCGTGACCCGGTCGGCCACCGTGCCGGACGCGGTGAGCATCAGCACCCTGGCCCGGCTGCCGCCCGCGGACAGTGTCCGGCACACCTGATCGCCGTGGACCCCGGGCAGATCGCGGTCGAGCACGACGACGTCGTACCCGTTGACGGCGGCGCGTTCCAGCGCCGTGGGCCCGTCCGGCGCGAGATCGACCGCCATGCCCTCGCGGCGCAGCCCGGCGGCCACGGTCTCGGCGAGCTCTTCATGGTCCTCGACCACCAGCACACGCATGGCGGTCAGTGTGGCGCGCGGCCGGTTACACGGGGATAAGGGCCGCTGCACGGGGTGATCCCGCCCGCCCGGGGCCGAGCCGGCCTCTGTCCCGAAGCCCGTCCTGGCGCCCGTTCCGGAGCCTGTCCCGGCTCCTGGCCCGGCCTCTGTCCCGGCTCCTGGCCCGGCCCCTGTCCCGGCTCCAGGCCGGCCTCAGTCCCGGCTCCTGTCACGGCGCCGTAAGGAAGACCGTTCCCGTGCCGTAACCGCCCCACGGCTTGGCTGGAGCGCAGCACGGCATCGCGTACCCCGCCACGACCGTCGAGCCACGGCACGTGACGGAACCCGGTGCGCGACCGCGCGCCGTCGCATCCGAACCGGCGGCACCGCCGCCCGCTCCTTGGAGGAAGCCCATGCGTGCACCGGCCACCCGGCCACAACGACTCGCCCTGGCCTGCGTCCTGATCTCGGCCGCCACACTCGGGACCGTCAGCGCCTCGGCCGCCTCGGCGTCCGACGGGACCACCGTGACCGCGACGACGGCGGGGACCGCCGGGTCGCCCCGGCTCACCCGGCACGCCGCGACCGGCAAGCCGCCCAAGGGCGCCCTGCCGGCCATCGCGTACCGGCCGACCTCGCACGCCCCCGGCGACGTGAACACGGCCAACGACGCCTTCGCGGCCTGTATGCGTGACCACGGCCAGAAGCACTTCCCGGTCTTCCACGCCTCGAAGGACGAGCAGGGCCGCGTCCGGTTCGACGTGCGAATGAAGGCGGAGAAGGGCTTCGACCCGGCCTCGAAGAGCTACCGGAGCGCGCAGAAGGCGTGCGCGCCGATCCTGAGGAAGGCCGGCGTCACCTTCTCGACCGGATCCGGGCTGCCTCCGACGACCGTGCCCGGCAGGCCCGGCAAGCCCGGCACGGGGTCGGGAGGGAGTTCCGCCGGCGGGTCCGGCGAGCTGCCCGGCTTCCACACCGAGCAGGAGGGGCCGGGGGCGGCCGACGGGCCGACGCTCTCCGGCGTGACCGAGAACGCCTGAGCGGGCGTCCAGGGGGAAGAGCGTGGCCCCGGACGGGATCGCATCCCGTCCGGGGCCACGTTCACGCGCGGTCCGCGGTCCGCGGTCCGCGGTCCGCAGTCCGCAGTCCGCCGACAGCCGTCAGCCGTCCAGCGACGTCATGACGTGCTTGATGCGCGTGTAGTCCTCGAAGCCGTAGCCCGACAGGTCCTTGCCGTAGCCGGACTTCTTGAAGCCGCCGTGCGGCATCTCGGCGACCAGCGGGATGTGGGTGTTGATCCACACGCAGCCGAAGTCGAGGGACTTGGACAGGCGCATCGCGCGGCCGTGGTCCTTCGTCCAGACCGAGGAGGCCAGCGCGTAGTCGACGCCGTTGGCCCACTCGACGGCCTGGGCCTCGTCCGAGAAGGACTGGACGGTGATGACCGGGCCGAAGACCTCGTTCTGGATGATCTCGTCGTCCTGCTTGAGGCCGGAGACGACGGTCGGGGCGTAGAAGTAGCCCTTGTCGCCGACCTGCTGGCCGCCCGCCTCGACCTTGGCGTGCGCGGGAAGCCGCTCGATGAACCCGGCGACCTGCTTGAGCTGGTTGGGGTTGTTCAGCGGGCCGTAGAGCACGTCCTCGTCGTCCGGCTGACCGGTCTTCGTCTCGGCGGCGGCCTTGGCGAGCGCGGCGACGAACTCGTCGTGGATGGAGTCCTGGACGAGGACGCGGGTGGCGGCCGTGCAGTCCTGGCCGGCGTTGAAGAAGCCCGCCACCGAGATGTCCTCGACGGCCTTGGGGATGTCGGTGTCCTCGAAGACGACGACCGGGGCCTTGCCGCCCAGCTCCAGGTGGACGCGCTTGACGTCCTTGGACGCCGACTCGGCGACCGAGATGCCCGCGCGGACGGAGCCGGTGATGGACGCCATCGCCGGGGTCGGGTGCTCGACCATCGCGCGGCCGGTGTCGCGGTCGCCGCAGATGACGTTGAAGACGCCCTTGGGCAGGATGCCGCCGAGGATGTCGGCGATCAGGACCGTGGAGGCCGGGGTGGTGTCCGACGGCTTGAGGACGACCGTGTTGCCCGCCGCGAGGGCCGGGGCGAACTTCCACACCGCCATCATCATCGGGTAGTTCCACGGCGCCACCTGGGCGCAGACGCCCACCGGCTCGCGGCGGACGATCGAGGTCATGCCCTCCATGTACTCGCCGGCCGAGCGGCCCTCGAGCATGCGGGCGGCGCCCGCGAAGAAGCGGATCTGGTCGATCATCGGCGGGATTTCCTCGGACCGGGTCAGACCGATCGGCTTGCCGGTGTTCTCCACCTCGGCCGCGATCAGCTCCTCGGCCCGCTCCTCGAACGCGTCCGCGATCTTCAGGAGGGCCTTCTGCCGCTCGGAGGGGGTCTTGTCCCGCCACTCCGGGAAGGCCGCGGCGGCGGCCGTCATCGCGGCGTCCACGTCCGCCTGGCCGGAGAGCGGCGCGGTCGCGTACGCCTCGCCGGTCGCGGGGTTGACCACCTCCGTGGTCCGTCCATCGGCGGCATCGCGGAACTCTCCGTCGATGTAATTGCGCAGACGACGCAGCTCGGTGCTCACTGCCCGGCCCTCCTGTCGGATGTCCAACGACCCAGGTGTCCACTACCTGAGATGCCTGGACCCCACCCTAATCCGTGACTCCGCGTTTTCAACACCCCTGAACGGCCCAGAGCTGCGAAATCCGCAAGACACGTAGCCGTAAACAACGAATTTCATCGCCTGAACCTTGCGGAACTGTCGATACGTCGTGCAGAGTGGGGCTGTGGCCAGTCGAAGCGCGGAACCCAGGGACTCCCGCGAGTCCAGGAACGGCAGTCCCCAGTTGGACACCGTCTCCCTCGCCATCATCGAGCAGCTCCAACAGGACGGACGCCGCCCGTACGCCGCGATCGGCAAGGCCGTGGGCCTCTCCGAGGCCGCCGTGCGCCAGCGGGTCCAGAAGCTGCTCGACCAGGGCGTCATGCAGATCGTCGCCGTCACGGACCCGCTCACCGTGGGATTCCGCAGGCAGGCGATGGTCGGCGTCACGGTCGAGGGCGACCTCGACCCGGTGGCCGAAGCGCTCGCTGCCATGTCGGAAGTCGAGTACGTGGTGATGACCGCGGGCTCGTTCGACATCCTCGCCGAGATCGTCTGCGAGGACGACGACCACCTGCTGGACGTCATCAACAAACGCATCCGGGCCCTGCCCGGGGTGCGCTCCACCGAGAGCTTCGTCTACCTGAAGCTCAAGAAGCAGACCTACATGTGGGGAACCCGATAGCCGTGAGCACCAAGGACCTCAGCAAGACCGCGTACGACCACCTGTGGATGCACTTCACCCGCATGTCCTCGTACGAGAACGCGCCCGTTCCCACCATCGTCCGTGGTGAGGGCACCTACATCTACGACGACAAGGGCAAGCGCTACCTCGACGGTCTCGCGGGCCTGTTCGTGGTCCAGGCCGGCCACGGCCGCCGGGAGCTGGCCGAGGTTGCCGCCAAGCAGGCCGCCGAGCTGGCCTTCTTCCCCGTGTGGTCCTACGCCCACCCGAAGGCCGTGGAGCTGGCCGAGCGCCTCGCCCACCACGCGCCGGGCGACCTGAACAAGGTCTTCTTCACCACCGGCGGCGGCGAGGCGGTCGAGACCGCCTGGAAGCTCGCCAAGCAGTACTTCAAGCTCCAGGGCAAGCCGACCAAGTACAAGGTCATCTCCCGCGCGGTCGCTTACCACGGCACCCCGCAGGGCGCCCTGTCGATCACCGGCCTGCCCGCCCTGAAGGCCCCCTTCGAGCCGCTCGTCCCGGGCGCGCACAAGGTGCCGAACACCAACATCTACCGCGCCCCGCTCTTCGGCGACGACCCGGAGGCCTTCGGCCGCTGGGCCGCCGACCAGATCGAGCAGCAGATCCTCTTCGAGGGCCCGGAGACGGTCGCCGCGGTCTTCCTGGAGCCCGTGCAGAACGCCGGCGGCTGCTTCCCGCCCCCGCCCGGCTACTTCCAGCGCGTGCGCGAGATCTGCGACCAGTACGACGTGCTGCTCGTGTCGGACGAGGTCATCTGCGCCTTCGGCCGCCTCGGCACCACGTTCGCCTGCGACAAGTTCGGCTACGTCCCGGACATGATCACCTGCGCCAAGGGCATGACCTCGGGCTACTCCCCGATCGGCGCGTGCATCGTCTCCGACCGCATCGCCGAGCCGTTCTACAAGGGCGACAACACGTTCCTGCACGGCTACACCTTCGGCGGCCACCCGGTCTCCGCGGCCGTGGGCCTCGCCAACCTCGACCTGTTCGAGCGCGAGGGCCTCAACCAGCACGTGCTGGACAACGAGGGCAACTTCCTCAAGACCCTGCAGAAGCTGCACGACCTGCCGATCGTCGGCGACGTCCGCGGCAACGGCTTCTTCTACGGCATCGAGCTCGTGAAGGACAAGGCCACCAAGGAGAGCTTCACGGACGAGGAGTCGGAGCGCGTGCTCTACGGCTTCGTCTCCAAGAAGCTCTTCGAGTACGGCCTCTACTGCCGCGCCGACGACCGCGGTGACCCGGTCATCCAGCTCTCGCCGCCGCTGATCTCCGACCAGTCGACCTTCGACGAGATCGAGGGGATCATCCGCCAGGTGCTGACGGAGGCGTGGACCAAGCTCTGATCGCACCCCGCCGACCCCGGCCGCGAACCCGGCCCCGCCCCTTCCCCACGGCGGGCCCCGGTCTTCCGTCCGGCTGATCGACCCCGGCCCCGGGCCGCCCGTTCGAGTGAGAATGGGCGGCCCGGGGCCGCGTGCTGTCCGGCCTCCCGGCCCCGACTCCCTAGCGTGCCCTGTAACCGATCGGCCCTGCCTTCGTTCCCCCGTCCGGGGGACCGAGCGACCTCGACGAGGTCGCCGGGCACGGCACATCAGCTCTGAACGAGGTGTACGCGATGGTGGCCCCGCCTGACAACGACGTGCTCTGGGCACGCGCCCTGCACGTCAAGCACAACGGCTCGCCCGCGCTCAGCGGTGTCTCGCTCGGCATCCGTGAGGGCGAGATCCTCGCCGTCTGCGGCCCGCGCGGCAGCGGCAAGACGACCCTCCTGCGCTGCCTGTCCGGCCAGATCCTGCCCCAGCAGGGCGAGGTCTGGTTCAACAGCTCGCCCGTGCACACCATGGGCCCGCTCACCCGCGAGCGGCTGCGCCGCGACCGGTTCGGCTGGATCGACCCGGTCCCGACCCTGATCCCCGAGCTGAACGCCTGGGAGAACACCGCCCTCCCGCTGATGCTGCGCGGCTGGACCCGCCGGGCGGCCAAGACCGCCGCCCTGGAGTGGCTGGAGCGCCTGGACGTCGGCCGCTGCGCCCGCAAGCGCCCGCACGCCCTGCTCCAGGCCGAGCGGCAGCGCGTGGCCGTCGCCCGCGCCCTCGCCCCCACCCCCACCGTGCTGTTCGCGGACGAACCGACGGCGCCGCTGCACCGCGCCGACCAGACCCAGGTGCTGCGCACGCTCACCTCCGCGGCCCGCTCGCACAACATCACCGCCGTCCTCGCCACCCACGACCTGGACACCGCGGCCCTCGCCGACCGCACGGTGTCGCTGCTCGACGGACGGCGTGTGAACACCGTCCACCTGCCCCCGGTCACCGAGGCGGAAGGCCGGGCCGCGTGCTCGCTCTCCGTCTAGCCCGCGGGGGCCACCCCCTCGTCCAGCTCCGCCGGCTCCTGGTCGCCGCCGCCTCCGCGGGCACCGGGTTCCTGCTGCTGTGCACGCTGGGTTACGCGATGAGCCATCCGGACGCCTCGGCCGCCGGCGCGCTGCGCCTGGCCTGGTGCGTCGTGCCCCTCGCCGCCACGGTCTACTTCGCCGTCGCGGTGGCCCGCACCGACCCCGCCACCCGGCCCCGGCCCGGCCTGTCCGCCGTCGGCCTCGGCCCCGGCCGGCTGATGGCGATCTCCGCCGCCACCACCGCCCTGTCCACGCTCCTCGGCTCGCTGCTCGCCCTGCTCCTCTTCCTCCATCTGCGCGGCGACATCACCGGCATCCCGTTCGGCGGCACGGAGGCGGACTTCCTCGCCTCCGGGCAGTCGCTGCCGCTGCCCGCGGCGCTCACGCTGCTCTCCCTGGTACCGGTCGCGGCCTCCGGCGCGGCCGCCCTCTCCCTGCGTCCCCGGGGCGGCGGTCCGGTGCGCGCCGCCTGGTCGTACGGCCGCACCTGGATGTCGGCGCGGCAGAACGCCGTCGCGAGCACGCAGCGGACCACCATCCGCGGCGGCGGACGGCCCACGGGCGGCGCTCCCGGCACGCCCTCGCCGCTCACCGCGCCCGGCGGGCCCACCGCCTCCACCCCGGCCGGCGGGACCACGGCCCTCTCGGCGAGCGGAACGGGCGACGGTCTCACCGTGACCGTCGACGGCGAGGGCTTCCAGGACGCGTCGACGGCCGTGGGCGACGCCTCGCCGCCCGCACCCGACCCGCTGCTGTCCCCTTCCTCTTCCTCTTCCTCTTCCTCTTCCCCATCCCCTTCCGCTTCCCCGGAGGGCTCCGGCGGCCCCGACTTCCACTGGACCGCCGAGGCGTACGCCTCCGGGGAGACCGGGACACCGGCGGCGAAGGACCACCGGGCCGCGGCAGCCCACCCCGCGCCCGCCGCGTACGAGCGGACGGACATGCCGTCGTTCGTGGACATGGACACGGACGTCGAAGCGCTGTACATGGACATGCTTCCGGCGTACGAGGGCGCGGCCGTGCCCGCCGCGCGCCCGGACCCGCGCCGGATCGCCGAGGCCGGCTCCGGCGGGCTGCCGCCCGCGCCGGGCTACCCGAACGGGCTCCCCTGGGGCGCGGCCACGCTGGCCGCCGGGCTGGCCGTGGAGACTTACGCGAGCCGTTCGGGACCCGCGCCCGCGCTCGCGCTGCCCGGCGGATTCACAGGCGGTCCCGCCGGGGTGCTGCTCGGCTGGGTGCTGACGGCGGTCGGTCTGGCCCTCGCCGGGCCGGCGATCACGTATCTGTGCGGCTGGCTGCTCCAGGCCGTGCGTCCGGGAGCGCTGCGACTGCTGGCCGGACGCGTGCTCCAGTCGGAGGCGCGGCGCATCGGACAGCCGCTGGGCGTGGTGTGCGCGGTGGCGTCGGGCGGGTTCGCCATGACGACGCTGTACACCGGGGCCCGGCCGGCCTTCGGCCCGCTGACCACGCTCGGCGCGCTGCTCGTCGCCGGGTGCACGCTGCTGACGCTGGCGACCGCGGCCGTCGAGGCGCGGCAGGCGCGGGCCGACACCACGGCGGCCCTGCTGCGGCTGGGGGCTCCCGCCACCATGCTGCGCGGTGCGGCGGCCCTGCGCGCCGGGACGCTGTTCGTCGCGTTCGCCCCGCTGACCTGGGCGGTGGCCGAACTGGCGGCGATCCCCCTCATCCACTGACCGGCCCTGCGGAGCACTCCGCGCGCCGTTCGGCAAAAAGGGGTCCGCTCCGGGCGATGAGTTCCGGGCGGACCCCCGGTCTATCCCTGCGAACGGCACAACACCGACGGGAGAACCTCGCATGTACCAGCAGATGATCTTCGTGAACCTGCCCGTGTCCGACGTCGCCGCCTCGAGGAAGTTCTTCACGGAGCTCGGCTACTCGATCAACCCCCAGTTCTCCACCGACGACTGCGCCTGTGTGGTGATCAGCGACACGATCATCGCGATGCTGCTCAGCAGGCAGCGCTACGCGGACTTCACCAAGAAGGAGATCGCGGACGCGACGACGACCAGCGAGGTGCTGCTGTGTCTGAGCGCCGAGAGCCGCGCGAAGGTCGACGAGCTGGTCGACGCCGCCATCGCGGCGGGCGGTTCGGGCTCCGGCGAGGCACAGGACCAGGGCTTCATGTACGGCCGAGCCTTCGACGACCTCGACGGCCACACCTGGGAGGTCATGTGGATGGACCCGGCAGCGGTCCAGGGCTGACCCTCCGGCCGACCGGCGAACGTGCCCGGCCCGGCGCGCGGTACAGGGGTCCGCACACCGGCCCGGGCACGTCCCGTCCGACCCGCTTCAACTTCAGCTCCCCGGCCCGCTTCACCTTTCAGCCCCCCGATCCGCTTGACCTTTCAGCCACTCAGGCCCGCTTCAATTCCAGGCCCTCCGGCGCTTGAGGAGCGGGGTCCGGGGCGGAGCCCCGAGTGTGGGACGGACAGCAGATTTCAGCCCCTCCGGCGTTTGAGGAGCGGGGTCTGGGGCGGAGCCCCAGGGGGCTGCCGGGCGCCGGTGAAAGGGCAGCGGCCGGAACCCCGGTACCCCTTGGGCGGCAGCCCCTAGCATGGGCGCAATGCAGCCAACCCCCCTACACGCCCCCCACGACCGCGAGATCGAATCCCTCACCGAGTTCGACGAGGTCGTCTCCACGGGCCGCTCCCTCGCCGGGTTCCGCGTCCAGGCCGTCGACCTGACGGACCGTACGGCGGACCTCACCTCCTTGGACACGGTCGGCGCCGTCTTCCTCGGCTGCCCCATGGAGCCCGAGGCGGCCGAGCGGGTCCGGCTCTCCGGCGCCCTCGTCTTCCCGCCCGTACCGGGCCTCCCCCTCGACCCCTACCGCGGCCGCCTCTACTCCCCCGACGAGCTCTTCGCCTCGCTCGACGCGGGATACGAGTCGACACCGGACGCCCGCGCGTACGCCTGGTTCCAGCAGACCAAGGCCGACGGCGACATATTCGCCTCGATGGTGCGCGCGGTCCACGACGACTCCATCTCGGACGCGCTCGACGAACTCCTCACCGGCGTGCGGGTGGTGGGCGTGATGGGCGGCCACGCCATGGCACGCGGCACGGAGGAGTTCGCGGGGGCCGCGCGGCTCGGCCGCACCCTCACGCGCTCCGGTCTCATGGTCGCCACCGGCGGCGGCCCCGGCGCCATGGAGGCGGCGAACCTCGGCGCGTACGCGGCCCCCTTCGACGACGACATGCTCGACGAGGCCCTGCGCATGCTGGCCGCCGTCCCCTCGTTCACGCCCTCCGTCACGGACTGGGCGCGAGCGGCGTTCGCGGTGCGCGAGCGCTGGCCCTCCGGCGGCGCCTCGGTCGGCATCCCCACGTGGTTCTACGGCCACGAGCCGCCGAACGCCTTCGCCGCGCACATCGCCAAGTACTTCGCCAACGCGACCCGCGAGGACGGACTGTTGGCCCGCTCGAACGCGGGCGTCGTCTTCCTGCCTGGCGCCGCCGGGACCGTACAGGAGATCTTCGACAACGCGACCCCGAACTACTACGGGTCCCGGGGCGAGCCGACCCCCATGGTCCTGGTGGACCGGACGCACTGGACGGAGCGGTTTCCCGCCTGGGCCCTGCTCACTTCGCTGGCCCGGGAGCGGGCGATGGAGTCACGGATCGCGCTCGTCGAGGACGTCGATGACGCTCCGCAGGCACTCAAACACCTGGGAGGTTAACAACTCGGCAAAGCCAACGGCGGGGTGGAGCCTACGCATTGACATCGCTTAGGTTGCGCTTATAAACCTTTGAAACTCCTGGGGGTGCTGTTGCCCGATCGATTCACGGCAAATCCCCCCACACCCCCCGCAGTTGCGCAACCTGTGAAGGGCAATCGTGTCCATATCTCGACGCACCGCACGTACCGTGCGAATCCTCGGCGTTGCCTCCGCCTCTGCCGCGCTCGCGCTCGGCGTCGCCGGCAACGCACTCGCCTGCAACATCAAGGACTTCTCGGCCGACGCCACCTGCGACGGCAACGGGAAGGGCATCATCACCGTCACCGACGTCGACTCCTCCGCCAAGGAAGCCACCATCACGGTCTTCCTCGAGCGCAACGGCGCCGACGACCACCAGGTCGGGACCGCTCAGAAGGTCGTCGGCAGCAAGGACGGCGCCACCATCTCCTTCTCGGAGGACTGGGCGCCCAAGGCCGAGTACCGCATCCACGTCAGCGTCCCGGGCATCGTGGACAAGGACATCTCCCCGAACCTGGTGACGAAGGACGAGGCCTGCTCCACCAAGTCGGAGTCCCCGTCCCCGTCGGCGAGCCCGGAGCCCTCGGAGTCCGCCCCCTCGGACACCCCGTCGGACTCGGCGAGCCCGTCCGACTCGGAGAGCAGCGAAGCCCCGGCCACGCCGGGCGACAACCAGCCGTCCGCGGCCGCCGGTGAGTCCAACCTCGCCGAGACCGGTGCGAACTCCAACACCCCGATGATCGCCGGTATCGCCGGTGCGTTCGTCGTCATCGGTGGCGGAGCGGTCTACTTCGGCATGCGCCGCCGTGGCGCCTCGAAGGCGAGCTGACCCGCTCCCTGAACGACCGTGTGGCCCGTCCCCGTCGAGGGGGCGGGCCACACGCCTGTCCGGACGCGTCCGCCCGACCGGTGTGCCGCACCGGCCGCTTCGCGGGGATCAGGCCCCGAGGACGACGACCTCGGCCTCGTCGAACTCCACCCCGACCACGTCCCCGGGCTCCGGCGCGTCCCGCAGCGCGCACGCCGCCTCCAGCGCGGGCGCGCCCTCGGGCTGAAGCCGTACGGCGACGTGCGTGCCCCGGAACGTGCGTGCGGCGACCGTGCAGCGCAGCCCGTCCGCCGGGGCGACGAGCCGTACACCGGCGGGCCGTACGAGGAGCGTTCCGGTCCCCTGGAGGGCGCCCTCGGGCACGGGGACCTTGCCCCACGGGGTGTCGGCGGCGCCGGCCCCGACCGTCGCCTCGACCACGTTGTCGAAGCCGAGGAAGCGGGCCACGAAGGCGTCGGCGGGCCGCTGCCAGACATCGAGGGGCGTACCGGACTGGGCGATCCGGCCGTCGCGCATCACCACGACCCGGTCGGCGAGCGCGAAGGCCTCACCCTGGTCGTGCGTGACGGCGAGCACGGTCGTCCCCAACGCGCCGAAGAGCTGGCGGAGTTCGACGACGAGCCGTTCGCGCAGCGAGCGGTCGAGCTGGCCGAGCGGTTCGTCGAGCATCAGCAGCCGGGGGCTGGGCGCCAGGGCGCGGGCCAGCGCCACGCGCTGCTGTTCGCCGCCGGAGAGCGAGGCGACGGCGCGGTCGCGGGCTCCGGGCAGACCCACGAGGTCGAGCAACTCCCCCACCCGGGCCGCCTGTCCGCTCTTGGACGTGCCGTGCATCCGCAGCCCGAAGGCCACGTTGCCGCCCACGTCCCGCTGCGGGAAGAGCTGGTGGTCCTGGAACATCAGGCCGACCCCCCGCTTGTGCGCGGGAACGCCGCCCTGGTCCTGTCCGTCGAGCACCACCCGGCCGGTGTCCAGCGGCTGGAGTCCGGCCACCGTCCGCAGGAGTGTGGACTTGCCGCTGCCGCTCGGCCCCAGCACGCAGACGATCTCGTGTTCGGCGACATCGAGGTCGACGGCGTCGAGCACGGCCCGCCCGCCGAAGCGTACGGTCGCGCCCTCAAGGCTCAGCAGCATCTAGAACTCCCCGGTCCTGTCGGTCCGTACCCGCTCCAACAGCAGCAGCGCCACCGCGCACACCACCATGAGGATCGTCGAAAGGGCCATGGCCTGGCCGTAGTTGAGATCTCCCGCGCGCCCCAGCAGCCGGGCCACGGCGACCGGCAGCGTCGGGTTGTCGGGCCGTGCGATGAAGACGGTCGCGCCGAACTCCCCGAGGGAGACGGCGAAGGCGAAGCCGGCCGCGATCAGCAGGGCCCGCCGCACCATCGGCAGGTCGACCTCGCGCCACACCCGCCACGGGGAGGCCCCGAGGACGGCCGCGGCCTCCCGCAGCCGCCCGTCCACCGCGCGCAGCACGGGCAGCATGGTCCGTACGACGAAGGGGACACCGACCAGCGCCTGGGCCAGCGGCACCAGGATCCAGCTCGCGCGCAGGTCGAGCGGCGGTTCGTCCAGCGCGATCAGGAATCCGAAGCCCACGGTGACCGCGGAGACGCCGAGCGGCAGCATCAGCAGCGCGTCGAAGCCCCGCATCAGCCGGCCGGCCCGCCGGGTGAGGGCCGCGGCGGCGAGACCGCCGATCAGGACGGCGATGGCGGTGGCGGCGAGCGCGTACTCCAGCGAGTTGCCGACGGCCTCGATCGGGGCGACGAGGAAGACCCCTCCGTCGTCGTCGGCCAGGGCCCGGTAGTAGCCGAGTCCCGGGGCGCCGAGGGACCGCTGGACGAGGACCGCGAGCGGCAGCACGAGCAGGACCGCGATGCTCACGAGCACGCCCGCGAGGAACGCCCACTGTCCCGCGCCGCGCGGCCGGCGGGCGGTCGTCTCCGGGGCCACCAGACGCAGGGCGGTCTCCCGCCGGCGTACGGTCGCCGCGTGCACGGCGAGGATCGCGCCGACGGCCACGAACTGGACGATGGTCAGCACCGCCGCCGTCGTGAGGTCGAAGATCTCGGAGGTCTGGCGGTAGATCTCGACCTCGAGGGTCGAGAAGGTGGGGCCGCCGAGGATCTGCACCACGCCGAAGGAGGTGAAGGTGAAGAGGAAGACCATGAGGGCGGCGGCGGCCACGGCGGGCCCGAGCGCCGGCAGCGTCACCCTGCGCCAGGCCGCCAGGCGCGAGGCGCCGAGCACGCGCGCGGCCTCCTCCTGGCGCGGGTCGAGCTGCGACCAGAGCCCGCCGACGGTTCGTACGACGACCGCGTAGTTGAAGAAGACGTGCGCGAGCAGGATCGCCCACACGGTGGTGTCCAGGCGCAGACCCCACAGCTCGTCGAGCAGCCCGCCCCGGCCGACCAGCGCGAGGAACGCCGTGCCGACGACCACGGTCGGCAGCACGAAGGGCACCGTCACCACCGCCCGGAGCACCTGCTTGCCCCGGAAGTCGAAGCGCGCGAAGACGTACGCGCCGGGGAGCGCGACCAGCAGCGTGAGCGCCGTCGAGGCGAGCGCCTGCCAGGTGGTGAACCACAGCACGTGCCGGATGTCGGACCGGGTCGCGACCTCCCAGATACGGCCCAGCTGCCAGCCGCCGTCCCCGTGGAGCCCGCGCGAGACGATCGCGGCGACGGGATAGGCGAAGAACACCGCGAAGAACGCGACGGGCAGCGCCATCAGGGCGAAGCGCGCCGCGTTCCCTCCGCGGGCCCGGTGCGGAGCCATGTCCGCGGGTCCGGCCCCGGTGGTTCCACCGGGGCCGTCGGCCGCTTCGGCCCGGTCGGCTACTTCAGTACGAGCGAGGTCCACGACTTGACCCACTGGTCGCGGTCGGCGGCGATCTTCGCGGGCGCCAGGGTCTCGGGATCCTTGGCCTGCGGACCGTACCGGGTGAACTCTGCCGGCACCCGCGCACCCTCACGGACCGGGTAGACGAACATGTTGAGCGGCATGTCCTCCTGGAACTCCTTGGTGAGCAGGAAGTCCAGGAGCGCCTTGCCGCCCTTGGCGTTCTTGGCGTTGCTGAGCAGACCCGCGTACTCCACCTGGCGGAAGCAGGTGCCGTCCGCGACCCCGGTCGGGGCCGTGGTCGGCTTCGGGTCGCCGTAGATGACCTCGGCGGGCGGCGAGGAGGCGTACGAGACGACGAGCGGCCGGTCGGCCTTGGCCTTCTTGCCGCCGGCGGACCCCGAGAACTCCTCGTTGTACGCCTGTTCCCAGCCGTCCACGACCTTGACCCCGTTGGCCTTGAGCTTCTTCCAGTAGCCCTGCCAGTCCTGGTCGCCGTAGTGCGCGGCGGACCCGAGCAGGAAGCCGAGGCCGGGCGAGGAGGTGGCGGCGTTCTCGGTGACGAGGAGGTTCTTGTACGCGGGCTCGGCCAGGTCGTCGAAGGACCGCGGCGGCGCCAGCTTGTGCTTGCTGAACCAGGCCTTGTCGTAGTTGACGCAGATGTCGCCCGTGTCGATGGGCGTGACGCGGTGCCTGGCCTGGTCGGCGCGGTACTGCGGCAGGACCTGGTCGGCGCCCTTGGCCTCGTACGGCTGGAAGAGCCCGTTGTCGAGCGCGCGGGAGAGCAGGGTGTTGTCGACGCCGAAGAAGACGTCGCCCTGGGGGTTGTCCTTGGTCAGGATGGCCTTGTTCACGGCCTGCCCGGCGTCGCCGTCCTTGAGGACGCGGACCTTGTAGCCGGACTGCTTCTCGAAGTCCGCGAGGACGCTCTTCGACACGAGCCACGAGTCGTGGCTGACGAGCGTGATCGTCTTCGAGTCGCCCGAGCCGGCGCTGTCGGACGAGCCGCACGCGGACAGGACGGGCAGCGCGACGAGGCCGAGCCCGACGGCCGTGACCGCGAGCCGTCTGCCGCTGCTGGTGTTGGTGATCACTGATTCCTCCTGGGTGACCAGGAAGAGACGCGGCCCTGCCCGGGACCTCTGACGGTTCCCGGGCAGGGCGCAACAGCTTGAGTAATGACCGAACTTCCTACCCAGAATGACCTGGGCAAGGTTCAGAGGGTCTGCGGTCTGTCCCGCACTCTCAGCGCTGTGGCGCTCCCCTGTCGGAATATGAAGATGTCGGACGGTGAAGATGTCAGGTCATGACGGCATCGAATGACGAAGATGCCGAAACGGACCGACTCGGTTCAGACTACCGCTCGGTCGCGGCGAGCTGACCACACGCTCCGTCGATCTCCTGGCCCCGGGTGTCCCGGACGGTGACCGTGACGCCATGGGCGGCGATCGCCTCGACGAACGCCTTCTCGTCCTCGGGCCGCGAAGCGGTCCACTTCGAACCCGGGGTCGGGTTCAGCGGAATGAGGTTGACGTGCACGGGCTTGCCCTTGAGCATCCGCCCGAGCCGGTCGCCCCGCCACGCCTGGTCGTTGATGTCGCGGATCAGCGCGTACTCGATGGACAGACGGCGCCCGGAGCGGTCCGCGTATCCCCAGCCGGCGTCCAGCACCTCACGCACCTTCCACCGCGTGTTCACGGGGACGAGGGTGTCGCGCAGCTCGTCGTCCGGGGCGTGCAGGGAGATCGCGAGGCGGCACTTGAAGCCCTCGTCCGCGAACCGGTTGATGGCGGGGACCAGCCCGACCGTCGAGACGGTGATGCCGCGCTGCGACAGCCCCAGCCCGTCGGGCTCGGGGTCGGTGAGGGCGCGGATCGCGCCGACGACCCGCTTGTAGTTGGCGAGCGGCTCGCCCATCCCCATGAAGACGATGTTGCTGAGCCGGGCGGGACCCCCGGGGATCTCGCCGTCACGCAGCGCCCGCATGCCGTCGACGATCTGGTGCACGATCTCGCCGGTCGACAGGTTCCGGTCGAGACCGGCCTGTCCGGTGGCGCAGAACGGGCAGTTCATCCCGCAGCCCGCCTGCGAGCTGATGCACATGGTCACCCGGTCCGGGTAGCGCATGAGCACGGACTCGACGAGCGTGCCGTCGAAGAGCCGCCACAGGGTCTTGCGGGTGGTGTCCTGGTCGGTCGAGAGGTGACGTACGACCGTCATCAGCTCGGGAAGCAGCGCCTCCTGGAGCTTGCCGCGCGAGGCGGCGGGGATGTCCGTCCACTCGGCGGGGTCGTGCGCGTACCGCGCGAAGTAGTGCTGCGAGAGCTGCTTGGCACGAAACGGCTTCTCACCGATCGCGGCAACCGCCTCTTTGCGCTCGGCAGGCGTGAGATCGGCAAGGTGCCGCGGCGGCTTCTTGGCTCCGCGCGGCGCGACAAAGGTGAGTTCTCCGGGCTTAGGCATGGCGTTACCAGTGTCGCAGATCAACAGCACCGGCCCAGGCCGGAGCGGGGTGGGGGCGATCACCCGCGAACGCCGCCGGTCACCATCGGCCGGCTCCGCACGGCCCAGGAACGGCCCGGCAGCCCGTGCGCGGCTTTCAGGGGCGGGCAGTCGGCCCGACCCTGCGGATCCTGGCCTCGCCTGCGTCGGGAAACGGGTACCCGCCGGGCGGGAACCGGTGTAGCGTCGCGATCTTCGCCCGGCTCACCGTGCGGAGTCACGGTAGGTAGCCGTCATGCTCGATCAGCCTGTCCCCGACCCGTACGCGACGTGGCGGCTCTCTCTCGCCGAGGTGGACCGGATCTTCGCCTCCCCTCCGGAGCTCGACCGGCCGGTGGCGGGGTGCACTCGTTGCTTCACGGAAGCGGAACTTCGCGTACTCGGCGGTGAACCGCGGGATGTGCCGGTCGACGTCCTCCGGGGCTTCATGGGCAAGGTCGTCGATCACTGGGACGCTGACCAGTACCCGGTCCTGTGGCGCCGCCTCATACCGCGTGCCTTGCGCCGCTGCGGCCCGGAAGGCTCTGACACCGACCCGTCCTATGAGCTGCGCAATCTCGGCCGGTACGGAGCCGAACTGATCGGCTGGCCGGTCGCCGAGCGCACCGCGGTCGAGCAGGCGTTCCGGGCACTGCTCACCCTCGCCCTGACCGACGGCCGGTCCCCGCAGGACATCCGCGATCTCCTGGAAGGCGTCGCCCACGCCACGGGCGGCCTGGAGCCATGGCTGGACCACATCGCCGGCCTCTCCGGCCCCGCCGCGGATGCCGGCCTCGTCCGACTGGCAGTGGGCTGGGGGACGGAATTCCTGTGGGAGGAGTTCGATTTCCAGTGGTGGTACGACGGCGACCCGCGCCCCGTCGCCGACTGGCTGCTCACGCAGCGCCCCCGCATCGCGTCCTTCGCGGCACGACACCCACGCTGCAAGAACGCCGCCGACGCCCTCATCGCGCTCTCCCACCTCCAAGAAGGTGACTGGAGCCCGTGGTTCTACCCCTACGGCCAGGACTCGCTCCTCCAACCGGCCACGAGGAGGTGAAGCCCGCGTTCTCCAAGTCCCTGGACGGACAGGCCCGGCAAAGGCACTAGTGCCACCTCGGCAGCAGGGGGCGACCTTAGGATGGCGGAGGGGGCGGAGCCGTAGCGCAGAGGTCGTCGCGCGCGGTCTCCAAAACCGCGAGGACGCCGGTTCGAATCCGGCCGGTTCCGCCTTCTCCGAATCCGCCCTGTTCCAGACGGTATTGACGCTGGGTCTGTGCAGGCGCTACAGCGCTTCGTCTCTGGCCAGGATCAGACTGACCGAGCCCTCTTCGAGGTTGATGCCGCCCTCGAGATGCTCGTGGTAGCCGTCCCTGAGTTCGGGATCCGCCAGTCCCATGAGCCGCTCGGCCAGGTCGCGCAGCCCTGCGGCATTGGCCGCGACGGTGATTTCGGTCGCCGAGCCGTACACCTTGATCCGGGGTTCATCCATGCGGTCACGCTACTGCGGGTCTTCGCCCCCCATCCCATTCCCAACCTCTCACCCACTCCAGCTCCCATCCCGTCTGCGGTCGGATCGACCAACACGCCGTGGAGCTGGCGTGGTTCAGGGCGTCGGGCGTGCGATAGCTTGCCCGGCATGACCGAGTTGGGACCCGTAGCCTGGCCACCTGCCCCGATACGGACCGAACGGCTCGTGCTCCGCGAGTCCGAGGCCCGCGACCGTGCGGCGTTCATCGAGCTGTTCGCCTCGCCAGAGGTTGGTACCTACATCGGTGGCCCTCGACCGCGTGATGAGCTCGAGCGCACGGCACCTGAGGTGCCCGGGCGGCGCCCCGGCTTCTTCGTGATCGATCTCGGCGGAGTCATGATCGGCATGATCACGCTCGATCGGCGCGACGCGGAGCGCCCGGGTCACGTCCGTCCGGATGCCGGAGAGGCCGAACTCGGCTACATGTTCCTGCCGGAGGCGTGGGGGTACGGGTACGCCGCCGAGGCGTGCGCGGCGGCACTCGGCTGGTTCGCCGACGCCCTCCCCGGCGAGCCGTTGGTGCTGTGCACGCAGAGCGCCAACGACCGCTCGATACGCCTCGCGGCCAAGCTGGGGTTCACGGAGGTGGAGCGGTTCGAGGAGTACGGCGCCGAGCAGTGGTTCGGCGTGTGGTCCTCGCCCGCGACGTCCGGTTTAGCCGGCCGACATCCCCGTCAGGACCCATCGCAGCGCTCCGGCAGGTGAGTGCCAGGAGGTTGTCGGACCTTGAGGACGGCGGCCGGAGCCCTCGCGCGGCGCGGTGGCCCGGGCAGGACCGTCGGGCTAAGCCCCCGGCGGGCGGAAGGCGACCTCTCTGTGGGTCGCCTCGTCGATCTCGTCGAGGGTGAGGAGGGGCGTGGCCCTGGTGTGCAGTGCGCCGCTGGCCTTGACGCTGAGGCTCACCGCGGCCATGGAGACCGCGTCGGGGAAGTCGAGGATGCACACGAAGTCCTCCTCCCCGAAGGAGAAGTACATGCTCTCGACGGTCCCGCCGAGGCCGGCGACGACGCGCTCGACGGCGGCGCGGCGACCGCTCGCGCCCTCCTTGAGCACGCCCTTCGCCCCCTCGGGCGTGTAGCGGGCCTGGATGAGGAACTTCGGCATAGCAGTACTCCCTGCCTGCGACGTGTCCGGTACGCGGTACGCGGAAGGTCTTCCCGTTGTCGCCCCCGCCGCCGACCGGGGAACGGCGGGATTCACCCGTAAGACACCACCCGCCGTCCGGCCGGCCCCGCCGCGCCTCACCCCGGCCTGCGCCCCCTGCCTGCGCTCACCCCGGCTTACGCTGACGCCCGTTTACGCGAACTGACCGGGCCGGTAGTCGCCCGCGGGCTGCTGGATCATGACGTTGGCACGGTTGAAGGCGTTGATCAGCGCGACGCAGCACACCAGGGCGGCGAGCTGCTCCTCGTCGTAGTACTTGGCGGCGTTCGCCCAGCACTCGTCCGTGACGCCGCCCGCCGCGTCGGCGATGCGCGTGGCCTGCTCCGTCAGTTCCAGGGCGGCGCGCTCGGCGTCGGTGAACACCGTCGCCTCCCGCCAGGCCGCGACCAGGTTGAGGCGCACGGACGTCTCGCCCGCGGCCTCCGCGTCCTTGCTGTGCATGTCGGTGCAGAACCCGCAGCCGTTGATCTGGCTGGCGCGAAGCTTCACCAGCTCCTGCGTCGCGAGCGGCAGCGTCGACTCCGCGAGCGGCCTGCCGGCGGCGACGATGTGCTTCATGACCTTGGCCGACACCGGGCTGGCGAAGAGGTTCAGACGGGCTTCCATGGTGCGCTCCTTGGGTCGATTCCTCGTGGCTACACCTGATTGACGAAGCGGCTCGGCACGGTGTGACCGACCTGAATGTGACCTGCGTCTCCTCTTCGCGAGGGGGCGGGCGACTCTCCTCCGCGAGAAATCCGTGGGGTTCGGCCCGGGATGCGGACGGGCACACGAGGGGGTGCTGTCACCACGCCCCACCAAGACCTAGAATCGAACATGTGCCCGAAACAGTGTCCCGTCTGCAGCACCTGCGCAGCGTCCGCGCCTGGCTGCTCTGGCAGCTGCGCCGCACCGACGACACCATCGCCGAGCTGGAGCGCCAGGAGGCCGCCGCCACCCGCGCGGCCCGCACCTCACCCCCACCACCCCTCGGCTGGAAGCTCGCGATGCGACGAGCGGGCGGTGGCGACGGCAGCGGCGCGACCCCCGATGCCGTCCACACGGGCGACTGCGGCATGGCGGGGAAGAACACGAAGCCTCTCGCGCGCGAGCAGGCTCTCCGGGCGATCACCGAAGACGGCGTGACGGCATGCCCGTACTGCCGCCCCGACACGGATCTGGGTGTCTTGTGAACCACGAACGCATGCAGCCGAACCACCGACAGGCGGAGTCGGACCACCAACAAGCGGAGCCGGACCATCAGCAGGCGGAACCGGACGCAGATCGGACACCGGCCCCCGTCACCGTCGGCCGCCCGGCCGGAGCCGGCGGGCGCCGCGTCACGATCCGCGGGCGGAGCGCCGGCCTCGCCCACAGCGACGCCGACGTGGTCGAGTTCCTGCGCCGCGCGGGCCTGCCCGACGCATGGGAGTACCTGGACGATCCACGGTGGGTGGATTGGCAGGGCGGCCGGCCCCGCACATACGACACCACCCCTCCGGGTCACGGGGATCACGGTGAGGTGATCGGATGACCCGAAGGGGTGGTGTCGTCGACGTGCTCGCGCCGCGGACACGTACGCCGTGAACGCGTACCGCCGCAAGCGCGTGCGAAAAAACGATCAGCCGGATCCGACGAAGAGCACGAGCAGCAACCAGACGACCGGAGCCGTCGGCAGCAGCGAGTCCAGCCGGTCCATGATGCCGCCGTGGCCCGGCAGCAGGGTGCCCATGTCCTTGATGCCGAGGTCCCGCTTGATCATGGACTCGCCGAGGTCACCGAGCGTGGCGCTGGCCGCGACCGCGAGGCCGAGGATCAGACCCTGCCACCAGGTGCCGTCGTCGATCAGGTACTGCATGCACAGCGCACCCGCCGCCATCGCGAAGGTGACCGCTCCGAACAGACCTTCGCGGGTCTTTCCGGGGCTGATCCGCGGAGCCAGCTTGTGCTTGCCGAAGCGCCAGCCGATGGCGTACGCGCCCGTGTCGCTGACGACCGTCAGGAGCAGGAAGGTCAGCACGCGGCGCGGACCGTCGTCGGCCGTGAGCATCATGGCCACGAAGGTCGCCAGGAACGGCACGTAGAAGGCCGCGAAGACCCCCGCCGTGACGTCCTTGAGGTAGCCCTCGGGCGGCTCCGTCATCCGCCAGACCAGGACGGCCAGGGCGGTGAGCGCCATGGCCACCCAGGCACCCTCGGCGCCGCGCACGTATCCGGCGACGACCATGGCGGCCCCGCCGAGCGCGAGCGGCACGAGGGGCGCCTTGATGCCCTTCTGCTCCTGCAGCCGCGAGGTGAGCTCCCAGAGCCCCACCACCACGGCGACCGCGATCACGCCGACGAAGACGGCCTTGACGACGAACAGCGACGCGACGATCACCGCGCCGAGCCCGACGCCCACTCCTATGGCCGCGCCCAGGTCGCGTCCCGCACTCTTCTTCTGCGGTGCGGGGGCGGGCTCGGGTGCGGTGCTGGGCATGGGCTCCTGCGGGCTCTGCGGGTTGTGCGACGGATCCCCGTAGGGCGCCGTCGCCGGCGGGTCGTTGCGGACCGAGGGGCCGCTCAGCCGAGCGGCCCCCCTGTCGTCATCCTGGTCTCCGCCGTGTGCGGGTACGTCGGGCGCGGTGGGCATGGGCCGAGTGTGCTGCGCGTCATGCGCATCGTACGTGGGACCCGCCGGGGCCGCCCCCTGGACAGGCCCCTGCTCGGACGGCCCCCAGTACCCGGCTTGTGGCGGCGCTCCCCAGGAAGAGTCGTTCATCAGACCTCGAGCAGTTCCGCTTCCTTGTGCTTCAGGAGCTCGTCCACCTGGGCGACGTACTTCGCCGTGGTGTCGTCGAGTTCCTTCTCCGCACGGCGGACCTCGTCCTCGCCGGACTCCTTGTCCTTGACGAGCTTGTCGAGGGCGTCCTTGGCCTTGCGGCGCACGGCGCGGATCGAGACCTTGGCGTCCTCGCCCTTGGTCCGCGCGACCTTGATGTAGTCCTTGCGGCGCTCTTCCGTCAGCTCGGGGAACGTCACCCGGATGATGTTGCCGTCGTTGCTGGGGTTGACGCCCAGGTCGGAGTCGCGGATCGCCTGCTCGATGTTGCGCAGCGCGCTCTTGTCGAACGGGGTCACCACGGCCATGCGCGGCTCCGGGACGGAGAACGAGGCCAGCTGGTTGATCGGCGTCAGCGCGCCGTAGTAGTCGGCCACGATCTTGTTGAACATCGCCGGGTGCGCACGGCCGGTGCGGATCGCGGCGAAGTCCTCCTTGGCGACCACGACGGCCTTCTCCATCTTCTCCTCGGCCTCGAGGAGGGTCTCTTCGATCACCACTTGCTCCTGCGTGTCTTGAGTAGGCCCGGCAGCTTGTCCTCGTCGGGTTCGGCGGCCGGCTGCGTCGCGTCTTGTTCCTGCACGGTTCCGGACCGGCAGGACATTGTCCATCCCCCGGTCGGGGTCCGTCCCGGACCGGAAGGCATAACCGGTCCAGAGCCTTCCCCGTCAGGCTCGGCCGCTCTGGTCGCCCACGAGTGTGCCGATCTTCTCACCCTTGACCGCCCGCGCGATATTGCCCTCCGCCAGGAGTTCGAAGACCAGGATCGGCAGCTTGTTGTCCCGGCACAGCGTGATGGCGGTCATGTCGGCGACCTTGAGGTCCCGGGTGATGACCTCGCCGTAGCTGAGCGCGTCGAACTTGACGGCCTCGGGGTTGGTCTTCGGGTCGGAGTCGTAGACCCCGTCCACGCCGTTCTTGCCCATGAGAAGCGCCTCGGCGTCGATCTCCAGGGCCCGCTGGGCGGCAGTGGTGTCGGTGGAGAAGTACGGCATGCCCATGCCCGCGCCGAAGATGACCACGCGGCCCTTCTCCAGGTGCCGCACGCCGCGCAGCGGGATGTACGGCTCCGCGACCTGACCCATCGTGATGGCGGTCTGGACGCGGCTGTCGATGCCTTCCTTCTCCAGGAAGTCCTGGAGGGCGAGGCAGTTCATGACGGTGCCGAGCATGCCCATGTAGTCGGAGCGCGCCCGGTCCATGCCGCGCTGCTGGAGTTCGGCGCCGCGGAAGAAGTTGCCGCCGCCGATGACGACGGCGATCTGGGCACCGCCGCGCACGACGGCCGCGATCTCGCGGGCGATCTTGTGCACCACGTCGGGGTCGACGCCCAGTCCCCCGCCTCCGGCGAACGCCTCGCCGGAAAGCTTCAGCAGGAAGCGGCCCGCGCCTTTGCCGTCGTCGCTCTTCTCGCCGTTGCCGGCCTGGGTCGTGGTCATGGAGATCTCCTCATGGTGCACATACGAAGAAGGCCATTGCCGGTGGGGTGTGTTCGCAACCCATGCTCGGCAATGGCCTCCTCGTCAGATCTGCTGTCGTCCGGCACACACGTGTGAGTGCCGGCGTACGCGGACGACTGCTCTCGACCCTATAGGGGTCGGGCGTCGATCGCTGTACGGACTCAGATGCCGACCTTGATGCGCGAGAAGCGCTTCAGGGTGACACCGGCCTCGTCCAGAACCTTCTGGACGGACTTCTTGTTGTCGAGCGCGTACGGCTGACCGAGGAGGGTGGCCTCCTTGAAGAAGCCGTTGACGCGACCCTCGACGATCTTCGGGAGCGCGGCCTCGGGCTTGCCCTCGGCGCGCGTGGTCTCCTCGGCGACGCGACGCTCGGTCTCGACGACCTCGGCCGGGACGTCCTCACGGGAGAGGTACTTCGGCGCGAAGGCGGCGATGTGCTGCGCGATGCCCTTGGCGAGGTCGGCGTCGGCCTTGTCCAGCTCGACCAGAACACCGATCTGCGGGGGCAGGTCGGGCATGGTGCGGTGCATGTACGCGGACACGAACGCGCCGGAGAACTGGGCGAAGCGGTCCAGGACGATCTTCTCGCCCAGGTTGGCGTTGGCCTCGTCGACGAACGCCTGAACCGTCTTGCCGGGCTCGATCTCGGAGCCGAGCAGCGTCTCGATGTCGGCCGGCGACGTCTTGACGACGTGCTGGGCGATCTCGTTGGCGACGGCCTGGAACTTCGCGCCCTTGGCGACGAAGTCCGTCTCGCACTTCAGCTCGACCAGGACACCGGAGGTGTTGTCGTCAGCGATGATGGAGACCACGGCGCCGTTCTCGGCGGAGCGGCCCTCGCGCTTGGCGACGCCCTTCTGGCCCTTGATGCGCAGCGCCTCGACGGCCTTGTCGACGTTGCCGTCGGCCTCGTCCAGCGCCTTCTTGCAGTCCATCATGCCGGCGCCGGTGAGCTCACGGAGCTTCTTGACGTCGGCGGCGGTGTAGTTCGCCATGATTCCTGGAATCTCTCTCGAAGTCTGAAGATCTACGGGACGAACGGCGGGGGCTTTGTGGGCCCCCGCCGTTCACAAACCCGAAGGGGTGAGGGGTCAGGCCTGCTCGGCGTCCGCGGCGGGAGCCTCGGCGGCGGGCGCCTCGGCAGCGGCCTCGGCGGCCGGGGCCTCGGCCTGCTCGGCGTCGGCGACCTTCTCCGTCTCGGCGGAGGTCTGGACCTCGGCGTCGTCGGCCTTCTTCTCGCCCTCGAGCAGGTCGCGCTCCCACGCGGCGAGCGGCTCGCCCGCGGCCTTGTCACCGGCGGCCTTGCCGGCGCCGGAGCGGGCGATGAGGCCCTCGGCGACGGCGTCGGCGATCACGCGGGTGAGCAGGGTGACGGAGCGGATCGCGTCGTCGTTGCCCGGGATCTTGTAGTCGACCTCGTCCGGGTCACAGTTGGTGTCGAGGATGGCGACGACCGGGATGTTGAGCTTCCGGGCCTCGCCGACCGCGATGTGCTCCTTCTTGGTGTCCACGATCCAGACGGCGCTGGGCACCTTCTGCATCTCGCGGATACCACCGAGGGTCTTCTCCAGCTTGGCCTTCTCGCGCGAGAGCACGAGAAGCTCCTTCTTGGTGAGACCCGAGGCCGCGACGTCCTCGAAGTCGATCTGCTCGAGCTCCTTGAGGCGCTGCAGACGCTTGTAGACGGTGGAGAAGTTGGTGAGCATGCCGCCCAGCCAGCGCTGGTTGACGTAGGGCATGCCGACGCGGGTGGCCTGCTCGGCGATGGCCTCCTGCGCCTGCTTCTTCGTGCCGACGAACATGACCGTGCCGCCGTGGGCGACGGTCTCCTTGACGAACTCGTAGGCGCGGTCGATGTACGACAGCGACTGGAGCAGGTCGATGATGTAGATGCCGTTGCGCTCGGTGAAGATGAAGCGCTTCATCTTCGGGTTCCAGCGACGGGTCTGGTGACCGAAGTGGACGCCGCTTTCCAGCAGCTCCCGCATCGTGACGACGGCCATGGCCGTTCTCCTCGGTTTTCTCGGTTGTGCCGCGTGTGCCGGACGGCACTCGCGCCTGACGCCCGCGACGCGCCTTGCCACAGAGGACCGAGAGGCGCTGACACCGGTGGTGACCAGATGTCGGGGCGTGCGAAGTCGACCCGATGACCCGGGTCGCCATCAGAAGTGTACGGGACCCGAGAGGGGGCAGGTGACGCCGCTGTCCACAACCGGCCGGTACTCCACAGATCCCGGCCATGATCCGTTCGGTGCGGCACGGTTCCCGCATGCGAGTGAACCGATGTGCGCGTACGTGGCTTCTCCTGGGCCTGGCCGTGACGGTCCTGGGCGCCTCGGCCCCACCGGAACCGGCCCCCGGGACAGGCCCCGGCCCGAGTGCCCCGGCCTCACCGACCGTCAGTCCCGGCCCCGGGGCTCCGTCATCCCCGGCCGGCGGGCCGCCGGCGGCCGATCCCTCGGTGCCGGCGCTCGCGCGCGTCTGGCCCGTGGGTGTCAGGCCGTTCGTCGTACGGGGCTGGGAACCGCCGGCGACGGCCTACTCCCGAGGGCATCGCGGGGTCGACCTCGCGGCCGCGCCCGGCGACCCGGTGCGGGCCGTCGCTCCCGGCCGGGTGTCCTTCGCGGGCCGGGTCGGGGGCCGCGGGGTCGTCTCGGTGGAGCTGTCGGGCACGGGGGCGCCCCCGCTGCGGACGACCTACGGTCCGGTGCGGGCCTCGGTGCGCAAGGGCGACGAGGTCGAAGCGGGCCAGGTCCTCGGCACCCTGGAAGCACCGGACCCGCACTGCGGACCGACACCCTGTCTGCACTGGGGCCTGCGCAGGGACACGGCCTATCTGAACCCGCTGTTCCTGCTTCCCCCCTGGCTCCTGAACACGGGCCCCTCCCGCCTGCTCCCGCTCAACACCTCGGACACCCGCCCCTGACCAGCGCATACGGATACCGACGGGACGGGAAGACGGCCCCCACCCCCATGGGCGGCGCGGGACGCGGTGTCGGCGGGCGGGCCCAGCGGCCCAGCGGGCGCGGGCAGCGGCAGGCGGGCCCAGCAGGCGCGGGCAGCGGCAGGAGGGCCGGCGGACGCGGGCAGGGGCGAGAGGGGGCCAGCCGGTGCGGCATCCCGTGCCGACCGGGCGGATCTCTGTCCCAGCGGGCGCGCTACGCGGCGTCGGCGGGTGGGGTCGAGGTGCGTCGGTACTGGAGGTCAGCCCCGGACGCCTCTGAGCGCCATCGTCACGGCCGCCTCCGTGATCGCGGAGGGGTCCTCGGCGGCGCCCAGCTCGATGCGGCGCACCGCGGCGTCCACCACACCCTGGAGGAGCATCGCGGCCAGCCGCGGCTCGGCGTGCCCCATCTCCGCGAGCGCCTCGCCGATCATCGTGACCAGCCCGCCGTGCGCGGCGCGGATCTTCTCCCGGGCACCCGCGTCGAGTTCGCTGGCGGAGATGGCGACCACGGCCCGGTGTCTGCGGTCCCCGACCAGGGCGAGCTGACTGCGCACATAGGCCTCGACCGTGGCCTCGGGGCCGTCCGCCGCGGCCATCGCGGCCGAGACCTCGGCCGCCCAGACGGGGAAGTCGACCTCGCACAGTTCCTCGACGACGGCCGCGCGGGACCGGAAGTACTCGTACACGGAGGACCGCGCGAGCCCCGTGCGCTCGGCGAGCGCGGGGAAGGTCAGCGCCTCCGTCCCGCCCTCGGACAACAGGGACCGCGCCGCGTCCAGCAGGGCGGCTCGCTGCATCGACCGGTGCTCGGCCACGGAGGCCGCTCGAATCCTTGGCACGTCAACCACTGTACGGACGCGGCGCCGCGGACGGGAACCACTCCGGCGAGCCCGGCGAGGTGGCGTCCGCCGCACCGGGCCCGCCGCCCGGACGGCGCGGCGGGACCGCCCGCGCCACGGCGCGCCCCGCGCTCAGCGCCCGAAACTGGCCAGCTTGGCGCGGAGCTGCAGCACCGACTTGGTGTGGATCTGGCTGACCCGGCTCTCGGTCACCCCGAGCACGTTGCCGATCTCCGCGAGCGTGAGCCCTTCGTAGTAGTAGAGGGTGACGACGGTCTTCTCCCGGTCGGGCAGCGTGTTGATCGCCCGGGCCAGCAGTCTGCGCAGCTCCCGGTCCTCGGCCACCTCGACCGGGTTGTCGGCGGCGGTGTCCTCCAGGGTGTCCATCAGGCTCAGCCGGTCGCCGCCCTCGCCGCCGGCATGCAGCAACTCCTCCAGGGCCACCACGTTGGCCAGCGACAACTGGCTGAACACCGCGTGGAGTTCCTCCACACCGATGCCCATCTCGGCGGCGACCTCCCCCTCGGAGGGGGTGCGCCGCAGCCGGGCCTCCAGCGTCGCGTAGGCACGCTCGACGTTGCGTGCCTTCTGCCGCACCGACCGCGGGATCCAGTCCAGCGCCCGCAGTTCGTCGATCATCGCCCCGCGGATACGGGTGATCGCGTACGTCTCGAACTTGATCTCCCGTTCGATGTCGAACTTCTCGATCGCGTCGATCAGCCCGAACACGCCCGACGAGACGAAGTCGGCCTGCTCGACATTGGCCGGCAGACCCACGCTGACCCGGCCCGCGACGTACTTCACCAGCGGTGAGTAGTGCAGGATCAGCTGTTCCCGCAGCCGCTCGTCACCGGTCGACTTGTACGACCGCCACAGCTCGTCGAGTGTCGAGGGCGCGGGCGGGCGCACGCTGCCGCCGTCGCGGGCGGCTGGCGGGATCGCCGTCCGGTCGGACCCGGAGGTGTGCTGGGGCATTCGTCGCCTTGTGCCGTTCTGCCGTGAACTGGGATTACCTGGGTGTCCTGTCGGCATGGTGCCGAGAGCTCGTGCCTGCTTCGGATTCTTGTGAGCGTAGCGTGACTGGGCTGTCGCAGTGCGCGAAGAGCGGGCTGTCACCCGCACGCGAAACCTTTCCCCGGGACGTCTCCCGGAGTCACGACGGTCGCCCTGCGTGACCGTCAGGGGGCGCCAACTGCGAGGATTCCCAGGCGTGTCGGCGTTCCCCCGGACGGCCGAACACGCTCGGTCAGCATCCGTCCCGATCACCTCCGGCGGGGGTCGTCGCCTGGCGTGTCAACTTCCAGCCGTCGCCGTGTCGTTCGACGAATCCAAGTGCTCGGAGTTCGTACAGTCTCCCGACCGCGTCGTCCGTGCTGGTCGCCGCTCGACGCGCGATCTCCCCGGTCCCGGCCGGATCCCGTGCCGGAAGAGCGGCCAGGACACGGACCGCGTCCGGGCTCAGCAGATCGCGTGGCAGCACGGGCCCACGCCGGTCCGGCGCCAGTTCGCCCATGTCGCCCACCAGTTCGGCCACTTCCGCGGCGTCGGACACCAGGACGGCCTCCCCGCGCAGCAGTTCGTGCACCCCGGCCGACAGCGCGCTGGTGGCGGGTCCCGGCACTCCCATCGTGAACCGGCCCAGCCGCTGTGCGGCACGGGCGGTGACGAGCGCTCCGCTGCGGTACGCCGCCTCGACGACGACGGTGCCCCGGGTGAGAGCGGCGATGACCCGGTTGCGGAGGATGAACCGGCTCGGCGTCGGGTGCTCGCCCGGCGGCAACTCCCCCACCACGAGACCCTGTTCCGCGATCCTGCCGATCAGCCGGGTGTGTCCGCGGGGATAGGGCCGGTCGACGCCGCAGGCGAGCACCGCGACGGTGGCACCGCCCGCCCCGAGGGCGCCCCGGTGCGCGGCGCCGTCGATGCCGTAGGCGCCGCCGGACACCGCCACCCAGCCCCGCTCGGCGAGGCCGGCGCCGAGGGTGGCGGCCATGTGCGCGCCGTACTCCGTGCAGGCACGGGCGCCGACGACGGCGACGGATCTCAGCGCCCACAGCCGCAGTCCTGCCCTCCCCCGCACCCACAGTCCGACGGGCCGGGCGTCCCCGAGGTCGTCGAGCTGCGCGGGCCATTCGGAGTCGCCGGGGCAGACGAACCGCACCCCGGCGTCCCGGGCGAGGGCGAGGTCGTGCTCCGGGGCCGCCCGCGCGGCCCTGGCCCGCAGCCCGGCCCACCTCCGGTCGGTCATCCCCCGCGGCTGCCCCAGGTCCCCGTACAGCCACCGGACCGCTTCCGGGGCGCCGACCTCCCTGATCCAGCGCCCGCAGACCTCGTCGCCCGGTTCGACGACCCGGGACAGCGTGACGCGGGCCTGTCGCTCGACGGCTGTCATACCGGCGAGCCGATCGCCATCGGTACCCCGCGCGGAACGCCGGTGCGCAGTTGGAGGGCCAGGGCGACGTCCCCGGCGTCGGGCCGGTCGTGTCCCGACAGGTCCGCGACCGTCCACGCGACCCGGAGCACCCGGTCCAGCCCACGGGCGGTCAGCACCCCGCGCTCCAGGCTCCGCTCGGCCTCGTCCATGGCGCCGGCCACCGCCTGCCAGCGTCCGCGCAGCTCGCGTCCGGGCACCTCGCTGTTGGAATGCCAGGGAGTCCCCTTCAAGCGCTCGGCGGCCCGCTCGCGCCCGGCGAGGACCCGGTCCGCGACCGTCTTCGTCGACTCGCCCCGGGCACCGCGCGCGGTGAGTTCGGCCCGGGTGACCGGCTCGACGTCCACCCGCAGGTCGACCCGGTCGAGCAGGGGTCCGGAGAGCCTCGCCTGATAGCGGCGGATGACCGAGGGCGGACACTCGCAGAAGTCGTTCGTCGTGCTGAAGCGCCCGCAGGGGCAGGGGTTGGCGGCCAGCACCATCAGGAACTTCGCGGGGAACCGCACGACACCGGCGCTGCGCGCGATCACCACGTGTCCCGCCTCCAGCGGCTGCCGCAGGGCGTCCAGCGCGAAGCCGCTGAACTCCGGAGCCTCGTCGAGAAACAGCACGCCGCGATGCGACAGGGACACCGCGCCGGGCCGGGCGAGTCCCTTGCCGCCGCCGACGAGCGCCTGCATGGTCGCGGAGTGGTGGGGCGCGCAGTAGGGCGCGACGTCCACCAGTGGTTTGCCGGGCGGCAGCAGGCCCGCGACGGAGTGGATCGCCGTGACCTCCAGGGATTCCTGCCGGGTCAGGCGCGGCATGATCAGCGGCATCCGCTCGGCCAGCATCGTCTTGCCCGCGCCGGGTGCCCCCTGGAGGAAGACGTGATGTCCGCCGGCCGCCGCCACCTCCATCGCGGTGCGTGCCGAGAGCTGGCCGACGACGTCGCCGAGGTCGTGGCCCGCGTCGTGTTCCGGCACCGCGATGCCGCACAGGCCGGTGGCCTCGCCCGTGCCGGGCAGGCGCAGTCCGGCCGACAGCGGGTCGGGGCGGCCCCGCTCGTCCGGCTCCTCCTCGGGCACCGGTTCGTCGGCGAGGACCGCGATGAGCTGGCGCAGGCTGCGGACCCCGAGCACGGAGACTCCCGGCACGAGGGAGGCCTCGGCCGCCGCGCTCTCCGGCACGACCACCTGTTCGTAACCGGCCTGCGCCGCGGCGAGGACGGCCGGGAGGATGCCGCGGACCGGCCGCACCCTGCCGTCGAGGCCCAGCTCCCCGATCATCACGATGTCGGCGAGCACCCGTGGGTCGATCCGCTCGGCGGCCCCGAGCACCGCCGAGGCCACGGCGAGGTCGAAACCGGAACCGCCCTTGGGCACCGAGGCCGGGCTCAGTCCCACCGTGAGCTTCTTCTGCGGCCAGGCCGCCCCGGAATTGACCACCGCCGCCCTGACCCGGTCCCGGCTCTCGGTCAGGCTCTTGTCGGGCAGCCCGACCAGCGTGAAGGCGGCGATGCCCGGCTCCAGGTCGGCCTGGACCTCGACGACGACGCCCTCCACGCCCACGAGCGCCACCGAACACGTACGCGCGAATCCCATCAGGCCACCCCCCGCGCGTGCTCGACCACGGGCGCGCCGCGTTCGGGGATCAGGACGCCGACCAGGTCGATGCGGACGCCGCCCGGCGGGGCTCCGCCGTGTTCCTGGAGCCAGCGTTCGGCGAGGCCGCGCAGCCGGCGGGCCTTGGCCGGCGCGACGGCCTCCATCGGATGCTGGAACGCTCCCGCCCTGCGGGTCTTGACCTCGCAGACGACCAGCGCGTCGCCGTCCCGGGCCACGATGTCGATCTCGCCCGTACGGCCCGAGCGCCAATTGCGTGCCAGGACCGTCATTCCGGCCCCGGTCAGCCGCCGTGCGGCCAGTTCCTCGCCGTAGGCGCCCAGTGCTTTGCGTGCCTCGGATGTCTTCATGTCGGCACCACCTCCGGCACCGACTCTGAGGCCGGGTCACGCACCTTTTGGATCTTGGTGGACGTACGGGCGACTGGGGACAACCCCGTCACCCGTACGAGTCACCACCGTGTCCCGGGCGTCAGCCTCCCGGCATTTCGAGATCGCTCTTGTTCAGCTCCTCGATGTTCACGTCCTTGAACGTCAGGACGCGTACCTGCTTCACGAAGCGGGCGGGGCGATACATGTCCCACACCCAGGCATCCGCCATGGACACCTCGAAGAAAACCTCACCCTGGACCGAGTGCACCTGCATCTCGTAGTCGTTGGTGAGATAGAAGCGCCGTTCGGTCTCGATCACGTATTTGAACAGACCGACGACATCGCGGTACTCGCGATAGAGCTTCAGCTCCATCTCGGTCTCGTACTTCTCGAGGTCCTCGGCGCTCATGGCATGTTCCCCTTCAGCCGTGCGTCCCCCTATTGTGCGCCAGCCCCGAGAGCCCCTAGACGATTTCCGTGTCGAGGACCTCGGGCGTGGCCGGGGGACCCTCGTCGAGCACCCTGCGGAGCAGCCCGGCGAGCTTGGTCGGATACACCGTCTCATGTGCCTCGGTCAGTTCCCGGCACGTCCACCAGCGCGCTCCGGCGACGCTGCGCCGCTCCAGCTCCGTCAGCCCCGTGGCCGCCGTGGCGGTCTGGGTCGTACGGGCCAGGAAGTACCACTCGTCCTGGTCCCAGCGCCTCCCCGCGAACGGGAACGAGCAGATCCGCCGCCACAGCACGGGGCCCAGTTCGACCTCGGTGATCCCGGTCTCCTCGACGAGTTCCCGCAGAGCCGCCTGCTCACGGGTCTCGTCGCCCTCCACTCCGCCGCCGGGCGTGAACCACCAGTCGTCGGAGGGATCGTCCGGCTCGTGGCCGTGCAGCAGCAGGATGCGGTCCTGCGGGTCGAGCAGGACGACCCGGGCGACCTTGCGCAGCCCTTCTCTGCCGGGGTTCTGGTCCGCGTCAGCGGGCACCGGCGGACTCCGTGCGCGCCCGGGAACGCCCGGCCAGCTTGGCGACCGGGCCGTAGGCCGCTCCGCCCAGGACGAGAACGGCTCCGGCGATCACGAGCGCGATCATCGTGGGGAGCGGGCCCGGCTGGGACAGGGCGCCGAGCACCTTGAAGCCGTCGGGGCGCGCGAGCATGCCGTTCATCGGCCAGGCGACGGCGTCGACCCGTGCCCGCACGGCGCCGCGCGCCACCGTGCCGCTGGCCGCGTCCGTCAGATGGGCGGTGGAGTCCAGGGATCCGCTCCGCTCGTCGCCGAGCAGGAACAGCCGGCCCTGGGGGACCTTCACGGTCGGGAAGCCCGTGAGCTCGGCGGAGCTCCCGTCGGGCAGGTACGCCTCGTCGATCTTCTTGCCATTGACGGTCAGCTTGCCGTCGGTGCAGCAGGCGACCGTGTCGCCGCCGACGGCGACCACGCGCTTGACCACGGACGAGCCGGTGACCCAGGTCTTGTCCTCGAAGACGACGACGTCACCGCGGCGGACGTCGCTCCCGTCGACGCGCTGCGCCAGCACCCGGTCGCCCATCTTGATCGTCGGCGCCATCGAACTCGTGGGGACGGTGTACGGCCGGTAGTCAACCGCCGCCCAGGCGAATCCGCCGAGGAACAGCAGCATGCCCAGCGCGACGGCCAGCCCGGACAACCGCTGTCCGGTCTTGCTGCCCACCGGGGCCTTGCCCGTGCCACCGCTGCGCGGGGCCGTACGTGTTGCGCTCTCGCCACCCATAAGCCCGCACCTTACCCAGGGGTACGGTCCGGGGTCAGCCCCCGCCGGATCACGATCGCCGAAGTGGGCCGGATCCCCTCGCGGGAAGACGAGCGGGGCCGGCCTCGGCGGACGGGTCCGCGAAGGCCGGCCCCGAAGGCCGTAAGGAGGCTCAGTCGTCCTTGGACGTCTTGCGCCTGCGTCGCACCAGCACGAGCGGCACCGCGCCCAGCAGGGCCACGGAACCCGGCGACGTGACCGCCGCGACCGCCTGGTCGCTGAGACCGGGCTGGTCGAAGGTGTCCGGGACCGGAAGGGTGCCCCAGCGGTTGATGGGCCAGGCCTTGACGATGGCGCGGCCGACGACGTCGTCCACGGGCACCATGCCGTGGTGCTTGTCCGCCTGGTTGTAACGCGAGTCCCGCGAGTTCTGGCGGTGGTCGCCCATCACCCAGATCATGCCCTTGGGAACCTTGACCTTGAATTGACCGCCGTCCTCGTCCTGGCTGCACGGGGTGTTCCCGGCGTACACGTACGACGACTCGTTCAGTGCCTTGCCGTTGACCTTGAGCGGACCGGTGCCCTTGCACTCGACCGTGTCACCGCCGACGCCGATGACCCGCTTGATGAGGTCCTTCTCCTCCGCGGACGGCATCAGGCCGATCCAGCTCAGCACCGTCTGCAGGGCGTTCGGGTTGGCCGTGGGCTCGCCCGCCAGCCAGTTGTCCGGGTCGTGGAAGACGACGACCTCGCCGCGCTCGGGCTCGGAGCCGAACCACGGAGTCAGCTTGTCGACCAGGACGCGGTCACCCTGCTGGAGGGTGTTCTGCATCGAGTCCGACGGGATCGAGAACGCCTGGACCAGGAACGTCTTGATGATCAGCGCGAGCACCAGAGCGATGCCGATCAGGATCGGCAGTTCCTTCCAGAAGGAGCGCTGCTTCGTGGACTTCGGATCCCGTCCGGAACGCCCGGTCGAGGCGTCACCGTCCTCGGGGCCGCTCCCGGAACCCGAACCGGGCTCTACGGCCGGGGCAGCCGCATCCTCGGGCCGCTCCGGCTGTCCCTCGGGACCTTCGTGCCCAGACCGCGCGCCGACCGCCACATCCCCCACATCCACTCCTCACTCCGTGCCGCCGCCGGCGCCGTATTCGGCGCAGGCCCACCACTCCCATAACGAGCGGGAGTTCCGCAGGGCTCGGGAGCGGGATCAATCCATCGGGATCCGCAGAGGCCACCCTATGCGACAGAGCTGGAGCGGAAGCCGACCCTCCGGGCGCGTCGGCCACCGTCGAGAAGGTGTTCGGCTCCGTCAGCCGGGTCCAGTGACCGATGGGCCAGCCGATGACCATCGCCCGGCCCACGACCGAGTCCTCGGAGACGGTGCCGCTGAACTTGTCGCTGCGGTGGTACCGGGAGTCCGCGGAGTTGCCCCGGTGGTCGCCGAGGACGAACAGCCGGCCCTCGGGCACCTTCACCTCGAAGGCGAAGTCCGAGGGTTTGTCCCCGGCGAAGATGTACGGCTCGGTCAGCGGGGTGCCGTTCACGGTCACCCGGCCCTGCGTGTCACAGCACTTGACGGTGTCCCCGCCGAGTCCGACGACCCGCTTGATCAGGTCCTTCTCGTTGTCGGAGGGCAGCAGACCGATGAAGGTCAGCCCCTCCTTGAACTGCTTGACGACGACGGGGTCGTTCTTCTTCTGGGACTCCTCGGCGGTGAGCCAGCCTCCGGGGTCCTTGAAGACGACGACGTCACCGCGCTCGGGCTGGGAGCCGAACCAGGGGGTGAACTTGTCCACCAGGACGCGGTCGCCGATCTGGATCGTGTTCTCCATGGAACCCGACGGGATCACGAAGGCCTGCACGAGGAACGTCTTGAGGACCAGGGCTATCAGCACGGCGACGCCGACGAGGAGAGGGATCTCCTTGACCGCCGAGCGGCGCCTGCGCCGCTTGATCTTGCGTGCGAGCTTGCGGCGCTCGACCCGGCTGGGCCGGGCGGCGCCTCCGGCGGCGCGCCGGGACCCCGTGGGGAGCAGGTTGTCGGCTGCGCTGGCGGAGACTCCGCGCGCGCGTCCACGGTTACCCACGGCCACCGCCGGCGGCGGGCACGCGCGCGTAGGCGTCGGGACGCGTCAGACGCGTCCAGTGGCCCGCGGGCCAGGCGATCCAGTCGGCCCTGCCGATGACGTCGCCGACGGGGACCATGCCGCCGCCGGGCGAGCCCAGGTGGTCACGGGAGTCGCTGGAGCGGCTGCGGTGGTCACCCAGGAGGAAGAGGGACCGCTCGGGCACGACGACGTCGAAGGGCGCCTCGGACGGGCTGTCGCCCTGATAGAGAAATGTCGACTCGTCGACCGATCGGCCGTTCACCTCGAGTCTCCCCTCCTTGTCGCAGCAGACCACGTGGTCCCCCTCAACCCCGACGACGCGTTTGACGTAGTCCGCGTTCCCGAAATAACCGGTGCCGTCGAAGACGACGACATCGCCCCGCTGCGGCTCGGAACCGAAACGGTACGCCAACTTGTTTACGAGAACGCGGTCCCCGATCCTCAATCCGGACTCCATGGAGCCGCTGGGAATTTCGAACGGCTGCATCACGAAGCGGCTGACCAGCAGCAGAAACGCCAGACAGGTCAGGGCGGTCAGGGTGATCCGGCCACCGGGGACCCACTCGGCGACTTTGTGGGCGAACGCAGAACGCGACCTCTCCTCGGGCCCCGCTGTGTCCGAGATCTCCTCGGGAGCGGAAGGGCCGGAGGAGCGGTCGCGCTCCACGGGCTGTGCTTGGGTGTCCATCGGGGCCAGATGCTATCCGGCCTCTCTGAGACGCCTTCTTACCGGCTCGGTCGCCGACGGGTCACCGCGGCGAACGGGCTCAGTTGTCGCGCTTCTCCTTGATCTTCGCGGCCTTGCCGCGGAGCTCACGGAGGTAGTACAGCTTGGCGCGACGGACGTCACCGCGGGTGACGAGCTCGATCTTCTCGACGATCGGGGTGTGCACCGGGAACGTGCGCTCGACGCCGACGGAGAACGAGACCTTGCGGACCGTGAAGGTCTCGCGGACACCGGAGCCCTGACGGCGGATGACTACGCCCTTGAACTGCTGTACGCGGGAGCGGTTGCCCTCGATGACGCGGACGTGGACGTTGACGGTGTCACCCGGGCGGAAGGCCGGGATGTCGGTGCGCAGCGAGGCGCCGTCGACGGAGTCGAGCAGGTGAGACATTTTGTCTGCTTTCTTCGCTGATGCCACAGGTCATCAACGGGAGAGAGGTTCGAAGATGATGCTGCCTCGTCGGGACGGGCGTCGTGTCCCCCTGTGGCAGGGGCGCACGCCGGACGACGTAGAGCAGCGGCCTATTCTTCCACGGGCTCGGGCCTGCGCCAAAATCGGCCGCCGGGGGCCGGGCTCCAGCCCAGGATCGAGAGCATCTCGCGGTCCTTCTTGTCGAAGGCGGAGGCGTCGCAGCGCTCGATGAGGTCGGGCCGGTTCGCCGCCGTACGGCGCAGGGCCTCGTCGCGGCGCCAGCGGGCGATCTTCCCGTGGTGGCCGCTGACCAGCACGTCGGGGATCTCCCGGCCACGCCACCGGGGGGGCTTGGTGTACACCGGGCCCTCCAGGAGGTTGGCCATGGCGCCGGGGGCGAAGGAGTCGTCGCGGTGCGACTCGGCGTTGCCGAGGACCCCCGGCAGCAGCCGGGCCACGGCCTCGGTGACGACGAGGACGGCCGCCTCGCCGCCGGCGAGGACGTAGTCGCCGATGGACACCTCGTAGACGGGCATCCTCGTCGCGTACTCGTCGATGACACGGCGGTCGATGCCCTCGTAGCGCGCGGGCGTGAAGACCAGCCAGGGGCGTTCGGAGAGCTCGACGGCGAGCTGCTGGGTGAACGGGCGCCCGCTGGGGGTGGGGACCACGAGGGCGGGGCCGTGGGCGCCCGTCTCGTATCCGTCCGCCAGCGCGGAGTCCAGGGCGTCTCCCCAGGGCTCGGTCTTCATGACCATGCCGGGGCCGCCGCCGTAGGGGGTGTCGTCGACCGTGTTGTGCCGGTCGTACGTCCAGTCCCTCAGATCGTGCACGTGCACGTTCAGCTGACCGCGGGCGCGGGCCTTGCCGACCAGCGAGACGTTGAGCGGTTCCAGGTACTCGGGGAAGATCGTGACCACGTCGAGCCGCATCAGGCGCCGGCCTCCGTGGCGTCCTCGCCGGACCCTGCGGAGGTGTTCTCCGCGTCCCCGGCGGAGGCGTTCTCCGTGTCTCCCCCGGAGCCGTTCTCCGCGTCCCTGGTGGAGACGACCTCCGCGCGGTCGTCGATCAGGCCGGGGGGCGGGTCGATGACGGCCCGCTGCTCCTCCAGGTCGATCTCGACGACGATCTCCTCCACGAACGGGATCAGCACCTCGGTGCCGTCCGGGCGCTCCACGACGAACAGGTCCTGCGAGGGCAGGTGCGAGATCTCCGTGATGCGTCCGACCTCGGCGCCGTCCGCGGTGACCACGTCCAGGTCCATGAGCTGGTGGTCGTAGTACTCGTCCGGGTCCTCGGGCGTCTCGTCGGGGTCGACCTCGGCGATCAGCAGGGTGTTGCGCAGGGCCTCGGCGGCGTTGCGGTCCCGCACGCCCGCGAAGCGCAGCAGGAGACGACCGCTGTGGACGCGGCCCGTCTCGATGGTCAGTGGTCCGGTGGAGGCCGGATCGGTGAGCAGGACGGCACCGGGGCCGAGCCGGAGCTCCGGCTCGTCGGTGCGGACCTCCACGGTGACCTCGCCCTTGATGCCGTGGGCACGGCCGACGCGAGCGACTACCAGCTGCACTGTGCTTGATCTCCTGTCGTGTGCCGACGGCGATGTCTTGGGACGGACGGCCGCGGGGGCGCGGGCGTCCGGGAGCGGACGGGCGTCCATGCGGTTCTGGCCGCGTGGACGGGTTCGCAGACGACTTCGGGCCGGGGACGGCTCGTAAGCCCTCCCCGGCCCGAGCCGGTGTTGCCTGTTACGTCAGCGGACGTGGTCCACGTCGACGAGGTCGACGCGGACACCGCGGCCGCCGATGGCGCCCACGACGGTACGCAGAGCGCGCGCGGTGCGGCCGTTGCGGCCGATCACCTTGCCGAGGTCGTCCGGGTGGACCCGGACCTCGAGAACGCGCCCGCGGCGCAGGTTGCGCGAGGCGACCTGCACGTCGTCGGGGTTGTCGACGATGCCCTTCACGAGGTGCTCGAGAGCCTCCTCGAGCATGCTCAGGCCTCGGTCGACTCGGACTCGGCCGCGGCCTCGTCCTTCTTCTCAGCCTTCTTCTTCTGGGTGATGGCCTCACCCTTGCCCGTGTCCTCGCCACCGAGGGCGTCGAACAGCGGGCGCGCGGCCTTCGGCTCGGCGACGAGCAGCGGAGCCGGGGCCGGCAGGCCCTTGAACTTCTGCCAGTCACCGGTCAGCTTCAGGATGGCGAGCACGGGCTCGGTCGGCTGCGCGCCGACACCCAGCCAGTACTGCGCACGGTCCGAGTCGACCTCGATGCGCGAAGGGTTCTGCACCGGGTGGTACAGACCGATCTCCTCGATGGCCCGGCCGTCACGGCGGGTACGGGAGTCGGCGACGACGATGCGGTAGTGAGGCGAACGGATCTTGCCCAGACGCTTCAGCTTGATCTTGACTGCCACGGAAGTGGTGTCTCCTGGTCTTGACGGGGTTGGGCACGCAGAGATGGCCGCGTGGGGTTGCGGTACCCGAGTGCCCGATGGACGCGTCAGCCGGAGGAGAGAGGGGTCCTATGCGGCTGTCGAGTACAGCTAGCCATTCTGCCACATCCCGCGCTCCGCCCGGACCGAGGGTGCCCGGGACCACACGCGGTGGGAACCGCGCCCGGACGGCGACGCCCGGACCGGCCCCCTCCGGAGCGAGTCGGCACATGAGGCGCACAAGGCACATGGAGCACATGAGGCGCATGCGGAAGCCCACGCCCAAGCCCGCACCTGTACGGGCCCATGCCTGTGGGGCACCCGGCGTTCCGGGTGCCCCACAGGCATGGGCGGCGTGCACCGGCTTCCGGGGACGTCGGACAGACGCCGCCCGCGCGCACTCGTGCCTCCTGAATTCCCCCACGTGCTCGAGCGCAGTGGGGGAGGCACGACTGCTCACGGGCCGCGCGAACTCGTCCGGCACCCACGAGACGCCGGTGGAGCCCACACCTCAGCCGGCGGCCGCCCCGACCACCTCCGGAATCCGGAAGGGCTTGCCGCACCCTCCGCACACGATCGGCGCCTGCGCGAGGACGGACGGGACCACGCGCACGTTCCGTCCGCAGTCGCAGACGGCCTTGACGCGGACACCTCCCCCGGAGGAGCCGTGACGGGCGGCCGGGCCGCGGAACGAGCGGGCGGTGTCGGCGGACGTGGCGGCCGTATGGGCCTTCAGCGCGCGCTGGAGCCGCTCGATGGTCGGGCGGTAGCGGCGCTTCGCCTCGGGGTTGAGCGTGACCAGCGAGAAGCCACTGCTGGGATGCGGCTCCTCGGGGTGGTCGAGGCCCAGCTCCTCGGCGATCGCGAGGAATCTGCGGTTGTGATACCGGCCGGCGCGCGAGGTGTCGCGGACTCCGCGGGCGGCGGCGATGCCGTGGACTGCTTCGTGAAGCAGTCGCTCGAAGGAGAGTTCGTGCCCGCAGGCGGACGACGATTCTCCGATCAGGGACTCTGGCGCGGCAAGATCGGGCAGTTCGGGGTGGTGCCGCTGAATGTCGGCCCACGCGCCTGCCAGCTCTGCGGCGAGAACAGGTGGTGTCGTGCTCACGTAATGAGAACGAGCGGAAGTGCCTCCGTGTTCCTATTACGGGGCATCCCAAATAATTTGCACGTACCCGTCAGTTGGCACTGATGTGAACCGACGAGGTCGGGTGCGCCGATCTGCGGAGAAGCGTCACAGCTCGTACCAAGGCGGTACGTAGTAACACGTACGCCCCGGCGCGTAGACGCTCTCCGCACGCCGGGGCACCTGTGGTCGGCAGATGCGCAAGAGGTGTTTCGGCCGCCCTGTTGTTCCGCTCAGTACGCGCGGGCGACGACGGCGACGTTACCGGGTGCGTCGTCGGTGTCGGGCACCGACCCGTCCTCGGCGACCAGACACCGTACGGTCACCGCGTGCTCCGCGAGCCTGGCCTCGCCCTCTTCGCCGAGGTCGGCCCAGGGGATGCGCGCCCAGCCGCCGGCCACGGCACTCTCCACGGCCGCTTCGATGGACGACACGTCCGCCGTACGGGACTCGCGGCGCTCGCGGGACTGCCTCAGGAGGAGCGCCTGGTCCTCCTCCAGGAGGCCGGGGAGCAGGGCGGCCAGCGCGTCGAGGGCCACGGGCTCCTTGCCCCCGGGGATGCGGCGGACGAGCATCGCCGTGCCGTTCTCCAGGTCACGGGGGCCGACCTCGACCCGTACGGGGACACCCTTGAGCTCCCAGTCGACGGCGCGGCGCCCGAACGGGGTGTCCGTGCGGTCGTCGACCTGGACCCGCACGCCCGCCGCCGCCAGCCGCTCGCCGATCTCGCGGACCTTGGCCAGAACCGCCTCGTCCCCCTTGATCGCGAGGACGACGACCTGTACCGGGGCGAGCCGGGGCGGCACCCGCAACCCACTGTCATCACCGTGCGACATGATCAGGCCACCCACCATGCGGGTCGAGGCCCCCCAGGAGGTCTGCCAGACGAGCTCCTGCTGCCCGTCCTTCGACAGGTACCGGGTGTTGAACGCCCGCGCGAAGTTCTGCCCCAGCTCGTGGCTGGTGCCCAGCTGGAGCGCCTTGCCGTCGCCCATCATCCCTTCGAGGGTGAGGGTGTTGACGGCTCCGGCGAACCGCTCGCTCGCCGTCTTCCGGCCAAGGACGACATCGATGCCGAGGACGTTCACCATGAAGTCGGCGTACACCTCCTCGTGGATGTGCGCGGCGTAGTCCCGGGCGTCCTCGTACGTGGCGTGCGCGGTGTGGCCCTCCTGCCAGAGGAATTCGGTCGTTCGCAGGAACACCCTCGGGCGCATCTCCCAACGGACCACGTTCGCCCACTGGTTGATCAGCAGCGGCAGGTCGCGGTAGCTCTGCACCCACTTGGAGAAGTACTCGTTGATGATCGTCTCGGAGGTCGGGCGGACGACGACCGGCTCCTCCAGCTCCTTGCCGCCGCCGTGCGTGACGACCGCGAGTTCGGGCGCGAATCCCTCGACGTGCTCCGCCTCCCGGGTCAGGTACGACTGCGGGATGAACAGCGGGAAGTAGGCGTTCTGGGCACCCGCCCGCTTGATGCGGGCGTCCATCTCCTGCTGCATCCGCTCCCACAGCCCGTACCCGTAGGGCCGGATGACCATGGTGCCGCGCACCGGTCCGTTGTCGGCGAGCTCGGCCTTGTTGATCAAGTCCTGGTACCAGCGCGGGAAATCGTCCGCCTGGGGCGTGAGAACGGGTGCCTTTGCCATGCGGGTGATGCTACGGGCCCACGTTGCCGGTATGTGAATTCTTGCGCCTTTCGCGGCTGGGCCGTAAACGGGCCCCCGAGACCCCTGGACGGCACGTCGAGGGCGGAGTTACCTGACATACGGGGGGAGAGCGGGCCTCGCACGCGGGGGCGGAGGAAGGGGGGCCCGGCGGCAACTCTCGGCGGATTGGGGCACTTTCGATGACACCTACGCTCGTGCGGCAGCACCTTCCTCATGCGGGCCCACCGCCCCGCTCGGACCGGGGTGCACGCGCGCGTGACTGGGCCGAGATCCAGGAGCGGATGCTGGTGCCGCTCTTCGAGGCCGTCTACGAGCGGCTCGAAGTGGGCGGCGGGACACGGCTGCTCGGGCTCGGCTGCGGTTCGGGGCTCGCCCTGCTGATGGCCGGCTCGCGCGGCGCCGCGGTCACGGGTGTCGACTCCTCGTCGCCCGAACGGCTGGCCCTCGCACGGGAACGCCTGCTGCCGGCGGAACGGGAGCCGGGTCCGCGCGCCGATGTCCGGATCGTGTCCGGGTCCCCTCGGGACACGGTGGTGGAGGGGGCTCCCGCGTACAACCTGGTGACCGCGTTCGAGCCGATCGGGTGCGTGGCCGGGGACTCCGAGGGGCTCGGCGCGCAGCTCGCGGAGGCGGCACCGCTCGCGGGGCGGGGAACGCCCGTGGTGCTCGTCGGGTGGGGGCCGCCGGAGCGGTGCACCACCTCGGCCGTGCTGCGGGTGGCCACGAAACTGGCCGAGCCCCTGCGCGGTGCGGCGAGCTGGCGTGCGGCCCGCCGGGACGACCTGGAGGACGTGGCCCAGCGGGCCGGACTGCGGCCGGACGGCTCGGGGCGGGTGGCCTGCCCGTTCGGTTACGCCGATGTGGACAGTGCCGTGCGCGGGCTGCTCTCGACGGGGCTCTTCGACGCCGCAGTGGAAGCCACCGACCAGGCCCAGGTCGACAAGGAAGTGGCCGAGGCGCTGCATCCTCATCTGCGGCGGGACGGGACCGTCTGGATGCCGAACGTGTTCCGGTATCTGGTCGCCCGTACGCCCTGAGACCGGTGGGCGGGTCGGGGCCGTGCCCGCATCAGGCCGTCGCCTTCCGCCGGGTTCCGGCTGCGGGAGTGCGGTGGCTTGGGTGCGGTCCCGGGGCGGTTGCGGGGGCCGGGTTCACACCTCCTTCGTTGTCCGCGGGACGCCGGCGATCCGGTATGCCTCGGCCTCCTCCAGGGTCTCGTTCGCGAGGAGCGCCTCCGCGAGGGCGTCGAGCTGTCCCCGGTGGTCGCGGAGCTTCTGGCAGGCCTCCTCGTAGCACTCGTCGACGATGCGGCGCATCTCGTGGTCGATCGAGTCGAGGGTGGCGGGGGCGGCCGCCAGGCCGTAGGCCTGCTGGGCGTCGTTCGGCAGCGCGGACAGCCGGCCGACGCGTTCGCTCATGCCCCAGCGGGCCACCATGCCGCGGGCGAGGTTGGTGACCTGTTCCAGGTCGTTCTCCGAGCCCGTGGTGATCACGTCGTACACGACGTGCTCGGCGGCCATGCCACCGAGGGCGCCGATGATCCGGCCGCGCAGATACGCCTCGGTGTACGCGTACCGGTCCGCGTCCGGCGTCGAGAGGGTGACGCCCAGCGCGCGGCCGCGCGGAACGATGGTGATCTTGCGGACGGGGTCGGCACCGGGGCGCAGCATCCCGAGCAGGGCGTGGCCGCTCTCGTGGTACGCGGTGCGGCGGCGCTCCTCGTACGGCATGACCAGCGAGCGTTCGGCGCCGAGCTGGACCTTTTCGAGCGCTTCGGAGAGGTCGCTCTGGGTCACCGCGTCCTGCTTGCGCTTGACGGCGAGCAGGGCCGCCTCGTTGGCGAGGTTGGCGAGGTCCGCGCCGGTCATGCCCGGGGTGGTCCGGGCCACCTGGGTCAGGTCCACGTCCTCGGCGAGCGGGATCTCGCGGGTGTGGATCTCCAGGATCGCCTTCCGGCCGCCGCGGTCGGGCGGCGAGACGTTGACGACACGGTCGAACCGCCCGGGCCGGGTGAGCGCCGGGTCCAGGATGTCCGCGCGGTTGGTGGCGGCGATGACGATGACGCCCTCCGAGCCGGAGAAGCCGTCCATCTCGGTGAGGATCTGGTTGAGCGTCTGCTCGCGCTCGTCGTGGCCGCCCATGGCGGAGCCGCCCGACCGGGACCGTCCGATGGTGTCGATCTCGTCGATGAAGATGATCGACGGGGCCACCTTGCGGGCCTCGGCGAACAGTTCGCGCACGCGTGAGGCGCCGACGCCCACGATCATCTCGATGAACTCGGAGGCGGAGGCGGAGAAGAACGGGACGCCCGCCTCGCCCGCGACGGCCCGCGCGAGCAGGGTCTTGCCCGTGCCGGGCGGCCCGGCCAGCAGCACTCCGCGCGGCATCTTGGCGCCCATCCTGCGGTAGGCGTCGGGGTTCTTGAGGAAGTCCACGACGTCGTCGACCTCGCCGGCCACCTCGTCGATGCCGGCCACGTCCGAGAACGTGGTGCGCTTGCCGCCGGGCACGAGTTCCACCGGCTTGGGGGGCGTCTTGCGGCCGAGCATGCCGCCCGCGCCGCCCATGCCGGAGCCCATCCGCCGGGCGATGAAGATCCACAGGACGACGAGCAGGATCATCGGGGCGAGCGAGATCAGCAGGTTGAACAGGAAGCTGCGTTCCTGGACCACCGGCGAGGCGGTCACGGTGACGTCGTGCTTCTGGAGGTTGTCCCACAGCTTGTCGCCCGCGAAGACCGGCCGCTGTGTCTTGAACTTGGTGTACTTCCCGTCGCCGTCGGGCTTCTCCTGCGAGGTCTTGAGCTGTCCCTGGATCGCGTCGCCCTTGGCGTAGATCTTGGTGACGTTGCCGTCGTCGACCTGCCGGCTGAACTCCGTGTACGAGATCGTCGGTTCGTTGCCCTTGTTGTAGAAGGACAGCACCAGGTTGGCGATCAGGAAGACGATGAGCGCGGCCAGGGCAAGGCTCCACCAGCCGCCCGGCAGCTTCCGCCGGCCTCCCGGCGGCGGTGTCGGCTCGGGTGGCGTGCCCTCGGTACGCCATGGCTGGTCCGGTGCCTTGCGCGGTGGCACAGGGTTGCTCATAAGGGGACGTTACGACATATGGCGGACACCGGCACCCGCGGTCATGCCACTGGGGGCGCCTCTCGTGGTGAGAGGCGCCCCCAGTGGGCGTCACGACCGTGCTCCCGCGCGGGACGGGAGGTCATTCCATGAGCGTCAGCCCATGAACTTCTTGAACTCGTCCGGCAGCTCGAAGTCCTCCTGAGCACCCTGTTGCGGGAGGCCGAAGGCGTTGCCGCCCTGCGCGCCGGCCTCGCGGCGGGCGGCCTCCTCTTCCTCCTGCTGCCTGCGCTTCATCGGGTTGCCGGAGCGCTGCTTGCCCTTGGCCTGCTTCGGCTTCTTCTTGGTGCGGCCGGGGCCGCCGCCCATGCCCGGCATCCCCGGCATGCCCGGCATCCCGCCGCCCTGGGCCATGCGGGACATCATCTTGCGGGCCTCGAAGAAGCGCTCGACCAGGCCCTTGACCGCGCTGACCTCGACGCCGGAGCCCTTGGCGATACGGGCGCGGCGGGAGCCGTTGATGATCGTCGGGTCCTGGCGCTCACCCGGGGTCATCGACTTGATGATCGCGCCGACGCGGTCGACGTCCCGCTCGTCCAGGTTGTTGATCTGGTCCTTGATCTGGCCCATGCCCGGGAGCATGCCGAGCAGCTTGCTGATGCTGCCCATCTTCCGGACCTGCTCCATCTGGGCCAGGAAGTCGTCCAGGGTGAAGTCCTGGCCCTTCTTGGACGCCAGCTTGGAGGCCATCTTCTCGGCCTCTTCCTGGCTGAACGTCTTCTCCGCCTGCTCGATCAGGGTGAGGAGGTCACCCATGTCGAGGATGCGGGAAGCCATCCGGTCAGGGTGGAAGGCGTCGAAGTCGTCGAGCTTCTCGCCGTTCGAGGCGAACATGATCGGCTTGCCGGTGATCTGCCGGATCGACAGGGCGGCACCACCGCGGGCGTCACCGTCGAGCTTGGAGAGCACCACGCCGTCGAAGCCGACGCCGTCGCGGAAGGCCTCGGCGGTGTTGACCGCGTCCTGGCCGATCATCGCGTCGACGACGAAGAGGATCTCGTCCGGGCTGACGGCGTCGCGGATGTCCGCGGCCTGCTGCATCAGCTCCTGGTCGATACCGAGGCGGCCGGCGGTGTCCACGATCACGATGTCGTGGACCTTGGCCTTCGCGAACTCGATGGAGTCCTTGGCGACCTTGACCGGGTCGCCGACGCCGTTGCCCGGCTCGGGGGCGTAGACGGCGATGCCCGCGCGCTCGGCGACGACGCTGAGCTGGTTCACCGCGTTCGGGCGCTGGAGGTCGGCGGCGACGAGGATCGGGGAGTGGCCCTGGTCCTTGAGCCACTTGCCGAGCTTTCCGGCGAGCGTGGTCTTGCCCGCGCCCTGGAGGCCCGCGAGCATGATCACGGTGGGCGGGTTCTTGGCGAACCGGAGGCGACGGGTCTCACCGCCGAGGATCGTGACGAGCTCGTCGTTCACGATCTTCAGGACCTGCTGGGCCGGGTTGAGGGCCCTGGAGACCTCGCTGCCGAGCGCCCTCTCCTTGACGTTCTTGATGAACGTGCGGACGACAGGCAGGGCGACGTCGGCTTCGAGGAGCGCGATGCGGATCTCGCGGGCCGTGGCGTCGATGTCCGCCTCACTGAGGCGCCCCTTGCCGCGGAGGTTTTTGAACGTCGCGCTGAGGCGGTCGGAGAGGGTATCGAACACGGTGGCTTCGGTCCTCGGAGTCGGGGTCGGTTTCGGGCTGCCCTCCAGGGTATCCGGCCCCGCAAGCGATTCGTCCCCGCACACCGCATTCGACGGGTGGGGACGCGGCTGGCGAGTCCCTCAGGACCGTCGTGGAGCGCGGGAGCGGCGCCACGCGTCACGGAGATCACATTCCCGCACGGGCGAACACGGACGTGGGCCCGGCATCGAGACGAGACCGGACACGGGGCAAGGGCCGCACGAGGCGGAACGCGGGCCCGAGTGCCGTGCGGGTCGTGAGGGGACCCCGGTGCACAGGGAACCCGTGCGGGGCCGCCCGGCCCGAGGTCAGGCTCGCAGTGCCTCCTCCACCGCCCGGGCCACCGAGGCCGCCTCCTCGCCGGGCAGCGGCTCTCCCTTCGTGCCCGTCACGTAGAAGGCGTCGACGGCGTTCGCGCCGAGCGTGGAGACGTGCATGCTCCGTACCCGCACCCGCGCGTTCTCCAGGGCCCGCCCGATGCGGTGCAGCAGACCCGGGGCGTCGTGGGCGCGGACCTCGATGACCGTGGCCAGGCGGGACGCCGCGGGCGCGACGGTCACGCGCGCCGGGGGCGCGACGACGCCCCGGCGGCGCGGGTAGGCGGCGTCGCGCTCGGCGAGACGGGCGCTGATGTCGAGGGAGCCGTCGAGGGCGCGTACGAGGTCGGCGCGCAGCCGGGCGGCCTGGGGCAGGGAGCCGTACTCGGCGGCGACGCGCCAGTTGAGCAGCAGCACCGAGCCGTCGACGCCGTCGGGCAGGTCCAGGGCGCGCAGCTCGGCCGTGCGGACGGTCAGCCGGTGCATCGCGAGGACGCCCGCCACCGAGGGCAGCACGCCGGGCTGGTCGGGGACGGCGATGAGGAGTTCCACGCCGAGCGGTTCCGGGTCCTCGGGGGCCGCGGCGGCCTCGCCCTCGGTGTCGAGGGGTTCCGTCTGCGCGCGCAGGGCCAGGACGGGCCCGCCGGTGCGGCAGGCCTCGATCGCGAGGCGTTCCATCTCGGCGGTCGGCGCGACGGCCTCGGGCTCCTCGGGCGCGTCCCCGGAGAGCACGGCCGAGACCCGTTTGACCAGGTCGGCGACGAGGGAGCCGCGCCAGGAGGACCAGGCGGCGGGCCCGGTGGCCAGGGCGTCCGCCTCGGTGAGCGCGTGCAGCAGCTCCAGGGTGCCCTGGGAGCCGACGGCCTCGGCGACCGAGCGGACGGTGGCCGGGTCCTCCAGGTCGCGCCGGGTCGCGGTGTCGACGAGCAGCAGATGGTGGCGTACTAGGGTGGCGAGCACCGTCACGTCGACGCGGTCGAAGCCGATGCGGGCGGCCACGTCACGGGCGATGATCTCGCCTGCGACGGAGTGGTCGCCGGGCCAGCCCTTGCCGATGTCGTGGAGCAGTGCGGCGACGAGGAGGAGGTCGGGGCGGCCGACGCGGCGGGTCAGTTCGGAGGCGCGGACGGCCGTCTCGATGAGGTGGCGGTCGACGGTCCAGATGTGGACGGCGTTGCGCTGGGGCCGGCAGCGCACCCGCTCCCAGTCGGGCAGCAGCCGGGTGATGAGCCCTTCGGCCTCCAGCGCCTCCCAGACCTCGACGGTCGGGCGGCCCGAGCCGAGGAGGGTGACGAGCTGTTCGCGGGCCTCGGCGGGCCAGGGAGTGGGGAGGGGACGGGCGGCGGCGGCCATCCGCCGTACGGCGTGCAGGGAGAGCGGGAGGTCCGCCTGGGCGGCGGCGGCCGCGGCGCGCAGCGGGAGCACGGGGTCGCGCTCGGGCCGGGCGGCGCGGGCGAGCACCACTTCGCCGTCCTGTTCGACCACGCCTTCGGCGAGCGGGGACCGCTCCGCGACGGGCTTGCCGCCGCCCAGCATGGCGCGCAGCCGCGGGCGTACGGAGCGCGAGCGCAGGACGCGTCCGACTTCGCGCCAGGTGACGTCGCTGGCGTACGACACGACGCGGGCGGCCTCGTAGACCTGGCGCAGGAGGGTGTCGGCGTCCAGCAGTCCGAGTTCGGCGGCGACCTGGTCCTGTTCCTGGAGGGCGAGGCGGTCGGTGGCGCGGCCGGTGGCGAGGTGCAGGGCGTCGCGGACGTCCAGGAGCCGGCGGCGGGCGTCGGCGAGGCCTTCGCGGGGTGCGTCCGCAAGCCAGGAGGCGGCGACGGCGCGCAGTGCGGTGGCGTCGCGCAGTCCGCCGCGGGCTTCCTTCAGGTCGGGTTCGAGGAGGTACTGGAGTTCGCCCTGGCGTTCGGCGCGCTCCGCGCACAGTTCCTGGAGCTGGGGCAGCCGTTTCGGTGCCTGGTTGCGCCAGTCGGCGAGGACGGCCGTGCGCAGTCCGGCGGTGAGGCCGAGGTCGCCCGCGATGTGGCGGGCGTCGAGGAGGCCGAGCTGGACCTTGAGGTCGTCGGCGGCGGTCTTGCGGGCCTCGGCGGGGGTGCGGACCGAGTGGTCGAGGTCGAGGCCGAGGTCCCACACGGGGTACCAGACGCGGTCGGCGAGGGCGGCGACGGCGCCGGGGTCGGTGCCGTCGTGCAGGAGGAGCAGGTCGAGGTCGCTGCGCGGGGAGAGTTCGCCGCGGCCGTAGCCGCCGACGGCGATCAGGGAGACCCCGCGCAGGCCCTGTGATCCGGCGGTGAACAGGCCGGTCAGCCAGTCGTCCGTCAGTTCCGCGAGGGCGGTACGGCGCGGCGGCCCGGACCGCGCCCCCTCCTGGAGGAGGCGCAGCCGGGCCGCCGCGTAGCCGCTGGGTCCCGAGTCTTCTGCTTCCACTCGCGTGTCCGTACTCGTCACCCAGCGACTCCTGTCTTTCCTCTTCGTGCGGGCCGGTCCGTCAGAGTGCGTCGGGGCCGCGCTCGCCGGTGCGGACCCGGACGGCCGTGTCGACCGGGACGGACCACACCTTGCCGTCACCGATCTTGCCGGTACGGGCCGCCTTGACGACGACGTCGACGAGCTGTTCGGCGTCGTCGTCCTCGACCAGCACCTCGATGCGGATCTTCGGGACGAGGTCGACCGTGTACTCGGCGCCGCGGTACACCTCGGTGTGTCCCCGCTGCCGACCGTAGCCGCTCGCCTCGGTGACCGTCAGTCCGTGGACCCCGAATGCCTGCAGCGCCTCTTTGATCTCGTCGAGCCGGTGGGGCTTCACGACGGCGGTGATGAGCTTCATGCGTCCACCTTCTTGGCGTCCGTGTCGGCCGGGGCGGGCACGGCGGTCCGGGCGGCGCCGCCACCGGCGCCGCTGAAGTCGTATGCGGTCTCGGCGTGCTCGGCCTGGTCGATGCCGGCGATCTCCTCGTCCTCGGTGACCCGCATGCCGAGGGTCTTGTCGATGACGAAGGCGAGGATCGCGGAGACGACCAGGGAGTAGCCGAGGACGGCGAAGACGCCGGCGCACTGCTTCCAGAACTGGGTCAGGCCGCCGCCGTAGAAGAGGCCCTCGACCGTGGACTGGCCCTTGCCGCTGGCGAAGAGGCCGATCAGCAGGGAGCCGATGACACCGCCGACGAGGTGGACACCGACGACGTCCAGGGAGTCGTCGTAGTTGAACTTGTACTTCAGGCCGACGGCCATGGCGCACAGGACACCGGCGATGGCGCCGACCGCGATGGCGCCGAGCGGGGAGACCGCGCCGCCGGACGGGGTGATGGCGACCAGGCCGGCGACCGCGCCGGAGGCGGCGCCGAGCGTGGTGAACGCGCCGTGCCGGATCTTCTCGTAGAGGAGCCAGGCCAGCATGGCGGCCGCGGTGGCGATCTGCGTGTTGACGAACATCAGCGCGCCGACGCCGTCGTCGTTGCCGAGCCACGAGCCGGCGTTGAATCCGAACCAGCCGAACCACAGCAGACCGGAGCCGAGCATCACCAGCGGGAGGCTGTGCGGGCGCATCGGGTCCTTCTTGAATCCGACGCGCTTGCCGATGACCAGGATCACGCCGAGCGCCGCGGCACCCGCGTTGATGTGGACCGCCGTACCACCGGCGAAGTCGATCACACCGAGCTCGAAGGCCCAGCCCCCGGCGCCCCAGACCCAGTGGGCGACGGGGAAGTAGACGAGCGTGGCCCACAGCGTGATGAACAGCGACCACGCCGTGAACTTCACGCGGTCCGCGAGGGCACCGCTTATCAGCGCGGGCGTGATGATCGCGAACATGAGCTGGAAGACCATGAAGACGAAGACCGGGATGGTGTACCCGTCCCACAGCTCCGTCAGGCCGATGTTGCTGAGGCCGACCCAGTCCGAGGTCCAGCCGATGAACGATCCCTTGTCCGTGCCGAAGGCGAGGGAGAAGCCGTACAGCACCCACAGGATGGTGATGATCCCCATGCTGATGAAGCTCATCATCAGCATGTTGAGCGTGCTCTTGACGCGGACCATGCCTCCGTAGAAGAAGGCGAGGCCCGGCGTCATGATGAGCACGAGGGCGGAACAGATGAGCATGAACCCTGTGTTGGCGGCAGACAGCTTGGGTGCCTCTGCGGCAAGGGTGATGGCTGGTGCCATCGGCGTCTCCTCGTCGTTGGTACGGCCCCGTGCGGGCGAAGCCTGAGTGGTCGTGAGGGGTGGGCCGGTTATGCGCCATGAGATTGACGCAGCGCCGTTTCCGTGGACGCCCCTCGATGTTTCGCACCAGTGACGAAGGCGCTCTGTGTGTTACACGTTCATGAACTGCCTGATTGTGGTCGAAGCGATCGTTATCGTGACGCAATCTCCGGCAGGAAGCTCGCGGCGCCCTCGGCGCGCGGGGACCTGACCACCGTGCGGGGCATTCCCGCGGGGGCCGGCCGCGTCCGGGCGGGCGACGCCGCCCGGGGCCGCATACAGCGGAACCGGCCACGTCCGGTCGTCCGATGACCTGGCATGGGGGAGCCGAGTCGGGCAGTTCAGGACGACCGGCCGCGGCCGGGGTACGGGGCGGGGCCGCCGCGGCGGCCGGCTGTCAGACCGCCTCGGCGGTCTCGGGCAGGTCGACGGCGAGCTGGTCGGTGAGGTCGATGACCTCGGCGAGATCGCCGAAGTCCCGGACGGCGGTGTCGACCGTCTTTCGGATACGAGTGTTGACGCGCTCGGAGCGGACCTTCTTGCCGACCCTCAGGGCTTCCTTGGCCAGGACGGCACTCTGCTCGGGCTCACGCTGCAGCAGGTGCACGGTGGCCATGCCGATGAGGTTGAGCGCGTACGACCTCTGGTGCTCGGAATCCTGGTGGAAGAGGTCGACCGCCTTCTGCATCAGGGGTTCGGCCATGGAGGCGTACGTGGGGCTGCGCCCGGCGACGTAGGCGAGGTCCCGGTAGGAGTGCGAGTTCTCGCCGTACAGCTCGGCCCGGGAGAAGAAGCGGATCCAGTCCGGGTCCGGCTCGTCCCAGTCGTGCACGTCGGAGAAGGTGTCCTCGGCCATGCGGACGGCCCGCTTGCACTTTCCGGGCTGCCCCATGTTGGCGTAGGCGCGGGCCTCCATCGCATACAGCATCGACTGGGTGCGCGGGCTCGCGCAGTCACGACTGCCGTACTGGGCGAGGTGGATCAGCTCCAGCGCGTCGTCGGGCCGCCCGAGGTGGATCATCTGACGGCTCATGCTGGAGAGGATGTACGAGCCGAGCGGCTTGTCCCCCGCCTCCTTCGAGGCGTGCAGCGCGAGCACGAAGTACTTCTGCGCGGTGGGCTGGAGGCCCACGTCGTAGCTCATCCAGCCCGCCAGCTCGGCCAGTTCGGCGGCGACCTTGAACAGGCGCTTCTCGGTGGCGGCGGGCTGCGGCTCCTGGAGGAGGTCGGTCACCTCGTGCAGCTGGCCGACGACGGCCTTGCGGCGCAGTCCGCCGCCGCACTGCGCGTCCCACTGACGGAACATCACGGTCGTGGACTCGAGGAGGTCCAGTTCAGGCTGGGAGAGCCTGCCGCCGCGGCGCGTCGAGGCCGGCGGTTCGGGCGCCTCGTAGGGCCCCGGCGGGGTGGGGACGAGCCAGCGCTGCATGGGCTCGATCAGGGCCGGGCCCGCGGAGAGCCCCAGCGAGCTGCCGAGGAAGCCGCGCCGCGCCAGCATCAGGTCGCTGCGCGAGTACTCACTGATGAGCGCGACGGTCTGGGGGCCGGTCCAGGGAAGGTCGATGCCGGACACGGAGGGTGCCTGGTGGGCCACGCGCAGACCGAGATCCTCCACGGCGACGACGCAGCCGAACCGCTCGGAGAACAGCTCCGACAGGATCCGCGGGATCGGCTCGCGCGGGTTCTCCCCGTCCAGCCAGCGGCGCACCCGCGAGGTGTCCGTCGAGATGTGGTTGGCCCCCAACTGGCGGGCCCTGCGGTTCACCTGGCGCGCCAGCTCACCCTTCGACCAGCCGCTGCGCACGAACCACGAGCCGAGCAGCTCGTTGGGGCGCCTGTCAGCGTTCGTCCCGCCTCCGCCGTTGCCGCCCACTGGAACGCCCCCACTCCCCGAGACCACTTGTCGCCGCTCTGCGCCAAGCCCTATCAGAATGCCCGTAAACGCGGCCGCGCGTCCGGTAGTTCACACCCTTCGAACGGGAACCCTGCTTGCCCTTGGCATACTCACGAGTAAACAAAACCCCAGGACTCGTGCACTCAAAGTAATCCTACGATCACGCGTCCAGCCATGGCGATCCGTGAAACGCCACCATTCGCCACCCCTTCGAATGAACTCCAGTCGCCCTGCTCGCGATTCACTTGACACGGAACGACCAAGGGTGGGCGGAGAGGCGCACTCCAGGGCGCACGGAACCGAGCACACCACCCCATGCGCGACAAGGCGCTGTCTGGATCGCGTGAAACCGGGCAGGCAGGAACAGAGGGTGACAATCCGGTTCCGCCACGTAACCACGGGCGCACCGGACCCGTTGGAGGGGGCATGGGCTTCACGATCGGCAGTAGTCGGGCGATGCGCGACATCCGGACCGGTGCTCGTCGCCGCGGCCGCTCGTCGGAGGGCGGCGCCGTCGCCGCGTTCACCGGACTGTGGGGATGGGACGTCGTCCCGGGCGCCCGAGCCGCCGCGGGGGCGTGCTCGTGCGGCCGGGCCGACTGCCCGGCGCCGGGTGCGCACCCCCTGGCCTTCGCCCCGACGATCCCGGCGGGCACCACACTGAACGAGGCGACCGGCATCTGGGCCGGCTTCCCGGGTGCCGCGGTGATGCTGCCGGTCGGCCGGGCCTTCGACGTGATCGAGGTCGCCGAGGCGGCCGGACACCGCGCGCTCGTCCGGCTGGAGCGCATGGGGCTGCCGCTCGGCCCCGTGACGGCCGGCCCGGACGGCCGCGCCCACTTCTTCGTCTCCCCCGGTTCCGCCGCCGAACTTCCCCAGCTGCTCTACCGCATGGGCTGGGACGACGCCTCGCTCGACCTGCACGGCCTCGGACCGGGCGCGTTCATCACCGCCCCGCCCTCCGACCGCGCGGGGCTCGGCCCGGTCCGCTGGCTGCGCTCCCCCGCTCTCGACTCCGCCCCCAAGCCGCCCCCGGCGCGGCTGCTGCTGGGCACGCTCGCCCACGTGGCACACCGTTCGCGGGCCTGACCCGCCGGAGCGAGCCGGACAGCACGAAGCGCCCGTCCCCCGCAGTGCTGCGGGGTCGGGCGCTTCTCGTCGGGCACCTACGTGGTCGCGCGGGTGGTCACTCTCCGATGAGGGCGTCGACGAACGCCTCCGGCTCGAACGGCGCCAGGTCGTCCGCGCCCTCTCCGAGCCCGACGAGCTTCACCGGGACGCCGAGCTCGCGCTGCACCGCGACGACGATGCCGCCCTTCGCCGTGCCGTCGAGCTTGGTCAGCACGATGCCGGTGATCTCGACGACCTCGGCGAACACGCGCGCCTGCACGAGACCGTTCTGTCCGGTGGTCGCGTCGAGGACGAGCAGCACCTCGTCGAGCGGCGCGTGCTTCTCCACGACGCGCTTGACCTTGCCGAGCTCGTCCATGAGGCCGGTCTTGGTGTGGAGCCGGCCCGCGGTGTCGATGAGGACGACGTCCGCGCCCTCCTCGATGCCCTCCTTGACCGCGTCGAACGCGATCGAGGCGGGGTCGCCCCCCTCGGGGCCGCGGATGGTACGGGCGCCCACGCGCTCGCCCCAGGTCTGGAGCTGGTCGGCGGCCGCGGCGCGGAAGGTGTCCGCGGCGCCGAGAACAACGTTTTTGCCGTCGGCGACGAGCACGCGCGCGAGCTTGCCGGTGGTGGTGGTCTTGCCGGTGCCGTTGACTCCGACGACCATCACGATGCCCGGGGTGTCGAGGTTCGAGTCGGTCTTGACCGCGCGGTCGAACTCCGGGACGAGGAGCTGGACCAGTTCCTCGCGCAGCAGGCCGCGCAGTTCGTCCGGCGTCCGGGTGCCGAGCACCTTGACGCGCTCGCGCAGCCGCTCGACCAGTTCCTGGGTGGGCTGCACACCGACGTCGGCGACGAGCAGCGTGTCCTCGATCTCCTCCCAGGTCTCGTCGTCGAGGTGCTCGCGCGAGAGCAGCGTGAGCAGCCCCTTGCCGAGCGCGTTCTGCGAGCGGGAGAGCCGGGTGCGCAGGCGTACCAGACGCCCGGCGGTCGGTTCCGGGATCTCGATCTGGGGAGCCTCGACCGGAGGTTCCTCGACGACGACCGACGGGGCGGCCGAACCGTCGGGGAGATCCACCTCCTCCAAGGTGCGGCGCGGCTCGTCGTGCGGCGCCTCGGCCTCGTCGCCGACGTGCGGTTCGGCCGGTGGGGCGGTGATGTCGGGGGCGGCGGGGGGCGGCGGGGGCAGCTGCTTCCGCTTGCGACTGCCGACGACGAGCCCACCGAGCGCGCCGATCACCACCACGGCGATGACTACAGCAAGGATGATGGTTTCCATAACAAGCCCAGTATGCGTGACCTATCCGTCGGCCAGCCGTTGTCCGTGCGGGGGCCGCGTGCCCCTGCGGGCCGGGCTGGTCCGCCGCTCGGCCTCGCGTCGACGGGAAGCCTTCAGGGCGGAGTCACAACGTCCTCAGTATCGGCAGCAGGCGGCGGGCCGACTGCTCCGGTTTCACTGGGTACGAACGAGTGCGCGCAGCGTACCCAGGGTGTGTCACGCCCCATACGGTGGGCCGTGACACACCCTTGCCGCTTCACGGCGTCACGTCCCCTGGGCAGAGCCCGCCGTCCCCGCACCATGGCAATCTGACGCCTCGTCAGCTACCGTCCCCCTCCACACACGAAGGGGGGCTCCCCATGCCCGTGACGGTCGTGCGCTTCAACCTCGTCGAACCCGACGCCACCCCCGCCTCGCTCAGCGACCGCTACCGTGCCGCCGTCGAGATGGCCACGTACGCCGACGACCGCGGGATCACCACGGTGCAGACGGAGGAGCACCACGGCGCCGTCAACAACTGGCTGCCCTCGCCCTTCGCGTTCGCGGGCGCGGTCTTCGGGGCGACCCGGCAGATCGCGGTCACCGTCTCGGCGGTCATCGGCCCGCTGCACGACCCGCTGCGGCTGGCCGAGGACATCGCCGTGCTGGACCTGCTCAGCGGCGGGCGCCTGGTGACCGTGGCCGGCATCGGCTACCGACCCGAGGAGTACGCGCAGTTCGACGTCGACTGGAAGCGGCGCGGCAGGCTCCAGGACGAGCTCCTGGAGACGGTGCTGAAGGCCTGGACCGGCGAGGAGTTCAGCTACCGGGGCCGGACGGTACGGGTCACCCCGCGTCCGTTCTCGGACCCGCACCCCCTGCTGCTGGTGGGCGGCTCCTCCCAGGCGGCGGCCCGGCGTGCCGCCCGGCTCGGCCTGCCGTTCTTCCCGAGCGCGCACCTGCCCGAGCTGGAGGCCTATTACAAGGAGCGGCTGATCGAGTACGGCACCGAGGGCTGGACCATGATGCCCGGCGCCGAGACGCCGCTGCTGCACATCGCCGAGGACCCGGACCGGGCCTGGGCCGAGTACGGGCGCCACTTCCTGCACGAGGCCCGGACGTACGCCTCGTGGCAGTCCGGCGAGATCCGTTCGGCGGTGAAGTCGGCGGCCACGACGGTCGAGGAGCTGCGCGCCGAGGGCGTCTACCGCGTGCTCACGCCGGACCAGTGCGTGGAGCTGGGCCTGGACAACCTCGTCCTGCATCCGCTGTCCGGCGGGATGCCGGTGGACGAGGGCTGGCGCAGTCTGCATCTGTTCTGCGAAAGCGTGCTGCCCCGGCTCGTATGACCTGACGGTCCGAGCCGGGGCGGCGCGCCCTCTTCACGAGTACGGGGAGAGGGGCAGCGGGGACTTGGCCCTTCCCCCCGAGTTCAGGGGAGTCACCGGCGGCCGTGGGGGGCCGCCGGTGATCGGGCGGCCGTGGGGAGCCGCCATCGAGCGGGCGGCCGTGGGGGGCCGCCGGTGGTACGGGCCGTCAGCCCATCTCCTCCAGGGCCTTGCCCTTGGTCTCCTTGACGAACTTCAGGACGAAGGGGATGGAGAGGACGGCGAAGCAGGTGTAGATCACGTAGGTGGCCGAGAGGTTCCAGTCGGCCAGCGACGGGAAGCTCGCGGTGATGGCCCAGTTGGCGATCCACTGCGCGGAGGCGGCGACACCGAGCGCGGCGGCCCGGATCCGGTTCGGGAACATCTCGCCGAGGAACACCCAGACCACGACACCCCAGGAGAGGGCGAAGAAGAGGACGAAGACGTGCGCGGCGATCAGGGCGACCCAGCCCTGGGTGGCCGGCAGCTTGCCGTCGACCAGGTCGTAGGAGAAGGCCCAGGCCTCCAGGCCGAGACCGATGGCCATACCCACCGAGCCGATGAGGGCGAGCGGCTTACGGCCGACGCGGTCCACGAAGATCATGGCGATCACGGTGCCGATGATGTTGATGATCGACGTGGTGAACGAGTAGAAGAACGAGTCCGTCGGGTCGACGCCGACCGACTGCCACAGCGTCGAGGAGTAGTAGAACGCGACGTTGATGCCGACGAACTGCTGGAACACCGAGAGGCCGATACCGATCCAGACGATCGGCAGGAAGAGGAAGCTGCCGCCGAGCAGGTCCTTGAAGGTCGACTTGTGCTCGCCCTTCATGGCCGTCTCGATCTCGTTCATGCGGGCGTCCAGGTCGATCTTGTCGCCCTCGACCTCCTTGAGCACCTCACGGGCGCGGTCCCTGCGGCCCACCTCGAGCAGGAAGCGCGGCGACTCGGGGATGGCGAAGGAGAGCAGACCGTAGAGGACGGCCGGGATGACCATGACGCCGAGCATGACCTGCCAGGCCTCGACACCGAGGAGCTGACCACGCTGGTCGCCGTCGGCGGCGTTCAGGATGGCGTAGTTGACGAGCTGCGAGATGGCGATGCCGACGACGATCGCGGCCTGCTGGAACGAGCCGAGCCGTCCGCGGTACGCGGGCGGGGAGACCTCGGCGATGTAGGCGGGGCCGATGACGGAGGCCATGCCGATGGCGAAGCCGCCGATGATGCGCCAGAAGGCGAGGTCCCACAGGGCGAAGGGCAGCGCCGAGCCGATCGCGCTGATGGTGAAGAGGGCCGCGGAGATCTGCATGCAGCGGATGCGGCCGATGCGGTCGGCCATGCGGCCGGCGGCCGCCGCGCCGATGGCACAGCCGATCAGGGCGATGGCGATGACCTGGGCCAGCGCCGCGGAGCCGATGTCGTACCGGTCGCGGATGGCCTCGACCGCGCCATTGATCACAGCGCTGTCGTAGCCGAACAGGAAGCCGCCCATCGCGGCCGCCGCCGCGATGAAGATGACATGCCCGAGATGCTCGGGGGGAGCCGGCTTGACTCCTGGCACAGGTGCCTGCGATGCGCTGGTCACGTAAGACTCCTCGGGCCACCGGCCTCGCTGCCGGGGGTGGGGGGGCGAAAGCCTTCGTTGGTGGTTACCAGTGGCGCACAGGTTCACGCGGGCCACCACCTGAAGGTAAAAGCAACGTCGGAGAGACTATGCCTTCAACTTTCGAAGTCAAACCTGGGGGTGTCCGGGAACCTTCTAGGCCAATGTGACGCTGTTGTGTTCAAGCTTTGAACATCAAGTGCCCGAATGGTCGAACGAGGGTCACTTCTCGGCCGTGCTCGCGTTGCCCCCGGCCGCCCGAGCGTGGAGGATCCGGTCATGCCGCAGACCACGGTCGTCAACCTCAAGGGTCACCGCGACGATCCCGCGTACGCCGATGTGGTGTACGTCGGCCGCCCCATGCACCGGGGCGGCTGGCACCTGACCGGTTCCCCGCTGGCGAGCCCGTTCCGCCCCGGCCACGACGGCACGCGCGACGAGGTCGTCGAGATGTACCGCGCCTACCTGCTGGCGCGCCCGGAGCTGCTGGCCCGGCTCCCCGCGCTGCGCGGCCGGCGCCTCGGCTGCTGGTGCGTCCCCGAGCGCTGCCACGCCGAGGTGCTCGCCGAACTCGCGGACGAGGGCGTGGGCGAGGACCTGCCGGAACCGGACGACCAGCCGTAGGCGGCGGTTCGGCCTGAACCGGGCGACCTGCCCGTAGGCGGCGGCCCGGACCGGAGACGGACCAGGTGCCGTGGGGCGAGGGCCGATGGCGAGCCGGCCGGCGGGATCAGCGCAGGCGCTGGCTGATGACCTTCGAGACGCCGTCGCCCTGCATGGAGACGCCGTACAGCGCGTCGGCGACCTCCATCGTGCGCTTCTGGTGCGTGATCACGATGAGCTGGGAGGCCTCCTGGAGCTCCTGCATGATCCTGATCAGCCGCTGGAGGTTGGTGTCGTCCAGTGCCGCCTCGACCTCGTCCATCACGTAGAACGGGCTGGGGCGGGCCTTGAAGATCGACACGAGGAGCGCGACGGCGGTCAGCGACCGTTCGCCGCCGGACAGCAGGCTGAGCCGCTTGACCTTCTTGCCCGGCGGCCTGGCCTCCACGTCGACACCCGTGGTGAGCATGTTGTCCGGGTCGGTCAGGATGAGCCGTCCGTCCCCGCCCGGGAACAGCCGGCTGAAGACGCCCTCGAACTCCCGGGCGGTGTCCCGGTACGCCTCGGTGAAGACCTGCTCGACACGCTCGTCGACCTCCTTCACCACCTGGAGGAGGTCGGCGCGCGTCTTCTTGAGGTCCTCCAGCTGCTCGCTGAGGAACTTGTGGCGCTCCTCCAGCGCGGCGAACTCCTCCAGCGCCAGCGGATTGATCTTGCCGAGCTGCTGGTACGCCCGTTCGGCCGACTTCAGCCGCTTCTCCTGCTCGGCACGGTGGAACCGCCGGGGCTGGTTGCGCGGGTGCTCGGGGTCCTCGGGCAGTTCCTCGCCCTCGGCGGGCAGCGACGGCGGTACGAGCTGGTCGGGGCCGTAGTCCGCGACGAGTCCCGCCGGCTCGACGCCGAGCTCGTCCAGCGCCTTCGCCTCCAGCTGCTCTATGCGCATCCGCTTCTCGGCGCCCAGCACCTCGCCCCGGTGCACCGAGTCGGTGAGCTTGTCGAGTTCCGCCTTGAGGTCGCGGCCCTGGCCCCGCGCGGCCACGAGCTCCTGCTCACGGCGGGCCTTCGCGCTGTCGGCGGCGGTGCGCTCCTCGTCGGCGCGGGCGAGCGAGATCTCGACGTGCGCGAGGAGCTGGCGTGCGCCGGAGGCGACGGCCGTGGCGACGGCCGCCTCGTGGCGCAGCCGGGCGCGCCGCTGTTCGGCACGCGCGCGTGCCTCGCGTTCGGCGCGGGCGGCGCGGTCCAGGGAGTCGGCCCGTCCGGCGAGTCCCTTGACCCGCTCCTCGTGCGTCCGCACCTGGAGGCGGGCCTCCATCTCCGTCTGCCGCGCGTTGGCGCCGTCCGCGGCGAGCCGGTCCCGTACCGAGGTGTCGGGCTCCTCCTCGACCGGCATCTCCTCGGCCACGGCGAGCCGTTCGGCCAGTTCCTCCGCCTCGGTGACGGCCCGGTCCAGGGCTTCCTGCGCGCGGGCGGCCGCCGCGGTGCTCCGCTCCGCCTCGCCCGCCGCGCCCCGCGCCTGCCCGGCCAGCCGCCCGAGCTGCTGGGCGACGGACGACTTCTGCCGCTCGGCGGCCCGCCGCCGCTCCCCCAACTCCTCTACGAGCGCCGCCCGTTCGGCTCGCCGTCCGGTCGCCAGCCGCTGCGCCTCGGTCAACTCCTCGCACCGTACGGCCAGTTCCTCCAGCTCGGCCGCCGCCTCGTCCACGGAGGCCTGCACTTCGAGCAGACTGGGCGCGCCCGCTGACCCGCCGTGCGCGAAGTGCGCCCCGAGCAGGTCGCCCTCGGCGGTCACCGCGGTGAGTCCGGGCCGCGCGTAGACCAGGTCCTCGGCCTCCTCCAGGGTTCCGACGACGACGATCCCGCGCAGCAGGCGCCGTACGGCGGGCATCAGTTCGGCCGGACCCCGGACGAGATCGGCGGCGTAGGGCGGCGCGTTGTCGTCGTCGAGGTGTACGGGCGTGGAGGCGCCGTCGGCCGGACCGGCGGCGGTGTGTTCCCCGGCGCCGGGCTCCTCGGGTGCGCCGGCGAGCAGCAGGGCCGCGCGGCCCGCGTCCTGCTTGCGCAGCAGGCGGATGGCCTCGGCGGCCGAGGCGGGGGTGGCGACCGCGACGGCGTCGGCGGCCGCGCCGAACGCGGCGGCGAGCGCGACCTCGAAGCCGGGGGTGACCGACAGCAGCCCGGCGGCGGGGCCGAGCACTCCGGTGAGCCGGTCCGTGGCGCCGAGCAGCGCTCCCGTGCCGTCCTTGCGCCGCAGGCCGAGGGCGAGGGCGTCGCGGCGGGCCTGGGTGGCGGCCCGCCTCCGTTCGGCGGCGGTGGCGGCCTCGCGGGCCGCGCTCAGCGCGGCCTCCGCGTCGGACAGGGCGCCTCTGGCCGCCTCGTGCTGCTCGGCGAGGTCGGCGTCGCCGGCGTCGAGCCCGTCGACCTCGGCCTTCAGCTCCTCGTACTCCTCCTGGGCGGTGACCGCGCGCTCCTGGGCCTCGTCGCGGGCGGCGGCGAGGCGGTCGATCTCGGCCTGCGCGGAGGCGGCGCGCGAGCGGGCCGCGTTGACCTGGCCGCCCAGGCGGGCGAGTCCCTCGCGGCGGTCGGCGATGGCGCGGGCAACGTCCTTGAGGCGGCGCTCCTCGACGGTCAGTTCACGCTCCAGTTCGGCGCGGTGGGCGACCGTGTCCTCCAGGGCCCGCTCGGCCGCCTCCAGGGCCGCTTCGAGCTCGGCCTCCTGTTCGCGGACGCGGACGGCCTCGCGCTCCATGTCCTCGGGGTCGCGGCCGCGCCGTTCCTCGGCGGGCACGGAGGTGGCGCTCTTGACGCGCGCGTCGGCCAGCGAGACCGTTCCGCGCACCCGCTCGGCGAGCTGGGAGAGTTCGTACCAGGTCTGCTGGGCGCGCTGGAGTCGCGGGGTGAGGCGGCGGACCTCGTCCTCCAGCTGGGCCTCCCGCTGGAGCGCCTTCTTGAGTTCGGCCTCGGCGGACTCCTTGCGCCGCTTGAGCTCGGCCTCGTCGGCGATCTCGGACTGGAGGGCGCCCCGCAGCCGTACGAGGTCGTCGGCGAGGAGGCGCAGCCGGGCGTCGCGCAGGTCGGCCTGGATGACGGCGGCCCGGCGGGCGACGGCGGCCTGCCGGCCCAGCGGCTTGAGCTGGCGCCGCAGTTCGTCGGTGAGGTCCTGCACGCGGGCGAGGTTGGCCTGCATCGCGTCCAGCTTCCGCAGCGCCTTCTCCTTGCGCTTGCGGTGCTTGAGGACGCCCGCCGCCTCCTCGATGAAGGCGCGGCGGCCCATCGGGTCGGCGTGCAGGACGGAGTCGAGCTGGCCCTGTCCGACGATGACGTGCATCTCGCGGCCGATGCCGGAGTCGGACAGCAGTTCCTGGATGTCGAGCAGGCGGCAGGTGTCGCCGTTGATCTGGTACTCGCTGCCGCCGTTGCGGAACATGATCCGCGTGATGGTGACCTCGGCGTACTCGATGGGCAGTGCCCCGTCGGAGTTGTCGATGGTCAGGGAGACCTCGGCACGGCCGAGCGGCGGGCGCCCGGTGGTGCCGGCGAAGATGACGTCCTCCATCTTGCCGCCGCGCAGCGACTTGGCGCCCTGCTCGCCCATGACCCAGCTCAGGGCGTCCACGACGTTGGACTTGCCCGAGCCGTTGGGGCCCACGACACAGGTGATGCCCGGCTCGAACCGCAGCGTGGTCGCCGAGGCGAACGACTTGAACCCGCGCAGGGTCAGGGCCTTGAGGTGCACGCCGCCGGACTCTACCTTTCGGGCCGGTCTCACTCCATGAACGCACGGTTTCGCCCATGAACACGGAGGGCACACCAGACGTTGAAGAGGGGGGAAGGTCGCTCGGGGGAAAGAAAGAAGGGACGCCGGACGGCGTCCCTTGCAAATCTGACAACTTAGCGGTTGATTCGGGCCGCCCAACCACTGCTGTCATGGTGCGGTGCCATGGTGCGGTGCAGTGATCAGGTGAGCGCAGGCTCCGCCTGGGGTACGTCGATGCTCTCGAGGATCGAGTCGTGAGAAGCGGCAGCCGCGAGCGCGTCGTTCTCGGCCTGGATCCGTACAAGCTCGGATTCGAGGTCCTGGACGCGCTGCTGGAGCCGTCGCATCTCGGCAATGAGTCGCGGGTCGGAACCGCCGACGTAACCGAGAAGCGCCTTTGCCATGATGGATGGTCCTCCACACTGAGTGACCGACCGAAGCGGTGTGGGTCGTGAGGGAATCGCACCCGCGATGCTTGACACTGCTGATGTCCTGCTGCCGTTCCACATGCCAAACAGCTAAGGTGCGCGGGGCTTTCAGCGTCTCACCAAAAAGTTTGACGGTCAACACGATCACGCCCTGTATCGGCGGGCAACCCACTGTCGCGCGGCTTCTGAAGCGGCGGCGCTGCGACTCCGGTGGGACCCTCAGGGCGTCGGGATCATCGTTATCTCGGGAGCCTGCCACTTCGCGCCGTTCTTGGCAACCACCAGGCCATTTCCACTACGGACGGGTGCCGGTGGCATACTCCACGCCACTTTCGGGAGGCCTCCGCGGGCGTCCCCGTCAGCGGATGGCGAAGCCGTCGTAGATCCCCCGGGGCGTGTCCCAGATCTCAGTGACTCCGTCCACCCGGCCGGGCGTGTCGTCTCCCTGGAGCCAGTCGAGCAGGCTCTGGCAGCCGGCCCGGGGGCCCTCCGCGACCACTTGGACGCGTCCGTCGTCGAGATTGAGAGCAAAACCACTCAGCCCGCCGATCTCCAGCGCCCTGGCCCGCGTAAACCAGCGGAAACCCACACCTTGGACCCTTCCGCGGACCCAGACGACCAGCCGTGAAACCTCGTTCATGGCTGCACGCTAACCGGACAATGTCTCGTGGAGCACATCCTCCCCACGCGCCATGGGGTACCGTCCCGACCCAATGAGTCTCATTAGAAACTCACTCTTCTGGGTGATGTTTTGGATGAGGATCGCTGACTCAAGATCGAGGAAGGCCCAAGAGATGGGACGCCACCGACGCTCCGACGCCGGCCGCGCCGCCACAGGGCGCGCCACCGGAGTCACAGATACGAGCGGGACCCACACGGAAAGCTACGGCCCGGAGAACCTGTACGGCTACGCGGCCGTCGCCGATCTCCCGTCCGCCTCCTCCGCCCGCTCGCACCGCAAGCGGAAGGGTCCGAGCCCGGTCAAGACGGGGCTGCTCGGCGTCTCGGCGGCCGTGGCCCTCGGCACCGTCGCCGTCGCGGCCGGTGTCGTCCCCGGCGCCGAGAACTACGCGCTCGGCGGTGGCAGCACCAACTCCGACAACGTCCAGGCCGCGAGCTCGCCCTCCAGCGTCGAGACCCAGCAGGGCGGCACCTCGGGCAGCGCGGACTCCCGCGAGGGCACGTCGACGAGCCGTGGCTCCGGCCGCGCGTCGACCCCCTCGACCACCGCCCCCTCGACCACCGCCCCCTCGACCTCCACGTCGCCGTCGGCCGCTCCGACCACGACCGAGCCGTCGAAGAAGCAGGGCAACGGGGCCTCCAAGGAGGAGAAGACGAAGGAGCCCAAGGCTCCCAAGACCTCCGAGCCCTCCAAGAAGGAGACCAAGGCCCCGGTCGCCAAGACCCCGGTCAACGTGTCCGCGGAGACCGCCGCCGAGGCCGAGGTGCTCAAGCTCGTCAACGACGAGCGCGCCAAGGTCGGTTGCAGCCCGGTCGCCGCGAACAGCTCCCTGACGGACCTGGCCAGCGCCTTCAGCGAGGACATGGCGGCCCGCGCCTTCTTCGACCACACCGACCCGAGCGGCCTCAGCCCCTGGGACCGTGCGGCGAAGGCCGGGATCACCAGCCTCGGCGGCGAGAACATAGCCCGCGGCCAGGCCGACGCGGCGGCCGTCATGGAAGCCTGGATGAACAGCCCCGGCCACAAGGCCAACATCCTGAACTGCGACTTCAAGACCCTCGGAGTCGGAGTCCACTTCGCCGAGGGCGGCCCTTGGTGGACGCAGGACTTCGGCTACTGAGCTGACCGCAGGTCAGAGGGCCAAGCGCCCTCCTGGGCCGTTTCCGGGCCGTCGTGAGTGGAGTCTTCATCCGTGAAGACACCGCCCACGACGGCCCGGGCCCGTTTCCGGCTCGACGCCGGAAGGGGCCCGACGAGGGGCGCCCTCACACTCGTACGAGCCCGCTCCCTGCCTCAAGGCTCAGCGCAGGTGACGTCGCTCGTCGACACGCCGTGACGGCACACCGAGGAAGACGTCGGGCATCGCAGCGCCATAAAGGATGTTGAACGTCTCCAGTCGGTAGGACCAGGCCCCTTCACAACGGCCGACGAAGCGGTGGTTGACATGCCATTGCAGCCATTGACCGAGAGCCAGACGAACGGCAGGCGGGCGCCGGTCACGCCGTGGCATGGAAAACATGCTCACCTCTGGGGGATCCACGCGTAGGAGCCCGTCGACCTCACGGAGGATCGTCCCGGGTTCCGAAAGGTCTCGCACCTGGGTACGAGGCTCGAAGGACTCGGACTCCAGCATGGCGACCTCGTGGAGGCCCGAACGCAGGCCGGGAGGCAGCAAGAAGGCGGTCGGGGCGGCGTTTCTGCGAGCAGCTTCAGAACCGCCGCGCGACTTCTTCGTCCACGACGTGCTCACTCGCTGAACGACAGCATCCATGGGCCCCATCATCGGTCGGGACGCCCTGCGAGGCCACTGGTTCTGTGTCTCTTCCAGAACCGCGCCAGATTGTGCCGGGAACCGACGGGGCCACCTGCTGTATGCGAAGAACCCCTGGGTCGATCACCCAGGGGTTCTTCGCAGCGCAGCCATTGACCGCCATGCTCGTTCCGGCCGGGCCGGGGACAGGGCTACTTCAACGCGACGCCGTCGCCCGTGGCGGTTGCGGAGCTGGTCGTGGTCGTTCCCGCGAAGTGCCAGCGCCAGGTGCCGGAGGCGTTCGCCGGGGTCGTCGTCCTCAGCTTGCCCGTGCTGTCGGTGGTCACCGTTTTGACGGTGGTGTACGTCGAGGCGCCGGACCTCTTGAACTGGAGGGCGACCTTCTGGGCGGCGAAGCCGACGTAGGTGTTGGTGTTCCAGTCGGCCCGGGTCAGGGCGCCGGTCACCGTCAGCGTCTTGCCCTTGACCACCGGTTCGGGCGTCGCCTGGGTGGTCGTCAGCTTGGCATAGCGCTTGATCTTCATCGTGACGCTGCTGTCGAGCGTGTAGAAGTCACCGTCGTAGGCGGCGGCCTCCGCGTCGAGGCGCCAGGTGCCGGCCGAGCTGTTGCGAAGGTCGAAGTAGTCGTCGGTGCTGTCGGGGTCCAGGCTGTAGGACCAGGTGCACTTCATGGTCGTCGACGTCGGGCGCGTGCACGTGGACGACTTCGCGAACTGGATGTGCCCGTCGGGGCTCACCAGCTTGAGCCCCATGAGGGTCCTGACGCCGGAGTTGTCCTTCACGGTGGCGGAGGCGGTCAGCTTCTGGACCTCGCTGATGCCGACGTTGACGGTGGTCCTGCTGAAGGTCACCGACGTGAAGGCGATGTCGCCCTTGTGGGTGTCCGCCTGCGCGGTGGGCGCAAGGAGGGTGAGCAGCGCCAGGCTGCCGGCGGTGGCGGCCGCGGCCGTACGGATGTGCATGGTTCTCCAGAGGCGACGGGTGGGCCGGAGCTCCGCGCTTGGAGTCCGGGCGTGCACAAGACCCTCCACCTGGGGGAATGGTTGTACGGACACCTCAAGCAGGTTCGACTCGGCCTTGGCCGCACCGCTCGCCCGACGGGTCGGCCGCTCCGGCACCCGAGCGATTGTTCAAGCTCCGACTGTGACGAAGGGCCACAAGAGCGATCCATCTCTCTCAGCGGGCCTCTGGTGTCGGACGGCTTCATCGGTCATCGTGTTGAGCACCCGCCGGGCCGTCCCTGGGCCGCCCCAGGGTGCTCCATGACGACCAGCGCCGACAACCGTCGGCAGCTGAACGTGTTCGGCCACCGAGTTGGCCGCGCAGCGCATGGCCGACCCGCTCGGGGGGTCGGCCATGTGGTGTTTTCGGGGGCGGGGCGGGGTTGTCGTGGCGTCCGGCGGTCCCGTGGGGCGGGAGTCCCGTCCTGCGGTCAGGGGCGGGTGGCGAGGGCGTGGGGCAGGAGGGCGCCGGCTCCCAGGACGACGAGTTGCAGGACGGCGGTGGCGCGCAGGCGCAGGGCGAGCAGCGCGCCGGCCGTGACGACCGCCGCGCCGGCCAGGATCCACGCTCCCTGGCGCGCGACCTCCGGCGCCTCGGGTGCGTTGACGTCGTCGTAGGCGTCGGCCCAGCCCGTGATGCCGTAGCCGTACACCAGCCAGGCGATGAGCAGCAGGTCGAGGACGAGCAGCAGCGCGCCGATCACCGCCTGCAGACCCGTCGGCGGTCCGGTCCGCCGCTCCCCCGGCTCCATGTCCACTCCGATCCGTCCCCCGCCGCCGGTCCCACCGATCGTGCGCGGCCCAGCCTGCCGGGCGCGTGGGCGCCGCGCATGAGTACGCCTACTCACATCGCGCCGGAAGCGCGACGGGCGCCCGACCCACGGGACTAACCAGGAGTTAGTGCTGTCTGTCAGGTGGCGCTGTGGCTGAGTATGCTTGCGGTATGGAATCGTCCGCGCGGATCACGGAGCGTGCCGGGAGCGACGAGGGAACCGTGTGCGCGGGCAAGGACCTCGCGTACGACGTGTTCGCCCGCGGCTGCCCCTCCCGGGGCACGCTGGAGCACGTCACCGGCCGGTGGGGCTCGCTCACGCTCAGGGCGCTGTACGACGGCACGTTCCGGTTCAACGAACTGCGCCGCCGGGTCGACGGCGTCAGCGAGAAGATGCTCTCGCAGACCCTGCACGCGCTGGAGCGCGACGGTCTGGTGCACCGGGACGCGCGGCTCACGAATCCGCCGCGCGTCGACTACACCCTCACACCGCTGGGCCGCGAGGTCGCCGAGCGGCTGCTGGCCCTCATCGCCTTCGTCGAGGGACGCATGGACGACGTCCTGGAGGCCCGCGAGCGCTACGACGAGACCCGCGCCGCCCCGCAGGGGGCTCAGGAGACTCAGAGGGTGTAGCGCCCGGGGCCCGTGGTGTCAGGCGGCCGGGCGCGGGGCTCGCTGGCAGCGGGGGCAGAAGTAGCTGGAGCGGTTCATCCAGGCGCGGCGGCGCATCGGGGTCCCGCAGCGGCGGCAGGGCTCGCCCTCGCGCCCGTACGCGTCGAGCGAGCGGTCGAAGTAGCCGGACTCGCCGTTGACGTTGACGTACAGACTGTCGAAGCTCGTGCCTCCGGCGGCGAGGGCGTCGTTCATGACCTCCCGGACGTGGCCGAGGAGTTCGGCGGTGCGCGGCCGGGTCATGGTTCCCGTCGGGCGTTCGTAGTGCAGCTTGGAGCGCCACAGCGCCTCGTCCGCGTAGATGTTCCCGACACCGCTGATCAGTGACTGGTCGAGCAGGGCGCGCTTGAGGGTCGTACGGCGGGCGCGCAGCGCGGTGTGGAACGCGGTGTCGTCGAAGAGGGGGTCGAGCGGGTCGCGGGCGATGTGCGCGATGACGTCGGGGAGGCCGTCCGGGGTGTTCTCGTGCAGCGACAGCCCGCCGAAGGTGCGCTGGTCGACGAAGCGCAGCTCGGTGCCCTGCTCGTCCGCGAAGCGGACGCGGATGCGCAGGTGCTTCTCCTCGGCTGCGTCCTCCGGCTGCACGAGGAGCTGGCCGCTCATGCCGAGGTGCGCGAGCACGGAGTACGGCGAGTCGTCCAGCGGCAGCCAGAGGTACTTGCCGCGGCGCATCGCCTCGCCCACCCGGTGCCCGGTGAGCGCCTTCGCGAAACCGTCGGGCCCCGCCAGGTGCCGGCGCACGGCGCGCGGGTGGCGGACGTCCACCGATCGCACCACCCGCCCGGTGACCCAGCGCTCCAACCCCCGCCGCACGACTTCGACTTCGGGCAGCTCGGGCACGGGACTCCTCCTGAGGGGCGGGCTGGGCCGGTGATGCCGGAAGGGTACATCGCACCGCACGCTGACCGTCGACCAGCGGTTGCCTGCAGACCAGGCGCACCGCCACCCCAGCCCCGAGTCCGGCTCCCGGCCACCGAGAACCCACGACAGACCCACCCGGGATCCAAAGCCGACTCCCGGCCATTCGGGGATCCAGAGCCAACTGTCGGCCCGCCCGGGAATCCGGAACCAACTCTCGGCCCACCGGGGGATCCGGAGCCAGCTCCTAGCCCACCCGGGGATCCGGAGCCAGCTTCCGGCCCGCCCCGGATCCGGCTGCCGACTCTCGGCCGTCAAGGGCCCCGGTCGCCCCGCTCGCCCAGGCCCCGGGGCCGCCCCCGGCCACCGAAGGCTCGGCGCAAGCCCGGACCCACTCGGGCCCGCAGCCCGACCCACCCGGGCCCGAAGCCGCTGCCGCTGCCCCGAAGACCCGGTGCCGCCCCTGCCCCCGCTCCCCTCCGCGGCAGCGGTACGGCGGTAACGCCAGGACCCCGCCTCGGCGCGTTGCGGCGGGGCGGGGTCCTGTGGTGCGGGGGCCGGGCAGGGCCGCGGGTTACCGCGGTGCCTGCGCCGGGTGAAGGATTCAGGCCGTGGCCGTGTCGGTGCCGGGCGTCGAGGAGGCGTCGGCGGTCTCCTCGATGTCCTGCGCCGCCTGCTGGGCGGCACTGGCCGCCTGCTCGGCGGCCTGCGCCGACTTCGCGCGTTCGTCCGCGGCGGAGTGGATGGCACGCCACGCGGATTCCGCGGCCTGCTGCTCCGCCTCCTTCTTGCTGCGGCCGGTGCCGGTGCCGTACGAGACGCCTCCGACGCGGGCGGCAGCAGTGAAGACCTTCTCGTGGTCCGGGCCGGTCTCCGTGACCAGGTACTCGGGAACCCCGAGCCCCTCGGTCGCGGTGAGTTCCTGGAGGCTGGTCTTCCAGTCCAGGCCGGCACCGAGATTCGAGGACTTCTCGATCAGCGGGTCGAAGAGCCGGTGGACGAGTTCGCCCGCCGCCTCGAGACCCTGGTCGAGATAGACAGCGCCGATCACCGCTTCGAGGGTGTCGGCGAGGATGGACGCCTTGTCCCGGCCTCCCGTGCCTTCCTCGCCCCGGCCGAGCCGGATGAAGGAGCCGAGTTCGAGGCCGCGCCCCACCTCCGCCAGCGCACGAGAATTGACCACCGCGGCCCGCAGCTTGGCCAACTGGCCCTCGGGCAGGTCGGGGTGGGTGCGGTACAGCGTGTCCGTGACCACGAGCCCCAGCACGGAGTCCCCGAGGAACTCCAGGCGCTCGTTGGTCGGCAGACCGCCGTTCTCGTACGCGTAGGAACGGTGGGTCAGCGCACGCACCAGAAGGGCGGACTCGAGCTTGTAGCCGAGCCGCCCTTCCAGAAGCGTGTGGGACGAGGCTGTGTTGTCCGCCTTTTTCTTGGCGTTTGAATCCGCCTTGGCGTCAGACATCAGACCTCTCACCAGCCGCTCAGACCTCGAGGACCTGGCGCTTGTTGTAGGTGCCGCAAGCCGGGCACGCGATGTGCTGCAGCTTGGGCTCGTGGCAGCGCTCGCACGCAACCAGGGTGGGGACCGCAGCCTTCCACTGCGACCGGCGGTGGCGCGTGTTGCTGCGCGACATCTTCCGCTTCGGAACAGCCACGGCTACTTCTCCTGCTTCTCGTCGACGCCAGGCTCGGCGCCGCTCAACTCGTCCTTCTCGCCATCTTCGAGTGAACCGGCGAGTCCCTGCAGTGCCGCCCAACGGATGTCGACGGCGTCGTGGTGGTGGTCCGGGTCGTCCGCGAGCCGGGCTCCGCATTCGGAGCACAGGCCCAGGCAGTCGTCCTGGCACACCGGCTGCATCGGCAGTGCGAGCACCACCGCATCCCGCAGCACGGGTTCGAGGTCGAACAGGCCGTCCTCGAGGAAGAGAGTGTCCTCGTCGTCCTCGGCGTCGTCGACCGGCTCCGCCTTGGGGCGGCCCCGGTCATCGGCGTCAGGGTACGAGAACATCTCCTGGAAATCCGCTTCGAGCACCTGCTCAAGCGGCTCCAGACACCTTACGCACTCCCCCTTCGCCGATGCACGGGCGGTGCCTGTGACAAGCACCCCTTCCATGACCGACTCCAGACGGAGGTCGAGCTCCACCGGCGCGCCTTCCGGCACTCCGATGACACCCTGGATCCCGAGATCCACGGGAGCGTCGATCGTGCGGGTCAGGCGCTGCATCGCGCCAGGACGCCGCCCCAGCTCGTGCGTGTCGAACACGAGAGGATTGCGGTGGTCGAGGCGGGCGTTCAGAGCCATTCCTGCTTTCGATCTACGAACTCAAGGGACGCCGCCCCAGGTCTCCCTCGGGCAGCGCTGATCGCGGACGTACACGCGACCGAAGAGCCAGGATACTGGACCTTTCGCTCTCGGCCCAATCCGGTCCCCGAGGGCGCCCCCTGCCGGGGGCCGAGGACCTCCTGACCGCCCGGTCAGTGGCCGCCGCGCCCCTGCTCGTACGCCCTGAGCTGCTCCGCGCTGATCATGCTGGTGTCGAAGAGGCTGGCCTCTTCGAGGGCGTGGTTCTGCTGGTCCATGGCGTGGGCCTGCTGGCCGTAGACCTGTCCGCCCTGGTCGTAGCCCTGCTGGTCGTAGCCCTGCTGCTGATAGGCGGCGTACGGGTCGGCCTGCTGGTAGCCGTAGGCGTCCTGCTGCTGCGCGTACTGCTGCTGGTAGCCGTACGGGTCGGCCTGCTGCTGGTAGGCGTACGCGTCCTGCTGTCCATAGGACGGCTGTGCGGCCGGCTCCGGGGTCCTCTGGCCCTGCTCGGGGTCGTCGGCGAGCTCCGCGAGGCCGGCCAGGTAGTCGGCGTCGCTGGTGTGCGCGCCCGGCGTCCCGTCGTCCGCGAAGGTGCCGAGCTCGCCGAGGTCGTCGCTGGCGATCCGGCCCTGGAGCTTCTCGCGGCCGCGGCCGACGGCCTCCAGGGTCTTGGCGAGGACGGCCTCGAAGGCGCCGAGCTTGGCGTCGACGTAGTCGTCGGCGTTGCGGCGCAGGGTCTCCGGGTCGTAGCTGCGCTCGGGGGCGTCCTCGTCCTCGTAGCCGTCCTCGTCGAGGCCGGGGCCGGTGCCGAGGAGCTTCTCGCGGCCGCGGCCGACCGAGCCGAGGGTCTTGGTGAGGACGACCTCGAAGTTGGCGAGCTGGGAGTCGACGTAGTCGTCGGCCTCCGCGCGGATCTCCTCGGCCTCCTTGCGGGACTCGCCGAGGATCCGGTCCGCCTCGTTCTGCGAGCGGCGGGCGACCTCGGTGTCGGAGATGAGCGACCCGCGTTCGGCGTGCGCGGTCTCGATGATCCGCTCGGCCTCCTGGCGGGCCCGCTCGACCATCTCCTCGCGGCCGCCGATCAGCTCCTGCGCCTGGGCGAGGGAGCCGGGCAGCGCCTGGCGCACCTCTTCCAGCATCGACAGCAGTTCGGCGCGGTTGACCACGCAGGACGCCGACATGGGCATGGAACGGGCGCTGCCGACCGCCGCGACGATCTCATCGAGCTTCTTCTGCACGTCCACCGTGTGCTCGCCACTCTCTACTGCCGTGATGGAGACGGACGGGACGACTGTACGACCACTCCCGCACCGTCCGACACCGGGTGACGGACAGTCAGTCGCTCAGTCCTTGCCGAGACGCTCCGTGAGCGCCTCCAGGACCACCGGCGGCACCAGGTGGGAGATGTCGCCGCCCCAGTTCGCGACTTCCTTCACCAGCGACGAGGACAGGAAGCTGTAGGTGGGGCTGGTCGGGATGAACAGGGTCTCGACGCCCGAGAGGCCGTTGTTCATCTGGGCCATCTGGAGTTCGTAGTCGAAGTCGCTGACCGCGCGCAGGCCCTTGACGATGGCCGGGATGTCCCGCTGCTTGCAGTAGTCGACGAGGAGGCCGTGGTAGGCCTCGACCTGGACATTGCCGAACTCGGCCGTGACCTCGCGGATCAGCTCGATCCGCTCGTCGACCGTGAACAGGCCCTTCTTCGACTGATTGATCATCACGACGACGTGCACGACGTCGTACAGCGCGGAGGCGCGGGCGATGATGTCGAGATGTCCGTTGGTGATGGGGTCGAATGACCCCGGACAGACGGCGCGGCGCAACAGTGGTCCCTCGCTCTCCGGTCCGGTCATCGTGCGTCTTCGCACGTTGAGGCGGCGCGACCGTACCAAAAGGTGCCCTCGCCGTAGCGACGGGCCCTGAGGGCCTCGAATCCCTCGGGCCAGCCGAATTCACCGCCTCTGGTGCTGCGCTCCACGGTGACGAGCACATCGTCCGCGAGCCAGCCCCCGGTGCGGAGTGTGAGCAGAATCTCCCGAAGATCGTCGTCCGGGACGACGTACGGAGGATCGAGGAAGACCAGGTCGTACGGCTCCTGGGGCGCCGCCGCCTTGACGATCTGCTCCGCTTTGCCCGCTCTGACCTCGGCGCCGGGCAGGCCCAGTGTCTTCACGTTGTCGCGGATGACCTGGGCCGCGCGGGCGTCCGCCTCCACGAGCAGGGTGTGGCCGGCGCCGCGGCTCAGCGCCTCCAGGCCGACGGCGCCGGAGCCCGCGTACAGGTCGAGCACGCGCTCGCCCTCCAGCGGGCCGCCGAGCAGGGACTGCCAGGTGGAGAAGAGGCCCTCGCGCGCCCGGTCGGAGGTGGGGCGGGTGCCGGTGCCCGGCGGGACGGCCAGACGGCGTCCGCCGGCCCGGCCGGCGATCACGCGGGTCATGAGGGTCCTTTGCGCTGGGGGTGGTCGGTCGCTCCCAGTCTCTCAGCTGCGGGCCGTCCACCGCCGCTCAGCCCTTGTCCAGGTACTGCTCCCGTTCCTCGTCCAGCAGGGCGTCCAGGGCGACACGCAGGCCGGGCAGACCCGTGAGCTCCGGGTCGGCGGCGACGACCGCCGTGGCCTCCTCGCGGGCCTCCGCGATGATCTCCTCGTCCTCGATGACGGCGAGCATGCGCAGCGAGGAGCGGACGCCGGACTGCGCCTGACCGAGCACGTCGCCCTCGCGGCGCTGTTCGAGGTCGATGCGGGAGAGCTCGAAGCCGTCCAGGGTCGAGGCCACCGCGTTCAGCCGCTGGCGGGCGGGGCTCGCCTCGGGCATCTCGGAGACCAGCAGGCAGAGCCCGGCCGCCGAGCCGCGGCCGACCCGGCCGCGGAGCTGGTGGAGCTGGGAGACGCCGAAACGGTCGGCGTCCATGATCACCATGGCGGTGGCGTTCGGGACGTTGACCCCGACCTCGATCACGGTCGTGGCGACCAGGACGTGCGTCTCGCCCGCGGCGAAGCGGCGCATGACGGCGTCCTTGTCGTCCGGGTGCATCCTGCCGTGCAGGACCTCGACCCTCAGGCCCTTCAGGGGGCCCTTGGCGAGCTGGTCGGCGACGTCCAGGACGGCCAGCGGCGGGCGCTTCTCCGCCTCGTCCTCCGGGGACTTCTTCCGGGCGCCCTTCTTCGGGTCGTCCTCCTCGTCACCGATGCGGGGGCAGACCACGTACGCCTGATGGCCGTTCTCCACCTCCTCGCGGACGCGTTCCCACGCGCGTGCGAGGAAGTGCGGCTTGTCCGCGGCCGGGACGACATGGCTGGCGATCGGGGACCGCCCGGCGGGGAGCTGGTCGAGCACGGAGGTCTCCAGGTCGCCGAAGACCGTCATCGCGACCGTGCGCGGGATGGGTGTGGCGGTCATGACGAGCAGGTGCGGGGGCTGCTTGCCCTTGCCGCGCAGGGCGTCGCGCTGTTCCACGCCGAAGCGGTGCTGTTCGTCGACCACGACCAGCCCCAGATCGTGGAACTGGACCTTGTCCTCGATCAGCGCGTGCGTGCCGATCACGATCCCGGCCTCGCCGGTGACCAGGTCGAGCAGCGCCTGGCGCCGGCCGGCCGCGCCCATGGAGCCGGTGAGCAGCACGACCTTCGTCGCGTGCTCGGCCCCGCCGAGCATGCCGCCCTGGGCCAGCTCGCCCATCATCTCGGTGACCGACCGGTGGTGCTGCTGCGCGAGTACCTCGGTGGGCGCGAGCATCGCGGCCTGCCCGCCCGCGTCGACGACGGCGAGCATGGCGCGCAGGGCCACCATCGTGTTGTGGGTGACGGTGAAGTTGTCCGTGATGTAGGCATGGCTCGGGTGAGCGACGCTGATGCACTGGACCGGTTTACGGCCGACGTACTCCACGGCCCGGATGCCTCGTCGGAACGTGGTGTATTTCGGGCGGGGGCCGACACGATCGGCCTTACGGGACAGCCTGAAAGGCGCGTATGCGGCGGGGAGTGCCACCGAGACGTTGAAAGCCGCCTTTTTCGGCAGCACGCGAGCCCGTCCGCCCAGGGAGCGCACCAACCACGCGACGTCGTCGGCGAGCCTGAGCGACGCGGAGCAGAGGGAAATGCTCAGGCCGTCCTTGTGCACCGTTCCGTCCGTGTCCAGGAGTCCTTGGAGGAGGGCGAGACGGTTCTTGATGGACGTGTTCTTGAACTGATCAGGGATGAATTTGCCGTGGGAGGTCTTTCCCCAGAGACCCAGGTTCCGCAGAGCCTGGATGACTGGATTTCGTACGCCTCCGGAGCGCTCCTTCAACTGGATCGTGTAGTCACACCGGGATCCCTTCACAGGAACCAGCAGGCAGTCCGGGGCGATGGCGCTCGCCGCCGCGTCGCGGATCTCGTCGTCGATCGTCGAAAGACGCAGGTTGTGCCGGAATGAACCGTCACCCAGCAGCAGCCCGAAAAGGTAGGGATCCAGGGGCAGCTCGAAGTCCGGTCCGATGTCGACGGGCACAGCGGGAGGGATGTACCACTTCGAAGAACCGTTCGCCTTGAACGTGTCGAGCCGGATCTCCCTCGTGGTCATCGTCTTGGGCTCCTGGCCGCGATGCCACCCACAGCTCGTCCCGACGATCCACAGGTGTTCGTCGTCGCACTCCACCGAACTTCCGTCGGAGAGGACCAAGCGCCAGACGTCGCGCTCTCCCTGCGGAAAGATCCCGTCGATCACGGCGATCTCGCCGTCGGGCACGACCACTTCGTCGCCTTCCCGCAGGTCTCCCATCCGCCGGAAACCTGTGGGTGTCAACACGGTCGCGTCAAGGGGCTGAGCCTTCCCGGAACCCACCTCGCCCTGGAGCAGTCGGTGCATCGGGTGTTCGGTGGCCAGGCCGTCGAAGATCTCCTTGGAGACCTTCCGCTGGCCCTCGGTGAGGGTGAACGGCAGGGTGGCGTCGAAGGCGGTCAGCAGGCCGTCGGGCGCGGGCTTGCGGGCGACGGCGGGGAGCAGGGCGTCGGCGTGACGGCGGCGGGCCAGGGCGACCTGGAGGACGAAGGCCTCGTCCCACTTGAGGCGGGCGCGGGCGTCGTGGATGTCCGCCTTGGTGTGCGGGCGGTGGATCTTGAGGAGGGCCTCGGGGAGCGTGACCAGACCGCGGCCGTCCCGCAGCGGGCCCGGGAGCGGGTCGACGGCCTGCTGGGCGCTCGGCAGCACCGTCTGCACGGACTTGGCGATCTTCCAGGACTCCAGCTTGGCGGTGGCCGGGTAGATCGGGATGAGGGCGCCCGCCCAGCTGTCGACGCTCTCCGCGGCCTCGTCGCCCTCGCCGCGCAGCAGTTCGTAGGCCGGGTGGGCGAGCTGAAGGCGGCGGTTGAAGACGGAGACCTTGCCGGAGAACATCGCGCGGGTGCCGGGCAGCAGGTCCTTGTGGGGCTTGTGCACGCCGTTGCCGAAGAAGACGAGCTGGACCCGGCCGCTGCCGTCCGTGATGGTCACTTCGAGACGCTGGCCCTTGCCGCGCGGCGCCTTGGAGGAGGCGAAGGTGTGCAGCCGGGCGTCGGCGACCTGGGCCACCACCGTCACGTGCTCGTCCATCGGCAGGTCGGCGAGGTGGGTGAGCTGCCCGCGCTCCTCGTATCTGCGGGGGTAGTGGTGCAGCAGGTCGCCGACGGTGTGCAGGCCGAGGTGCTCGGCCATCACCTTCGCGGTGGCGGGACCGAGCGCCTTCTTCAGTGGTTCTTCGAGCACGGGCACGAGATCCATTGCACACCACGTCACTGACATTGCCGTATACGTCCGGGAAATCCGCTGGTCAGACGGCTCGTTCCGGGCCTAGGATGACGCGCTCCGGCCCTCTTCGCGGTCACCTCCCCCGGGACCGCCCGACCCCGCGCCGTCGCCCGTCCCCCCACCGACCGGCGCAGCGACGATGGACTCCCAGACCTCACAGCCGTCCCAGGCCTCCCCGTCACCTCATACGTTCCAGGTCGACCTGCGCGGTCTGGTCGACCTCCTCTCCCATCACCTCTACTCCAGCCCCAAGGTCTATCTGCGCGAGCTGCTGCAGAACGCCGTCGACGCGATCACCGCGCGGCGCGCCGAGGAGCCGGACGCCCCGGCCACGGTGCGGCTGTACGCCGAGGACGGGACCCTGCGGGTGGAGGACTCCGGTGTCGGGCTCACCGAGTCCGACGTGCACAGCCTGCTGGCGACCATCGGCCGCAGCTCCAAGCGGAACGACGCCCTGGAGTCGGCGCGTTCGGACTTCCTCGGGCAGTTCGGCATCGGGCTGCTGGCGTGCTTCGTCGTCGCCGAGCGGATCCGGGTGGTCAGCCGCAGCGCCCGGACGCCCGGGGCGGCGCCGGTCGAGTGGACCGCGGCCGACGACGGCTCGTACACGGTGCGCACCCTGCCGCACGAGGCGCGCCCCGAGCCGGGCACCACCGTCCACCTGGTGGCGCGGGCCGGGGCCGGCGAGTGGCTGAGCCGGGAACGGGTCCGCTCGCTGGCGCGCGACTTCGGCGCCCTGCTGCCGTACGACGTACGCGTCGGCGACGAGGCGATCGCGGACCTGCCCGCGCCCTGGGACCGGCCCCACCCGAGCCCCACGGCCCGGCGGGTCGCCCTGGCCGGGCACTGCCGGGAGCTGTTCGGGTTCACCCCGCTCGACTCGATCGGCCTGGACGTGCCGCTCGCCGGGATCCGCGGGGTGGCCTACGTGCTGCCGACCGCGGTCAGTCCCGCCCAGCGCGCGAGCCACCGGGTGCACCTGAAGGGCATGCTGCTCACCGAGCGGGCCGAGCAGCTCCTGCCGGACTGGGCGTTCTTCGTGCGCTGCGTCCTCGACACGGACAGCCTGCGGCCCACCGCGTCCCGCGAGTCGCTGTACGAGGACGAGACCCTGGCCGCCGTACGGGAGGCGCTGGGCGAGCGCATCCGGTCCTGGCTGACCGGGCTCGCGGCGGGTGATCCGGAGCGGCTGGCCGCCTTCCTGTCCGTGCACCACCTGGGGGTGAAGTCGCTGGCGCGGCACGACGCGGACATGCTGCGCACGATGCTGCCGTGGCTGCCCTTCGAGACGACCGACGGACGGCTGTCCCTGGAGGAGTTCGCGCAGCGGCACCCGGTGGTGCACTTCACGCGGACCGTGGAGGAGTACCGGCAGGTCTCGCCGATCGCCTCGGCGCAGGGTGTCGGCGTCGTCAACGGCGGCTACACGTACGACAGCGAGCTGATCGAGGCCCTGCCCGGCGTCCGTCCGGGCACGGCCGTCTCGGAGCTGGACGCGGACACCGTGACGGCCCACCTGGACACGGTCGACCCGGCCGAGGAGCTGGCGCTGGCCGGCTTCCTCGCCGCCGCGCGGGCCCGGCTCGACCCGCTGAACTGCGACGTGGTGCTGCGCGCCTTCCACCCGCTGTCGGTGCCCGCCCTCCATCTGGACGACCGGGCGGCCCGTCACGAGCAGGCCCGCGCGGAGGCCGAGGAGCAGGCCGACGACCTGTGGGCGGGCATCCTGGGCTCGCTGCGCGGCAGCGCCCCGCGTGCCCGTCTGGTCCTCAACCACCTCAACCCGCTGATCCGCAGGATCAGTTCGCTCGGCGATCCCGACCTCGTCGGCACGGCCACGGAGTCCCTGTACGGACAGGCCCTGCTGATGGCCCAGCGCCCGCTGCGGCCCGCGGACTCGGCGCTCCTGAACCGCTCCTTCATCGGCCTCCTGGAATGGGCCACCCACACCGACCCCGGGAAGGACGACCGCCGATGACCCCGGCCATGGACTTCGACACGCTGCGCCGGGCGATGGCGGACAACTACGAGCAGCCCGAGGGTCCCGGCCGCAACGCGCGCGCGGAGCAACTGCTCGTGGAGGCCGAGGGGCTGGACATCCCGCTCGCCGTGATCGAGGCGCTCGGACACCAGCTCAAGGTCTACAACTACAGCTCCGAGAAGGACAAGATGTTCGTCCCCTTCGCGCGCCTGCTGCGCATGTGGGACGAACACCCCGAGGACTTCGACGAGTTCGAGATCCACTCCCTGCACTGGGTCTTCAAGTGGATGACGGCGGGCATGCTCGACCAGCCGCACGTCCCGCTCGCCTCCATAGAGAAGTGGCTCGGCGAGATGGAGCGGCGCTACCGTCTCGCCGGCCACTCCGAACGGGCCGTGCGCAGCGCCGAGTTCAGCGTCGCCGCCCATCTGGGCGATCTGGACCGTGCCGAGCGGGCGTACGGCGCCTGGCTGGCGGCGGACCGTGACGCGATGGCCGACTGCCACGCGTGCGAGCTGCACGGGCAGGGGTGGTGGCGGGCGGTGCGCGGCGCCGACGGGGAGGCGCTGGAGCTGTGGGCGCCGGTGCTCCGGGGCGAGTACACCTGCGCCCACGAGCCGCACACCGCCCTCGCCTCCTCGCTGCTGCCGCTGCTGCGCCTGGGCCGTGTCGAGGAGGCGCGAGCGCACCATCTGCGGGGATTCCGGCTGGTGCGGTCCATGGAGAGCATGCGCGGCGCGTACGCGGACCACGTGGAGTTCTGTGCCCTGACCGGCAACGAGGCGCGCGCCCTGGAACTGCTGGCGGAGCGCCCCGCCTACTTCACGGACTCCGGGGATCCGCGCAGCAAGCTGGACTTCATGGCGGTCGTGGCGCTCGCGATGGACCGGCTGACCGCGCTCGGGCTCGGCGGGCAGCCGGTTCCCGGGCCCGCGGGCCGGGCGTGGACGGCGGCGGAACTCGCCGTGCACGCGCGCGGGGAGGCGCTGGCGCTGGCCGCGCGGTTCGACGCCCGCAACGGCACGCCGTACGTCGGCGAGCGGGCCCGTGCCCGCATGGACCAGCCGGTGCTCGTCGGCCGGCTGCCGCTGGGCGTCCGCTCCGCGGCCCCGGCACGCGTGGCGGCCCGGCCGTCGGAGCCGGTGGCCACGCCCCCGGGGCGGGCCGTGCCCGGGGCGGTCGCCGAACCGGGTCCGGACGCGCCGCTCGCCGAACCGGATCTGGACGCGCTGCTCGCCGAGGCCCGGCGGCTCTCCGCGCTGCGGAACCCGGACGCGGTCGAGGCGTGGGCCGCGGTCTCGCGTGCCGCCAAGGGTCGGGAGCTGGAGGTCCGCGACCGCGCGGAGATCGCCGACCACGCGGCGATGGGCCTCGGGCCGCGGGGCGCCGCGCTCTTCCTTCAGGCCGCCGCCCTGTACGCCGAGGCGGGCGACGCCGGTGAGGCGCTGGCGGCCCGTTCCCGCGCCGCGTACGTCCGGGCGCTGTCGGGCGGGTCCGGAGCGGCCCTGGAGGTCGTGGCGGAGCTGCGCGCCCAGGTGCTCGCCCTGTTCGCGCAGGACGGGACGCAGGTCTCGCAGACGGCATCCGTGCTGGTGAGCCGTGCCCGGACGCTGATGCACCGGGTGGACGAGCTGGAAACGGCCGCGGTGAACGGCGTGCCGCTCTCCGACACAGACACAGACACAGACACCGGCTCAGACACCGACACCTCCGGCTCCGGCTCCGAGGGCGATGTCATGGTCGCCGCCGAGGAGGCCGCGCGGGAGTTGCTGGCCCTCGCGGAGCCGCGCGCCGGGGACGACGTGGGACTCGCGTCGCGGGCGGCCGAGGCGTACGCGATGCTCGGGGAACTCGCCGCCCGCGCCGACGACGCCGAGCGGGCCGCCGGATTCCTCCGGCGGGCCGTCGACGGGTTCGTCGCGGCGGGGCTGCCGTGGTTCGCCGTCGAGTACGACTCCCGGCTCGCCGGGATCGCGACGCATCTCGGCGACCTGGAGGCGGCGGAACACGCGACGCGGGCCGCGCTGGAACACGGGAAGTCCCATCTGGAGCCGGCCGGCCACGCCCAGCTCCATCTGCGGCTCGCCGAGACACTCGCCGCAACCGGGCGGTTCGGCCCCGCCGCGGAGCATGCCCTGGAGGCCGCGCACTGGGCCGACGAGGCGGGCGAGGCCGCCACGTTCGGGGCCTGGGCACGCCACCACCTCGGGGGTTTCCTGCTCCGCCTGGGGCGGTGGGCGGAGGCCGCCGAGATCCTGGAGTCGTCGCTGCCCGACCTGACCGCCGAGATGCACGGCGAGGGCGCGATCGTGCAGACGCGCTGGTGGCTCGGCGACTGCCTCACCGAGCTCGGCGAGCACCGCGGGGCCGCCGAACACTGGCTGCGCGCCGCCGACACCGCCCGGCACTGGCCCGAGCAGCGCGACCACGCGATGCTGGCGAACCTCGCGGCCGAGGCGCTCACGCACGCCGGGATGGCCGCGCAGGCCGATCAGGCGTACGTCCGCGCGGGCGACCTGTGGCGCGAGCTGGGCGACGTCGGCGGTCTCGTCCGCTCGCTCCGGGCCCGCGCGTGGGGCGCGGCCCGGCGGGACGGCGGGCTCGGCGAGGCGCGGGAGCTGATGGCGCAGGCGGTCCGGGAGTGCGAGTCGGCCGCGGAGGCGGAAGGCGGTGCCGGTGCCGGGGCAGATGCCGGGGCCGCCCTCACGGACGAGGGGGCGGACGCGGGGCCTCGTGCCGTCGCCGAACTCGGTCACACCCACCGTCAGTTCGGGGATCTGCTGGCGCGCTCCGTGGCGGAGGAAGCGGAGGAGGCCGTCGTACGGGAGGTGTTCGAGGAGGCTCTCGGGCACGTGGTCCGGGCGGTCACCGTGTTCGCCTCCCTCGGCGACCCCCTGCTCGGTGCCCGCACCGGCGCCGAACTGGCGGCCGGCCGCCTGGAGGCCGAACTGGGACGCCACGAGGCCGCCTCGGCCCGTGCGCGCACGGTCCTCGCCGTGTGCGGCCGGCTGGACGGGGAGATCGCCGACGCCCGGCGGGCCGAGGCGGAGGAGATGGTCACGCCGACGGAGAGAGCCGGCTAGGACCGCCGGGGTCCCGGTCGTCGCCGGCGCGGATCGTCTCGGCCGCGCGGCGCAGTTCGCCGAGGACCGTCCGTACGGCCTTGCGGGCCGCGCGCTCGGGACGGTGCAGCACGTCGATGCGGCGTACGGCGTGGACCCCGGTCAGCGGTCTGAGGACCAGGGCGGGATGCGGGCGGGTGGTCCAGCGGGGCATCAGAGCGAGCCCGCCGCCCGCGGCGACGGTCTCCGCGACCACCGCGAACTCGTTGATGCGGTGGACGATGTCGAGCCGCCGGTTCGCGGCGGTCGCGATGGCGTCGACGGTGGCCATCAGCGGGAAACCGTCGTGCACGGTGATCCAGGGCAGACCCGCGACGTCGTCCGGTGTCAGGCTCGCCTCGCGGGCCAGCGGGTGATCGGCCGGCATGGCGACGTCGAGCGGCTCGCTCAGCAGCGTGGTCGCGGTGACGGTGCGCGGCCAGGGCGGCGTGTGCGCGAGATGGTGGGCGAGGACGAGGTCGTAGTCCCGGGTGAGCCGGGGGAAGTGGTCCTGCGCCACGTCCTCGTCGGCGAGCGAGAGGCGCGGCGCGGTCTCGGCCCGGCCGCGCAGCAGGACCGGGAAGAAGGTGGCGGCCGCGCTGTGGAAGGCGGCCACGGACACGTCCCCGGCCGGCTCGTCCACGAACCCGTCGACGCAGTGCCGTGCCCGCGCCAGGGCGCTCTCCACCTCGATCGCCGCACCGGCCAGCACCCGCCCGGCGTCCGTCAGCACCAGCCGCCGTCCGTCGCGTTCGGTGAGCGGGACGGGAATCGAGCGTTGCAGCAGGCGCAGGTGCTGCGAGATCGCCGAGGGGGTCATCAGCAGCGCCTCCGCCACGGCGGTGACGCTTCCCAGCTCGCCCAGTTCACGCAGGATCCGCAGCTGCCGCTCGTTCACCCGGTCATTGTAGTGATGCTTAAAAGACCGTGAAGAACTTCGCTATGGGCTTCAGAGTCCAGGTGGGGGAACGTGTGGGCGTGTCCCGAGTCCGCAGCACCGACGCGGTGCTTCTCCTTGTCGCCGTCGTCTGGGGTTCCAGTTATCTGGCCGCCAAGTCCGCCACGTCGGCGCTCCCCGTCCTGCTCGTCCTGTTCGCGCGGTACGGCATCTCGGCCGTCGCCTGTGTCGCGCTCGTCGCGGCCCGGCGCCGGACGAGGCGCTGCACGCGCGCCGAGCTGCGCGTCGGGTCGGTGCTGGGCCTCACCCAGGCAGCCGTCCTGGTCCTGGAGACGTACGGGGTCGCCCACACCAGCGCCGCCAACGCGGGCCTGCTGATCAGCCTCACCATCGTGCTCACCCCGCTGCTGGACCGCGCGTCCGGTTCGGCGGGGCTGCCGGCGCGCTACTTCGCCGCCACCGGCCTGTGTCTGCTGGCCGTCGGTCTCCTGGTGTCCGGCAGCGGCTTCCACGCGCCTCGCTCCGGTGACCTGCTGATCCTCGCCGCGGCGCTGGTCCGCGCGGCCCATGTGGCCCTGGTGGGGCGGCTCACCGCCCGTCACCCGGTGCGGCCGCTGCACGTCACGGCCGTCCAGACGGTCGTCGGCGCCGTCCTGTTCGCGGTTCCCGTCGCGGGCACGCTGACGACGCTCGGCGGGGTCGACGCGGGCGGCTGGGCGCGGCTCTTCTATCTCGCCCTGTTCTGCGGTCTGTTCGCCTTCCTCGCCCAGACCTGGGCGGTGCAGCGCAGTTCCGCCAGCCGGGTCAGTCTGCTGCTGGGCACCGAGCCGGTCTGGGCCGTCGCGGTCGGCATCGGTCTCGGCGGCGAACACCTCACGGTCCTCACCGCCCTCGGTGCCGCGCTCATGGTCGCCGGGACCTACTGGGGGCAGGCCGTCGAACGCGCCCACCGCACGGCCGGGGTCCCGGAGGTCCCCCGGCGGGCCGAGGTGCCCGCGGGAGCCTGAAGGCCGGCGCCGGGGCCGCTACTCGACCCCGATGAGCAGCAGCGCGCCCTGGCGTCCGCCTCGGTACACGACGGTGTCCACCGCGAGGTAGGACTCCCGCACCCGTGACTCCAGGTGCGCGGCGATGGTGTCGGGGGCCTCGTCGCCGAGGACGAGGGTGACCATCTCGCCGCCCGCCGCGAGCATCCGGTCGAGGACGGTCTCCGCCGTCGCGGTGACGTCGGCGCCGATGACGGCGACGTCGCCGTCGATGAGGCCGAGGACGTCCCCGGCCTGGCAGATGCCGGCCATGGTCCAGGACTGCCGCTCGGCGACGGCGACTTCGGCGTAGCGGGTGGCGCCAGCGGCCGACGTCATGGCGACGACGTCCTCGTCGAAGCGGCGCTCCGGTTCGTGCACGGCCAGCGCGGCGATGCCCTGCACCGCGGAGCGGGTGGGGATGAGGGCGACCCGGACGCCCTCGGCGCGGGCCTGTTCGGCGGCCGCGGCCGCGGTGTGCCGCAGGTCGGCGTCGTTGGGCAGCAGCACCACCTCACGCGCGTGGGCCCGTCGTACGGCCTCCACGAGCTCCCCGCTGGCGGGCGCCTCCCCCGGCCGCGCGAGCACGGTGGTCGCCCCGGCCTCCGTGTAGAGCCCAGCCAGGCCCTCGCCGGGCACGACGGCCACGACGGCCCGCTGCGTCCGCTCCCGCGGCGGACGTCCCGTCCCGGCTCCGGTGTGGGCGTCACCGGCCCCGAAGTGGGTGATCCGGATGCGGTGCGGACGCCCCGCCTCGACTCCCGCCTCGACGGCCGCGCCCGCGTCGTCCACGTGCACATGGACGTTCCACAGGCCGTCGCCGCCGACCACGACGAGGGAGTCGCCGAGGCCGTCGAGCCTCTCCCGCAGGCGGTCCACCGCGGCGTCCTCCGCTTCCAGGAGGTAGATCACCTCGAAGGCGGGGTGGCCGCCGTCCGCGCTTCCGTCCGCGTCTCCGGCCCCGCAGGCGGCCGTCGCCTCGGCACCATGACCGTCCGGCCCGTGCGTCCCCGCGGTTCCGGGAGCGTCCGCCCCACCGGCTCCGGCGGAACCGGGCGCGCCCTTGGTGCCGGCGGCGGCCCCCTCCCCCGGCTCGTGCGGGGCGGCGGAGGCCGCGAACGGCCGCGGTGCCTCGCCCGTGAACGTCTGCACCAGCGCGGCGAGGACCGTCACCAGCCCCCGGCCGCCCGCGTCGACCACCCCGGCGTGCTCCAGGACGGCGAGCTGTCCGGTGGTCGCGGAGAGCGCGGTGCCGGCGCCCGCGTAGGCGGCGAGCGCGACGGCGCCGCAGTCCCCCTCGACGCCGGAGGCGGCGTCGGCGGCGGCCGAGGCGACGGTGAGGACCGTGCCCTCGACGGGGTGCGCGACGGCTCCTCGGGCGGAGTCGGCGGCGTTGCGCAGGGCGAGGCACAGGCCCCGGCCGTCGGTGTGAGCGGTCTCACCGTCGGCCGTGAGCACCTGGGCCATGCCGCGCAGGAGCTGCGCGAGGATGGTCCCGGAGTTGCCCCGGGCCCCGATCAGGGCCCCGTGCGCCATGGCCCTGATGGCGTCGGCGAGGGAGACCTCGCTCCCCCCGGCACCCCCGGATTCCTCGGCGCCCCCGGACCCAGCGGCCGCCCCGGTGTCCTCGTCGGCCCCGGACCCCGCAGCCGTCCCGTTGTCTTCGGCCGGCCTGGCCCCCTCGGCCCTCCCCGGCGCCGGTACGGTCACCGCCTCGTGGCCGGCGAACACCGCCTCGACCGCCGCCGCGGCCGACTCCACCGTCAGGTACAGGTTCGTCCCGGTGTCCCCGTCGGCGACCGGGTAGACATTGATCGCGTCGATCTCCTCGCGCGCGCGGCCCAGGGCCTCCAGCGCGAGCCCGCACCAGGTGCGCACCGCGAGAGCATCGAATGTCTGCGGCACCTGCGGCACCTGCGCCTCCTTGAGCTGCTGGACGTGGGAGGCAGCGTAGACCCAGAAGGGGTTACTGCCGGTAGAGGGCCCCGGTCCCAGGGGGCGGGGTGACAACCGGCAGGTCATGGTAGTTTCGTTCTCCGGACGCAGTCGTTGTATGCTGCTCCAGTTGCCCGATCCGATCGGGCCATCCCCCTGGCACCGCCCCTCAGATCCTAGATCTTGATCCTCGGCATGCCGGGATCAACCGTTAATGCATCTGAAGTCTTTGGAGTGACCCGTGGCTGCCAACTGCGATGTCTGCGGCAAGGGGCCGGGCTTCGGCAACAACATCTCGCACTCGCACCGCCGTACACCGCGCCGCTGGAACCCGAACATCCAGCGCGTTCGTACCGTGGTGGGCGGGACGCCGAAGCGCGTGAACGCTTGCACCTCGTGCATCAAGGCCGGCAAGGTCACGCGCTGACAACCGCTAGCGCGCGGCCACTGCTGGTTCGCTTGCACTGAACCCGTCCACCTCACGGTGGGCGGGTTTTTTGCTGCCCTCGTGCCGGGCCGGCTCCGGCGTCCGAGGCAGGTACCCCGGACGCCGGGAGTCTCAGGACTCGATGTCCCCGAAGTGGTCCCAGCCGCCCTTGCTCGTCCAGGGAGCGCCGTCCACGGTCACCCGCGGCAGGGCCGACGGGTTGAGGACCTCGCCGATCACCTTCCAGCGGGCGGGCAGCTTCACGTCCGGCGGGAACGTGGCGACGATCGCGTGGTCCTCGCCTCCGGTGAGCACCCACTGGATGGGGTCGACCCCGACGGCCTGCCCGATGTCGTTCATCTGCGAGGGGATGTCGATGTCCCCGGAGCGGACGTCGATACGGACCTTGCTCGCCTCGGCGATGTGCCCGAGGTCGGCGATCAGGCCGTCGCTGACGTCCGTCATCGAGGTCGCGCCGAGCCCGGCGGCGGCCGGACCCGCGTGGTACGGCGGTTCGGGCCGGCGGTGGGCCTCGACGAAGGCGCGCGGCGACCGGAAGCCCCGGGAGAGCACCGCGAACCCGGCCGCGGACCAGCCCAGCCAGCCCGTCACGGCGACGACGTCACCGGGCTGGGCCCCGGCCCGGGTGACCGGCTCGTGGTTGCGCAGATCGCCGAGCGCGGTGATCGAGACGGTGATCGTCTCGCCCCGTACGACATCCCCGCCCACGACGGCCGCACCCGCGACCTGACACTCGTCGCGCAGCCCGTCCATCAGCTCCGAGGGCCAGGTGGCCGGGAGTTCGGCGGGCACGACCAGACCGAGCAGCAGCGCGGTCGGCACGGCGCCCATCGCGGCGATGTCCGCGAGGTTCTGCGCGGCCGCCTTGCGGCCGACGTCGTACGCCGTGGACCAGTCGCGGCGGAAGTGACGCCCCTCCAGGAGGATGTCGGTGCTCGCCACGACCCTGCGGTCCGGCGCGGCGACCACCGCGGCGTCGTCGCCGGGGCCGACCCGGACCGCCGGGGTGGTGGTGAGGCGCGAGGTGAGCTCTCGGATGAGCCCGAACTCCCCCAACTCGCCCACGGTGCCCTTCATGATCGTCGTGCTCCCTTATTCGCTGCTCGTGCCCGGTCGCGAGCCGTCTGAGTACTCGGTACGGTCGAGTTGACCGTCAACTTGCGCAGTCCCTCCACCCCGGCGCGCGAGCCCCAGTCACCGCGGGTCTCCCCGCGGCGAGCGGCAACGCGATACCGTGGCGTTCCTTTTCCCCACATGATCCTCGTGGCCGCCCTGGAGGTTCCGTGGTACAGGCGTACATCCTGATCCAGACGGAGGTCGGCAAGGCGTCGACCGTCGCCGAGACGATCAGCAAGATCCCGGGGGTGATCCAGGCCGAGGACGTGACCGGACCGTACGACGTGATCGTGCGCGCCCAGGCCGACACCGTGGACGAACTCGGCCGCATGGTCGTGGCCAAGGTCCAGCAGGTGGACGGCATCACCCGCACCCTGACCTGTCCGGTCGTGCACCTGTAGCCCCCGTCTACCCTTGGCCGGTGAACTTCTTCCGTCACCGGCACACCGCTTCCCCCGGGCTGCCCGTTCTCGCGGCGCTGATCGCGATCGCGGGCTGCTCCTCAGCAGACGACAGTGCGTCCGTCGCGGTTCCGGTCCCGGACGCGAAGGTCACCAAGCTGTGCCAGAACCTGGACAAGGTGCTGCCGCGGAGCGTGGACGGCCGCCGCCGTGAGGACCCGGAACCCCGGTCCGCACTGACCGCGGGCTGGGGAAGCCCGGCGATCATACTGCGCTGCGGTGTCCAGCGGCCGGTGAAGATGTCCGACCCGAAGGTGGCGAACGGCGACGACCCGAAGGCGGTCGCCGGCGGTGTGAACGGCGTCGACTGGCTGATGGAGCGGCAAGGCGACGGGACGACCCGCCTGACCACCGCCTCGCGTCTGGCGTACGTCCAGGTCACCGTGCCCGAGGGCACCGATGCCACCGGCGCGCTCGTCGATCTGGCCGCCTCCGTCAAGAAGGCGATCCCCGAGGGGATCGCCGACTGACGTGCTGGTCCCGCGAAGTGCTCAGCGCAGGCCGGTGGACCGGCGCAGCGCCGCCTGGATCAGGCGGTCGACGAGCTCGGCGTAGCCGACGCCCGTCTCGCGCCACATCCGCGGGTACATGGAGATCGGCGTGAAGCCCGGCATCGTGTTGATCTCGTTGATCACGAACTCGCCGTCCTCGGTGAGGAAGAAGTCCGCGCGGACCAGACCCTCGCAGGAGGCCGCGTCGAAGGCCTCGACGGCCAGCCGGCGGACCTCGGCGGTCTGCTCCTCGGTGAGCGGCGCCGGCACGATCCCGTCGGCGGCGTCGATGTACTTGGCCTCGAAGTCGTAGAACGCGTGCGACTGGACCGGCGGGATCTCCGCGGGCACCGAGGCGCGCGGCCCGTCCTCGAACTCCAGGACCCCGCACTCGATCTCGCGGCCGCGCAGCAGCGCCTCGACGATGATCTTCGGGTCGTGGCGCTGGGCCTCCTCGATGGCCTCGTCGAGGCCCGCGAGGTCGTCGACCTTCGTGATGCCGAACGAGGAACCCGCACGCGCGGGCTTCACGAAGAGGGGCCAGCCGTGCTCGCCCGCGAAGTCGACGATCTTCTTGCGGGCGGCGGACTGGTCCTGCTGCCACTCGCGGGGCCGGATCACCACGTACGGGCCCACCTTCAGGCCGAACGAGGTGAACACCCGCTTCATGTAGTCCTTGTCCTGGCCGACGGCCGAGGCGAGGACGCCGGAGCCGACGTAGGGGACCCCGGACAGCTCCAGGAGGCCCTGGAGGGTGCCGTCCTCGCCGTACGGGCCGTGCAGCATCGGGAAGACGACGTCGACCTCGCCGAGCGCCTTGGGGACCGACCCGGGCTCGTTGTAGACGACTTCACGGTTGGCGGGGTCGACGGGGAGCACCACGCCGCCCTCGCCGGACTCGGCGAGCTGCTCGACGCTGGGCTGCTTGCGGTCGACGATCGCCATGCGTTCCGGCTCGTCCGCGGTGAGCGCCCAACGGCCGTCCTGGGTGATGCCGATCGGCAGTACGTCGTACTTCGTACGGTCGATGGCGCTCAGGACGGCGCCGGCGGTGACCACGGAGATCCCGTGTTCGGAGCTGCGGCCGCCGAAGACGACGGCCACGCGCGGCTTGCGAGGCGCCTGCTCAGGGCTCTGGGGGAGGTTCTCGGTGCTCATATCGCGTTGAGAGTACCCGGTGGTACGGCGGTGAGTCAGCGCCCCACGGCGGCTGTTGCTCAGCGTCGTACCCGTCGTTGCGGAGCGTCGCCCACCTGGCCGTTCGGCGGCGACGGCTCAGCGGCGCTCGGACTTCGCGCTGCGCCCCATCAGCTCCTTGAGGGCGACCACCGGCGCCTTGCCCTCGTGGACGATGCTGACGACCGTCTCCGTGATCGGCATGTCGACGCCGTGCCGGCGCGCCAGATCCAGCACGGACTCGCAGGACTTGACTCCCTCGGCGGTCTGCCGGGTGACCGCGATGGTCTCCTGGAGGGTCATGCCCCGGCCGAGGTTGATGCCGAAGGTGTGGTTGCGGGACAGCGGCGAGGAGCAGGTCGCGGCGAGGTCGCCGAGGCCCGCGAGGCCGGAGAACGTCATCGGGTCGGCGCCCATGACGAGTCCGAGCCGGGTGGTCTCCGCCAGGCCGCGGGTGATGAGCGAGCCCTTGGCGTTGTCGCCCAGGCCCATGCCGTCGGCGATGCCGACGGCGAGACCGATCACGTTCTTGACGGCTCCGCCGAGTTCACAGCCGACCACGTCGGTGTTCGTGTACGGGCGGAAGTACGGCGTGTGGCAGGCGGCCTGGATGCGCCGGGCCACCGCCTCGTCGCGGCAGGCGACGACGCCGGCCGCGGGCATCCGCTGGGCGACCTCCTTGGCGAGGTTGGGCCCCGTGACGACGGCGACCCGGTCCGCGGAGACCTTGGCGACCTCCTCGATGACCTCGCTCATCCGCTTCACGGTGCCGAGTTCGACGCCCTTCATGAGCGAGACGAGCACGGTGTCGGGAGCCAGCAGGGGCACCCATTCCGCGAGGTTGCCGCGCAGCGTCTGGGAGGGCACGGCGAGGACGGTGAAGTCGGCGCCGCGGGCGGCCTCGGCCGGGTCGGCGGTGGCCCGCAGGTTCTGAGGGAGTTCGATCCCCGGGAGGTAGTCCGGGTTCATCCGCGTGGAGTTGACCGCGTCGGCGAGTTCGGGACGGCGGGCCCACAGGGTGACGTCGCACCCCGCGTCGGCGAGCACCATGCCGAAGGCCGTACCCCACGATCCGGTTCCGAAGACGGCCGCCCTGACCGGCTTGCTCACGTGCCCTGCCCCTCTTCCTGCTGTGCCTTCGACTTGGCCGCGGCCTTGCGGCGCTGCGCGATGCGCACCTCGCGCGGGTCGTACACGTTCTCGGGCGCCTTCTCGCCGCGGATCAGCTCCAGCTGCGCGGTGATGGCCGCCATGATGACCTCGGTGACCTCCTTGAGGAGGTCCGGGTTCATCTCCCGGTCGTAGTAGCGCGAGAGGTCCACCGGCGGGCCCGCGAGCACGTGGTGGGTCTTGCGCGGGAGGACGTCGGGCTTCTTGGCGTACGGGGGCAGCAGTTCGTTGGCGCCCCACTGGGCGACCGGGATCACCGGGCACCGCGTCTGCAGCGCGACGCGCGCCGCGCCGGTCTTGCCGGTCATCGGCCAGCCGTCGGGGTCACGGGTGAGCGTGCCCTCGGGGTAGAACGCCACGCACTCGCCGCGTTCCACGGCGTCGATCGCGGCCCGGAAGGCGCTCAGGGCGTCGGTGCTCTCGCGGTAGACGGGAATCTGCCCGGTGCCGCGCATCGCGGCGCCGACGAATCCCTTCTTGAAAAGTCCGGCCTTCGCCAGGAAGCGCGGAACACGTCCGGTGTTGTACTGGTAGTGCGCATACGCGAACGGGTCCACGTGGGAATTGTGGTTGACCGCGGTGATAAATCCGCCCTCGGCCGGAATGTTCTCCATCCCTCGCCAGTCCCGCTTGATCAGAACCACCAGCGGCGGTTTGACGAGAACCGCTGCAAAGCGGTACCAGAAGCCGATTCTGCGGCGGGGCACGCGGACACCTTCCTCTAGAGCCTGGGGGGCCGCACAAGTGTCGCTCCAGGCCGCCTGTCTGTCGAGAACACCGTACGCCCCGACACCCGGACCGCCAGGGTGACCAGGTCACAATAAGGCGTGACTGGAGAGGGTGGAGCGCTCGTGCGGTGGACCTTGGTCATACCCCTCAAACCCCTGGCGCGGGCCAAGAGCAGGCTTGCGGACACCGCTTCCGACGTACTGCGCCCCGGCCTCGCGCTCGCGTTCGCGCAGGACACCGTGGCGGCGGCGCTGGCCTGCCCAGCCGTACGGGGTGTGGCGGTCGTCACGGGTGACGCCGTGGCCGGCAGGGAGCTGGCCGCGCTCGGCGCGCACATCGTCGCGGACGAGCCGGGCGGGGGTCTCAACGCGGCGCTGGCGCACGGCGCGGGCGTCGTACGGGCCCGGGATCCCGAAAGCGCCGTCGCGGCCCTGAACGCCGATCTGCCCGCTCTGCGGCCTTCCGAATTGGGCCGGGTACTGGCTGCGGCGGGTGAATTCCCCCGTGCTTTTCTGGCCGATGCGGCTGCAATCGGCACCACACTCCTGGCCGCTTCCCCGGGCCGTGAATTGCTCCCCGCTTTCGGTGGCGATTCGCGGGCCCGCCACCGCGCCTCGGGGGCCGCGGAACTCCGTCTCGACGCGGTGGACTCCGTACGCCAGGACGTGGACACCCGGGAGGATCTGCGGGCGGCGCTGACGCTCGGCGTGGGACCGCGCACGGCGGCCGCCGCGGCGCGGCTGCTGATTCCCGGGCAATAGGCGGGCGGCGGCGGGCTGGCCGTAGGCTGCCCCCATGCAGGCGACCTCGTACACGTACGACCCCGAGACCCGCAGCGGACAGGTGCTGCTCGACGACGGCACGCCCGTGCCCTTCGACGGTCCGGCGTTCGACGCCGGCGGGCTGCGGCTGCTGCGGCCGGGGCAGCGCGTGCGGATCGAGACCGAGGGCGCGGGCGCGGAGCTCCGGATCACCCTGATCACGCTGCAGACGTTCTGAACCGGAGCACCCCCGACGCTGCGGACACGCCGCGGGCCGGGCTCCCTCGGGGAGCCCGGCCCGGCGCGTGAGGTGCCTGTGCCCGGTTCTAGCGGCTGGTGGCCTTCTTGGCGGTGGTCTTGCGGGCCGTCGACTTCTTGGCGGGGGCCTTCTTGGCCGTGGCCTTCTTCGCCGGAGCCTTCTTGGCGGCGGTCTTCTTGGCGGCCGTCGTCTTCGCCGTCGTCTTCTTCGCGGCGGTCGTCTTCGCCGTCGTCTTCTTCGCGGTGGTCTTCTTCGCGGCGGCCGTGGTCTTCTTCGCGGCCGTCTTCTTCGCCACGGCGGTCTTCGCCGCCGCCTTCTTGGCGGTGGTGGCCTTCTTGGCCGCGGCCTTCTTCACCGTCGCGGAAGCGCCGCCGGAGAGGCTGCCCTTCGGGGCCTTCTTGACCGCGACGTCGTTCTTCGGGAGCTTCTTCGAGCCGCTCACCAGGTCCTTGAAGCCCTGGCCGGCACGGAAGCGCGGCACGGAGGTCTTCTTGACCCGAACACGCTCACCCGTCTGAGGGTTGCGGGCGTAACGGGCGGGACGGTCGACCTTCTCGAAGGAACCGAAGCCCGTGACCGAGACCCGGTCTCCGCCGACAACCGCACGGACGATGGCGTCCAGTACCGCGTCGACCGCGTCGGCGGCCTGCTGACGCCCGCCGACCTTGTCGGCAATCGCTTCTACGAGCTGCGCCTTGTTCACGTCTTCCCCTTCGGAGACATTGCCCGAACGAATGCGTTCAAGCTTTTTCGCACGTTAGGCAGATATATACCGCAAATCAAACACGAAACGGGCTAATCACCCTTGTGCCGCAACGAACTCGGGCCGCAGCGCAGTTCGTCAGTGATCCCCTTCGAGGAATCGGCCCTCGTCGAGGTCTGTGGTGAACCGCTCCAGCCGCCTTGTCGCGTCGGCGAGATCATGCTTGGCCGCGGCCGTAATGACCAGCAGCTTCCGGGTCAGCGCCATCCGTACGCCCTCCGGGACTTGCAGTGCGCGCACTCTTGTGTGCGCTTCCTTGAGTTGGTCCGCGACTGCCGCGTAGAGCTCGAGTTGGCCGTCACGTTCCATGCACAGATTGTGCCATCTGGGGCGAGTTGTCGCCTGCGCAGGGGGCAACTGCCGCCCCCCGGAGGCCTCCTGACCCCCGTGGCCGGAAGTCGCCCACGTAGCCGACTACCCAGGCAACCCGCCTTGTAACTAAGGGAGTTGATGGGCCTCGCGAGGGCGCTCCGGGGCCTTTTGGAAGCGGAAACAGCTGTACCCCCAACCGTCCACGATTGGGGGTACAGAGGGGTGTTGCGTGGCTGAAATCCGCCGGACCGGGCGCCCGCCCGGCCCGGAGGTCAGACCTGGAGCGTCCTCGGCTTGTGCGAGGGCCGCTTGGCCTCGTAGGCCGCGATGTCGGCCTCGTTCTGGAGGGTGATGGAGATGTCGTCCAGCCCGTTCAGCAGGCGCCAGCGGGCGTTCTCGTCGAGCTCGAAGGCGGCGGTGACGCCTTCGGCGCGCACCTCACGGGCCTCCAGGTCGACCGTGATCTCCGCCTGCGGGTCCCGCTCCGACAGCTCCTGGAGCGCGTCCACGATCTTCTGGTCCAGAACCACCGTGAGCAGGCCGTTCTTGAGCGAGTTGCCGCGGAAGATGTCGGCGAACCGGGACGAGATGACGGCCTTGAAGCCGTAGTTCTGCAGCGCCCAGACGGCGTGCTCGCGGGAGGAGCCCGTACCGAAGTCGGGGCCCGCGACCAGCACCGTGGCGCGCTGGCGCTCGGGCTGGTTGAGGACGAAGGAGGCGTCCTTGCGCCAGGCCTCGAAGAGACCGTCCTCGAAGCCGTCCCTGGTCACCTTCTTGAGCCAGTGGGCGGGGATGATCTGGTCCGTGTCGACGTTGCTGCGGCGCAGCGGGACGGCCCGGCCGGTGTGCTTGGTGAATGCTTCCATGACTCTCAGACTCCAGCGGGCACGGGGGCGTCGGACAGGTCGGCCGGGGAGGCCAGGTGGCCGAGGACCGCCGAGGCGGCGGCGACCTGCGGCGAGACCAGGTGCGTACGGCCGCCCTTGCCCTGCCTGCCCTCGAAGTTGCGGTTGGAGGTGGACGCGGAGCGCTCACCGGGGGCCAGCTGGTCGGGGTTCATGCCCAGACACATCGAGCAGCCCGCGTGCCGCCATTCGGCGCCGGCCTCCTTGAAGACCACGTCCAGGCCCTCGGAGACGGCCTGGAGCCCGACCCGCGCGGAGCCGGGGACGACCAGCATCCGTACACCGTCGGCGACTTTGCGGCCCTCGACGATCGCGGCGGCGGCGCGCAGGTCCTCGATACGGCCGTTGGTGCACGAACCTACGAAGACGGTGTCGACCTTGATGTCGCGCAGCGGCTGTCCGGCGGTCAACCCCATGTATTCCAGGGCCTTTTCGGCTGCCAGGCGCTCCGAAGCGTCTTCGTACGAAGCCGGGTCGGGGACGTTCGCCGAAAGCGGCGCGCCCTGGCCGGGGTTGGTGCCCCAGGTGACGAACGGCGACAGGGCGGCGGCGTCGATGACGACCTCCGTGTCGAACACGGCGTCGTCGTCGGACTTCAGCGTCTTCCAGTACGCGACGGCCGCGTCCCAGTCCTCGCCCTCGGGGGCGTGCGCGCGGCCCTTGAGGTACGCGAAGGTCGTCTCGTCGGGGGCGATCATGCCCGCGCGGGCGCCGGCCTCGATCGACATGTTGCAGATGGTCATCCGCGCCTCCATCGAGAGCTTCTCGATGGCGGAGCCGCGGTATTCCAGGATGTAGCCCTGGCCGCCGCCCGTACCGATCTTGGCGATGATCGCCAGGATCAGGTCCTTCGCGGTGACACCCTCGGGCAGCTCGCCCTCGACGGTGATGGCCATGGTCTTGGGGCGGGCCAGCGGCAGCGTCTGGGTGGCCAGCACGTGCTCCACCTGCGAGGTGCCGATGCCGAACGCCAGGGCGCCGAAGGCACCGTGCGTGGAGGTGTGCGAGTCGCCGCAGACCACCGTGGTGCCCGGCTGGGTCAGACCGAGCTGCGGTCCCACCACGTGCACCACGCCCTGCTCGACGTCGCCCAGCGAGTGCAGTCGCACGCCGAACTCGGCGGCGTTCTTGCGCAGCGTCTCCAGCTGGACACGGGAGACCGGGTCCGCGATGGGCTTGTCGATGTCGAGGGTCGGGGTGTTGTGATCCTCGGTCGCGATGGTGAGGTCGAGGCGCCGCACCGGACGCCCCGCCTGACGCAGGCCGTCGAAGGCCTGCGGGCTGGTCACCTCGTGCAGCAGGTGCAGATCGATGAAGAGGAGGTCGGGCTCGCCCTCGGCGCGCCGGACGACGTGGTCGTCCCAGACCTTCTCCGCGAGTGTCCTACCCATCGCTTTCCCTCCGGCCGGCTCGTGTGGCGCCGGCCCAACTAGAGATTTCCGGGGCGGTGGACGTCCGCACCCCTAGTGCCGGACGTCGTCCGCCGGGCCCGTTGGTCCGCGGGCCGCTGTGCCTACCAGGGTGGCGCGTTTCACCGGAAATTGAACTTGCGTTTCACAGAGTGAGACGCGAGTATCGTTTCATGGACAACAGTAGCGGCGTCGGCGTTCTGGACAAGGCAGCCCTTGTCCTGAGCGCCCTGGAGTCCGGTCCGGCCACCCTCGCGGGCTTGGTCGCGGCGACCGGACTGGCACGGCCCACGGCACATCGCCTCGCCGTGGCACTTGAACACCACCGCATGGTGGCGCGCGACATGCAGGGCCGTTTCATCCTCGGGCCCCGCCTCGCCGAACTGGCCGCGGCCGCGGGCGAGGACCGCCTCCTCGCGACGGCGGGCCCGGTTCTCACTCACCTCAGGGACATCACGGGCGAGAGCGCGCAGCTCTACCGCCGCCAGGGCGACATGCGCATCTGCGTCGCCGCGGCCGAGCGGCTGTCCGGTCTGCGGGACACGGTCCCGGTGGGCTCGACCCTCACCATGAAGGCCGGTTCCTCCGCCCAGATCCTGATGGCCTGGGAGGAGCCGGAGCGGCTGCACCGCGGCCTCCAGGGCGCCCGCTTCACCGCGACCGCGCTGTCGGGAGTACGGCGCCGGGGCTGGGCCCAGTCGATCGGCGAGCGCGAGCCGGGCGTGGCGTCCGTCTCCGCGCCGGTCCGCGGCCCCTCGAACCGTGTCGTGGCCGCCGTCTCGGTCTCCGGGCCGATCGAGCGCCTGACCCGGCACCCGGGCCGCATGCACGCCCAGGCCGTCATCGACGCCGCCGGGCGTCTCTCCGAGGCTCTGCGCCGCACGGGCTGACCTTCGCTCCCGCGTGACGGGAGGGCCGGCCTCAACGCCGCGGCAGGCTCTCCCCGAAGCACACCGTCCCGTACGCGGGGTGTACCGGCCCTCCGGGCCCGTGCACCCCGCGCCTCGTTTCCGGGGTGATCCAACTCATGGCGGGACACCACGAGTTGATCTCCGAGGAGCGGGCCTCCGCAGCATGGCCTCCCGGCCTCCGGACCGTTGGCCCCGAACGCCGCAAGGGCCTCCACCGAAGTGGAGACCCTTGCGGACCGTGTACCCCCGACCGGATTCGAACCGGCGCTACCGCCTTGAGAGGGCGGCGTGCTAGGCCGCTACACAACGGGGGCCTGAATCCTGCGTTTCCGCAGATTCGGAGCTGGGCTACCAGGACTCGAACCTAGAATGACGGTACCAGAAACCGTAGTGTTGCCAATTACACCATAGCCCATGGTGGTTTAGACCAGTTGGTCAGTACCCCCGACCGGATTCGAACCGGCGCTACCGCCTTGAGAGGGCGGCGTGCTAGGCCGCTACACAACGGGGGCCCTAGCGATCCTGCATGAGGGGCAGCGGGTGCGACCCGAACTGCCTCCCTGGGAAGGATCTGTACCCCCGACCGGATTCGAACCGGCGCTACTGCCGTGAGAGGGCAGCGTGCTAGGCCGCTACACAACGGGGGCTTTGCGGATCTGGTGCTCCGCGGTGCAGATGAGCTCTGCGAGCTGGCCTACCTGGACTCGAACCAAGACTAACGGAACCAGAAACCGTCGTGCTGCCAATTACACCATAGGCCACTGAAACGCCATCCCACGTGGGGATCTTGTTTTAGCTAGCGCCTCCGAGCTCCGGCCTTTCGGCCCGCTCCCGGCGGCGCAGAAAGAACATTACCCGAAGGTGGACGGCGCTCCAAAACGGGTATCGGCGCCGAGGATCGCGGGCAACTCGGCGAGTGATCCGATGCGATGCGGACCCCTCCGCCCGGCGGCGCCGGCGGCGTGGGCGCCGTCGCGGTCGATCCACACCGAGAGCAGACCGGCCTCGGCGGCGCCCCGTCCGTCGATCTCCGGATGGTCCCCGACGTAGGCGACGCGGTGGGGCGGCAGTCCGAGGGCCTCGCAGGCCGCGTGGAAGGCCGCGGCGGCGGGTTTGGAGACGCCGAGCTCGGCGGCGCACAGGATGGCCTCGAAGCGGTCGTGCACACCGAGAACGCGCAGCTTGCGGTCCTGTACGAGGAGGCTGGAGTTGGACAGCACCGCGTGCCGGTGACTGGCGACGAGCGCGTCGAGGGCGGGCAGGACGTCCGGGAACAGCGCCCAGGCGCCCTCGTAGTGCCTGACGTACCGGTCGAACCACGCGTCGGCCTCGGTGTCGCTCAGCGACTCCCCCAGGAACACCCGGACACGGTCCCGCCGCTGGCCCTGCCAGTCCGTCTCACCGGCCGCGTACCTCGCCCACTGGGCGTCGGTGATCTCCCGCCAGCGCGCGAGGGCCTGCTCGACGGTCGCACCGCCGTCGAGCAGGCCCTCGGCCGCGAGATGGTCCCGCATGCCCGCCCGGTCGGCGCTCGTGTAGTCGAAGAGCGTGTCGTCGATGTCCCACACCACGGCGTCGATGCTCATGCGCCGACCGTATCGCCGGGGGCGGGCGGCTGTCCCTCTGGCGACGGCGGTCACGCGTGAACGGAGAGGGCGGGACACCCGCCGTGACCACCGCCACGTGACACCGGGCCCGTCACCGTCACCGGCACCCCCGCCGCCGGCCCCGCGACCGCCCGCCACCGACCCAGGTGACAACCACCACCTTCGCGCCGATCCACGTGCTGACCACCACTTCGCGCCGATCCACGTGACGACCCCCACTTCGCGCCAGCCCACGCGACAGCCACCGCCCGGCCCGGCCCGCGTGACGGCCACCGCCCGGCACGGTCCGCGTGGCGGTCGCCACTTCGGGCGCCGGTCCGTGTGGCGGCCATCGCCCGGCCCGGTCCCTGTGACGACCGTCGGCCAGGGCCGGTACGTGAGATGCGTGACGTCTCCGGCGGGAGGGCGCCCGGGGCGGGTGAGGTGTCCGCGCATGCGTGAGGGGCGGTGTCCGGTCCGGACACCGCCCCTCGGCTGCTTGCTGCCCGCCAGGGCTAGGCGGCGAGTCGCGCCAGCGCCGCGTCGACGCGGGCCAGCGTCTTCTCCTTGCCCAGGATCTCCAGGGACTCGAAGAGCGGCAGGCCGACCGTGCGACCGGTCACGGCGACGCGGACCGGGGCCTGGGCCTTGCCGAGCTTGAGGCCGTGCTCCTCACCGGCGGCGAGGACGGCCTCCTTCAGGGACTCCGGAGAGGTCCAGTCGGCCGCCTCCAGCTTCTCGCGGGCCGTGCGGAGCAGGGCGTCGCTGCCCTCCTTCATGGCCTTCGTCCAGGACGCCTCGTCGACGGCCGGCTCCGGCAGGAACAGGAAGTCGACGTTGTCCGTGATCTCGGAGAGGACCTTCATCCGCGACTGGGCGTGCGGGGCGATCGCCTGCCACTTCGCCTCGTCGAAGTCCTCCGGCGCCCAGGGCGCGAAGGGGGCGCGCAGCCACGGGGCGCAGCGCTCGGTGAAGTCCTTCACGTCGAGCATGCGGATGTGGTCGGCGTTGATCGCCTCGCACTTCTTCAGGTCGAAGCGGGCCGGGTTCGGGTTCACGTCCGTGACGTCGAACGCGGCGACCATCTCGTCGATCGAGAAGATGTCGCGGTCGGCGGCGAGCGACCAGCCGAGCAGCGAGAGGTAGTTCAGCAGGCCCTCGGGGAGGAAGCCGCGCTCGCGGTAGAGGTTGAGCGAGGACTCCGGGTCGCGCTTGGAGAGCTTCTTGTTGCCCTCGCCCATCACGTACGGGAGGTGGCCGAAGGCCGGGGTCTCCTTGGCGACGCCCAGCTCGGTCAGCGCCTTGTAGAGGGCGATCTGCCGGGGGGTGGAGGAGAGCAGGTCCTCGCCGCGCAGGACGTGGGTGATCTCCATCAGGGCGTCGTCGACGGGGTTGACGAGCGTGTACAGCGGAGCGCCGTTGGCCCGGACGATGCCGTAGTCCGGGACGTTCTCCGGGAGGTACGTGATCTCGCCGCGGACCAGGTCGTCGAAGGTGATCGCCTCGTCGGGCATCCGGAAGCGGACGATGGGCTTGCGGCCCTCGGCCTCGTAGGCGGCCTTCTGCTCGTCGGACAGGTCGCGGCAGTGGCCGTCGTAGCCGGAGGGCTTGCCGGCGGCGCGGGCCGCGTCGCGGCGGGCGTCCAGCTCCTCGGTCGAGCAGTAGCAGCGGTACGCGTGGCCCGCGTCCAGGAGCTTGGCGGCGACGTCCGCGTAGAGGTCCATGCGCTGCGACTGGCGGTACGGCGCGTGCGGGCCGCCGATCTCGGGGCCCTCGTCCCAGTCGAAGCCCAGCCAGCGCATCGAGTCGAGGAGCTGCTCGTACGACTCCTCGGAGTCGCGGGCCGCGTCGGTGTCCTCGATGCGGAAGACCAGGGTTCCCTCGTTGTGCCGGGCGAACGCCCAGTTGAACAGGGCGGTGCGGACCAGCCCGACGTGGGGGTTGCCGGTCGGGGAGGGACAGAAACGTACACGGACGTTAGCCACGCTTGATCACCTTGTTGGTGAGAGTGCCGATGCCTTCGATGGTGACGGCGACCTCGTCGCCGACGTTCAGGGGGCCGACCCCAGCCGGGGTGCCGGTGAGGATCACGTCGCCGGGGAGCAGCGTCATGGCCTCGGTGATGTTGACGATCAGGTCCTCGATGGAGTGGATCATCTCGCTGGTGCGCCCGAGCTGCCGCTGCTGCCCGTTGACCGTGCACTGGATGGTCAGGTCGGCGGGGTCGAGGTCCGTCTCCACCCAGGGACCGAGCGGGCAGGAGTTGTCGAAGCCCTTGGCACGCGCCCACTGCTTCTCGCGCTTCTGCACATCGCGGGCGGTGACGTCGTTGGCGCAGGTGTAGCCGAGGATGACGTCCTTGACGCGCTCGCGCGGGACCTCGCGGCACATGCGGCCGATGACGACGGCGAGCTCCGCCTCGTGGTGGAGCTCGCTGGAGAAGGAGGGGTACTGGATCGGGTCGCCGGGGCCGATGACCGAGGTCGACGGCTTGAAGAAGGCGAACGGGGCGTCGGGCACCTCGTTGCCGAGTTCCTTGGCGTGCTCCGCGTAGTTGCGGCCGAAGGCCACGACCTTGTTCGGGAGCACCGGCGGCAGCAGCCGGACCTTGTTCAGCGGGACCTTCGTACCGGAGAGCTCGAAGTCCGCGAACGGGATGCCCTTGATGATGTCGAGGACGAGCTCGTCCGGCCTGTCGCCCTCGACCGCGCCGAAAGCGACGTTGCCGTCGATGGAGAATCTGGCGATGCGCACGGGATCCTTGCGCCCCTCACTGAGCTGGCTGGAGTCTGACGCTCCAGGCTAACGCGGCAGGGGCTGCGGGCTTCGCGTATATCCGCCGGGTCGGTGAGCGGCGGGGCGCCGGTCCGTGGACCGGGTGGCGGCGCCCCGGTGGAGGACGCCGGCTGACGGCACCCCCGTGGAGGAGCGTCCGTGACCGGTGGGGCCGGGCGCGGGGCGGGGCCGTCCGTGACCGGCGGGGCCGCGCGCGGGGCGCGGCCCTCGGCCGGTCACCGTGTTCACTCGGCGGCGGCGACCGCGACCGGGGCGTCCATCAGGACGGTGCGGCGGGGGTTGGCCGTCTGGAGGGGGAGGACGACCGCGTGCTCCGGCAGCTCCGGCGTACGCAGGGCGTCGGCGTCCTCGAGGTGCGCCAGCGTCGTGCGCCGCGGGTTGGCAATGTTGCGGAACATCATCGTCGTCTTCACCGTTTTGCTCGACCTTGTCGTCCTGGGCGCCGGTCGGGGTCAAAGAGCCCCACATGGACGCGGGTTGTCGGATTCGCCATCCCTGTAAAGCGTCAGGCTAAACATTCAATTCCCTGGCGATGGCGTGAAGACGCCATGATCGGCATGTGAGTTTCCTCACTCACCAAGGGGCAAACCGGTCAATCGAGGCCCCCAACTCGACGCGACCTAACGGACATTACGCCACTGAACCAATCATTCCGCTCCTGATCATCGCGACTGGGACAGGGTATGCGCACCCTCGGCTCGTAGGCGTATGCCCGGTATGTACGAGAACCCCTTACACGTCTCGTGACCTGTCCATCACATCCTGTCACGAAGGTCACAGCCTGGTACACGGGCCTTGTTGGAGATCCTGGGCTGTGCTGGAATTCCTCGGACCGCCGCGGATTCACGATCCGGCGCGCAGGGGCGCTACTCAGCGCCGAGTGGCGGCGGGAAGGGGGAACCTGCGCCGGTCACTCAGACCACATACACAGGGCGCATCTGCGTCCGTGTACAACGCCGACACCGTCCCGCCGTTCCAGCGGAGGGGCGCCTGGTCCAGAGGTTGCGACGCTAGTGCAGGGACGTTTCAAGAGGGATGGCAGCGCTTCGGCGGAGCCGGAGCCGCGCGGCGGGACCGACCGCGGTTCCTCGCCCCAGCACGCCCAGAACCCGGGACCGGCAGAGGTCGGCGGCAGCGGTGAACACTCCGCTCGCGCCGGCGCGAAGCCGAAGGCTCCCGCCACCACGACCGACGCCGCGCAGACGGACACACCGAGCCACGGCTCGCGCGTAGCCCTGCGGAACTGGCGCATCTCGACGCGACTCGTCTCGCTGCTCGCGCTCCCCGTGGTCGCCGCGACCTCGCTGGGTGCGCTGCGCATCAACGAGTCGATGGACAACATCCAGCAGCTCGACAACATGCGGCTGCTGACCGAGATGACCAAGCAGGCCACCGAGCTCGCCGCCGCCCTCCAGAAGGAGCGCGACGAGTCGGCCGGTCCGCTGGCACACGGCGCCCTGTCCAACAACTACGAGGTCAAGTCCGTGCGCGACGCCACGGACGTGGCGAAGAAGCACTTCCTCGAGGGCACCCAGCAGGTCGACGACGCCACGGCCGCGGGCCAGCTCTCCGGCGTGCACGACAGCCTCGTCGGCGTCGTCAGCGAGCTCTACAAGCTCAACCAGATCCGCAGCGACGCCTACAACGACCCGCAGAACGCGACCCAGACGGTGGACGCGTACCACCGCCTCGTCACCGAACTCCTCGCGCTCTCGCAGGACATGGCCGAGGCGACCAGCAACCCGGAGATGATCCAGCGCACCCGCGCGCTGGCCTCGTTCTCCGCCGCCAAGGAGTACGCCTCCGTCCAGCGGGCGATCATCGCCGCCGCGCTCCCCACGCAGCCGAAGACCTTCGGAACCCTCTCCAAGAACGACCAGCAGTACGCGCTGTCCGCGCAGGAGAGCCAGGAGTCCGAGAACCAGGCCTTCAAGAACATCTACGGCTCCGGCAGCACGGAACTCCTCCTGCCGATCGAGGGCGACAACCCCACGATCAAGTCGGCCGACCAGTACGCCAAGCGCGTGCTGAGCAACCCCGAGGGTCTGCGGACGCAGAACAAGCGGTCCTACAGGGACTGGCTCGACGACGACTCGTCCAAGATCGACCAGATGTCGAAGATCGAGACCACGCTGCTCAGCGAGATGGAGCAGAAGGCCCGTGAGCTGCGCAACGAGTCGCAGAGTGAAGCGATCATCTCCGGTGTCCTGATCCTGCTCGTCCTCGGTGTCTCGCTCGTCGGCGCCTTCGTCGTGGCGCGGTCCATGATCCGCTCGCTGCGCCGCCTGCAGGACACCGCCACCCGGGTCGCCCAGGACCGTCTGCCCGAGCTCGTCAAGCAGCTCTCGGAGTCGGACCCGCAGGACGTCGACACCTCGGTGGAGTCGGTCGGTGTGCACTCCCGGGACGAGATCGGCCAGGTGGCCGCGGCCTTCGACGACGTGCACCGCGAGGCCGTCCGCCTCGCCGCCGAGCAGGCCCTTCTGCGAGGCAACGTCAACGCGATGTTCACCAACCTCTCGCGCCGTTCCCAGGGCCTCATCCAGCGCCAGCTCTCGCTCATATCCGAGCTCGAGTCCCGCGAGGCCGACCCCGACCAGCTCTCCTCGCTGTTCAAGCTCGACCACCTCGCGACCCGCATGCGCCGTAACGGCGAAAACCTTCTCGTTCTCGCCGGTGAAGAGCCCGGTCGCCGCTGGACCCGCCCGGTCCCGCTGGTCGACGTCCTCCGCGCCGCCGCGTCCGAGGTGGAGCAGTACGAGCGCATCGAACTCGCCTCGGTGCCCGGCACCGAGGTCGCCGGCCGGGTCGTCAACGACCTCGTCCACCTGCTCGCAGAGCTGCTGGAGAACGCCACCTCGTTCTCCTCCCCGCAGACGAAGGTCAAGGTCACCGGTCACGCCCTGCCCGACGGCCGGGTGCTGATCGAGATCCACGACACCGGTATCGGTCTGTCCCCCGAGGACCTGGCCGCGATCAACGAGCGGCTCGCCGCTCCGCCCACCGTGGACGTCTCCGTCTCCCGGCGCATGGGTCTGTTCGTGGTCGGTCGTCTGTCGCAGCGTCACGGCATCCGCATCCAGCTCCGCCCGTCCGACTCCGGTGGTACGACCGCGCTGGTCATGCTCCCCGTGGACGTCGCCCAGGGCGGCAAGAAGCCCATGCCGAACAAGCCGGGCCAGGGTGCCCCCGCCGGCGGCCCCACCGCGGCGCAGGCCTCGGCCGGTGCGGCCTCGGCCCGTCGCTCGGGTCCCTCGCTCGGTGCCGGTTCCCCCTCCGCTCCCGGCGGTCCCCTCGGGGCCCCGCCGCAGCGCGGGCAGGTCGGCGCGGGCCAGGCTCCGCGGGCCGCGCTGCCCGGCACGGGCCAGGGCGGTCGCCCGGGTGCCCCCGGCGGCGCGCGTGGCCAGCAGGGCCAGGGTCAGCAGGGCCGGCAGGCTCCCGCCGGTGCGAACGCCTTCGGGCAGAGCCCGCAGCAGGGCTTCGGCGACGGAACGGGTTCCCAGAACGCCTTCGGCGACACGTCCGGCGGCCGCAAGAATTCGTTCGGCAACGGATCCGGTGCCGGCCAGAACGCCTTCGGCGACGCCAACCAGGCCGCTCCCGCGGCGCCCGCGAAGGCGCCGACCGGCGGCAAGAGCGGCCGTCGCCGGCCGCAGCTCCCGGGCCGCGGTGGCGCACGCGCCGAGCTGCCCGGCGGCAACGCCGGTTCGCGCACGCCGAGCTGGAGCGACGACAACGCACAGCCGCCGGTTCCGCGGACGTCGCACGACACCCCGCGCGGTCACGAGGACCCCGACGCCACGTCGCGCATGCCGCGCATCGACGACCGGCAGGGCCCCGCCTCCACCGCGGAGTTCGCCCGTCCCGACTTCGACGCCCCGCGCCCCGGCGCGAGCGCGCCGCAGAACAACGGCCAGAACAACGGCCAGTACGGCTACGGCAACCAGTCCCCCGCCGGCCAGAACCCGGCCGCCACGGGACAGTTCGCGGCCCAGGGCTACGGCGCCTCCCAGGCTCCGTCGTCCACCGGGCAGTACGCCCAGCCGGGTTACGCGCCTTCCCAGGACCCCGCGTCCACCGGGCAGTTCGCGGCCCCCGGCTACGGCAACGGGCAGGGTTCGTCCACCGGACAGTACGAGCGGCCGGCCTCCCCACAGGCTCCCGCCCGTCCGCAGGCCCCCGAGGCGCTTCCCCCGGCCTCGAACCCCGGTGACGGCCGTACCCCGCTGTACGACACGCTGGAGACCAACTGGTTCCACGGTCAGGCGAACGGCTCGGACGGGGCGCCGGCCAACGGCACCGCCCAGAGCAACGGTTCCCAGAACAACGGGTCCCAGGGATACGCACAGGCCGCCCCCCAGCAGCCGCAGACTCCCGCGGCCCCGCCGCGGCCGGCCGCCGCACCGGCCGCCACCTCGTGGCGCAGCTCTCCGAACGACGACCTCGTCAAGCAGGCGGAGCGTTCCCGTAAGCCGTCGGCAGGAGGGGTCACCACCTCAGGCCTGCCGCGCCGAGTCCCGCGAGCCAACCTCGTCGCGGGCACGGCACAGCAGCAACAGCACCAAAGCGGTCCGCAGGTCTCGCGTGCGCCCGATGACGTACGCGGCCGGCTGACCAATCTCCGTCGGGGCATTCAGCAGGGTCGACAGGCCGGCAACGGCCAGACCGGCAGCTTCCCCAGCCCCACTCACCAGCAGGAGCGTTAGTTGAGCCCGATGAGCCAGGCGGCACAGAACCTCAACTGGTTGATCACCAACTTCGTGGACAACACCCCCGGGGTGTCCCACACCGTCGTCGTGTCCGCCGACGGACTCCTTCTGGCAATGTCCGAAGGCTTCCCCCGCGACCGCGCGGACCAACTGGCGGCCGTCGCCTCCGGACTCACTTCGCTGACCGCCGGGGCTTCCCGGATCTTCGAAGGCGGAGCCGTGGCCCAGACGGTCGTGGAGATGGAGCGCGGCTTCCTCTTCCTGATGTCGGTTTCGGACGGATCGTCCCTCGCGGTCCTCTCCCACCCGGAGTGCGACATCGGTCTCGTCGGCTACGAGATGGCACTGCTCGTCGACCGTGCGGGCGCCGTCCTCACGCCGGACCTGCGTGCCGAACTACAAGGCAGTCTGCTTCACTGACCGCCGCCGGATCCAGACACCGCACGAAATCACCGTCCGGCCGCCACAATCCCCCCACCGGCCTCAACAGACGGCACGACTGACCGACTTGCTGTCCCGCCCGGAGGATTCATGACCCCGCCCCCCGCCTCTCATGATCCGTACGCCGAGTCGTACGGGGATGAAGGCGACCAGCCACTGGTACGTCCGTACGCGATGACCGGTGGCCGGACCCGGCCGCGGTACCAACTGGCCATAGAAGCTCTGATCAGCACCACGGCCGATCCGGCCCAGCTGATGGGACTGCTCCCCGAACACCAGCGCATCTGCCATCTGTGCCGGGAAGTGAAGTCGGTGGCCGAGGTGTCGGCCCTCCTGTCCATGCCGCTCGGCGTGGCCAGGATCCTTGTCGCGGACCTCGCCGAGGCCGGACTTGTCGCCATTCACCAGCCTGGCGGCGATGAGAACAACGGCGGCGCGCCGGACGTGACACTGCTCGAAAGGGTGCTCAGTGGACTTCGCAAGCTCTGACGGAGGCCGGGCGACCACCTCCGCGAAGATCGTCGTAGCGGGTGGCTTCGGCGTCGGCAAGACCACGTTCGTGGGTGCCGTCTCCGAGATCAACCCCCTGCGTACCGAGGCCGTCATGACCTCCGCCTCGGCGGGCATCGACGACCTCACCCACACCGGGGACAAGACCACCACCACGGTGGCCATGGACTTCGGCCGTATCACCCTCGACCAGGACCTGATCCTGTACCTCTTCGGTACGCCGGGCCAGGACCGTTTCTGGTTCATGTGGGACGACCTGGTCCGCGGCGCCATCGGTGCCGTGGTCCTGGTGGACACCCGGCGTCTCGCCGACTGCTTCCCGGCGGTCGACTACTTCGAGAACAGCGGCCTGCCGTTCGTCATCGCCCTCAACGGCTTCGACGGTCACCAGCCGTACAACCCGGAGGAAGTGCGCGAGGCTCTGCAGATCGGCCCGGACGCCCCGATCATCACCACGGACGCGCGACACCGTGCAGATGCGAAGAGCGCTCTGATCACGCTGGTCGAGCACGCCCTCATGGCACGGCTGCGGTAGCAGCCAAGTAGACGGCCCCCTATGGGACTTGTCGTAGAAGCATCGGAGCCGGCTGTGTCATTTGACACGGCCGGCCTCGGTGTTCATAACGTTTCGACAGAGAATTTCGCTGGCCCCGACACGCATAGCGGTCGCCCGATGCCCCTGCGTTCATGAAAGCCCCGCCTTTTGGCGGGGCTCGCTCTTTATGACCGTTTTATCTGTGGCCAGCGCCACTCGGAATCAACCGTTCCGAGTGTTTGGAATGGCGCTGCTTGGCATGCTGGAATGCGCTGAACTGCCCAGTAGTCAAGGGCGCTGGTAGATACGGCGGCACACAGTAGGTGCCGACGCCGAGAGGTTGTTGGTCGAGTGAGGCGAAGCATGAACGGTCCCGAGCCGTCGGCACGGGGCAACTTCACCCCGCCGGCGCGCGGAGCGGCGCCCGCACAAGTCGCCGGCCCCGAGCCCACGCCGGCGCCCGCGCCGAGCGGGAGCCGATTCTCCCCGCGCAACTGGCGCGTGCCCACCAGGCTGAACGCGATCCTGCTCATACCCGTGGTGGTCGGCCTCGTCATGGGCGGCTTCCAGGTGAAGGGCTCGATCGACACCTGGCAGGAAGCGCAGGACGCCGAGAAGACGGCCCGCCTCGTGCAGGCGGCGCTGAACTACGGCGACAAGCTGTTCGAAGAGCGTGACCTCAGCGCCGCGCCCCTGCTGTCCGGCAAGGGCGTGAAGGACGCCACCGTCGTGAAGGTCCGCCGGGAGACCGACCTGGCGGCCGACGCCTTCGACGAGGCCGCGCAGAACATGCCGAAGACCCCGGGTCTGGAGCGGCGTCTCGCGGTGTTCCGCAGCGTCGAGCCCGGTCTCGAGAAGCTGCGGGGCGCCGCGTACACCACGGCGCTTCCCGGAGTGAAGACCGAAGAGGGCTACCTCCAGATCCAGCACCCGCTGATGGAGTTCGCCAACGAGCTCGGTCTGGGCACCGGAAACATCACCAGCTACGGCCGTACGGTCTACGCGATCTCGCTGTCCAAGGCCGCGCTGTCGCTGGAGCGGTCCATCGGTCTGCACCTGCTGGTCAAGCCGGGCCCCGGCAACAGCGGCCTCGCCAGCCAGCGCGTCGCCCTCTCCTCGTACGCCTACCTCGAGGGCATCGCCATCGAGGAGTACAAGGGTGGTGGCACCGAGGCCGACTCGGCCAAGCTCGACGAGGCGTCCGCCAAGATCAAGACGGAGCTGACCGCGAAGGCGAAGGAAGCCGCGGCGGCCGACCCGAACTACGTGCCGCCGCCCACGGGCGACAGCGAGATGGTCAAGGAGCTCTCGGGGCTCAGGTCCACGCTGGAGAGCGACCGCGCGCTGCTCGCCGCGAAGGGCGTCACCGCGCAGAACTGGATGGCGGTCAACACCGCCAAGTACAACGCGTACCGCCAGATCGAGTCGGACCTCGCCGACAAGGCCGTGGCCGAGGCCGGTGACATCTCCGACACCGCCCGTACCGACGCCTTCATCACCGGTGCCATCGTCGTCGTCGCCCTGCTCGCCGCGTTCATCCTGGCCGGCATGGTGGCCCGCCAGATGAGCCGCTCGATGCGCCAGCTCCGCAGCGCCGCCTTCAATGTCGCCGAGCAGCGTCTGCCGATGCTGGTCGACCAGCTCTCGCGCACCGACCCCGGCCGGGTCGACACCCGTGTGCAGCCGATCCCGATCAACACCACCGACGAGATCGGCGAGGTCGCCCGGGCCTTCGACCAGGTCCACCGCGAGGCCGTACGACTGGCCGCCGAGCAGGCCCTCCTGCGAGGCAACATCAACGCGATCTTCACGAACCTCTCGCGCCGCAACCAGTCGCTGATCGAGGGCCAGCTGACCCTGATCACCGACCTGGAGAACAACGAGGCCGACCCGGACCAGCTCGAGAACCTCTTCCGGCTGGACCACCTCGCGACCCGTATGCGCCGCAACGGCGAGAACCTCCTGGTCCTCGCCGGCGAGGAGCCCGGACGCCGCTGGGACCAGCCGGTCCCGCTGGTCGACGTCCTGCGCGCCGCCTCCTCCGAGGTGGAGCAGTACGAGCGCATCGAGCTCTCCGGTGTCCCGGAGGCCGAGATCCACGGCCGCGCCGTGACCGACCTCGTGCACCTGCTCGCCGAGCTCCTGGAGAACGCGACCACGTTCTCCTCCCCGCAGACCAAGGTCCGTGTCACCGCGACCCGTCTCCCCGACGGCCGCGTCATGGTCGAGATCCACGACAAGGGCATCGGCCTCACCGCCGAGGACTTCGCGGACATCAACCACAAGCTGGCCAACCCGCCGACCGTGGACGCCGCGATCTCGCAGCGCATGGGCCTCTTCGTGGTCGGCCGTCTGTCCGACCGCCACGGCATCCGCGTCCAGCTCCGCCCCTCGGGCGAGCAGGCCGGCACCACGTCGCTGGTCATGCTCCCCGACGCCATCACCCACGGTGGCGGTGGCGAGCAGCAGCCGATGACCGACGAGTTCACCGTGTCGCAGATCATTCCCGAGCAGCAGCACCAGCAGCAGTTCCCGGGCGAGAACTTCGGTGCCCAGCAGCAGCCCGTGCTGACCGCCGCGGACCTCGGTTTCGACGACAGCCGCTACGAGGTCCCGGACGACATCCGCGATCTGGACCCCGTGGGCCGCTCGCTGATGCGTGAGGAGCGCCGTGCGGCCCTGGAGGCCCAGGCACAGGGTCCGGAGGCCATCGAGGCCCCCCAGTCCTACGCCGACGCCTTCGACGCCCCGGCCGGGTACGACAACGGACAGCCGTCCTTCGACGGCGCCCCGGCGTACGACGGCGGCCAGGGTGTCCACGAGGACCAGCAGGCCACGTACGACCGGCAGACGCCGTACGAGGAGCCGCAGCAGGCTGCGTACGACGAGGCGTACTTCCCGTCCAACGGCGGCTACCCTGAGCCCTCCTACACGGAGCCGGTCCAGCAGGAGCACGCCGGGATGGGCGGCTCCGCCCCGGAGACGCTGTCGGGCTACGGCGAGCAGTCCTACCAGGACGACTGGCCGCAGCAGGACGCGTATCAGGGCGGGTACCGGTCCGACTACGCTCCGGAAGCGGAATCTCCGCAGGTCGCTGACGCGAACGAGCGGGACAGCGTAGGCTTTGGTCGTCCGGGTCCGGCCGCTTCGGCCCCCCACACGATGACCGACGCGGGCCTCCCCCGTCGCGGTCCCGCCCCCGCCGGCAACGCCCGGCGCCCGGCGGAACCGACGAGGGAGCAGGCGCCGCCCATGTCCTCCGGGAACACGGGCGACGACTGGCGGTCGTCGAACGACGATCGGTGGCAGCGCGCCGAGCAGCTGAAGAAGCCCAAGGCTGGCGGGGTCACCTCGTCCGGTCTGCCGCGGCGGGTGCCCAAGGCCAACCTGGTCGAGGGAACCGCGGAATCGACCCCCCAGGGAGGCCCCCAGGTCTCCCGTGCTCCCGAAGACGTCCGGGGCAGGCTGAGCAACCTGCGTCGCGGTGTCGAGCGGGGACGCAGTGCAGGTAGTGAGACGAACGGTCAGGGCTTCGGTTCTGACAGCACCTACAACCAGGAGCGTTAGTGTGAGCCCGATGAGCCAGGCGGCACAGAACCTGAACTGGTTGATCACCAACTTCGTGGACAACACCCCCGGTGTGTCACACACAGTGGTGGTCTCCGCCGATGGACTCCTTCTGGCTATGTCCGAAGGCTTTCCCCGTGACCGCGCCGACCAGTTGGCAGCCGTCGCGTCCGGCCTCACCTCTTTGACCGCGGGCGCGTCCCGTATCTTCGAGGGCGGCCACGTGAACCAGACCGTTGTGGAGATGGAGCGAGGATTCCTCTTCCTCATGTCCATTTCGGACGGTTCTTCACTCGCAGTACTTGCACACCCTGAGGCGGACATCGGTCTCATTGGGTACGAGATGGCGCTCCTGGTGGACCGTGCGGGCACGGTCCTGACTCCGGATCTTCGTGCGGAGCTCCAAGGCAGCCTTCTCAACTAATAGACAGACGGTGCGAATTGTCGTCCCGGGGCCGTAAGGTTTCGGGACGCGGTCCCAGCGTTGGGTGCCCGGCACGGTCGGAGGAGGAGAGAAAGTGGTAACACCCCCAGGCGGTTCGTCTTCGGGCAATTGGTCGTACGGCCCCGGCCAGGGGCAGGGCGACGGTTCAGGCGACCCGAACCGGTACAGCTTTCCTCCCTCCGCGCCCAGCCAGCGGCGGCAGCCGTACGCGCCCCAGGGTCCCCAGGGTCCCGGGCCGTCTCCGTACGACCAGCCGTCGGCACCGCGCATCCAGCCCGTGCAGCCGCAGCGACGCTCTCCCGAGGCGTCGCCCGCCGGTGCGTCCAACAACCCCCTGGTGCGTCCGTACGCCATGACGGGTGGCCGTACCAGGCCCCGCTACCAGCTCGCCATCGAGGCGCTGGTGCACACCACCGCGCAGCCGCACCAGATGCAGGGCCAGTTGCCCGAGCATCAGCGCATCTGCAACCTCTGCCGTGAGATCAAGTCGGTGGCCGAGATCTCGGCCCTGCTGACCATCCCTCTCGGTGTGGCCAGGATCCTCGTCGCCGACTTGGCGGAAGCGGGCCTGGTCGCCATTCATCAGCCGGGCGGCGACGAGAGCGCCGGCGGCCAGCCAGCCGTGACATTGCTCGAAAGGGTGCTCAGTGGACTTCGCAAGCTCTAGCGGAGGGCCTTCCCGCTCCACCACGTCCGCGAAGATCGTGGTGGCGGGCGGCTTCGGCGTGGGCAAGACCACGTTCGTCGGCGCCGTCTCGGAGATCAACCCGCTGCGTACCGAGGCCGTCATGACGTCTGCTTCGGCGGGCATCGACGACCTCACCCACACCGGGGACAAGAAGACCACGACGGTCGCCATGGACTTCGGCCGTATCACCCTGGACCAGGACCTGATCCTGTACCTCTTCGGTACGCCCGGTCAGGACCGCTTCTGGTTCATGTGGGACGACCTCGTGCGCGGCGCGATCGGCGCGATCGTCCTGGTCGACACCCGCCGTCTCGCCGACTGCTTCCCGGCGGTCGACTACTTCGAGAACAGCGGCCTGCCGTTCGTCATCGCCCTCAACGGCTTCGACGGCAGCCAGCCGTACAACCCGGAGGAGGTCCGCGAGGCCCTCCAGATCGGCCCGGACGCCCCGATCATCACGACCGACGCCCGTCACCGCGCGGACGCCAAGTCGGCGCTGATCACGCTGGTCGAGCACGCCCTCATGGCGCGTCTTCGCTAGCGTCCCCCGCTCGCACGACGACGGCCCCGTTTCTCCGCCCGGAGAAACGGGGCCGTCGTGCGTCACCCGCCGCCCCGTACGGCCCCGTTGGGCGGGCGGGTGGCCGGGAGTGCCCGAACGGCCCCCGCAGGGGCCTGTGTTGGCCGTGGAGGACGTCCACGGGCCGCGGACACACGACAGCCCCGCCCTCCATCGGAGGACGGGGCTGTCGGCGTCAGACCCTCAGCGCCAGCTGTGCGGCGCCCGGAAACCGGGCTCCCGCTCAAGTCGGCGCCAGCCCGCCTTGCGGTGGGGGCGGTGGGAGGGAGCGGCATCAGTGGGAGCGGAGGCGGCACGGGCCAGCAGGATCGCCGTGATGGCGGCGACCTCCTCGGGCTCGGCGTGGCCCTTCTCGACGCGGATGTCAGGAGTGCTCATAGGTGTCAGTCTCCGTGAGAGAGGTTTCCGCGGGGGTACCGCGGAGGATCCGCAGGGTTACTGCGGGGGGTTGCCGTGCTTGCGGGAGGGCAGGTCCGCGTGCTTGGTGTGCAGCATCGCGAGCGACTTGATCAGGACCTCGCGGGTCTCCGCGGGGTCGATGACGTCGTCGACCAGTCCGCGCTCGGCGGCGTAGTACGGGTGCATCAGCTCGGCCTTGTACTCCTTGACCATGCGCACGCGCATCGCCTCGGGATCGGCGGCGTCGGCGAT
>NZ_JBIASW010000016.1:0-198704 GCF_042891215.1 Streptomyces sp. NPDC001914
AGACCCGATAAGTCCGACGCGCTCGAAGCCACCCCAACCACCCCCGGGACCCACTGCCAACCAGCCTACGCCTACGACAAAAGCAACGGCATTGGGCTTAGGGGTTGTCTCACGCGACTTGTTGTTCGAGCGGGGTCGGCTGCATCGGGCTGTACGGAGCTCGGGACCTGGGGCGAGGTGGACTGAGCCTCGGTGAACGTCGAAGCGGCCTCCATTCGCGTCAGGGGATCCTGACCGGGGACGAACTCGGTCAGCGGGGCGGCACGTCGCACGCGCTGCCCTGCTGACCGATGCCCTGGACATTCCACTCGCCGTCGATGATCCGGGCCGGCCTCATGGCGTGGGGGCGCGTGTCACTTCCTTCGAGTTCTCCCAGTGCCGATCGAAGTACGACTTGAAGTAGGCTGCGGCCTCGCTGTCCTCGATGCGCATGCCCTGGACTCGGTCGCCGACGGTGAATGCGAGGAACACGGCGCTCGTATCCATGATGGCCATGCTCATGAGATCGGCCTTGATGGGCCAGGTCACTTCACGAATGCTGTAGCTGCGCAGGTGCCGGGTCTGTTCCCGGTGCCGAGCCGTCCAGCTGGCATACCCTCTGGACGAGCCGAGACAGAACAGGCGGCGGACTGATCCGCCGTTGTGCGCCCAGTCCAGTACCGCCTGAAAGTAGTCGGAGAAGGCTGCGGATGACGCACTGAAGTCATCTGGAGTTTCAAGCCGCATGTACCAGGCGTCCATATGACTTGGGCAGCGATTGACGAGGTAGTCGACCTCCGCCCTGTAGAAGGCGGCCGCGTCCGGATAGTGCTCTATACGTGATGAGTTGACCTGATCGAAGTCGCGCCGCAGTAGCTCGACTTCGGCACGGAGATCGGCCAGTTCTCGTTGCGACGCGGTGATGGGGACGAGGGAGCGCAAGATCGCATAGACCGCCGTGAACAGGAATGGCATCTGCCAGGCGGCGGACAGTCCGAAGAGTGCAGCGGTCACTGATCCGCAGACGGCGATGAGGCAGGCGATGGCCAGCCCTCGCTCATCCCAACGCTCCAACAGGCTCCCCGGCTCCGACGCGGTCCGCGAACCAGCCATCCATTCCTCACAGACTCTCGATGCCACGTCCGTCCAGGGGGTGAGCCCCGTTGAGCTCAATTCCCTACGCCTCTTGAGCTGAATCACGCCCGGCACCTGGAGCGCGAACCTCAAGGTGGCCGACACAGCCACTCTGAACGTCTCGGCCGACCGTAACGACGAGGAAAGCAGGTACTGCCGACGGCGGACGGCCTCCACTCGCAACCTGGTCACGCCCCCGCCGAGCATGCCGCGAGGATCGAACTGAGGACCGAACCGAGGACCCAACCATGGACGCCGGACCCTCCAAATCCCGTTCCGTTCCCGAGCCTTGACTGCATTGGTCCGGTCCAATAGCGTCGCCCCGCACAGAACTCCACATGGTTCAACACCAACCAGCCGTCACCTGCACTGATGTTGGCCCGCTGGTCGGGCGACGCAAGCCCGGGGGCCGCTGTGGGCCTGCCTCTCCACGGCAGCCCAGGTCCGTTGCTCGCCCTGTTCCTCGTCATCCGGATCCGCAAGAGCGCGTGCACCGCTCACCGTTGGTGGAGATCACCCGCGGCGGCTCATCGGCAACTCGGTCATGCCTTTTCCTCGGAGGTCAAGACACATGCAATTACCCCTTGCACGACCGCGGCGCGGCGGCTGGAGGAGAGCGCTCAGGCTGGTCCCCGTCGTCGCGGTCACGGTGGCGACCACTCTCGTCGGGGCGCTGAACGCCGAGGCGGCCGTGCCCTCGCCGCCCGCCGGCTTCAGCCTCACCTGGAGCGACGACTTCAACGGCGCGTCCGGCACCGGCATCGACCAGAGCCTGTGGAAGTACGACACCGGGCCGGGGAGCAACTTCGGCACCGGTGAGATCGAGACCATGACCAGCAGCACGTCGAACGTCTATTACGACGGCCAGGGCCACCTGGTGCTCCAGGCCCTCCGGTTCCGACCCGCGGGCCGGTTGGACCTCCGGGCGGGTCGAGACCCAGTCGGCGTCCTTCGGCGCTCCGGCGGGCGGCGTCGTACGCATCGAGTCCGTCCTTCAGCAGCCCAACGTCACCACCGCCAGCGGAGCGGGCTACTGGCCGGCGTTCTGGATGCTCGGCGCGCCGCTGCGCGACGGTGTGACCTGGCCGAAGTCCGGCGAGGTCGACATCATGGAGGACATCAACGGCCGCAGCTCCGTCTTCAGCACCCTGCACTGCGGCGTGAACCCGGGCGGCCCGTGCAACGAGTCGACCGGCCTCGGCTCGGGTGAGCGCGCCTGTTCGGGCTGCCAGACCGGCTTCCACGACTACGCGGCCGAGATCGACCGCTCGGTGTCGCCGGAGCAGATCAGGTTCTACCTCGACGGGAACAACTTCTTCACCGTCAACGCCAACCAGGTGGACGCGACGACCTGGGCCGACGCGGTCGACCACCCCTTCTTCATCATCTACGACCTCGCGATCGGCGGCGGCTTTCCCGACGCCTTCGGCGGCGGCCCGAACGCGTCCACGGTCTCCGGCGGCAAGCTGGTCATCGACTCCGTGGCCGTCTACAACAAGGGGCCCGGTTCCGGGGGTGGCGGCGGCGGTTCGGTGACCGGTCAGACGATCACCGGTCCGGGTGGCAAGTGTGTGGACGTGGCAGGCGACGACACCGGCGGCGACGGCACCGCGGTCCAGCTGTGGGACTGCCAGTCGGCGGCCAAGGACCAGCACTGGACCTGGAGCGGCCAGACTCTGCAGACCCTGGGCAAGTGCCTCGACATCGCCGGCGGCAACAGCGCCGGGGGGACGAAGCTCCAGCTCGCCACCTGCAACAGCGGCGGCTACCAGAACTGGGCGCGGCAGACCGACGGCTCACTGCGGAACCCGACCAGTGGCCGGTGCATCGACTCGCCGTCGGGCGCCACCGCGAACGGCACCCGCCTGCAGATCTGGGACTGCAACGGCTCCGACGCGCAGAAGTTCGCCATCGGCACCCCCCTCTACGGTCCGGGTGGCAAGTGCGTGGACGTGGCAGGCGACGACACCGGTGGTGACGGCACCGCGGTCCAGCTGTGGGACTGCCAGCAGGCCACTTCGCTCGACCAGAAGTGGACCTGGAGCGGCCAGACCCTGCGAACTCTCGGCAAGTGTCTGGACATCGCCGGTGGCGTCAACGCCAACGGCACAAAGCTCCAGCTGGCCACCTGCAACGGCGGCGGCTACCAGAACTGGGTCGCCAACGCCGATGGTTCGATGTCCAACCCGGCCACCGGCCGGTGCATCGACTCGCCCTCGGGTGCCACCGCGAACGGCACCCGATTGCAGATCTGGGACTGCAACGGCTCCGGTGCCCAGAAGTTCTCCCTGGCATGAGCGAGGATCGCGGCCGTCGGCACCAGCCGGCTCTTGTCGGGTTCTGACAGATCGTCCTCCCGTACGAACCGTGGCCGGGTACATCGAAGAGCTGCACCTCAACCGGTGTGGCTCTTCGGTGTTGCCTCGGTGGGGGCGGACGGAGGACACCAGTCACGTCCCCGTGTGGCCTCCGACTCCACGTGATGCCGACAGCGGACCGGTGCTTCAGTCGAACTCCGCGGGCCGAGACACTCGGCGGCGTCTAACCGTGTCGCCGCGCTTTCGGCTCCGGCACCGGCACCGGCGCGGGTGTCTCGAATGTGACGGCGGTCGCGGTTTCACACAGCCCTGGCGAGGCTTCCGGTGTGCCCGAACGCTCCAGCCACGCGCGGTAGACGGGCGCCTGGTGGGCCACCTCCCAGTAGGCCTCCACCAATTCCTCGTAGCCGTCGTCCAGTTCGGCCTCCGAACGGGCGGCGAGCAGCAGGCGCACCCCTATCGGGTCGCCCTCCAAGGGACGGGCCACGACGTCGGGGCGCGGTAGCGCGGTGGGCTGGCTGACCGTGACGACGTCGCCGGTGGCGGCCAGTGAGTACGCCGTGAGGTAGTCGCCGTGGAGCATGTCCGGCTCGATCCCCGCGTCACGCAGGACCCGGCAGAGGCCGTCCCATTCGCCGTCCACCGTGGAGTCCACCATCCACCGGTCGTCGGCCAGGTCCGTGAGGCGTACCTCGGTCCGCCGGGCCGCGGGGTGGTCGGGGGCGAGGGTGACGAACTGCGGTTCGCGTTCGATCACGGCGCGCAGACAGAGCCCGGGCGGGACGCACAGGGGGCTGCCCTCCACCTCGTGCACGAATGCCAGTCCGAGCCATCCCCCGGCGACCATCCGCAGCAGGGAGTTCGCGGAGACGTCCATCCGGAGGGTGGGATCGGTGCGGGGAACGCGGGCGCGTAATCGGCGCAGCCAGCCCGGCAGGGCCCGGCTCGCGGTCGCACCGATGTGCAGGGTGTTCGCGTCCGCCGCCCTGGCCACCGCCGCTCTCGTCTCCGTGACGATCGCGGCGAGTTCGGTGACGAGCGGTCTGGCGCGGCTCAAGACCGCCAGGCCCACTGGTGTGGGGCGGCACCCCGTGCCCGCGCGGACGAAGAGCTGCGCGCCGAGCGCCTGCTCGATGCGACGCAGCTGGGCGCTCAACGAGGGCTGGGCCACGCCGAGTTCACGTGCGGCCTTGTGCAGGCTGCCCGCGTCGGCGATGGCGCACAGGGCACGTAGGTGCCTCACCTCGAGCTCCATTCGGGAAGGGTAAGGGAGCTTCCGCTTGGTGCACCAGATGTTCAAATCGCTACGAACACAGACGAGTTGGTGGCCTGATAGTGCCGCGCTATCCCCGATTGGCATTACCCAGGACCCCCTTGGTCTCCGCGAGACTCCTGCTGAACCAATCGTTCACCACCCCACACGAACGAGTAGGAGCACCACACATGTTGTCCTCCCCCATGAGGTCGAAGACATCCAGGAGACTCCTGGCACTCACGCTCGGCCTCGGTCTGGCATCCGCGGCGATCGGCACGGCGGTCCCGGCGAGCGCCCGGCCGGCGGACTCGGCCCCGGCAGGGTCCACCGCCGTCGCGAGCGCCCGGTACGCCGGCTCGGCCGAAGACACCGCAGGCAACAAGGCGTTCTTCGAAGCGGTGCTGAAGTCGGTCGCCAAGAAGCAGGCGGCGAACCCCTCCCTGGCGTCGGTGACCGTCTACTACAACGCCTCCCAGGCGCCGACCTTCCGCTCCCAGATAGCGAGTTCCGCCTCGATCTGGAACAGCTCCGTGTCGAACGTCAAGCTCCAGGCGACATCGAGCGGTGCGGACTTCACCTACTACGAGGGCAACGACTCACGCGGGTCCTACGCCTCCACGAACGGCCACGGCCGGGGCTACATCTTCCTCGACTACGCGCAGAACCGGCAGTACGACTCGATCCGTGTCACCGCTCACGAGACCGGTCACGTGCTGGGTCTGCCGGACCACTACAGCGGTCCGTGCAGCGAGCTCATGTCGGGAGGCGGCCCGGGTACGTCCTGCACCAACCGCTACCCGAACGCGGCCGAGCGCTCGCGTGTCAACCAGCTCTGGGTCAACGGCCTCGCGAAGGCCATCGCCAAGCTGAACAAGACGCGCTGACCCGACGCCCGGCGGAAACTCCGGGCCGTACAGCACAGCAATCCGGTTCGGGCCGTGACCTCACGTCACGATCCGAACCGGGGTCGTTCCGGGCAGGGGTCCGTATCCTCGCCGATGACTCTGAGACGCTGCGCGCGGTTCCTGAACGTTCTCACCTCCCGCGAACGCGAGCGTTCGACGGCGGCGGAGGATCCCCCGGCCCCGGTACGGCGTCGTAGGCGTACGCAAGCACCTCGTCGAGACTCAGTTCCGCTCCCCGGGAGTACGCGCTCTCGTAGGAGGCGTCTCCGATGAGCTCTCTTGCCGCCTGTTCACACTGAACGCGTGCCGCCCTCAGCTCCGGCGACCCCAACTGGGGCGGGCCCGACATCTGCCAGATGCGCTGGCCGGCTGCCAGTAGGCACACGGCACGCCGGGCGTCTCCTCCGGCCAGGGCCGCCTGCGCCAGGGTTTCGATGCACATGGCGAAGCCCAGCGAGTCACACAGCTGGTATCGCACGGTCAGAGCGGCCCATGCGTGGGTGACCGCGGAACCGATGTCGCCGCGTGCGAGATCGACGGAGCTGCGAAGGCTGTCCCCCCAAGCTCGTGTCCACACCTCGCCGCAACCGTCGGACAGCGATCGCTGTTCTTCCAACACGCCGACAGCAGCCTCGAGCTCACCACGGAGAAGGTGCACGAATCCGCGGCCGATGAGACACATCGCCAGAGCGTTCGCTCCGGAGCCGGTGTCTCTCTGCAGCCGGACCGCCCCCGCGGTGAGCACGGCAGCCTTATCGAGATCCCCGCGCAGTGCCGCCTCCGTGCCGAGCAAGTGCTGGGAGAAGCCGAGTGCCAACCCATCACCGGATGCCGCAGCTAACGACCGGCACGCCACAGCGACTCGGTGGACGGCATCGGCGTCCCCCTGCCCCATGGCCACATGCCCACAGGCCCACAGCGCCCGGACCCGCTCGGCGCCGGGCTCTTGATTCAGGCTCAGAAAGCGGTCGAGGTAGTGGCGTCCCTCCGCGTAGAGCCCGCACGACGTCCAGTACCACCACAGGCGTCCGACCAGGTCGAGGCCGGCACGGTGCTCCTCCGGACGGGAGAGGCAGAAGTCGATCGCCGACCGGATGTTGTCGTGCTCCAGCCTCATCAGCCGGCACCAGCTCAGTTGATTCGGTCCGAACCATCCGTCCTCGAACCGGCGTGCGGAGCCCAGGTAGTGGTCGCGGTGCCGTATGCGCAGGCGCTCCGGCTCGCCGCGCCGCCAAAGCTGCTCGGCACCGTACTGGCGTACGACGTCCAGTAACCGCAGCCGGGTCCCGGAGATGCCGTCCTCCCATTGCAGGACAGACTTCTCCACCAGGCCCGACAGCAGATCCGCCGCAGCTGCCCGTGGCAGTTCCCGGTCGCAGCAGACGGCCTCCACGGCATCGAGACGGAAACTGCCGGAGAACACCGACAGCCGGGCCCACAGCAGGCGCTCCCCCGAGGAGCACAGGTGATAGCTCCAGTCCATCGTCGCGCGCATCGTCTGCTGTCGGGGCAAGGCCGTGCGCCTGCCGAACCCGAGTGGGGTGAACGAATGGTCCAGGCGTTCCATGATCTGCTCCACCGACATCGAGCGGAGCCGTACCGCGGCAAGCTCCAGAGCCAGGGGAATGCCATCGAGCATGGCGCACAAGCGGCCGACCGCCTCACGGTTGTCGGGGGTGAGGGAGAATTCCTGGTTCGCGGCATGAGCCCGCTCGACGAAAAGCGCGACTCCGTCGGATTCCACCGTGCTCCCCCGTGGGTGGACGGGCCGGGGCACCGACAAGGGCGCGAGCACGAAAACCTCTTCCCCGACGATGTTCAGGTGCTCTCGGCTCGTGGTGAGAACGTGGACCCCCGGCGCACTCTTCAGCAGGCTCTCCACCAGCACGGCGCATGCGTCGATCAGATGTTCACAGGTGTCCAGCACCAGTAGCGACTCGCGGGAGACCAGGAACCCCTGCAACACCTCAGCAGGTGGTTTGACGGTCCGGTCGTCCAGTTCCAGCGCCTGCACGACACTGTGGGCGACCATGCCGGGGTCCTGGACGGCCGATAGTTCGACGAACCACACGCCGTCGGGAAAGATCTGATGCGCATCGCGTGCCACCCGCAGCGCCACACGTGTCTTCCCCACACCGCCCACTCCGGTCAGTGTCACCAACCGGGATCCTTTCACCAGTTTTCCTACGGCCTCCAGTTCGGACTGGCGCCCGACGAAGCTGGTGACCTCGACGGGTAACTCGCCGGCCCCGCGCCGGCCCGTCCGTACTCGCAGCGCCGGCCCACTCTCAGCGCCTTGCGTATCTCCTGGCACCACGGGCGACTCTGTGAAGGAGGCCGACTCGGCCGATCGCTCCCCCGGCTCCACCGCACCTCTCGTCGTGACCACATCCAGTGTCCCGTCGTGCCGGCGCAGCATGGCTGCGTGCAACTGCTGGAGCGCCGCGCCGGGTTCGATGCCGAGTTCTTCCGTGAACTGCCTTCGCGCGTCGCGGTACAAGGACAGCGCGTCGGCCCGGCGCCCAGTGCGATAGAGCGCCAGCATGGCCTGGCCACGCAGTCGCTCACGAAAGGGCTGAGATCGCGTCAGTTCCTCGAGTTCGACTACGACGTCCGCGTGCCGACCCAGTTCCAGTTCGACCTCGGCGTACTCCTCGTAGACTTGAAGGCGCTGCTGTTCAAGGCGTGTCGCTTCCGTGGCGAGCAGGCCGACATCGCTGACATCAGCCAAGGCGGTCCCCCGCCACAGCGAGAGGCCCTGCCGGAGCAACTCACCGGCCTCCTCCAACAGCCCGCTTCGCCGGGCGAGCAGACCTCGGTCGGCAAGGTCCACGAAGCGCAACAGGTCCAACTCCGTACGGTCGACCGTCAGCGAGTAGCCCAGCGGCCCGTGCCGCAGGTTCTGGGCGCCTTGCAGTTCCCGCCGCAGCCTGTGCACGTAGACCTGCAGGGTCTTTCTCGCACTCGGCGGCGGCCGGCCGTCCCACAGCGCGTCGAGCAGGTCCGAGAGCTGAACGGGCCTGCCCGCACGGATCAGCAGCACGGCCAGCAACCGCCGGAGCATGGGCGCCGACAATACGACGGGCCGACCGTCACGGTGCACGATCAGCGGCCCGAGAACACCGAACTCGAACATTTGTCCCCCCGTGGATTCGAAGCGAGCTTGCCCGAGCCCAAGGAAGCGGGTCAAGAACCGGCGCAACCACGGCGCAACCAGGTTGCAAGCGACGAGGCGGACAGTGGGGCGGACGCGAGCCCCCCGGCAAGCCGAGCATGCCGCCGGACCGGAATGGTGGCAGGACGACGGTCCACCGGTGCACGAGCGCCACCGACCGCCCGACGATCGTCCAAGCAGAAGGGATAGGGCATGAGCAACCTGCGCCATCGACTCGCCCGCGTCATGACGAGCGCCGCAGTCCTCATCGGACTGGGTATTTTTCCGGTCGCCGTGAGCGGGCCGGCCCACGCCGCCTCGCTCAGCTGCTCCTCGCGTTTCGACTCCACCTGGAGCAGGGGTCCGTACTTCTACGGAGCCGTGGCGGCGAGCAACGCCCGGGGACAGCGCACGGTGATGGACATCAAGGGTCCCTCGACGGCGAACGGGGCACTGGCCCACATCTGGCACTGGTACGCCGGGAACAGCCAGTACTGGTGTCTGAAGAAGCACACCTTCACTGATGGTTCCTACGCCTACCAGATGCGCAACTACTACGGCGGCGGCTGTCTCGACGTCGCTGTCAACAGCCCGATCGCCAACGGCGACAAGGTGTGGCAGTGGGGTTGCAAGTCCAGCAGCATCAGTAGTCAGCTCTGGGCCATCGAAGCACGAGGGACCGTGAGCACGCCCGACGGATCGGAGACGTCCTACGTGATCCGGCACGACGACACGACCCAGTGTGTGGACGTCAAGGGCGAAGGCGTGACCGACGGCACCACGTTGCAGACGTGGTCGTGCAAGTACAGCGGCAACCAGCTGTTCTACTGAGTCCTGAGGCCGGGGCCCGCCCCAGTGCGGACCCCGGCTCGGGTCAAGGGGCGGTGTAGGTGAATGCCGGGCTGGTGATCTGTGCGGTCTGGTTCGTGGGCTGGTAGTCGAAGGTGTACGTGAGCGTGTCGTGCGAGGTCAGGGGAACCGGCTTCTCCCAGCGGTTCGCCGAGGTGTTCCAGGTGAGGAAGTAGTTGGCCTGGGTTCCGTCGTTCACGCGGTAGTGGACGGTCACGAACGTGGCGGTGAAGCCGGTGGGCTTGAACCAGACGACGGGGCTCGCGCCTTGGGTGACGCCCTGGGTGAAGCCGGACTGGGAGGGCGGGTCCGTGGGGGTCGGCGTGGGGGTGGGAGTGGGGGTCGGCGTGGGAGTGCCTGTGCCGCCGTCTCCCGGTGTGGTGCCGGTTCCGCCGGCCCACTGGGAGCCGCGCAGTTCGTTCAGGAAACGGTCGCGGATCGTCGGGTCCGCCTGGATGCGGGCGTCACCCCAGTAACCGTTGGAGCAGCCGGCGCCGCCCGCCGCGGCTCCGTCGGCGCACTGCCACTGCGTCTGGCTGTCCCAGTCGGTGTTGATGTAGGCGGCCGCACGGACCACATCGCGGTTCGCGCCGATCCAGGCGAAATAGGGTTTGTACCACTCGTTCCAGATGGTGTCCGCGTCGGCGGCGACACGGTTCTTGCGCATGATGCAGCTCTTGGTGTGCCCGCCGTTGTCGTAGCCCTGGGGTGAGGACTCGGCGACCATCACCGGTTTCCCGTGGCCGCGGGCGAAGTTGAGCACACGGTCCTGCAGCGCCGTGGGAGAGGTGTCGTAACTGCTGCATCCCCACTGGGTACTGATGGATCCGCTCCCGTAGAAGGCGGAGATGCCGACCCAGTCGACGTACTGGTCACCGGGATACCAGGTGTCGTAGTGGGCGGGGTCGGTGACGACGTACTTCCATTCGGGGTGGTCGGGGCTGGTGTTGAGGGGCCAGGCCGCGGTCTGCCAGACGGTGGCGACCTTGGTGGCCCCGAGGGCGTCGATGCGGCCCTTGATGTAGACGAAGGCCTTCTTGTAGAAGTCGGCGTTGTAGCAGTTCCAGGGACCGTCGAACTCGTAGCCGATGCGCAGGTAGACCGGGCGGTTGTAGCCCTTGAGCTTGTTGACCATCTCGTCGACCTTGGCACGGTACTGGGTGACGAGGTTCGGGTTGCCCGCCCTGACGTCGCTGTCGGTAGTGCCGATGATGGCGCGCAGCGGCTGATTGTTGCACCCGGTCGTTGCATCGGACAGGCGAAGGACGGCCGGTGGGGCGTCACTGCGCCCCGTCCGTCCCCGCTGCCCTCCGGAGGTCTCCATGGGCCCCTCGCACATCCGCCATCTCGCCGCGGCCGCCGGCCTGAGCATGCTCGTCGCACTCACCGGCTGCTCCTCCGAATCCGCCGGGTCCGGCGGCGACATCACCCTGACCGTCGCCACCTTCAGCGACTTCGGCTACAAGCCCCTGATCGCCGCCTACGAGAAGTCCCACCCCGGCATCACGATCAAGGAGCGGGTCTCCCAGCTGGACCAGCACCACAACAGCCTCGCCACGCAGCTCGCCTCGGGCAGTGGCGCCGCCGACGTGGTCGCCATCGAGGAGGGCTACCTGCCCAAGTTCCGCCGGTTGTCGGACAAGTTCACCACCTCGCCGACTACGGCGCGCTCCGGCGCAAGGACGAGTACCTGCCGTACGAGTGGTCCCAGGCCACCGCGGACCAGGGGAAGTTCGTCCTCGGGTACGGCACCGACGTGGGCGGCCTGGCCATCTGCTATCGCCGTGACCTCTTCCAGCGGGCCGGACTGCCCACCGACCGTGAAGACGTCGGAAAGCTGTGGCCCACCTGGGACGACTACTTCAACGCCGGCGACACGTTCAGGTCCAAGGTGAAGGACCACGCGTGGTTCGACTCGGCGGGCAATGTCTTCAGCGCGATGATGAACCAGACGGAGGTCGGCTTCTTCGACACGTCCGACTCCTACGTCGCCGACACCAACCCGGACGTGAAGAAGTCCTTCTCCGTCACCTCCGAGGCGGCCGCGGACGGACAGTCGGCGAACCTCGTGCCGTTCAGCCAGCAGTGGAACGCCGGCATCAAGCAGGGAAAGATGGCCACCATCACCTGCCCCGCCTGGATGACCGGCCTGATCCAGACCGCAGCCGGCTCGGACGGCGCCGGGAAGTGGGACATCGCCTCCGTCCCCGGCGGGGGCGGCAACTGGGGCGGCTCGTTCCTGACCGTGCCCAGGCAGGGGAAGCACATCAAGGAAGCCGCCGAACTGGCCGACTTCCTCACCTCGGCCGACTCGGAGAAGAAGATCTTCACCGGCCCGACGGGGTCTCTGCCCTCCCTCACCGAGGCCCTGTCCGACCCGGCCGTCCAGGACACCCGCAAGGCCTACTTCAACGACGCGCCCACCGGCAAGATCTTCGCGGCCTCAGCCAAGGGCCTGCGCCCCAGTTTCCGCGGCACCAAGGACCAGCAGGTGCGCATCCCGTTCACCAACGCCCTCCAACTGGTCGAGCAGGGCAAGGAGTCTCCCGCCGGGGCATGGCGCAAGGCCCTGGCCGACGCCGAGAAGAACCTCAAGCACTGACCGGCCCGCACGTCCCGACCCGCCCCGCGCTCACCCGCCAGCTCGTCCTCGCCCTCGTCCTCGTCCTCATCTCCGCCAGGAGGATTCACCGTGACGGCCGACGCCGCCGGTACCGCGCGCACGCTCGCGACCGCGCCGGGACAGCCCCGTCGTTCCGGGATCCGGTCCCGGCGCGCCGGCCGACTGGTCCCCTACAGCTTCATCGCCCCCTTCTTCCTCGTCTTCGGGCTGTTCGGCCTCTACCCGCTGCTGTACACCCTGTGGGTCTCGCTGCACCGCTGGGAACGGCTGACCGGCGACGGAGGCAGCGGACTGGCCAACTTCCGGGACCTGTTCGCCGACCCGGACTTCTACACCGCCACCTTCAACACCTTCAGCATCTTCGTGCTGTCGACGGTTCCGCAGCTGATCCTCGCCCTCACCGTGGCCTGGTTGCTGGACCGCCGGCTCCGGGCCCGTACCGCCTGGCGTGCTCTCGTCCTCGTACCGCAGTACGTGTCGGTCGTCGCGGTAGCCCTCGTCTTCTCCCAGCTCTTCGGCCGCGACTTCGGAGTGGTCAACTGGGCTCTGGAACAGCTGGGTCTCATCAGCGATCCGGTCGACTGGACGGCCGACAGCTGGAGTTCGCACCTGGCCATCAGCTGCATGGTGATGTGGCGCTGGACCGGATACAACGCCCTCATCTATCTCGCGGCCATGCAGGCCGTGCCACGCGACCTCTACGAGTCCGCACTCGTCGACGGCGCGGGACGGCTGCTGACCCTCCGACGCATCACCTTGCCCGCGATCCGGCCCACTCTCGTGTTCACCGTCGTCATCTCCACCATCGGCGGACTCCAGCTCTTCGCCGAACCGTTCCTCTTCGACCCGCAGGCCAACGCCGAGGGCGGCACCGAGCACCAGTTCCAGACCCTGACGCTGATGCTCTACAAGTACGGCTTCATCAACAACGACGCGGGCTACGCCTCGGCCATCTCCTGGGTCCTCTTCCTGGTCATCGCCGCCGTCGCCGCCGTCAACTTCCTCGTCGTCCGCCGCCTGGGCGGCTCCGCCCGCTGACCCGAGGCGGTTTCCGGGAGGAGACCGCCCGCCCCGAGAGGAGCCACGCCCATGGCCTCGCCACTCACCACCGGCAGTCCCCGCCCGGACACGGCCGGACGCGCTTCGGCCGAGGACGCACCACGATCGCACGCCCGCGCCTCCCGGCTCCCGGTCCGCCGCGGCAGCGGCCTCCGTCATCACGACAGCGCGGGCCCGCTGTCCTACGCGTTGCTCGCCGCCTTCGTACTGGCCTCCGTCTTCCCGCTGTACTGGACGTTCGTGGTCGCCTCGCACGGAGACAACTCCGTGCTCGGCGGCGCGACTCCGTCCCTCGTGCCCGGAGGTCACCTGGCCGAGAACATCCAACGGGTATTCGACACGGTCGACTTCTGGAAGGCGCTCGGCAACTCCGTGACCGTCGCCGCCTGCACGGCCGTCAGCAACGTCCTGCTGTCCTCCCTGGCCGGTTTCGCGTTCGCCAAGCTCCGCTTCCCCGGCCGCAACGCCCTGCTCGTCGTCGTGGTCACCACGGTGATGGTGCCGACCCAACTCGGCATCATCCCGCTGTACTTGCTGGTCACCGACATGGGTCTGTACGGACGGCTCAGTGCCCTGATCGCGCCCGCGCTGGTCTCCGCCGTCGGAGTGTTCTGGATGCGCCAGGCCATGGAGGAGAACATCCCCGACGAACTCATCGAGGCGGCCCGCGTCGACGGAGCGGGCCGGCTCCGTACGTTCTGGTACGTCGCCTGGCCGGGGGTGCGTTCCACGGCCGCCGTCCTCGGCATGTTCACCTTCATGTTCGCCTGGAACGACTATTTCTGGCCCCTGATCGCGCTGCCCCCGGAGAACGGGACCGTCCAGATCGCCCTGAACCAGCTGGCAGCGGGCTACTACACGGACTACACGCTCATGCTCGCCGGTGTCGTGGTCTCCGTACTGCCCGTACTGGTCCTCTTCGCCCTGCTCGCCCGGCAGATCGTCTCGGGTGTCATGGCCGGCGCCGTGAAGGGATGAACGCCGGGACCCGGCCGCCCCGACCTCTCCTTCCCACCGCCGTACGACGTCATCCCACCGAGCCCCGAGGACGAGCATGACCGCCGCCGTACCCGCGACCGGACGCCCCGTACCGGTCCCCGACGACACCCGCGCACCGATCCGCAACCCCGTGCTCACCGGGTTCCATCCGGACCCTTCCCTGCTGCGGGTCGGCCAGGACTACTACCTCGCCACCTCGACCTTCGAGTGGCTCCCGGGTGTCGCCCTCCATCACTCGCGCGACCTCGTGCACTGGGAACACCTGGGCGGTGCCCTGACCGAGGAGCGCCTCCTGGACCTGGTCGGCGTGCCCGACTCGGGCGGTGTGTGGGCCCCGTGTCTGTCCTTCGCCGACGGACTCTTCCACCTCGTCTACTCCGACGTGAAGAGCCTGGCGGGCGCCTTCAAGGACGTGCACAACTACGTCGTGACCGCCTCGGCACCGACCGGCCCCTGGTCGGACCCCGTCTCCGTGGCCGGTCAGGGTTTCGACCCCTCGCTCTTCCACGACACCGGCCCGGACGGCACCGGACGCAGCTGGCTCCTGTGGCTCGAATGGGATCACCGGCCGGGTGACAACGCGTTCGCCGGCATCCTGCTCCAGGAATGGGACCGCGCAGCGCGCCGCCTGCGGGGACCCGTCCACCGTGTCTTCACCGGTACCGAACTCGGCCGTACGGAAGGCCCTCACCTCTACCGGCGCGACGGCTGGTACTACCTGGTCACCGCCGAGGGCGGAACCTCCTGGGACCACGCGGTCACGGTCGCCCGCTCCCGCGACATCACCGGCCCGTACGTCCCTGATCCGGCGGGACCTCTGCTCACGTCCGCCGGCGACGAACGCCTCGGCCTCCAGAAGGCCGGCCACGGCAGTCTGGTCGACACCCCCGACGGCGACTGGTACCTCGCCCACCTGGCGGCCCGCCCCCTCACCCCGCGCGGGGCCTGTGTCCTGGGCCGCGAAACCGCGATCCAGCAGGTGCGCTGGACGGACCACGGCTGGCCGCGCGTCGACGGAGACGCCGGTGCCGCCCGGCCGGCCGCTCAGGTACCGGCACCGACTTCCGCGGCACGCTCCGGACAGGCGCCCGCATCGCCCTCCACGGCGCGCTCCGCCCCTGCCCGGCAACGGCCCGACTCCCCCTCCGGACTCCTGGGACCGGAGTGGATGACCTTGCGACGCCACCCGGACCCCCGCTGGCTGACCGCCGCGACGGAGTCCGGCGGACTGCGCCTGTACGGGGAGGAGTCGCTCTCCTCCCGGCACCGCCAGAGCCTGGTCGCGCGCCGGCAGCAGCACACCCGGTTCCGGTTCGAGGCCACCGTGTCGTTCGCACCCGGCGTGCCCCAGCAGATGGCCGGCGTCGTCCACTTCTACAACACCGGTCTGTGGCACTACGCGCACCTGACCAGGGACGAGCGGCTCGGCCGAGTGCTCCGACTGGCCGTGTGCGACCGGGGCCGCTACAGCGAAACTTCCGCCCCCGTGCCCGTACCGGACGAGGAGCCCGTACGGCTGCGACTCACCGGACTCCACGACGAGGCGGCCTTCGCCTGGTGGGACACGCGGACGGGAACCTGGTCCCCGCTCGGCCCGGTCCTCGACGCCACCCGGCTGTCCGACGAACACGCGACGGTCGGGGACGCGGACGGGCACTTCAGCGACTGGGGCTTCACGGGCGCCGTCGTCGGACTCTGCGCCCAGGACCTCACCGGCGCCCGCCTCCCCGCGGACTTCACGGGTGTCAGCTACCGGGGGCTCGACGACGAACGGTGACGGTGAGCGGGCCGGGATGTCGGCAAGGCGGGGACCCGGACCGCTCGGCAGGGCCCCGGCCTTAGGCTGACCGGGCAAGGAAACGGCCGGCGCGGGCCACAGCGCCGTGCGGCCGGACGGAGAAGGGGAACACACGGCGCATGAGCAGTCAGCCGGGAGCCAAGGTGACGATCGGAACCATCGCCGCCGAGGCCGGTGTCTCCACCGCCACCGTGTCGAAGGTCCTCAACGGTCGCAGTGACGTCTCGGCCGCCACCCGCGAGCGCATCCAGCAGATCGTGGCCCGGCGTCACTACCAGCGGCGCGGCGGCCGTCGCCGCGGCGGCATCGTCGATCTCGTCCTGAACGAACTCGACAGTCTGTGGTCCATCGAGATCATCCGCGGTGCCGAGGAGACCCTGCGGGCCGCCGGTGTCAGCATGGTCCTCTCGGCCGCGCACGGGAGCGGCGCGGGCACCAGTGCCTGGCTGGAGCAACTGACCGCACGCAGATCCGACGGTGCCGTCCTCGTCGTCTCCGACCTCAACCTGCGCCAGCGTACGAAACTGACGTCACTCGGGGTTCCGTTCGTCCTCGTCGACCCGGTGGGCACCGTGGAGGCCGGTGTACCCACGATCGGCGCCACCAACTGGGCCGGTGCCGTCGCGGCCACCGAGCACCTCATAGGTCTCGGACATCGGCGGATCGCCCATCTCGCGGGCCCTCGGCAGCTGTTGTGCAGCAGGGCCCGTGCCGACGGTTTCCGCGCCGCGATGGAGGCCGCCGAACTCGACGTGCCGACTGGGCAGGTGAGATACGGCGAGTTCAACGACGAGTCGGGGCGTGCGGAGACCGACGCCCTGCTCGACGAGGCCGAGCGCACCGGACTCCCCCTGCCCACCGCCCTGTTCGCCGCGAGCGACCTCCAGGCGTTCGGCGCGTTCACGGCACTTCGCGCACGGGGGCTGCGCGTCCCGCACGACATCAGTGTCGTCGGCTTCGACGACGTTCCGATCGCGCGGTGGAGCGACCCCACCCTCACCACCGTGCGGCAGCCGCTCCAGGCCATGGCCGCCATGGCCGCCCGCACCCTGCTGCGGCTGATCGACGGGGAGGACGTCGACCTGCCGCGGGTGGAACTCGCCACGCAGTTGATCGTCCGTGACAGCACCTCCGCCCCGCGTCAGGGCGGCTGAGCGGCGCGTCCCGAACGCGCGGCATGGGGCCGGAGCGTCACCGCCCCGGCCCCCTTACGGTTGTGCCCGCTCTACGGCTCGGTGCCCCAGACCAGCGTGCCCGACACGTACACGGTCACCTTCGCCGCGTCCGCGTAGGACGTGCCCGTGCCCCGGCTGTAGTCGTTCGACTCGTCGAAGTTCGACCAGTCCGACTTGGCCATGCGGAGCTGCAGATCGCCGCTGTCCGCCCCGGCCGCCAGCGAACCGGAGGTGAAGCCCACCTCAAGGTAGTGGTCCGCACCCGTACGGCTCGGGGAGACGGAGCCCACTGACGTCTTCACCGTGGAGCAACCGAGCTGCGCCCAGTCGCAGAAGGTCTGGTAGCCGGCGGAGGAGGACTCCCCGGTGAACCAGTAGCGGACGGTCACCTTGGACAGATCGACCGCGGCCGAACCGCCGTTGACCAGCTTGAGACCGGGCTTGACCTGGTTGTCGGCGGCGGAGGAGTCGTTGTTCTTGTACTGAACCTTGAGGCCCGACGAGCCTCCTCCCCCGCTCGACGCCTTGGTGGTGGTGGACACCGCCGTGGACGAGGCCGATGCGTTGCCGGCCGCGTCCTTCGCCTTGACCGAGTAGCTGTAGGTCGTGGACGCGGCGAGTCCGCTGTCGGTGTACGACGTGGCGGTGGCGCTGCCCACCTTGGTGCCGTCGCGGTAGACGTCGTATCCCGTGACCGCGGTGTTGTCCGTGGACGCGTTCCAGCTCAGCGAGACGCTGTTGCTCGTCGTGGAGCCGACGGTGAGGCCGCCGGGAGTGGTGGGCGCCTGCGTGTCACCGCCGCCTCCGCCCGATCCGCTCAGCGGCGGGTTGGCGTTGGCGAGCAACTGACGGAACTGGGCGGAGAACCAGTGCCCGGCGAGCGGGGAGTTGGGCAGCGCTCCGGTGAGGTTGTTCCCATTGCGCCCGTTCCCGGTGTACGTGGGGTCGCACATCCGGTCGAAGCCCTTGCCCTCGTCGTTGTCGACGGCCTGGCTGGCCCCGTCCGACTCGCCCGGCGGCTTGGCCCACACATACGCGTCGATCCCGGTGTCGGGTGCGGTCGCCGGGCGTTCGCCGAGTCCCGCCCCGCTCTGGTTGCACCAGTTCCCCGCGTGAATGCGCCGGTCGATGCGACCGCCGTCCACGTAGGCGTCGACGCTGGTCGTCGGGCCGGGGCCGGTCGGCCGGGCCGAACCGCCCCAGCCGTTGCGCGAGGTGTCGATGAGCATGCCGATGCCGGCGTCGAAGCCCTGTGCGACGAGCGCGGTGCGCAGGCCCTGCGCGTACGAGCTCTCGTCGTCGTACTGGTTCCAGTCGATCCACTTCGACTGCCGCACCGTCTGGCCGTTGACCGTGTCCGTCACCTTCACGTACGGCTCTTTGGTGGCGGAATAGTTGGCGGTGTTCACGATGAAGCCGGTCACGTCGCTCACGGTGGCGCCGTTGGTGGTGGCCGCCTTCTTGAACTCCTGGGCGGACGGGACGAGGTTGCTGTCCCAGCCGAGCCAGCCGTGGTGACCGGCGTCGATGTAGTTGTACGTGTTGGACAGGGCGCCGAGCTTGTGGAGGGCGTAGCCGACGCCCTTCTCGTAGTTGCCGTTCGCCTTCATGGTGGCGCACTGGGTCGTGGAGCCCGCGGTACCGCCCGCGTTGGTCACGAGGTTGGGCAGCGAGTCGGGCTCGATGAGGTTGACGATCCGCAGGCTCGCGTAGGCCGGGTCGGCGAGGATCGTGGCGATCGGGTCGATGTAGCTGCTCTGGTAGGTGGCCAGGTCGTCGGGGCCGAGTTCGCCGTTGGAGGCGAGGGCCGCGCAGTCCCGGCCCGGCAGGTCGTAGATGACGAGCTGGACCAGGTTGGCGCCCTGGGCCTTCGCCGCGTCGAGGTGCGCCTTGAGCCCCCGGGCGTCGGCGGTGCCCTGGATCGCGGCCATCCGGTCCAGCCAGACGAAGGTGGGCTGGTCGGAGATCGCCGAACCACCCGGCTCGGCCGCGGCCCTGGCCGACCAGTCGGGGTTCACGTAGGCCTTCGCGCCGACGTAGGGATTGTCGAGTTTGGCGGCCGCGACCGCGGTGGTCGGGAGCGCGGTGACGGACAGGGCTCCGAGAAGGGCGCCGACGGCCAGAGCGGCGGTCCGCTTCCGTCCGCTGCGGCGCACGGTGGAGTCGGGTCTACGGGAAGGCATCAGCCATCTCCTGGGGAAAGCAGGCAGGTACGGGCGGCGTGCTGGGTCGCCGGCGGCCGTCCGGTGTGCCGCGTCCCTGGCACACCGGGCGGAGTTCCGCCGGACGGACATTGCGTGCGGGCATGACGAAGGTGCGACCGTGTGCGTCGCGCGGGGTGGAGCCGAGGGAGCGCCGAACATGATTGCGCCGCGGCGTCGTCCGGACGTGGGTCCGGTGTTCTCGTCATAGCGCGCGGAACGGTGACCGGTCGTTGAGGTGACGGTAGAGCTGGGACACCGAACGTGGGAGCGCTCCCAAAGTGCAGCGGTTCGACTTTGGATGTCAACACCCGCGCAACAAGTACCTTTCTGACGGTCCGTTGATCTCGCACCACCTCCCGTGGACCCGGCCCGGCCGCGCGGCGTGCCCGGGCCGAGGCTCGCGCGACGGCGGCAGGAGCCCGAGACGTGCTCGGCACAGAGCACGGAAGGCGAGGTCACACCACACGCGACCGGATCGGCAGGGGCGCGGCCGACGCGAAACGCACCCACGGCCGACTGCTTCACGGAGTACGCGATCGCCGCGCGAGGTATTGACGCGGACACGCTTAGTGGCTTCCATGTGCGCAGTCCGGCTTCGACGAGCCGGCCGTCGGGAGCGGGACACTCCTGCCGGTCCGCGGGAGCCGCCACGCCGGACGCCCATCCGTCTGCCCGCCCGGAGACGCGCGCCCGCGCATGGGAGCGCTCCCACCCGGAGAGGACCCCCCACCATGCGGCACCCACCCTCATTCCGCGTCAGGCGCGTCCTGGTCACGCTCCTCACCGCGGCCTTCGCGGCCCTCGTTCCGTTCACGGTGACGGTGCCGGCGCAAGCGGCCGCCGCCCCCTCGCGCGCCGCGGCCGCGTCCGGCGCCGGATACTGGCACACCGACGGCCGCCGGATCCTCGACGCGCAGAACCAGCCGGTGCGCATGGCGGGCATCAACTGGTTCGGGTTCGAGACGTCCAACTACGTGGCGCACGGCCTCTGGTCACGCGACTACAAGTCGATGATCGACCAGATGAAGACCCTGGGCTACAACACCGTCCGCCTCCCGTACAGCGACGACATCTTCAAGGGCACCCAGCCCAACGGCATCACCTACGCGAACGGTCTGAACGCCGACCTGCAGGGACTCAACTCGCTCCAGGTGATGGACAAGATCGTCGGTTACGCGGGCTCGATCGGCCTCAAGGTCGTACTCGACCGCCACCGGCCCGATTCCTCGGCCCAGTCGGCGCTCTGGTACACCTCCGCCGTTCCCGAGGCGACCTGGATCGCGAACCTCAAGGCCCTGGCGGCGCGCTACCAGGGCAACACCGCCGTCATCGGGATCGACCTGCACAACGAGCCGCACGACCCCGCCTGTTGGGGGTGCGGCGACACGAGCACCGACTGGCGGCTCGCGGCCGAACGTGCCGGCAACGCGGTCCTGTCCGTCAACTCCAGCCTGCTGATCTTCGTCGAGGGCGTCCAGACGGTGAACGGGCAGAGCACCTGGTGGGGCGGCAACCTCGCCGGCGTCGCCGCCGCGCCGGTGCGGCTGAGTGTCGCCAACCGTCTCGTCTACTCGGCCCACGACTACGCCACCAGCGTCGCTCAGCAACCCTGGTTCAGCGACCCGTCGTTCCCGGCGAACATGCCGGCGATCTGGGACAAGTACTGGGGCTACATCTTCAAACAGAACATCGCCCCCGTCTGGCTCGGTGAGTTCGGCACCACGCTTCAGTCGACGGTCGACCAGAAGTGGCTCGCCGCGCTCGTCGACTACCTGCGGCCCACGAACACGTACGGGGCCGACAGCTTCAACTGGACGTTCTGGTCGTGGAATCCGAACTCCGGCGACACGGGAGGCATCCTCAAGGACGACTGGCAGACCGTGGACACCGTCAAGGACGGCTATCTCGCGAGCATCAAGGCGCCGGGCTTCTCCGGGGGCGGAGGCGGAGGCGGGGACACGACCGCGCCCTCGGCACCGACCGGACTGGCGGTGACCGGCACCACCGCGTCGAGTGTGTCCCTGTCGTGGCAGGCGTCCACCGACGACACCGGGGTGACCGGCTACGACGTCTACCGCGGCACCACCAGGGCCGGTCAGGTCACCGGCACGTCCTACACCGACACGGGCCTCACCGCCGGGACCCCGTACGACTACACCGTGCGGGCTCGCGACGCGGCCGGAAACACCTCCACGGCGTCCGCGTCGGTCACCGCGACGACCACAGGCACCGGGGGCGGCTCCAGCGGGTGCAAGGCCACGTACAAGGTGAGCAGCGACTGGGGCAGTGGATTCAACGCCGACGTCACCGTCACCAACACAGGCTCCTCGACGACCAAGTCGTGGCAGGTCACCTGGGAGTGGGCGGGCAACCAGTCCGTCTCCGGAATGTGGAACGCCTCGTACAGTCAGGTGGGCAGGACGGTGACCGCGAGCAATGCCGACCACAACGGCGCCGTCGCGGCCGGTGCCTCGACCGGCTTCGGGTTCAGTGCGGCGCCCGAAGGCGCGGGTACGCCGGTCCTGAGCTGCCGGGCGGGCTAGACGGTTTCGGGCGGGCCGGGCGGCTTCGGTTTCCCCCGGATCGAGCCCGCCCGATCTCCCTGATCAAGAGGTCTCGGATCTGTCGGGCGGGCAACCTACCCTGTGCCCGTCCGTACTATCTGGGAGAAGCATGACAAGCAGGTTCACCGAGTTGGTCGTCGACTGCCACGATCCGGAGAGGCTCGCGGACTTCTGGTGCGAGGTCCTGGACTTCAAGGTGATCGACCGGGGCGAGGGAATGGTCGAGATCGGCTCCTGGGTGCCCACCGTCGAGGAAGTCCGGGCCCGCCAGATGCCGCCCACCCTGGTGTTCATCCGTGTGCCCGAGGGCAAGACCGTCAAGAACCGGCTCCACCTCGACGTCAGCCCGATCGACGGCAGCACCGAGGACGAGGTGACCAGGCTGCTCGGCCTCGGCGCCGCCACGGTGGACGTGGGCCAGGGCCCGGACCGGAACTGGGTGGTCATGGCCGACCCCGAAGGCAACGAGTTCGACGTCCTGCGCACCCTGGCACCCCAGGGCTAGAAGGATCGGTGCGGCGGGGCGCGACGGCCGCAAGACCGTCACACGCCCGCTCGAACGACGCGGAGTCATGTCGGCCGCGGTGCCCGCACGCCGCTTCCGGACGAAGCTGACGGGCGGTCCCCACTGGAAACCCACTCGCCCTGACCACGTCCTCGCGGACAACCTAGGGGCATGGAGTTCCTCTGCTACCACCGCGACCGGCGTGACTCCCTGCCGCTGCGCGACGAACTGCTGGAACGGCACTGGTCCTACATGGACCAGTACGCGAAGGAGATGATCGCCCGGGGCCCGACCCTCGCCGACGACGGCGACACACCCACCGGAAGCGTGCACATCCTCGACCTGCCCGATCCGGCCACCGCCCGCGCGTTCGCCTTCGACGAGCCCAACTACCAGGCCGGCGTGTACCGGGACGTGCTGCTGCGACGGTGGCGCAATCTGCTGGGGCGCACCATGTGGGACTTCCCCGGCGGCCGGACCGACGGCAACCGGTATCTGGTCCTCGGCCTCGGCGCGGGGCAGGCCGCCGATCTCAGGGTACCGCCGGACCAGGACGAACTCATCGCGTACGGGCCTCTGCTGGCCGACGACGGAACCACCTGGCTGGGCACCGCGGTTCTGCTCAGGGCACCGGACCCTGAGACGGCCCGCGCCGTCCTCACCCCTGACCGGTACGCCGACATCGAGGTGCACCACTGGCAGTTCGGCGGACGGCCCTCCTGACCGAGGGGCACCATCTCCTGCCCGGGGCAAGCGCCGACGCCCCTCGCCCCGGGCGGAGTTATGAAGTCCCGGGCCGACCGCTCGGTAGGGTGTCGCCATGACACCTGGCGCCTCCCGGGACCCGCTGCACGGCGGGCCTTCGGACTGGGAAGGCATCGTCGCCCGGTACGCGTGGGCCGATTCCGATGAGCTCGACGCCTACACCTTCTCCGTGATCGCGGGGAAGACGGTGGACGAGGTGATCCGGGCGTTCGGCGGCGATCCCGAGGTGTCATGGCTGATGACCTTCGCGGAAGCCGTGGAAGCGCAGGCGTCTCACCCGTACGAGGCGTACGACCTGCTCCGTGTGCTCACCGTCGGCCCACACGTCGTCGCCATCGAGTGGGGCCGCCACGGCAGTATCCCGGAGATCGCCAGACGGGCTTCGGCCGACGGCGGCGAGTTCTTCAGCTTGCACCGGAGCGTGAACGCCGGACTCCAGGTGATGCACGCCCGTGACGGCCGCGTGGACGGCATGTTCGACCCCTTCGAGTTCGAGGGTTCGGCTCGGACAGAACGAAAACCGGATCTCCCTGCTTGGGCGGCAGGAGTCACGTTCCACGGGGAGACCCTGTGCGCCGAGTCCTTCGCGCTCATGGAACGCACCATGGGTGTGGCTGTCGATTACGCCTGGTTGGGTACGGAGCTGCGCACGGCCCGGCTCAGCTCGCCCGCCGAGCTCTTCGGCCGGTCGAAGACGGCATGGCTTCCATGAACACGGCTGTGATCGGCTGACCTGTGGTGTTCCGGACCCAGGGACATTGGTCGCGCTGGGGGGCGGCCGTCTTGGCAGAGAGCAAGCGCGTCAGCCGAGAGCGTCGAGCAACTCGCGTTCACGCCGGGTGCTGAGGCCGGCGCGCCTGGCCCGGTCGAGTCCCTGCTCGCGCTCCCAGCGCAGTGTGTCGATCAGCAGATCCGACCGGGACCGGTGACGCAGCCCGGCGGCGGCCGCCGCGGCCCCGTTCCGGGCCGAGAAGCCTTCCCAGCCCGGCTCGACCACCCACATCGGCAGGGACTCGGGCCCCGCGAACTCGGCCACGCCGTTGGCCGACAGCCAGGCCGAGTCGGCGGTGACCACCGGACCGGTGTGCCCGCCGATGGTGCGGGACAGCTCGATCCACTCCTGGAACGGGACGACCGGGCCGACGGCGTCGTAGGTCCCGGTGCTCCCCGCCTCCGCGGCGTCGAGCAGCCAGGCGGTGAGGTCCCGTACTTCCACGACCTGAGTCGGCGCTTCTGGCGCGTCGGGAACCAGCATCGGCCCCTGCCGGTCACGCGCGGCGCGGGCCACCCAGTAGCCGGAGCGTCCGCTGTGATCGCCCGGGCCGCCGATGAGACCCGCGCGGGCGATGAGGAGCCGGTCGCCCACGACGGTCGCCGACGCCTGCTCGCAGGCGACCTTGGCCTCGCCGTACACCTCATGGTCGACCTCGCCCCGGTCCGTCGGGGCGAGGAGGTCCGCGGACTCGTCCGCGCCTGGGGCGGCATGGCTCGCATAGGCACTGACGGAGGAGACATAGGCCCAGTGCCGGGCTCTGCCTCCCAGTGCCTCGACCGCTCGGCGAACGAAGGCAGGCTGCCAGGACACCTCGACAACCGCGTCCCAGTCACGGTCGAGCAGACCTTCGTACGCCGAAGGATCGCGCCGGTCGGCGGCCACCAGCCTCGCCCCGTCCGCGACTCCCCCGCTCTCACCGCGAGCCAGGCACGTCACCCGGTGCCCGCGTTCGATCGCCTGCCGGGACAACTCCCGGCCCACCCATGCCGTACCGCCCAGAACCAGGATCTCCACTCCGCCACCCAAACACCCTGGAGGCCGGGCGCCCAAGCCGTTCTGCCGACAGCAGACCCGGGCGGCGACCCGAGCGGTGTGCGGCGCTCGCGGTGCGGCAGCCGCCGTCCGGCTCGGATCGGATGGTCCCCTACGGGGAGTCGGCCCGGGAACGGGCTTGTTCCGGGGCCCGTTCCGGAGTCTGTTCCGGCGCGGGTGCCGGGATGCCGCTGGTGGAGGTGAAGGTCGTCCGCCATGGCAGGAGGAGTGCGCTCGACAGACACAGCGCGCCGGCGATGAGCAGCGCGCCACGGACACCTGTCGCTTCGGCGATCAGCCCGCCGCCGATCATGAAGGCTGCCTGGCACGTCTTCGTGCCGACCGACCAGGATGTGGCGACGCGGGACATGAACGCGTCCTGGGTCACCTGCATGCGGTAGGTCGTGAACGACGGGTTGAAGACACCGGCGGCGAGGAGCAGACCGAAGTCGACGGCCACGATGGTGCACACGCCGAGGGCACCAGAAGGCGCCAGCGGCAGCAGGATCGTCCAGACCGTGCGGGCGACGCCGGAGAGGAGCAGAATCCGGCGCTGCCCGAACCGGCGGGTCAAGGGAGGGGCCAGACGTGATCCCAGTACGCCGCCCAGACACGGAAGGCCCAGGGCGAGCCCGTACTGCCAGGGCGTGAGGCCGAGGTCGCGCAGCATCAGGACGGCCATCAGCGGGGACGCCATCATGATGGCACCGCCGAAGAGCAGGGCGTTGCAGAACAGCGGGCGCAGCCCGGGATGCCGCAGGAGATACCGCCAGCCTGCGGCGATGTCGCGACCCAGGCGAGGGGCGGCGCCGAGTTCCGGTGGCGCCGGTTCGGGCCGTCGGATGCGACGGACACCCAGTGCTGATCCGAGGAAGGACGCGGCGTCGACCGCGATCGTGGCGGTGGCGCCCAGGACGCCGACCAGGAGGCCGCCGACCGGCGGGCCGGCGCTCACACTGATCCAACTGGTGGTCTCGAACAGGCTGTTGGCCCGAAGCCGGTGCTCGGGCCGGACAAGGGCCTTGAGGTGGGCACCGCTCGCCGCGTCGAACGCGATGGACGCGGCCGTCTGAAGGACGCCTACGGCACACAGCTGAACGAACGTGAGGCCGCCGAATGCCGCCGCGACCGGAACGCTCACCAGCACCGCGCAGCGCACCAGATCGGCCGTGACCATGACGGGGCGCTTGTACCGGTGCTCGATACGGACACCGAGCGGCAGCGCGATCAGCGCACTGGCCACCGCGGACAACGCCGTGAGAAGGGAGACCTGGAACGCCGAGGCGTGCAGCACCAGCAGGGCGACGAGCGGCAGCGCGCCCATGGCGACGGCACTGCCCGCGGCGCTGACTCCGTAGGCACCCCACAACCGTCGAAAGTCCTGCCCGAGCATGTCCCGCCGCACCAACGAACCCTCCCCCGCGTGAAGGCAGTCAGCATAGGGGCATCGCCTCTTGGCAGTGCTTCGCAAGAAGAGGAGGATGCCGCTTCCAGTGACGATCGGGGGAGAGTCATGACGGATCGAGGACTGACCGCCGAGGCGGAGCCTGACTTATCGCGCCGGGAGCACGTGTCGACCGCTGCCGCCTATGGCGTCGCTTGTCTGCTGCATATCCTGACGGCGAGCTTGCTGGTCGGCGGGCTGCTCCTGGTCGTTCTGCGCCTCAAGACGGTGGTGCAGCCGCTGATCGGACTGGTTCTGGTCCTGTCGGCCACCGTCCTGCGTCCACGGTGCGGAAGCCTCGACCCGGATCTGCCCACGCTGCCGCGGGAAGAAGCGCCCGCCCTGTACGCGCTGCTGGACGACGTGGCGGATGCGGTGGGCGCACGGCGCCTCGATGTCGTACAGGTCAGCCCGGATTTCTCCGTCCGGGCAACCACCTACGGAATACGACGCAGACGGCGACTGGTGCTCGGCTATCCCCTCTGGCTGACGTTCGCGCCACAGCAGCGAGTCGCCGCTCTCGCACATGAGTTGGGGCACTTGGCCTCCCACGATGTCCGACGCGGGGCGCTCGTCGGCAGCGCGCTCGCTTCACTGACGAGCGGCGCGGAACAGATGGAACATCAGCCCCTCCGAACGGAGGCGGCCTTCGAGACCTCGCCGCTGTCCCGGTACGCCGACGAGATGGCCATTGCAGCCCTCCGGTTCAACGCCCACGGCCGTACGGCCAGTTGGGCACTCTGGATCCCGGCCCTGCTCATGAAGGGCGCCGCCCGCCTCCTGACGCGACTCACACGGTCGAGCGCCCGGCGCGCCGAGTTCCAGGCGGACGCCGCCGCCGCGCGTGCTGCTTCCACACCGGCGGCCGTCTCGGCGTTGCGTGACCGGCGCCTGGCCGGCGCCGTCGCCATCGAGATGCACCGACTGACCGTCGCGGCACGAACCTTCGGCTGGACCGGCAGTACCCAGAGCGTGGACAAGGACTTCTGGGCGAAGGTCGGCACACTCACGCCATCGCTGCGCGACAGCGAGAGGAACGAGTCCGATCCCCTCGATCCAGGCCCCGGCGCGGCGGATTCCGAACCGCCGGGTCGGCAGGCCGAGGATTCCGGTCTCCCCGCCATCGGTCTGCGCGTGTCTCGACTGTCCATGGGCGAGCCTCTTCCGGCCACCGTCCTGCTGGACGCGGTCCGGGCCGACGCCATCGAGGACGAACTCGGTGAAGCGAAGCGCCTGCTGGCTCGCAGGATGGTCCAGGACTGCGTCCAGGCGTGACGTCGCATGGACGAAGGCACAAGGGTCGTCGGACGCGGCTGCTACCTTCCGAGCCATGACCGACAGCGTGTATGTGGGCAACGCGGGCAAGGACGCGGCACTGGACCGGGGGTGGCTGCTGGGGCACTTCCAGGACGCCTCCGATCCGCGGCACAGCCAGGACGTGGAGATCAAATGGGGCGTCCACCCGCGGGGAGATGAGCGGGCCCAGTGGGTGACGGGCGAGGAACGTACCGCCCTGCTGGTCCTCATCAGTGGCCGCTTCCGGGTGGAACTGCCCGGGCGCAGCGTGCTCTTGGCCGAGCAGGGGGACTATGTCGTGTGGGGGCGGGGTGTCGATCACTCCTGGTTCGCCGAGGAGGAGTCCGTGGTGCTGACGGTCCGCTGGCCCTCACTCCCTGGCTACAAGGCGACCGAGGCGACCGAGGCGACCGAGGCTGTGTAGCGCGATTCCGCCGCTGGTAACGGCCGCGCCTTGTCCGGGCGGCCAGTGGTGGCGTCGTGGCTGAAGGTTCCGCAGCTGCGGCCGGAGCCCGAGCCGGGCCCGGGACCCAAAGCCACCGCCGCAGCCACAGCCACAGCCACAGCCACAGCCAAGAGTTCAGGCCCCGCCAAGAGTTCAGGCCCAGCCTCAGGCTCAGCGAACCCGAGGGTTCTAGTGGCGGCGGGACCTGCCGGCCGCCACCGACTGCGGCCGGCCGGAACGGCTAGCGATTGACGGATCGCATGCCGGCCTCGTCGTAGCGCTCACCCGCCGCCTCGGGCAGTTCCGCGTCGATGCGCGCCAGGTCGTCCTTGGTCAGCTCGATGTCGACCGCGGCGGCGTTCTGCTCCAGATAGGTGCGGCGCTTGGTGCCCGGGATCGGCACCAGGTGCTCGCCCTGGGCCAGCACCCAGGCGATGGCCAGCTGGGCCGGGAGCACGTCCTTCTCGGCGGCGATCTCCTTCACCTTGGCCGCCAGCCGCATGTTCGCCTCCAGGTTGGCGTCCTGGAAGCGCGGGTTCTGGCGGCGCCAGTCGTTCGCGTCCAGCTCGTCCGGCGAGCTGAAGCGGCCGGCGAGGAAGCCGCGGCCGAGCGGCGAGTACGGCACGAAGCCGATACCCAGCTCGCGGCACGCGGGCAGCACCTCGGCCTCCACGTCCCGCGACCACAGCGAGTACTCGCTCTGCACCGCGGTGATCGGGTGTACGGCGTCGGCGCGGCGGATGGTCTCCGCGCTCGCCTCGCTCAGACCGATGGCCCGCACCTTGCCCTCGGCGACCAGTTCGCCCAGCGCGCCGACCGTCTCCTCGATGGGCACGTTCGGGTCGACCCGGTGCTGGTAGTACAGGTCGATGTGGTCGGTCCCCAGACGCTGCAGGGAGCCGTGGACCGAGCTCCGGACGTGCTCGGCCGAGCCGTCCTGCGGGCCGACCGTGCTGATGTCGCCCGGTACCGCGTCGTCCATCCGGTAGTTGAACTTCGTCGCGATCACGTAGTCGTCGCGACGCCCGCGGATCGCCTCGCCGAGGAGCGACTCGTTGGTGAGCGGCCCGTACATCTGCGCGGTGTCGAGGAAGTTCACCCCGAGGTCCAGGGCGCGCCGGATCGTCGCGACGCCCTCCTCCTGATCCGTGGATCCGTAGAAGGCGGACATGCCCATGCATCCCAGACCGATGGCCGACACCTCAAGGTCTCGCAGAGTGCGCTTCTGCATGACGTCTCCCCGCTTCCTGTGCTTACTCGCGTCTCGTCATGTCGTCATGTCGTCATGTGGATCACCGGGCGTTGAGCCCTTCATCCATCTAGCGACGAAATCCACGGCCGGGCATCTCGTGAGGCGCCGGGTCCGCGGCCTTCGTACGCCGTCGTGTCTGCGACGCTACGACCTGGAGCGCACTCCAGCGCAAGTCGGTCAGCCGGCGACGGGTTCCAGGTCGTTCCGGGGTGCGCGGTCCGATCCCGTACGCAGGATCCCGGCGGCCGCGGCGGTGATCACACACAGCAGGCTCAGCAGTACGAAGGTGTGGTTCAGGGCCACGACGTGGGTCAGCCAGCCGATGACGGCGGGGCCGGCGAGCATGCCGACGTAGCCGAGCCCGGCGACGCGGGAGACGTTCGCGCCGGCGGCCGCGGGGTCGGCGTGCCCGGCCGCGCTGAACAACTGCGGGACCGTGCCGGACAGGCCCAGGCCGAAGAGCGCCCAGCCCGCGAACGCGGCCCACATCCAGGGGCCGAGCGCCACGAGTGTGATGCCGACGCCCGCCATGGCCGCGCCGTGGCGCAGGATCGCCATGGAGCCGAACCGGGCCACGAGGCGGTCGGCGAGCAGTCGCCCGGTGGTCATGGCCGCGGCGAAGGTCCCGTAGGCGAAGGCGGCCGTGCCGGCGGGCGCCCCGAGGACGTCCTTGAGGTGCAGGGCGCTCCAGTCATTCGCGGCGCCCTCGCACAGCATGACCATCAGGGCCAGGACGGCGAGCATCCAGACCCGCCGCCCGGCACCGCGGGGCGCGGCGGCCGGTGCCGTCCCGGTCTCCTCCGTGGAGCCGGTGTCGGTTTCGGGGGCCGACGCGGGGGCGGCGGGCAGCAGGGTGCGTGCCCATGCCAGGGCGATCACGATGCCCACGGCTCCCATCGCGGCCATGCTCGCAAGCGGGTTCAGGCCCGCGCTCGCGGCTCCCGCCGCGACGAGCGCGGCGAGGACGCCGCCCACGGAGAAGGTGGCGTGGAAGCCCGACATGACGGGGCGGCCGTACGCTTTCTCCACGTGGACGGCGTGGGCGTTCATGCTCACGTCCAGGCAGCCGTTGCAGAACCCGAAGACCAGCAGCGCTCCCGCGAGGGCCCAAGGGGTCTGGGCGAGACCGGGCAGGACCAGCGCGGCACCGCACAGCACTCCGCTGACGGGGACCACGACGCGTGCGCCGAGGCGGTCGGTCAGGGGTCCGGCCATCTGCATTCCGAGGAAGGCTCCGAGCCCGAGCAGTACCAGCAGGCCACCCAGGGTCGCGTGACTGATGCCCACGCGCTCCTCCACGGCGGGAATGTGCACCACCCAGGCGCCCATCAAAGTGCCGCACAGGACGAAGTAGACATAGGTCGCCACGCGGGCGGCTCGAAGCGAAGAGTGCATGCCGTCACCGTAACGAACGATTCCGATGTTCGAAAGACCGGCTCTTGAACACATTGCATGTTCATTGTCTCGTGGTGTTCAATCCCGGTATGAGCAACGCAGAGCGGCACGGGCTGATCGCGAAGGCCGTCATGGACTCCGGCGGCGCCACGGTCCAGCAGCTCGCGGAGCTGACCGGCGCCTCGGAGATGACCATCCGGCGCGACCTCGACGTCCTGGCCGGCCAGGGTGTTCTCGAACGGGTCCGAGGCGGCGCGCGCACCCTGCTGCTCAGGGGCGAGGAGCCACCGTTCGCGCTGCGCAGCAACGAGTCGGTCGACGCCAAGCGCCGGATCGCCGCCGAGGTCTCCGCGCTCATCGCCGACGGAGAGAGCGTCCTGCTGGACAGCGGCACCACCTGCCTCGAAGTCGCCCGTCTCCTGCGCGAGCGCCCCGTCACCGTGATGCCGCTGTCCCTGCAGGCCATCCACCTGCTCGGCGAGACACCCGGTCCGGCCACGCTGGTGGTGCCCGGCGGACAGCCGCGCGCCGCCGAGGGAGCCCTCACCGGTCCCCTCACCCTGGCCTCCCTGGCGGCCCTGCGTTTCGACACCGCCGTTCTCGGATGCTGCGGGCTGAGTGCGGCCGACGGCCTGACCGCCTACGACCTCGACGAGGCCGCGGTGAAGAAGGCCGCCATCACCTCGTCACGCCGTGTCGTCCTCGCGACGGACGGCAGCAAGTTCGGCCGCACCGCCTACGCCTACGTCGGCCCCTCCACGCTCCTGCACACCCTTGTCACCGACACCACCGCACCCACCGAGGAGCTGGCCGCGGTCGAGAGCGCCGGCACCGTCGTCAAGACCGTCTGACCACCGTGCCGCGGTCGTGTGTCCGCCCTGCCGCGATCGTGCGTCCGCCGGGGCCCGCCCGACCCTCACGGAGGTGGGCGCGACGACCGTGAGTAGGGTGATGACATGCACATACGGGGGCGCAGGCTCAGATTCACCGCGGTATCGGCACTGGTCGTACTGGCCCTGACGGGCTTCTCGTCAGGTCGTGGTCACGGGCACCGCAGCCACGACAGCGGGGGCGGTTGCAGCAGTTCCGGCCAGGACCACGACAGTTCGTCGACCTCGGGCGGCACGTCGGGCGGCGGCTCGTCCGGCAGTGAGACGTACGGCAGTGACGCCGACGACTCGAGTACGAGTGCGGGTGACAGCGGCGGTGCCACGTACCGTTCCCGCCCCACCGGCCGGGCCACGACCACGGCGCCCTCGGCCCGCCACACCTCCCGGCCGCTCAAGGACGGGACCGCCGTGCTCATCCACTGCGCGAGCACGGACGACCCGTACGCGACCGTCGAGATCAGGAATCCGAACGGACGCGACGGCATCTTCACCGTGAAGATCGGCTTCAAGGACCGGAACGGCGTGACCATCGCGGAGACCGGCGATCAGGTGTCGGTGCCCGCGAAGGACAAGACCACCTACCGGGTACCGGTTGCCGGCACGGGCAACGTGGACCAGATCGCTCACTGCGAGGTCGATCCACGGGCTGCCGTCGTCCGGTAGGGCCCGGCGGAACTCACCACGGCCGGGACCTCCTTGGCCGCCCTCCACTACCGTGGCGTCCATGACGGTCCTGGTCATCGGCGGCAGTGGCTTCCTGGGAACCGAACTGGTCCGGCAGGCCGTCGCGGCGGGTCATGAGACGGCCGCGACGTTCGCGTCCCGCGCCGGCAGCGCCTCGGGCGCGACCTGGCATCCACTCGACATCAGGGACCCTCGGCATGTCGCCGCGGTGATCGCCGACGTCGCGCCCTCGGTCGTCGTCAACGCGTCCAGCGGACAGTCCGACTGGGCGGTGACCGCCGACGGCGCGATCCATGTGGCGCTGGCCGCCGCGGAACAAGGCTGCCGCCTCGCCCACGTCTCCAGCGACGCGGTGTTCTCGGGTGCGCGCGTCCGCTACGACGAGAGCAGTCTGCCCGATCCGATCACCCCCTACGGTGCGGCGAAGGCCGCCGCCGAGACGGTGGTGCGGCTGACGATGCCTGATGCCGTCGTCGCCCGCACCTCACTGATCCTCGGACACGGCCGCTCCCCTCACGAGCGCATGGTGCACGCCCTGGCGGCCCGCACCCGCCAAGGGGTCCTGTTCACCGACGACATCCGCTGCCCGGTCCATGTCGAGGACCTCGCCACCGCCCTGTGGGAGATCGCGCTGTCCGACGCGGTCGGCATGTTCCACCTCGCCGGGCCCGATGCGCTGAGTCGTTACGACCTCGGTGTGCTCATCGCCCGGAATCAGGGACTCGACGCCGCGGACCTGCCCGCCGGGCGGCGAGCCGACACCCAGCTGCCCGGTGCCCTCGACCTGCGCCTCGACAGCCGGGGCACACAGGGGCGCCTGGGGACCAGGATCCGTGGCGCCCGCGAGTTCCTCCGCGACGAGGGTCGCCCGGTGCGGGAGCCGTGGTGAGGTCGCGCGGCAACGCGCAAGGGCCTTGCTACCGTCGCGCCATGTCCAAGACCGAGATAGACGCAGTGACCGCCGAGTTCTTCGGTGCCTTCGACAACCGGGACGGCAAGGCTGCCGACGTGGCGCGGATCAGCCGACTGGTTCTCCCTGGCGGGGTGATCGTCAAGACCGGCCCCGAGTTCACCGTCTACACCGTGGACGAGTTCATCGAGCCCCGCCGGAAACTGCTGAGCGACGGCCGCCTGGTCGAGTTCTCCGAGTGGGAGACCTCCGAACGGACGGACATCGCGGGCGACATCGCCTCCCGGTTCAGCGACTACCGCAAGTCAGGGATCATGGACGGCCGACCCTTCGAGGGCGGCGGCACCAAGACCCTCCAGTTCGTACGCACTCCACAGGGATGGCGGATCACCGCGGTCGCCTGGCACGACCAGTCCTGACCGCACCTGCGTCCTGGCGACGACATGCGCTGGAGCGAGGGGACACACAGGCCGTGACGGCTCCAGCGACGGACGCCCGATGCCGGCCCTGCGCGCGCGGGAAGACCGTGACCGGGTGCTACGGGGGGGGACCTGGCCCGGCCTCGGCCGCCCGCAGCGGCTTCGGTCAGGACCCGCCGGGCACCTCCCACCAAGGTTCAATCCACTCAGACTTGACGACTCGTCAGAACCTTTACGCCCAGCCACCTTTGTCGAAACGCACCGAGAGTGGCACGCTCGTCACCACGCGCGCTTCCGTCGACTCCCGGGCGGGACCGGCGGAAGCGCGCCCGTCATGGCACACTGCGGCCATGCCCGACGGTCCCACCTCCGCGACGCCCCATCTCCGGCCGGATCCGCCCCGCGTGGCCTGGCGCAAGGAGATGCGCGAGCGGGTCATCGCCGAAGCCAGATCGCTCGCCGCCGAAGACGGCTGGGACCGCGTCCGAGTGGCCGACCTCGCGGTGCGCGCCGACGTGTCACGCCCGTCGATCTACAAGGAGTTCGGCGACCGGGCGGGGATCGGCCGCGCCCTGGTGGAGCGCGAGACGGACGAGTTCCTCGTCGGCCTCGCCGCGGTACTGGACTCCCATCGTGGCCGGCTCGCCCCGGCCCTGGAGGCGGCCGTGGCCCACGCGCTGGAGCAGGCGGCGGTCAATCCGTTCGTCGGTGCCGTACTGACGGCCACGCGCGGGGGGACCGATGCCCTGCTGCCCTTCCTGACCAGCAGACCCGAGCCCGTCTTCTCCAGCACGCGGCGGCTGCTCTGCGCATGGCTGGGCGAAACGGTCCCGCAGGCCGCCGAGGACCGCCGCGCCGCGGCCGCCGATCTGGCCGTGCGCCTCACCGTCAGCCACATGATGCTGCCCGCCGATGACCCGGGAGCGACCCCGCGCCTCATAGCGCGGACCGTGTCCACGGTCCTCGGAGCGCCGGAACAGGGCTGACGTCCGCGCCGCCGTCCGTTCCATGGAGGCAGGCGCCGGACAGAAGGAATCACCTCCGTCGCGCCGTCCGGCATGAGCGCCACCGCGACGCCGCGGCTTCAGCGCCGAGATCTCGAACGGCGCCAAGGCCGGCGAACGCCGAAGCGGGGCCGGCCGGGACCGGCGGGTGCCGGGTGAGAAGACGATCACTCTTCAGGAAGGACGCGCCGGACGGACGGAACGGCGCTCGGACACCGAAGACTGACGGGCCGACCCCGCCACGGCCCATGTTGCTGCATCGATATCGCTATTGCAAGATATTCGCAATAACGTCGGGCTGGCGTCCCGGAAATCGACCGGCGACCGGGCCCCAGGCGGGCGGCCTGGGGCTTCGGTCGCGTCGGAGCTTCGGCCGGGGTCGGCCGGGCCTGGTCAGGCAGTCGCCTCCGCAGGAGCGAGGTCCTCAGTCTCCTGTCGTACGACCCGTCGACGCCTGGCGGGCAGGCCCACCGTCGGGTTGGCGACACCCCAGGCCGCACCCTTGCAGATCAGCTCCTTGTACAGGGCGGCGGTGCGGCCCGTCAGGGCGCGGTCGACCGCTCGGTCGTCGGCGGTGACGAACTGGATCAGGCCCTCCTTGCGGCCGAGGGAGATGCACTGCTGGAAGTAGCGGATGGCGACGTGCGGGACCTTGGTCCCGGCGAGCCGGGCGGCGATGGCGTCGGCGGCCTGCCAGGCCATGGGGACGCCCGAGGCGCAGGACATGCGCAGGGGCTTGTCCTGGGGGCCGATGGCCATCGCGGCGTCACCCACGGCGTAGACGTCCGGGTGGGAGACCGAGCGCATCGTGGCGTCGACCACGATCTGTCCGCGCTCGGTGACTTCTAGGGTGGTCGCCCGGGCGATCGGGTGGACGGCGAAGCCGGTGGTCCAGACAGTCACCGCGGCGGGGACGGTCCGGCCGTCGGAGGTCGTGACGCCGTCCTCCGTCACGGCGGTGACCGCCGCGTGCTCGTGGACCTCGATGCCGAGCCCGTCGGTCACCTTCCGCAGGTGGGCGCGGCCCTTCGCCGAGAGCCAGTCGCCGAGGGCGCCGTGGGCGGCCAGCGAGACGCTGAGGTCCAGCCGGGCCTCGGCGATCTCGGTCGCGGCCTCCACGCCGGTCAGGCCGCCGCCCACGACGACCACGGGCTTGCCGGCCTCCAGGGCGGCGAGGCGTTCGCGCAGGCGGCGGGCGCCGGGCCGGCTGGCCAATTCGTCGGCGTGCTCGGCGACGCCGGGGACGTCTCCGTCGTTCCAGCCGCTACCGAGGGCGTAGACCAGGGTGTCGTACGAGAGCTCGGCCGGGCCGTCGGTGCCGGTGACGGAGACCGTCCTGCGGTCCACGTCCACGGCGGTGACGCTCGCGAGCCTCAGCTCCACCCCCGTACCGGCGAACATCTCGTCGAAGGGCCGGGGCTTGAGGTCCTGGCCCGCGGCGAACTGGTGCATCCGGACGCGTTCGACGAAGTCGGGCTCGGGGTTGACGAGGGTGATGGCGACGTCCTCGCGGTGCAGCCTCTTGGCGAGGCGGCCGGCGGCGACGGCTCCGGTGTATCCGGCTCCAAGGACGACGATGCGGTGCAGCATGTCCGTGCTCCTGTCTGGACGGGTCCGCCGTTGTCCGGCGTGGTGTCGCCCCTTGAACCGGGCAGCCCCGCGTTTCCTGACAGGATCGGAATGTGACCTGCGCCACACCACATCAGCGCCACACTGCATCAGAGGGTGTAGAGCGGGCCCTCCCCGTGGTCCGTGGCGGCCCACTGCTCGGTCGCGCGGACGAGCTTGTCGGGGTTGACCTGGCTGCGGACCGCCACGATGCCGTCCGCGGTGACCTCCAGGCAGGTGATCCCGACGACCCGGCCGTCCACGACCGCGACGATCGCGGGTCCCCCGTTGGCGATCGTGGCGTACATGTCGGGCGCTCCGCCGATGTACTTCCGCTTGGCGTCGCTGGGCTTGAACAGTCCCCGCAGGAACGTGGCGACCGCCTGCGCGCCCTCGAACGCCTTCGCGCGGGCCGGGATCTTGCCGCCGCCGTCGCCGACGGAGACGGCGTCCTGGGTGAGCAGGCGGACCAGCGGTTCGGTGCGGCCGCTGGTCGCCGCCGCCAGGAACTCCTCGACGATCCGCCGGGCGGTGGCCTCGTCGACCTCGGTGCGCGCCCTGCCCTCGGCGACGTGCTTCTTGGCCCGGTGGTAGATCTGCTGTCCGGTCGCCTCGGTGATGTCCAGGATCTCGGCGATCTCCCGGTGCGGGTAGTCGAAGGCCTCCCGCAGCACGTACACCGCCCGTTCCTTGGGCGACAGGCGCTCCAGCAGGACGAGGACGGCGTACGAGACGGACTCGCGCTGTTCGGCGGTGTCGGCGGGGCCGAGCATCGCGTCGCCGGCGAGCAGCGGTTCGGGGAGCCACCGGCCCACGTACGTCTCCCGCCGCGCGCGGGCCGAAGTGAGCTGGTTGAGGCAGAGGTTGGTGAGGACCTTGGTCAGCCAGGCCTCGGGCACCTCGATCCGGCCGATGTCGGCGGCCTGCCAGCGCAGGAAGGTCTCCTGCACGGCGTCCTCCGCCTCACCCGCCGAGCCGAGCAGCCGGTAGCCGATGGCCTCCAGCCGGGGCCTGGCTGCCTCGAACCGGTCCACGTCACTCATGCTCAGGGCCATGCCCGCGATCTTAGGCGCCCGCGCGCCGGAACGGCAGGCGGCCCTCCGTCCGGCAAGGACCGGGTCCCGCACACCTGTTGACCGCCACGACCGACGCGTACTGCGGTACGCGGACGAGAGCACGCCAGGCGGTACGGGCCCGACGCCGGGCGAACGGGATCGAGCCCGGCGCCGCCGGACGCTATTCCGTGAAGGTGAGTGAACGAAGGTCCGCGTCCAGCAGCCGCGTCAGTTCACCCACCCGTCCACCGCCGTCGGGTGCCGCCGGGAAGCGACGGAGTACGTCCACCACGACCGGTGTCGCGAGGCGCACCGCTCGCGCGATGTGTTCGGCACCGGTGCCCGGCTCGTCACCGGCCGCGAGTTCGGCCGCCCTGGCGGCGTGTGCGGCGGCTCCGAGAATGTGCTTCACCTGGGTCGCCTTGGCCAGCGGATGCAGGTAGGCGGCGCCCGCCGCGGCCATCGCCGCCCGGGCGGCCTCACGAGCGGCCGCCGTGTCCGCGTTCTTGGCCGCTTTCAGGGCCGCCCACGCCGTGTCGCGCAGCGGCTTCCCCCGTTCGCCGCCCCGAGCGAAGTCCCACGCGGCGCCGACGGCCTCGCGCGGCCGCGCGTCGTCCGGCCGATCGGTCTCGAACACCTCCAGCACCACGTCCGCGCACGCCGCGGCGAACCCGGTGACCTCACGAAGCTCCTGCTTGCTCAGAGCGATCTCACTCTCGTCCCCTGCCACGCCTCCATCCTCGGCCATCGCGGTGGATGGGCCGGGGGCAGGGGGCAGGGGTTCCGGAGGCCCGCGAGAGCCCGGAACGGGCAGGGCGAGGCGGACGCAGGCGGGCCCGGGCGTGGGGCGGGTGCCGCGCGCCATACGTGTGAACCTGCACCAGGCACTTTGACCTGCGGCGTGCCGCGAGGCGTCCCGCGGCGGCTTCCCCCTTAGCTAGAGGTCTTCTCGCGGTTCAGCAACCGCTGGCCTGCCTGATCGACGCGACCGGAGGAGAAGACATTGGGCACACAACCATCCGCTGTGATGTCCCGTGCCGCGACCGTGCGCCGTATCGACGCACTGTTCCGGGCCATGGAGACGGACTTTCTCCTGCGAGAGCAGTTCATCACCGGTCCGTCCCAGATCCTGATGGACTACCTCGCGGGCCCGTCCGTCTCGGATGAGGAGGCGGCCCTCACCGACCGGCTCATCTACTCGGTGTTCGCCAGCCCGAAGCTGCTGCAGTGGTTCGAGGAGTACGTGCGCCTGCACCGGGACGAGGTGCCCACCGGCGGACAGTTCCTCGCCGACTTCTGCGAGGCGACCGTCAGCCACGGTGCCCGGGAAGTCGTAGCCACGCTGATGCACGGATGCGCGGCGGATACCGGGCTCTACGGGCTCACCGACGATCTGCTGCACTACTTCGTCAACCTCCATGTCGCGCAGACCATCGCCGCCCAGAGGGACGGTGGACAGGAGGCGCAAGCGGCGGCGGACCAGGAGAACGTCGGCATCCAGGCCCGGGGCACCACTCCGTTCGTCACGAACATCACCTGGACCACCTACGTCCACGTCCAGGCGGAGGACGACGCCCAGGCGTTCAGTGCGCAGTTCGTGCCCGCGTACGCCTCGGTGACCCTCAACGGTCTGGCCCGCTACGCGGTGGAGCTCCAGGCACGCGACGTCTTCCGGCTCGGATGAACCGCGCGGAGGATCGGTGGGACGCCGGATCGGTGGTCGCCCGTGCGAGGGCGGCTGCCGGAACCGGCCGTGCGGAGGACGCGGCGCGTGTTCTCCGCGACACCGTCCGGGCCGACCCTCAAAACCCCTTGCCGCGCCGCGAGTTGGCGCTCCTACTGGCGACTTCGGGGCGCCGGGACGAGGCCCTGCCGCTGCTGCGGGACGAACTGCGCCCGGCCGCCGATGGTTTGGCGTGGGCGCCGGACGTGCTCAAGGCGGCCCTGGAGCACAGCGACTTCCCGTTCGCCGAGGCGTGCGCCTCGCTCTTCGCCCAACTGCGCTGGGGCACTTCCTCCGACCCGGCGGCGCGCTCGACCATCCCCCTGAGCGTCCCGAAGCTGCAGCACGACATCGACCAGATGCACTACCTGCGACGCCTCGGGCTGCTGGGCACGGAGTACGGCCCGGTCATCGACGCCTACCAGGCTGTCCGTGACCGGCTGGCGGCTCAAGGCCCCGACGCCCGGGAGCCCTTGGACTCCGATGCCAACCGGTGCATCGCCGGCACCTACAACCGTCTGCTGCACGTGCGCGACTCACCGCGCATCGCGCGAGCCCTGTCCCGGCGCTGGGATCCCGCGTGCGTCGAGGAGCAGTACCTGGCGAACGCGCCCGGTGTGGTGTACGTGGACGACTTCCTCACGGAGGAGGCGCTGGCCGAGCTGTACCGGTTCTGTCTGGAGTCGACGGTCTGGTTCGGCAACCGCTACGCCCACGGCCGGCTCGGCGCACTCATGCAGGACGGGTTCATGTCGCCCCTGCTCATGCAGATCGCCGAGGAACTGCGGGCCGCCCTGCCCCGGCTCATCGGAGACCGATACCCGCTGCGTCAGATGTGGGGCTTCAAGTGCGGTCCCCAGGTGCCGGCCGACGTCACGACGCACGCCGACTTCGCCGCCGTCAACGTCAACTTCTGGGTCACCCCGAACGACGCCAACGCTGACGAGAACTCGGGCGGCCTGGTCGTGCACGACGTGGACGCGCCCCTGTCCTGGGGCTTCGACACGTACAACGGCCGCCAGGACGTGATCCGGCCGTTCCTGCGAGGCCGACGGGCCCGCAGCATGACGATCCCCTACCGGCAGAACCGGGCCGTGATCTTCAACTCCGACCTCTTTCACGCCTCGGACGCCGTCCGCTTCCACCCCGGCTACGAAAATCTCCGCATCAACGTGACCATGCTGTACGGGGACCGCGAGGCGGAGGTCGATCATCCCCGGCTGTCGGGCACCGGCACGGCGGGTCTCCGGCCGGCGTGGCGGTCGGCGGCGTTCACGCGGACGGGTATGCGAGGCGTCCGGGTGCGAGCGTCACGTGGGCGTGGATAGCCGGGAGTTGCGGGATGGCACGGCCTCAGTGGCTGACGTGGAACTCGTTCCCGGCCGCGTCGAGGAACTCGCCTGGTTTCGCGTCGGGTCGGGTGACCTCCAGGCGCAGCCTGTTCCGTCCCGCCTTCGGCGCCGCGGGCGGCCCCATCACCAGGGAGACGGGGCTGGAGGGTTCGTGGCGCAGCCGGACGCCCCAATCATGCTGCTCGACCGCGTGCCATCCCGCCTCGGACTGCCAGAACGTCGCTTGAGCGTGGCGGTCCTCCTCGGCGACGTCGAGGCAGACGGCCACGAGGCCGGAGTCGGCGAGCACGCCGGGGTGTCCGGGCCGCAGCACGCAGAATTCGTTGCCCTCCGGATCGGCCAACACGTCCCAGGGAACGTTCCCTTGACCGATGTCGACCGGCCTCGCCCCGAGTGCGACCAGGCGTGCCACCTCGGCTTCCCAGTCCGGTCCCCCGGCCAGGTCGAGGTGAAGTCGGTTCTTGTGCGACGACGGCTTCGGCGTCACGGTCGGCACGAACCGCAGGCGCAGACCGCCCGTGCGGCCCTGTACCGCGTCCCGCCAGAAGCGGTCCATGCGCCCGGCGTCCAGCGCGTCGACCACGATCCCCGTCAGCATCCCGTTCCCCCAACCCGTCGAATCCGTCCGCTCGTCATTGTCCGCCAACGGGTGATCTTCGCGCGGGTCGTCGTCGGCATCGCCGCCGTCGTGGTGGGCCCGGCCGATACTCCGGCCATGAAATCAGCCCGGTCCCAGAAGCGGTCGCGACGTGTCGTCGCCGCCGCACTCACCGCACTCGTCGCTCTGAGCACACCGGCCGTGGCCGTCGGCGGTGCCGCGGGCGAGGGCGGTCATCGCCGGCCCTGCACCGGTTCCCGGATTCCCGACCGCGGTCGGGCACAGGACGTCCTGCGGGTCGCGGAGCAGGCCAGGAAGGAGATGGATCTCAAGTCCGTGACGCTGCGGGTCACACTCGACGGCCGCGAGATCGTCACCACCGCCCTCGGCGAGTCGATGACCGGGGTCCCGGCGGACCCCGCCATGCACTTCCGCAACGGCAACGTGGCCATCAGCTACATGGGCACCGCGCTGCTGAAGCTGGTCGATCAGGGCAAGGTCGACCTGGACGACCCGGTCGCGCGCTGGCTGCCCGGCCTCGCCGACGGGCGGCGGATCACCCTGCGGATGCTGGGCGCCTCGACCACCGGTCTCGTCGACTACGTGACCGCCCCCGGATTCGGCGAGGCGGTCTACGCGAACCCGTTCCGCCAGTGGACGGCGAAGGAACTGGTGGCCATCTCCACGAGCCTGCCGCGCTGGTACGCGCCGGGCACCAACTGGAGCTACTCGCACGCCAACTTCGTCCTCCTGGGCGCCGCCCTGGAGAAGATCACCGGGACCCCGCTGGACGTGCTGCTCCAGCGGGAGGTGCTCGACCCGCTCGGACTGCACGAGACCCGCAACAGCTTCACGCCCGGCATCCCCTCCCCCGTCCTGCACGCCTTCACCTCCGACCGGGGCACGTACGAGGAGTCCAGCTTCTGGAACCCCTCGTGGACGACCGCTCCCGGCGCGGTGGAGACCACCGACATCTGTGACCTGGCCCGCTCCGCGGCCGGCGTCGGTTCGGGCGAACTGCTCTCCTCCTCCGCCTACCGGGAACTGCTGAACCCCGGGACGGTGGGGCTCGGCACGCCCACCGCCAAGTGCCCCGCGACGGTCTGCATCGCCCAGACCGAGGCCACCCATTACGGCATGGGCGTGCTCGTCCTGGGTGACTGGGTGTCGCAGCACCCGTTGTTCTTCGGCTACTCCGCCTCGATGGCGTACCTGCCGTCCCAGCGCCTGGCCATCGCGGTCTCGACGACGCAGGGACCCGACACCCCGGCCGGTCACACCGCGCACACGATCACCCAGCGCATCGCCGCGGCGCTGGCTCCCGGGCACCCGATCCCCGACTTCGGCTGACCGCGCGGCTCAGGTGGTGGGGATGCGGACCGTCTCCACCCAGCTCGGGGGCTGCGGTGCGGTCGAGCCGATCAGGGCCGCGATGACGCGGCAGGGCAGGTTCTGATCGGGCCAGGGAGTGAGCCCGTCGGTGAGGACGACGACGATGTTGGGGCGGTCCGGCATCGCGAGCGCGGCCTCGATGCCGACGCGCATGTCCGTGCCGCCACCGCCGCCCAGGGTGATCTGTTCGGTGGCCACGACCCGGGACACGGCCTGGACATCGGCGTCGCACGCCAGCACGGTCACGCGATTGCCTCGTACACCCACCTCCCGCAGGACTCCCGTCACCTCCGCGAGGGCGGCGGCCAGTTCGGCATCGCCCATCGAACCGGAGGTGTCGATGACCACGGCCACCCTCGGCAGCGGCCGGCGCAGGCTGGGCATCACGACACCGCGCAGCGCCGGGGTGCGGCGCGAGGGGCGGCGATAGGTGTAGTCGACGGCTCCGCCCGCCCACGCTGCGGCTTCGCGGACGGCGCCGGACAACGCCTGGCGCCAGTCCACCGTGGGTTCCAGGATCTCCTCGGCCCAGCGTTGCCAGCCCCCGGGCAGGGTGCCGTGCGAGCGTTGATGGGCGCGCATCGCGTCGGCGGTCTGCCGCCGCAGTGCCTGTGCCTCGATGTCCCCGATGCGTGCGGTCCCGGACTCTCCCGGCAGCTCCCAGGGTGCGGGCCGGCCGTGGGCACCCGATCCGCAGTCCGGTGTACGTACCTCGGGGGGCAGCCGGTCCAGGTACTCCTCGAACAGCCGGCCCTCGGGAAGGCCGAACAGCCGTGGTTCCATGCGCCCTTCGGGCAGACGCAGTCCGTCGGAGAGCAGATCGTCGTTGATCTCGCAGTCCTGGGCGACGTTGACGCGGTGCCCGTCGCGCTGGGCGGCGGCGGGGAGCCGGTCAGCCCGGCCGTGGTGGTGGCGCAGCAGGTGCGCCACCTCGTGCACCCACACGCCCGCGAGCTCGGGCACCGCTGTTGCCTCGACGAAGGCGGGGGACACGTAGCAGCGCCAGTGCCGGTCCACTCCCATCGTGGGCACCTGTGTGCTCGGCACGACGGTCAGGGAGTACAACGCGGCCGCCAGATAGGGCCGGTCGCTCGCCGCCCGGTACCGGGCGGCGAGCAGTTTGGTCATGTCCAGGGCACCACGGGCGTCCCCCGTGGTCCCGGCAGCCGTCACCGGCCGCCGCCGGGCAGCGCCCCCGACATCTGCAGCAGGTCGAGGAACCCGTCGATGCCGGGCGGTACGGGCCAGTCGAGGTGCCGCATCATCGCGAGGTCGGTGGCGGCGCGGGCGGCCACGTCCGGCACGCCCGCGTCCACGGCCTTCGCCAGGACCACCCAGCCCGCCTCCCAGCGGGGTCGGGTGAGGTCGCTCTGGATGGCGGCGACCACCGCGATGAGGAACGCCAGTTGCCTGTCTCCCCGGTCGGGCAGGGCGAAGGCCTCGGGGTCGGCGAGGACGCGGTCCGGGTCGGGCAGGTCGAGGTGTTCGAGGTACGACAGCAGCTCCAGCCCCGAGCCGTCCCCGACGGCACCGGTGAGCGCGGCGGCCAGCGCCTCCCGGCCGGCGCCGGCCGCGTATCCGGTGGCGAGCAGCTTGAGCGCCATCTCCCAGGTACGGGGAGATGGCCACGACCGGCCGCGGCTCCCGGCGTCGCCGGGGATGTGGTGGACGAGACCGGGCCGGGCCGTGAGGAAGCCGGATATCGCACCGCGGGCCCGCGCGACCGCGCCCGGCACCTTGGCGGCGCCGACGACGGGCACGGTCACTTCGGGCCAGGTTCCGGCCAGGCCGCGGGCGACGGTCCGGGGATCGTGGGTCCATTCGAGGTGGACGAACCGGTTGGCGAGCGGCGGGCTGAGGTGCCAGCCGTCGGCCGCGCTGGAGGGCGGGTTGGCCGCGGCGACGATGCGTACGGCCTCCGGCAGGACCAGGCTGCCCACGCGTCGTTCGAGCACCACGCGCAGCAGAGCCGCCTGCACGGCGGGCGGCGCGGAGGAGAGTTCGTCGAAGAAGAGCAGGCCCTGCCCGGCCTTGGCGAGACGGACCGCCCAGTCCGGCGGGGCCATCGGGACGCCGGTCGCGGCCGGGTCGTCACCGACGATGGGGAGTCCCGCGAAGTCGGAGGGTTCGTGCACGCTGGCGATGACCGTCTCCAGCGGCAGGCCGAGCCCGCCGGCGAGCTGTTCCAGGGCGGCCGACTTGCCGATGCCCGGTTCTCCCCAGAGCAGGACGGGCTGATTGGCCGTCACGGCCAGTGCAAGCGCCTCCAGTTGAGGGTTCGCGGCGGGTTCCGTGCGGTGCGTACGCAGCCTGCGGTTGAGGTCGTCCGCAGCCGCCAGCGGGCCGGACGGCGCCGTGGGGGCGGTCACGTCGGTGCTCACAGGGGCAGCCTCTCCTCGTCGGCGGGCTCGTCTTCTCGGGCGGTATCGTCCCCGTCGGCGGGCTCGTCCACATCCGCTGGTTCGTCCTCGTCCGCGGGCTCGTGGGGTGCGAACACGTCAGCAGCCACGTCAGGGGTCAACTCGCCGTCAGTCACGTCGGGTTCGAATTCGTCCTCGGGCTCGTCGGGCTCGTCGGCGTAGTCGTCCGCCTCCTCCTCCATCCATTCGTCCCACCAGTCGGCGCCGATGCCGGGGTGCTCCGTCTGGACGCGCTTCTGCAGGAAGGCCAGGTCGCGCCGCTTGTAGCGGCGGACGATCTGGGCGAGCGACAGCTCCGACTCGTCGACCACGTCGAGCCGTGCGCCGGCGGCGACGAGCGCCTTGACCAGCGCCTTCGAACCGAGGTCGTTCACCGCCACGTACAGCGGGGTGCGTTCTCGCTGGTCGCGTGCCTCGAGGTCGAGCCCGGCCGCCAGCAGTCGCGGCAGGAGCGGCTCATGGTCGAGGAGGTTCAACAGGTGCAGCAGCGTACGGCCCTTGGGGTCCCGGACACGCGGATCGACACCGGCGTCGAGGAGTTCGAGCACGCCGGAGGTGTCGCCGTGCTGGCAGCGCAGGAACAGGTCGTTGCGCTGTGCCCGCAGTGCCTTCGGCAGGCGGCCGTCTCCGGAGGTCCACGTCTGTTCCATGGCGAAGCATCCGGCGACGGCGCCGCCGAAGGCGCGCAGGGCGCGCTCGCGCTGCTGTTCCGCGTCGGTGTGCGGCATGGACAGCAGGCCGCCGGGACGGAAGGCCACCTCGTGCCATTCCCCGCGACACCTGACCCGCACCGGTTCGGGGGCCGTCGGCCCCGGTGGGCCGGCCGGGGATGCCGCGACGGGGAGCGCGGGGAACAGTGCCTCGCGGACGAGCGGGTGGAGATGTTCCGCGGCGATGCCCCCGGCGCGCATGAGGTCGAGGTCGGGGAGCCTGCGCCACAGTGCCTCGGCGAGCACCGGGACGCCCTTGAACTCGTCCCGGTCGACGGCTCGCATCAGCAGTCCGCCGCCGGCCGCGGGCTCCAGGAGGATGTAGGTCCGCCAGTGGGCGGCGACGACGAAGCGGTCGCCGACGCCCTCGGCCGTCAGCCGGCGGATCTCCGGCTCCAGACGGGTGTGGTCGAGCGCGGTGCCTTCCAGGAGCTGTTCCAGGTCGACCTGGTACCAGCGCGAGTTCTCGATGGGTGTCAGGTCCGCCTCGATGCCGGCGGCGGCGAGGGCTGCCCGTGTCTCGCCCTTCTGGTGCAGCAGCGTGGCCCACTCGGACCGTGCGGCCGGGTCGCTCGCGCCGGGATCGGCCGTGGGCAGTTCGTCGGAGCCGCGCGGGGTGGCGTCGGCGTGGAAGAACGGCGGCCGGTCGCTCCCGCCGCAGCGTTCGAGCAGTTCGGCGGTGTTCCGTACGTCCCACAGGTGGCGCGCGTACCGCCAGTCCTCGGTGCCCGGCCCGAAGACTCCCGCGGCCCGCTCGGCCTCGACCGTGCCGAACCGCAGGGTGATCCGCTGCGGCCCTTCGACCATCGCGGGGGTGGTGATGTGCAAGTAGGGCGTGGTCAGGCGGTCTTCGTCGGCGGCCTTGGGCCGGTAGCGCGCGAGAACGACCGTCCGGTCCGTGGCGAGGGTGGTCCGCCCGCCGAGTATGCGCGGCAGATGCCAGCGCAGCAGGTCGGGGGCGAGGTGGCGGAGGTCGTCCTCCAGGGCCGTGGCGACGTCGTCGCCGCAGTGCTCGGCCACTTCGGACAGGGTGAAGTCGACGTCGACGTTCGCCGCCGCGCAGGCTCCCCGCCAGTCACCGGCCAGCCGGGAGGCGGCGGCGCGTTCGATCATCCGGCGGGGCACCGCGTACCGGCGGATGCGGCGCCGGCTCGACGCCTCGTCGGCGGGGAAGCAGCGGAGTTCGCCACGGGGGCTCAACGGTAGACGCTCCCTATCGCGCGCAGGTCGGGGTGCGCCCTGCCGACGGGCCGCAGGCGCTGGGTGAAGGACCGCTTCACCTTGCGGGGCAGGCCGGGGCCCAGACCGACGTATTCGAGACGCGAGTTGTCGGGCACGGCGGCCAGCAGGGTCTTCGCGCCCCGTCCGGTCAGGCCGGTGTGGCACAACTCCAGTCTGCGCAGCGGGCTTCCGGGGAGGGCGGCGGCCAGCGCGTGGGCGCCTTCGTCGCCGGTGGTGTTGGCGGGGGCGCCGAGGCTGCGCTCCGACAGCGGCCGTCCGAGGTCCAGTGCCTCGATGCCGCCGAGGGAGTCGGCGAGGGCGCGGGCACCGGCGGGGCCGATGCCGTTGCCGCCGAGGCCGAGGCGTACGGGCCGGGTGGGGTCGGCGGCTGCCGCGAGGATCGCGGCGCCCTCGTCTCCGAGGTGGTTGGCGGGGAGGTACAGCTCGCGTACGCCCGCGTCGCGGATCAACGCCGCCAGGAGCGGGGCGGCTTCGGCGGTCAGGCCGTTGCCGCCGAGGAAGAGGCGTTCCACGGGGCTGGGCCGGTCGATGAGGGTTGCGCACAGGGTGCCCAGCCCGTCGGTGGACAGTGCGGTGTTGACCAGGTCGAGGGTGCGCAGTGTGGTGTTGCGGCGGAGCATCGCGGCGAGGGCGCGGGCTCCGTGGTCGCCCACCGGGTTGCGCTTGAGCCACAGGGCGTGGACGGTGGTGTCCGTCGTCAGCGCGGCGGCGAGCGCGTCGACTCCCTCGGGGCCGATGCGGTTGCAGCCGAGGTAGAGCGTGTGCAGGCCGTGGTCGCCCGCGAGCGCGTCGGCGACCGTGCGGGCTCCCTCGTCGCCGATGGCGTTGGTGCCGAGGAGGACGTGCGCGGCGTGCGGGGAGCTGGCCGCCACGGGCATGAGCCGGGCGGCCCCGCCGGGACCGAGTCCCTGCTTGCACAGGTCGACGCGCCCGTCGGCGCGCACCGTGCCGAGCGGGAACGTCTCGTCGGTCTCGACCGGGCGGGCGGACCGCAGCCGGGCGAGCAGCGGTTCCAGGGCGGCGGGCTCGCTGATCGGGATGTCGGGATGCTCGATCGCGGGGCAGCGTACGGGCGTCGGCTGCGTCATCACCACTCCACCGGTCCATCGCCGGTGCCCGGCGCGCGGAGAGCGGCATCGCTCTCCGCCCTCCGGGGGTGAACCGACGCCAATCGACATTCCTCCACGAAAAGGGTGGCAAGACCGGCCGGATTCGAACCGACGTCCTCCAGCTCGATGCTTGGGCGCGACGACCTCTGCGCTACAGCCTTGCCACGGTGATCATAACCACCGCCGCGTCCGCGCCGACACCCGGTCGGCCCAATCCGTGGACGTCCAGGCCGGGTGGAGGATGTGCGACTGCCGGCCGGGTCCGAACCACTCGGCTACGCCTTCCCGTTGAGGAAGCTGTCGAGCGCTGTGGTGAGTTCGGCCGGCTTCTCCACGGGCAGTTCGTGGCCCGCGTCCACGATCCGCACCACGGCGTCCGGGTAGGCCTTCGCCATCCGGAGCATCTGGGAGACGGGCAGTTGGATGTCGTGGTAGCCGTGGATCAGGAGGGTGGGGGTGCGGATCTCGCCGAGGCGGTCCAGGACGTCGAAGGCCCGCATGGCGCCGTAGCAGGTCATGACGACCTCGCGGGGCGTGTCGCCCGAGGCGCGGACGTACTCGCGGATCTTCTCGCGCGGGTAGCCGGGGGCGAAGGCCCGCTGGATGTTCGCGGCCACGAACAGCTTGAACGGCACCTTGGTCGAGACCGCCATCAGCAGTCCCCTCCCCCGGCTGTACGTCATCCTGCTGATCGAGTTCACCAGCACCAGCCGCTCGACCCGCTCGGGGTGGGCGAGCGTCAGGGTCTGCGCGATCATCCCGCCCATCGAGTGGCCGACGAGGACGAACCGGTCGAGCTCCAGGTGGTCGAGGACGGCGAGTACGTCGTCGGCCAGCTCGGCCACGGTTCGCCGGCCCGACCCCTGGCTCTCCCCGTGCCCGCGCAGGTCCAGCCGGACGACCCGTCGCTTCTGGGCGAAGTGCTCCATCTGGTGGTCCCAGCGGTGCCGGTCGGCGGTCCAGCCGTGGATGAACACCAGGGGCACACCGTCGCCGTCGCGGGGGCCCTCGTCGTCGTACGTCAGCGCGGCGCCGTCGACTTCGAGCTGCGGCATGCTGCCTCCTGGGTGCGGTCTGGTTACTGGTCGGTACGGTAACGGGCGACGGGGCCCGCCGTCACCGTCGTTCGCCGAGGAATTCGAGGATGTGGCCGAAGACGTCGAGGGCGGCACCCCGGCCCAGGAACGTGTCGAGGTGACCGTAGGCGGGAATCTCGGTGTACGACACGTCCAGCTCGGGTCGGCGGTGTGCCAGCACCTCGTGGCACAGCCGCTGCGAGTCCAGCCACAGTCCGTTCTCGCTGCCCGCGAGCAGCAGCACCGGCGTGTCGATGCGGGCCGCCGCGTCCAGCGCGTTCGGCGGCAGCGCCCGGTAGCGGTGGTCGGTGTCGTGCCAGCGGACGACGCTGCGGGCCAGTTCGATCCGGCGCAGGTGCGGCAGGATCCACAGCGGGGCCGGTCCGAGGAGTTCGGCGAGCCGGTCGTGCGTGGCGTCGGACAGGTTCTCGTGCAGGAACAGCGAAGCCCCCGAGCCCCAGGCCGAGTTGTGGAGGATCTGACAGGTCGGGTCCGGGCAGGCCGCCCCGCGGGACGCCAGTGCGAACAGCGGCGTGTACCTCGACCGGAGACCCACCTTGCGGAAGTCGACCGGGATGTGGTCGATCCGGCTCTTCAACAGTTCGCCCGCCACCGTCATCCGCAGCGAGGTCCGTCCCGCGAGCTTGGGCGTCAGGAACACGCCCTGGGAGACGACGCCCGCGAGCCCGGGCACCAGTCCCGCCGTCATGCTCATCGACAGGGCGAGGGAACCGATGCAGTGGGCGACCACGAACAGCGGCCGGTCACCGATGCGTTCGCGGATGCGGGCGACGGCGTCGGGGATGTCGTGGAGGGCGACATCGTCGTACGTGTACCTCTGGCCGGTCTCGTTGTAGGGCAGCCGGCAGCTGCCGCGCCAGTCGAGCAGCCAGGGTTCGTAGCCGTCGTCGAGCAGGACGTCGACCAGATTGCGGGTCTCGGGCAGCAGGAACATGTCGGCGGACGCGGTGTGGCCGTGCAGGAGCAGCACGGCGGGCCGGTCCCGCTCCCCGCTGTCGATGCGGGTGAGACCGAGACGTACGCCGTCCCCGGCCCGGAAGGGGATCTCCTCGACGCGTGACGGGTCGAGCCGATGGCGCAGCGGGCGCAGGGCCGTGCCGGTCCTGACCTTGCGGATCGGCTGCCTGTACCGGGAGTTGGCGGTTCTGAGGATCATCGGTGACGCTCCGAGGGGGTCGGGGTGCGGCGCAGGTCGAGGAGGTCCGCGGTGGCGCGGGCGAAGGGGCCGAGCAGGCCGCGGCCCATCTCCATGCCGAACCAGGCGAGCCAGGTCAGCTTGGCGGCGCGCTTCTCCCGCCCGGTCAGTCGCGGGTCGACCTTGATGCCGTCGATCTGGTCGCGCACGTAGCTGTCCGCGGGCACGACGAGTTCACCGGCGAGACAGGCCGGTTCGCCCTCGCGGCCGATCTCGACGCTCAGCGCGCGGGTCTGCCGCCACACGTCTCGACGGGCGCGGGCGTACTTGTGCCCCTCCAGCCACCAACGGTCGCCGCCCGTGTCGACCAACGTCAGCCGGTAGCGCAGGAGTTGGTGGCGCATCCCGTGCCGCTGCGGTATGCCCTCCTCGGGGCGGACCCAGACGTCACCGCGTTCCACGACCAGCGGCGCGGGATGGACCGCGGCGCACACCAGCTCACCGCTGACGTCCACCCGGCGCTCCTTCACCAATTGGTACATGCTGGCGATGGAGAGGGTGAGAGCCATCGAGCAGGGAGTGTCGGTGGCGGCGCCGGCCGGGCCCACCGCGCCTTCGGTGGTCTCGGAGAACCACAGGTAGGGCTGGTCGTCCTTGTGGGGAATCCGGGCGAGACCGTCCTGGGCGAGCCGTTCGAACGTCGTGAGCTGAGCCTGGGCGTCGTAGCGGGCCGCGGGACTCAGTCCCAGGGCTTCGACGAGCGCGGCGGTGCGTTCGCCGGTCGCCGCGGGCCCCTTCAGGGTCGCCTCGCACAGCTTGAGTGCCGTGGGACTGCGCAACACCCGGGTGAGGAATTCGAGTTCGGGAACGGGGTCGGCTTCCAGTCGGGCCAGGACGTCGGTGCGCCACTCGTCCCAGTCCTGTACGCGCACGTGCATTCCGCCGAACGCCATGTCCCGTACGACGTCGTCGAGGGTGTTGGGTACGCCGGTCAGGTTGTAGTCGAAGCCCCAGGCGTCGGGTTCGCAGATGACGGCGGCCGCGACCCGGCTCACCCAGTCCACCGGGGCCGCGTTCAGGCAGTGGAAGGCGGGAACGGTGCGGAAGCGGCCGAAGGCGGCGATGAGGCCGCTGCTGAGGTCCTGCGGGTTGTGCGCGCCCGTCCGGGTGTGGCCTCCGATGCCTCCCGGGCGCATGGCGGTGACGATCAGACCGTGGTCGCGGGCCCGCCGCAGGGCGACCTCGGCGGCCCATTTCGTCTGGTCGTAGCCCGCGACGAGACGGTCGACGTGGGCAAGCGGGTCGTCCTCGCCCATGGAGGTGATGCCGACCTCGTTGAAGACCGCGATCGAGGAGATGTGGTGCAGCGGTTTGGGCGGGCCGGTGGCCGCGAGTTCCGCGAGGGTCAGCGCGCCGATGACGTTGCTCTGCCGCAGCGACTGGTAGCCGCGCAGGAAGTCCACGGCCGCCGCCACGCCCACGACGCTGTCCAGTTCGTGGGCGAGTCTGTTCCAGACCTCGTCGGACAGGCCGAGGCGCGGTCGCCTGATGTCACCGGGGAGCACCGTCACCCGGCGGCGGATCTCCGCGGACCAGGGCAGACGGTGGCCCTTCAGCGCCTCGCCGAGACGGGCCGTGGCCGCCTCCTCGTCGGCCGCGCGCACGAGGCAGTGGACGTGCGCGTCGCTGTGTCTGAGCAGATCCAGGAGCAGGTGGCTGCCGAGGAATCCGGTGGCGCCGGTGAGCAGGATGCGGCGGGGGGCCGCGGGCTCGGGCGATCCGGTCCAGGGCAGGCGGTCGGCGAGGGCGAGGTCGGCCAGGATCTGGTCGAGGTCCTCGGGACGGGCCGTGGCGTACGGGGTGTCGCCACCGGTGGTCCGAGCCGTGACCGTCGTCGCGGGCGCGGCGACGGTCGTATTGCTCACCGGGACGGGGACTCGTGTGTCCGGCGAGGCCGAGACCTGTTGGTCGGCCGGGGTCGGGGTCGGGGTCGGGATCTGGGTCCATGCGGCCGTCGAAGTGGCCGTCGCGGTAACCGGCCCGCCCGGGGACGAGAGCGCCGCCGTGGCGCCCGCGGTGGTCAGCCAGCGCCGGGCGAGGCTTCGCGGTCGGGCGTCGGCGAACACCTCGTCCAGGTCGATCTCCATGCCCAGCTCGTCCTCGAGCGCCGCGACGAGTTCCACGGCGCCCACGGAGGTGCCGCCGGCGTCGAAGAAATCGGCGTCGGGTGAGAGCTCTCCTCCGGGGACGAACCGAGCGGCCGCCGCGGCCACGACGGCGGCCAGACCGTCCACGTCGGGGGCGACGGCGGCGGGCGGGGCGAACGCGTCGGTCAGGGCCGGCGCCACGGGCGAGGCGGGCGCGGCAATCGCGGCGGGCGGGGCCACCGTGGCGGGCAGGGCGGGCGAGGCCACCGCGACGGACGGGGCGAGCGGAGATACCACCCCGTGATCCAGTGCGACGCCAGCACCCGACGTGGCGGTGGCCGCCCCGGTCCCCGCCTCCGGATCAGCGCCGGTCTCTGCCGCCGTGGTGCCGGTTCCGGTCGCCGTCGTACTGGTAGCGGTCGCCGCCGCACCGGTTCCGGTCGCCGTCCCACCGGCTCCGGTCGCCTTCACCCCGGCGGCGGTCCCCGTCGTGCCGGTTCCTGTCGCCGCCGCACGGGTTGCTGGAGCCGTCGCCCCGGTGGCGGTCGGTGCCGTGCCGGTCCCTGTCGCCGGCGACGCCGCGGCCTCTCCGATCCTGGCCAGCAGGGCTTCCACGCTCGGCCCGGCGTCACCCCTTTCGATCGCCTCGGCAGTCGCCCGCTGTCCGCCGTACGGCGCCGCGGTCTCGTTCACTTCACGCATAAGGGCCCTTCCCCGTGTGCACTGTCCTTTTCCGTGCTGCCTCGGCAGGTCGAGTCGCCGTCCGGTTCACCCCCGACGCCAGGAGCGGAAGGCCCGCAGCTGCTCCGGCGTGACCACGGCCTCCAGCCGCTCGTCGTCCTGGTCACCGCCACCGAGCGCGGCCAGCAGACGCCGCGCCGGTACGTTGCGGTCGGTGCGCTCGGCCGTCAGCCGGACCTTCGTGCAGCCCAGACGCTCGGCGTGGTCGGCCAGCCAGCACAACAGCCGTTCCTCGACGCCCCGGCCGAGCGCGCGGCAGCTCAGCTTCCAGGCCAGGACGTCGAGTTGACCGCCGTCCGCGCGCACGGCCAGCAGGCCGATCTGGCCGTAGTCGCCGAAGCGGTCCCGTGCCGCGGCCGTCCACACCTCGCCGTCCGCCAGCCATCGCGCCAGATCGCCGCCGTCGGCGGAGCGGGGGCGGAGAGTGAACTGGTTGGTGCGGCGGACGAGTTGTTCGGCCCGTTCGACATCGGCGTCGGACAGGGCGCGGATGTCGACCTCCAGCTCCAACCGGTCCAGGAACTCCTCGAATCCGGCCTGTTCGCGCACGGCGTCCCGTTCCCGCTCCTGGGCATAGAACCCGGCCCGCAGTGCGTCCTCGGCCGTGGCCGCCGCCGGAACGAGCGGCCACAACCGGCCCAGGAAGTCCTCCAGTTCGGCTGCCGGAGGGCAGGTCAGGGACAGCACCTCGGGCAGGGTCGACCGCACTCCCTCGACCTCGACCGGGTTGTCGTCGAGGAACAGGAAGCTGTCCAGCCCGAGGTTGAGGGTGCGTGCCGCGTCCGTGAGCCGGTCGGGCTTCGGGCCCCAGCCCGCGGAGAGGACGCTGAAGTGTTCCGCCCTCAGCGCGCTGTCCGGACGGTCCAGGACGGCTCGTACGGTGTCCTCGTCGTTGTTGCTGACCAGGGCGAGCAACGCGCCCGCGGAACGCCATCGCAGGAGCCTTTGTGCCAGCAGGGCGCGCGGTCCGGTCAGGTCCACCGACTCGGGACCGATCTCCCCGGCGACCCCGCCCCACAGGGTCTCGTCGCCGTCGACCGCGATCACCTTCGGCGCGGGGCGCAGGACCGCTCGTACCACCTGGGCCAGGCGCAGGGCCACCGCCGCCTGGAAGTGCGGGGTGAAGGGGAGATGGGCCAGCCGCTCGGTCCGTTCGTCGAAGCGTTCCGCGACGGCGTGATGGCGCGTCCAGTCGTCCGGGCCGAGCACCGCGATGCCGGGCGCGTCGGCCAGTTGGGCGACGAGGGCGCTCTCCCATCGCGCGAAGCGGTCGTTCGTTCGCGCCGAGGGCAGGATGCCGACGATCAGGGGTCTGCGGGTCCGCTCGGACAGCGCGCGCAGAGCGGCGGGGTACTCGGTGCGCAGTTCGGTCAGGACCTCGTCGGTGAGCGGGCCGAACCGTTCCAGGTCCACGGCCCGCAGCAGCACCACGCCCACGGCCGTCGTGGGATCGCTGAGGACGCCCGAGGGATCCCGCAGGGCGGCGAGCACCTGGTGGTACGGAGCTTCCGCCACCGTCAGGCCCTCGTCCCGCGCCCGCTCCCCCGCTCCCGTTCCTGCTCCTGCTCCTGCTCCTGCTCCTGCTCCTGCTCCTGCTCGGGCGCCCTCCCCGATCGCCGCCTCGCACAGCAGCGGCAGATTGCCGAGCGCGAAGGAGGCGGCGAGGGCGAGCGAGCGGCGCGGTTGGCGGACGGGGCCCTGTTCGAACGGGGTCGCGCTCGTCCGGACGGCCGCCGTCGGATCGTCGGCGGTCTCCGCGAGCAGCCGCAGGAATTCCTCCGCCAGCTCAGTGGTGGTCGCCGCGTCCAGGATGTCTAGGTTGTGGTCGAGCCTGACGCGATTCGCGTCGGGGGTCATGGTGACCATGAGGTCGAGGTCGGAGTATCCCGTCCCCGCGGGCAGCACCTCCAGCCGGCCGAGGCGGGCCGCCGAGGAGCGTACGTAGTTGAAGTACACCTCCACCAGCGGGGCGTTCGGCCGGTGCAGTCCCTGGCGGGCCAATGTCGCCAGCACGTCCGAGAACATGGCCCCCTTCGCGAGGACCCGGTTCAAGCGCGCGTCCGTGCGCCGCAGCACGTCTCCGACCCGCTCCCCCGCCTCGGCCTGTGCCGGGAACGGCACCGGCACCCCGAAGAAGCCCACCGCGTCGTACGCGTCGGCGTGGATGCGCGTGTCGACGGGCACGGCGAGCACGAACCGCTCCCGCTCACGCATCCGCGCCAGCAGCACGGTCAAGGTGCCGAGACAGAAGGCCGCGGGTGTGACGGCGAGCCCGCTCGCGGCCGCCGACACCCGCTCCATCAGTCCGTCGGGGATCGCCACGGTCACGCTTCCGGCCCGGTATGAACGCGTCTGCGGGCGCGGCCGGGCGAGCGTCAGGTCGAGACGCCCACTGCCGTGGAAGGCCTCGCGCCATTCGGAGTCGGCGGCGCCGGAGCCGTCACCGGCGCGCTGGGCCTCGATGAGCAGGTCGATGTCACGGTTGGTGACGGCGTCGCCGAGTGGCGTGCCGGAGAGTTCGGCGTCGATCTCCCCCGCGACGAGCAGCAGCGACTGCAGATCACTCACCGCGTGGTGCGCGCCGAACACCAGCGTCTGGCCTCGTGTGCCGGCGTCGAGCAGTTCGAACCGCCACAGTGGTGTCCTCGCCAGGTCGAACGGCGGCTCCAGCATCCGGGAGAGCCGGCCGTCCGCGTCCGCATCGGCGTCGGCGGGCAGCTCCGTCCAGCGCAGCAGAGGCTCGGAGGGCTCCCGCTCCACACGAAGCTGTCGGCTTCGTCCGTCGCCTCCGTCGATCGCCGTGCGCAGGGCGGCGTGCCGCCCGGCGAGCCGGGTGACGATGTCGGTGAGTGTTTCGCGTGTGGTGGGCGTGGTGAGCCGGACGGCCAGGCCCACCGCGTGTGCCGCGTCCGGCATGCCCGGCTGCGCGCTGCGCAACAGCCGTACGACGTCACGGGTCGCTGGCCGCAGCTCGCTCGGCGGCACCTCGGAGGGGGCGTCGGACCGTGGCTCCTCGGTTCGTGGCACGGTGTCGCGTTCGGGCAGCACCTCGCCCAGGGCCCGCGCGAGGCCCCTGATGTCGGACGCCGAGAAGACCGCGGCGGCCGGGAGTTCGGCGCCCAGCTCGCGGGTGAAGGCGTTGCGCAGCCGGACCAGCATGAGCGAGTCCAGGCCCAGTTCCTTGAGGGCCGTGTTCGCGGACACCTCCACGGCGCCTCCGGAGACCTGGCCGACCTTGGCCCGTACATACGCTTCGAGGCGTGTGGCCCGGTCCTGGTCGGTCGTCGCCGCGAAGACCCATGCGACGAGGTCGTCCGCGCTCGCGGGGCCCGCGGCGACGGTGATCAGGTCGGCCAGGATCGGTCGGGTGCGGGCCGCGTCCGGGTCGAGTTCCAGTGCCGTGAGGTCCAGGGCGAGGGGGGCGAGCTGGCGGCGGGAGGTGGCGAGCACCCGCTCGAACAGGTCGCCGCCTTCGGCCGGGGTGAAGGCGATGAGTCCCGAACGGCTGGTCTCGGCCGCCCGGGTGCCGGCGCCGGCGACCATGCCGACCTCCGCCCAGGCGCCCCAGTCCAGGCTGAGGGCGTGGCGGCCGGTGCGGGAGAGGTGGTGTGCCCACGCATCGAGGTAGGCGTTGGCCGCCGCGTACGGGCTCTGGCCGGCCGAGCCGAGGACGCCGGCCGCGGAGGCGAAGAGGACGAACCTCTCGGCCTCCGGGGTCAGTTCGGTGAGCAGGGTGGTGCCCAGGACCTTGGGGGCGAGCACGCGCAGGACGCGTTCGTCGGTCAGGTTCGCCACGGTGGCGTCGTCGAGGACGCCTGCGGTGTGGACGACCGTGGCGATCGGTCCGGCCTCTTGTCGTACCGCGTCCAGGGCGGCGGTCAGCGCGGTACGGTCGGCGACGTCGGCGCGGGCGAGGTGCACGGTCACGCCGCGTGCCTCGATCCCCCTGATCCAGCTCTGCGCGACCGCGTCGGGTCCGCTCCGGCTCAGCAGGGCGAGTCGACGGGCGCCCCTGCGGACCAGGCGCTCGGCGACGACGCGGCCGAGGCCGCCCAGCCCGCCGGTGACCAGGTGCACGCCGTCGGAGCCGATCCCGTCGGCGCCCCTACCGTCGTGCGGCTCGTCCGCGGCGATGGCGTCCTTAACACGGCTGGCGCTGACGCCGCCCTGACCGCCGTCGTCCGGGCGGGTGCGTGCCAGCCGGGGCACCAGCCGTCCCGATTCCCGCAGTGCGACGAGGCGTTCGTCGTCCGCTTGCCGGAGCTGCGTCCACAGGGCGTCGTCGCCGTTGGTGTCCGGCAGGTCGATCAGCGTGGTCGACAGTTCCGGGTACTCCTGGGCCACCGAGAGTCCGAAGCCCCAGGCGAGCGCCTGCTGAGGGTGCGTCACCTGCGTGCTGTCACCGGCGGCCTGGCTGCCCCGTACGACCACGAACAGGCGTGGGGCGCGGCTCCGGGGCCGGTCGGCGAGCGCCCGCACCAGGTGCAGGGTGCTCAAAGTGCAGCATCGCGCGGCCTCTTCGGCCGTGGCTGTGTCCACGACGGCCGGGGCGTCGAGCGCGGAGAGCTGCACGACCCGCTCCGGCGGCGCGTCGGCGAACGCCTCGTCGAGCAGGCGGGTCAACTGCCCCGGATCTGCCGTATCGAGGACATGGCGGCCGGGGCTCTGGGTGGCGAAGGCCGAGCCCCTGCGGGCGATCACGTGGGGGACGGCGGCCGAAGCCAGCCGCTCGGCGAGCGCGTCGGCGACTCCGGTCTCGTCGGCGAGGATGAGCCAGGGGCCGTCGACGGGCCGCTCCTGCGCGGCCGGGCGCGGTTGCCACCGGGTCTCGAAGAGCGCGCCGTCCAGGGGCGAGAGCGCGGCGAGCTCGAACTCCGTCGCTTCCAGGATCAGTTGTTCCTTCTCGTCCCAGAGCCGCAGATCCAGGAGAGCGGTGTCGCCGTCCACGGAGCGTAGTCGGCAGGTCGCCCACGCGGGAGCGGAGCGCCTGCCGGTGTGGCGCAGCTGTCCGACGCCGGCGGGCACGAAGGCCCGGCCCGTGGGCGCGTGGGCCGGCAGGGCCGCGGTGTGGAACGCGGCGTCGAGCACGGCGGGGTGCAGCAGGTGACCGGCGGCGGGCTGCCGGGCGAGTCGGCCGACCGCGGCGGTGTCCGTTCGGTGGCCCTGCTCCAGGCGCCGGAAGGCGGGTCCGTAGTCGATGCCCAGGGCCGCGAGTCCCGCGTAGACGGCGGACAGATCGGCTTCTTCCTCGCACCGCTCGCGCAGTAGGGCGAGATCAGCACCGGATTCGGGCTGGGCGGCCGTCGGCTGGGCACCACCGTCGACGACGCGGCCGGTGACATGCCGCTCCCAGGCCGCACGCAGCTCCCCGACGGCCGCCGAGGAGATGGTGAAGTCCCGTGAGCCGTCCTCGTCGGCGGGCTGCAGCACCAGTTGGAGCCGTACGGGCGTGTGCTCGTCGAGCGCGAGGGGCCGTGCGAATCTCACGTCGGCCAGTCGTGCCTCGCCGCCGTCCCGCAGCGTGGACGCGGCCTCCAGTGCCAGGCCGAGGAGGGCGGCGCCGGGCATCCAGACCTCGCCGGTGACCCGGTGGTCGCGGAGGTAGGCGAACCGGCTGTCACGCAGGTCGATGTCGCTCTGGAAGAGGTGGCGGCCCGGTGTGTCGCTGGCCTCGACATGCGTGCCGAGGAGTGGTGATCCGCCGGCCGTCCGGGTCGCCAGGACGGGCGCGCGCCAGTGGCGTTCACGGGCGAAGGCATATGTGGGCAGGTCGACCCGGCGGCCTTCCGGGAACAGCGCCTGCCAGTCGGGGGTGTGTCCGGCCTCGTACAACTCCCCCAGCCGGTCCAGCAGTACGCCCCGTCCTTCCTGTTCGCGGCTCAGCGAGCCGACGGTGATCGCGTCGATTCCGGCCTCGGTCGCCACCGCCTCGATCGACGCGGTGAGCGAGGGGTGCGGGCTCAACTCCACGAAGTAGCGGTAGCCGTCGTCCAGCATCCGCCGGATCGTGTCGGCGAAGCGGACGGGGTGGGCGAGGTTCGCGTACCAGTGGTCGGCGTCCAGCCGGTCGCCGGGGACCGGTTCGGCCGACACCGTCGAGTAGAGCGGGGTCGCTGTGCGCGTGCCCCGAATGTCGGCGAGCGCGTTGAGCAGGTCCGCGCGCACCGGTTCCATCAAAGGGGTGTGGGAGGCGAACGGCGTCGACAGCCGCCGTACCCGTATGTCCCGCGCTTCGAGGTGCGCGCGCAGGTCGGCGAGCGCTTCGGTGTCGCCGGACACGGCCGTGGAGTGAGCGCTGTTGACCGCCGCGACGAACAGCCGGCCGTCGTGGGGTGCGAGCAGTCCCTCGACCTCCGCACGCGGCAGCTCCACGGAGAGCATGCCGCCCTTTCCGACCAGCGGGGCGACCGCCTTCGCGCGCCCCGTCACGACGGCCACGGCGTCGTCCAGGCCGAGGGCGCCCGCGCTGTAGGCGGCGGCGATCTCGCCGAGGCTGTGCCCGGTCACGGCGTCCGGGCGGACGCCGAGCGCACCCCAGGCCGCGGTCAGGGCCGCGTTGACCGCGAACAGCACCGGTTGCAGGTACTCGGTGCGGTCGAGCGGGGCGAACTCCTCCGGGGCCCGCAGCACGTCGAGGACCGACCAGCCGACCTGACGGCGCACCGCGGAGTCGATGCGGGCCAGCTCCTCACGGAACGCCGGTGACTGCGCTGCAAGTTCCAGTCCCATGCCGGGTCGTTGTCCGCCGTGTCCGGCGAAGACGAAGGCCACCTTGCCGGTCGGCTCCGCGCGCGGCGGGGTCAGCGGCAACCGTCCGGCCGCCAACCCGACGAGTCGGGTGCGCAGTTCGTCCCGGTCGCCGGCCACGATCGCCGCTCGGTGTTCGAAGTGGCTGCGGTGTCGGGCCAGGGTGTGGGCGATGTCGGGCAGGGCGACGTCGTCGTCCAGGTGGCGGGCCAGGCGTGCCGCCTGTTCCTGTACGGCGGCCTCCCCGCGCCCGGACAGCACGAACAGCCGGGCTCCCGGGGCCGTTTCCTTCTCCGGCGGTGCGTCGGCCGGCTCCGCCTCCTCCACGATCAGATGCGCGTTGGTCCCGCTGATCCCGAAGGCGCTCACACCGGCCCGTCGTATGCGTCGGTCCGACGTGCGCCAGGGGACCGTCTCGCGCAGCAGGTGCAACCCGCTGTCCTCCCAGTCGACATGGCGGCTGGGGGTGCCTGCGTGCAGCGTGCGCGGCAGGGACTGGTGGCGCAGGGACTGCACGACCTTGATCAGACCGGCCACCCCCGAAGCCGCCTGCGCGTGACCGATGTTGGACTTGAGCGAGCCGAGGTACAGGGGGTGGCCATCAGGGCGTGAGGTGCCGAAGACCTCGGCGAGGGCGTTCGCCTCGATCGGGTCACCGAGCGTGGTGCCGGTTCCGTGCGCCTCGACGTAGTCGATGTCGCCGGGTTCGAGACCGGACAGCTCCAGGGCCCGCCGGATCACCTGTTCCTGGGCCGGACCGTTCGGCGCCGAAAGGCCCTGGCTGCGCCCGTCCTGGTTGACGGCCGTACCGCGCAGCACGGCCAGTATCTCGTCGCCGTCGCGCCGGGCGTCGGCGAGCCGCTTGAGTACGAGCATGCCGGCGCCCTCGGCCCAGATGGCACCGTCGGCGTCGTCGGAGAAGGAGCGGCAGCGCCCGGTCGGGGACAACCCGCGCAGACGGCTGAACTCGACGAAGGTCCCCGGCGTCACCATCAGCGTCACCCCGCCGGCGAGCGCCAGGTCGCACTCGCCCGACCGCAGCGCCTGCGCCGCCAGGTGCACCGCGACCAGGGACGACGAGCATGCGGTGTCCACCGTCAGCGCCGGTCCGTTCAGGCCGAGCGTGTACGCGAGCCGGCCGGAGGCCACGCTCGGCGCCGACCCCGTGCCGACGTAGCCGTCCAGTTCGTCGAGCCGGGTGCCCGAGAGGTAGTCGCTGCCGAACATGCCCACGTACACACCGGTGTTGCCGCCCGACAGCTCGGCCGGGACGATGCCGGCGCGCTCCAGCGCCTCCCACGTCGTCTCCAGCAGCATCCGCTGCTGCGGGTCCATGGCGGCCGCCTCCTTCGGCGTGATGCCGAAGAAGCCCGCGTCGAAGGACTCCAGGCCGTCGAGGAAGCCGCCCTCCTTGGCGTACGACGTGCCCAGGGCGTCCGGGTCGGGGTCGTACAGCGACTCCAAGTCCCAGCGGTCGGCCGGGAACGGACCCACCGCGTCACGGCCCTCGGCGACGAGGTGCCAGAGGCCTTCGGGGTCGCTCACGCCGCCGGGCAGGCGGCAGGCCATGCCCACCAGGGCCAGCGGTTCGTCCGACGCCGCCGACGTGGTGCGGGGGGACCTCGGTTCGGGTGCGCCGCGGCGAGTGGTGCGGCCGTCCGTGGCGAGTGCGGTGGCCAGCAGATGGGCGGAGAGGCGGGCCGCGGTCGGGTGGTCGAAGAGCAGGGTGGCGGGGAGCCTGACGCCGATCCGGGTGCCGATGCGGTTGCGGAGCTCGACCGCCGTCACCGAGTCCATGCCGAGTTCGCGCAGGGGCTGATCGGGGCGGACGGACTCCGTCGAGGGCAGGCCGAGCGCCCGGGACGCCTCCTCGCGGACCAGGGCCAGGACGCGTGCGGCGCGGTCGGCCTCCGGGATTCGGGCGAGCCGGTCCGCGAGACCGACACCGCCGCGCCGAACCGTGTCGGGCGCGGGCAGCAGCGAGCTCCAGAGGGCGGCCGTGCCGTCGTCCGTCGCGGTCGCGGTCGCCCGCAGGCGGGGCAGGTCGAGGGCGGAGGCGATCAGGTGCGGTGTGCCCCGGCGCAGGGCGAGTTCGACGAGTTCGCGGCCCTGGTCGGGGGTGAGGGGGCGGTGGCCGAGCCGGGCCATGCGGTCCAGGTCGGCGTGTTCGGCGGCCAGGCCTTCGCCGGCCCAGGCGCCGAACGAGACCGAGACGGCGGGCAGGCCCAAAGCCCGCCGATGGTGGGCCAGTTGGTCGAGGAAGACGTTGGCCGCCGCGTAGTTGCCCTGGCCCGGGTTGCCGAACACGCCCGCGGCGGAGGAGATCAGCAGGAACAGGTCGAGTGGCGTGTCGGCGGTGAGCCGGTGCAGATGGGCCGCGCCGTCCACCTTGGGCCGCAGCACACGCGCGAGGCGTTCGGGTGTCAGCTCGGCGACCACTCCGTCGTCCAGGATTCCGGCGCAGTGCACGACCCCGCGCAGCGGCAGGGCGTCGCCGACCTGGGCGAGTACGCCGGCCAGGGCCGCCGCCTCCGCCACGTCGCACTCGGCGATCGCGACCTCGGTGCCGAGCGCGGACAGTTCTGCGGCGGCTTCGGCGGCACGCGGGTCGGCCGGTCCTTGACGTGAGGTCAGAAGAAGTCGGGGGACCCCGCGTTCGGCGAGGAGCCGGGCGATGTGCAGGCCGACGGCGCCGAGCCCGCCGGTGATCAGCACGGTGCCGTCGGTGGGCGCCGACACCTCACGGCCGACGAGGGCCGGGGGCGCCACCGCGCGCAGGGTCGGGTCGTCCGTCGGAGCGGCCGGTTCGTCGGGGCGTTCGGCCGGGCTCCGCGGCGCGTCCGCCGGGCGGGCACGCACGAGACGCGGGACGAGCAAAACGCCGTCCCTGTGGGCGAGTTCGGGTTCGCCGGTGTGGCTGACGGCCGCCGTCAGTGGCCCGGCGGGATCGGGACCGTCGGGTTCGAGGTCGAGCAGGGTCAGCCCGAGGTGCGGGTGTTCTGCTCGGGCGCTGCGGGCGAGGCCCCACAGCACCGACTGGGCCAGGCCGGATGCGGTGTCCCCGGCCCCGGCCGCGACCGCGCCGCGGGTCACCCAGAGGACCCGGGAGGGCAGCCGGTCCTGCGTGGGCGCGATCAGGTCGCGCAGTTCGGCCAGCGCCAGGGCGGCCAACTCGTGCGCTGCGGCTGCTGGTTCGGTATCGACCGCCGGGCGCGGCCAGAATCGTACGACGATGTCGGCACCCGTTGCGCGCACCTCGACCCCTGCCGCCGCCAAACCGCGCAGGGCGGCCGCGACATCGGGATCCGCGGGGTCGCCGTGCACGGCCCACGTGGCACGCGGTTCCGCCGCGCGCTCTTCGGCGGGGGCCGTCCACGCCACTTCGTACAGGTGACGGCCGTTCTCCGACGCACTGGTCAGGTCCGCCGGATCGGCCGCCCGAAGGCGTACGTCCTCCAGCCGGCCCGCCGGGAGTCCGTCGGCGTCCCACAGCGTCACGTCGAGCGTGACGTCCGTTTCCGTGCCGCCTGTCCGCCGTACCAGCGCCGTGAGGTCGCTCGCGCCGCCGGGCGGCAGGACGCAGCGGCCCACCGCGACCGGCAGCAGCACGCGGCCGTCGGACGCGTCCAGCGCGGCGGCCACGTGCAGCGCGGCATCCAGCAGTGCCGGGTGGACGGGGTACGGATCGGTCGTGCCGCGGACCGCGGCGGGCAGGGACAGCCGGGCCAGGAGTTCTCCGTCCACGGTGGTCGTGACCGCCGACCGGACGCCCTGGAAGGAGGGGCCGTAGCCGAGACCGAGCACCGCGAGCCGTTCGTACGTCTCCGCACTCCAGGCGGATTCGGCGGCCTCCGGCCACACCGGCTGCTGCTCCCCCGTGACCGGGGCGGGGGCGGTCGCCGACGCGGTGGCGTGCAGGGTCCAGCTCGCGCTGTCCCCGCCGCGCGGACGGCTGTGCACAGTGACCTCAGGCACGGTTCCCGCAGTGATCACTTCGACCGACACCTCGACCGTGCCGGTCCCGGGCAGCACGAGGGGCGCGAGCAGGAGCAGATCGGTCACGTCGCCGGGAGCGTCCGGCCGGGCGACGGCGAGCGCGGCACGGCACAGCTCCATCATGGTCGTGCCCGACACCACGGTCCGCCCGAAGACGGTGTGGTCGGGCAGCCAGTCGGCGATGGCCGGGGACCATTCGTTGCGGAAGGTCCAGCGGGTCGCGTCCGCCGACTGCAGATGAACACCCAGCAACGGGTGCGCGGCACGGTCGAAGAGACCGGCCGCCTCGGAGCGAACCCCGGGTTCGGACTCGATCCAGTAGGTCTGCGGATCCCAGGCGTACGTGGGCAGTTCGGCCACATGCGCTTCGGGTGCGAGGCGGTGCCAGTCGATCCGCCGTCCGTGGACGTGGAGTTCGGCGGCGGCACGGTCCAGGCAGGCGGGTCCGTCCTCGTCGCGGCGCAGCGATCCGACGGCGACCAGGTCCTCGTGGCCGTGTTCCTCGGCCACCGTGCGCACGGCGGTGAGGAGGGAGGGGTGGGGGCTGAGTTCGACGAACCAGCGGAAGCCGTCGGCGGCCATGCGTTCCACGGTGGGCGCGAAGCGGACGGGTTCCCGCAGGTTCGTGTACCAGTAGTCGGCCTCCAGTTCCCGGGTGACGGGCTCGCCGGTGACCGTGGAGTACCAAGTGACGGTGGTCGGGTAGGTGGTCACGCCGTCGAGTTCGTCGTGGATCGTCGCGCGCAGCGACTCGACCCGGGGGCTGTGGGAGGCGTAGTCGACGTCGAGGCGGCGGACGAACACCTGCTCGCGGTCCAGGTCGGCGATCAGGGCGTCGAGGGGATCGACCTCACCCGCGATCACCGTGGAGCGACCGCTGTTCACGGCGGCGACGGACACCCGGCCGCCGAGGTCCGCCAGGCGCGCCTCGACCTCGGTGTGCGGCAGCGCGACGACGGCCATGGTGCCGGTGCCGGACAGTTCCCTCAGGGCTTGGCTGCGCAGGGCGACCACCGCCGCGGCGTCGTTGAGGCTGAGCGCCCCGGCGACGCAGGCCGCGGCGACCTCGCCCTGACTGTGGCCGATCACGGCGTCCGGTCTGACTCCACGGGCCCGCCACACCGCGGCCAGGGAGACCATCACGGCGAAGAGGACCGGCTGCACCACGTCGACCCGTTCGAGGGAGGGCGCGCCCTCGTCGCCGCGCAGGACCGCGGCCACCGACCAGGTGGTGAAGGGGCGCAGGGCGGCGTCGCAGCGGTCGAGTTCGTCGGCGAACACCGTTGAACGGTCGAGGAGTTCACGGGCCATGCCGGACCACTGGGCACCCTGGCCGGGGAAGACGAACGCCAGCTTGCCCGACGGGAGGGTCTGTTGCGGGCCCACGACCGAGTCGGGGTCCGGCGTCCCCTCGGCGAGGCCGCGGAGCGCGGTGAGCACTTCCTCGTGGTCGCCCGCCCGCACGACGGCACGGTGCTCGAAGTGTGTGCGGTGGTGGGCCAGCGTTCCGGCCACGTCGGACAGTGCGGGCCGCGGGTGCGCCGCTAGCGCGTCGAGCAGACGGGCCGCCTGTCCCCGGAGGGCCGGAAGGGTACGGGCGGACAAGGGGAAGAGCGTGGCCCGCGTCGTGGGCGCGTCCGGGCCGGCCTGGTCGTCCGGTGATTCCTCCAGCACCACATGGGCGTTGGTGCCGCTGATCCCGAACGCGCTCACCCCGGCCCGGCGTACGCGGTCGGCGCGCCTCGGCCACGCCTCGGCGCGGTTGTGCACGCGCAGGCCGCCGTCCGTCCAGTCGACGTGTTCGGTCGGGGTGTCGGCGTGCAGGGACGCGGGGAGCCGTTCGTGGCCGAGGGACAGGACCGTCTTGATGACGCCGCCGATGCCCGCGGCGGCCTGCGTGTGACCGATGTTGGACTTCAGGGAGCCGACACTCAGGGGCCGGTCGGCCGGTCGTCCCGGTCCGAACACCGAGGTGAGCGCCCGGCCCTCGATGGGGTCGCCGAGCCGTGTGCCCGTGCCGTGTGCCTCGACGTAGTCCAGGTCGTCCGGCCGCAGCCCGGCGTCGTCGAGGGCCGCGCGCACCACCCGTTCCTGCGCGAGGCCGTTCGGCGCGCTCAGACCCTGGCTGCGGCCGTCCTGGTTGATCGCCGTCCCCTTGACGACCGCGAGGACCCGGTCTCCGTCCCTGCGCGCGTCCGCGAGCCGTTTGAGAAGGACCACACCGCAGCCCTCGGCCCACACCACCCCGTCCGCGTCGGCGGAGAACGGGCTGCAGCGTCCGGACGGTGACAGCCCCCGCAGCCTGCTGAACTCGACGTGACCGCGCGGTGTCACGAGAACCGTCGCGCCACCGGCCAGCGCGAGATCGCACTCGCCACCGGCCAGTGCCCGGGCCGCCAGATGCAGGGACACGAGCGAGGAGGAGCAGGCGGTGTCGACCGTGACGGCCGGACCCTGGAGCCCGAGGGCGTACGCGATGCGCCCGGACGCCACGCTGGACGCCGAGCCCGTGCCGACGTGCCCGTCGAGCCGGTCCAGCGGAGCCGAGGCGCCGTAGCCGCTGTCGTACAGGCCGACGTAGACCCCCGTCCGGCTGCCGTTCAGCGTCTCCGGGACGATCCCGGCGCGCTCGATCGCCTCCCAGCCGGTCTGCAGCAGCAGTCGCTGCTGAGGGTCCATGGCCGTGGCCTCGCGCGGTGAGATCCCGAAGAAGCCCGCGTCGAAGCGGTCGATGCCGGTCAGGAAGCCGCCGCGCAGCGTGTACGCCTTGCCGGTCGCGTCCGGGTCGGGGTCGTAGAGGCCCCGGGTGTCCCAACGGCCGGCGGGAACCTCGCCGATGGCGTCCTCGCCGGCGGCCAGGAGACGCCACAGTGCCTCCGGATCGTCGGCGCCACCGGGGAACCGGCAGGCCATGGAGATGATCGCGATGTCGTCGCCGCTCCGCACGGCCGGATCGACCGGCGGGGAGGCCGGGGTCGGGCCCGGATCCGTCGTGCCCGGGGGGTTTTCGTCGAAGACGGCCGCGGCGATCCCCGCGATCGTGGGGTGGTTGAAGACGACGGACGGATCGAGAGGCCGCCCGGTCCACTCGGACAGGCCGGCGACCAGCCTCACCAACTGCACCGATCCCAGACCGAATTCGGCGACCGGCCGCTCCGGCGCGACGGCGGACGGGGAGAGCCCGGCCCCTTCGGCGACGGCGGACGTCAACCAGGCCCGTACGCCCTCGGCTGTGGTCGGGGACATCTCGGAGTACTGCTTCGGGGACTCGTTCGCAGGCATCTGGGTTGGTGTCCTCGTGAACTTGGGCGCAGGTGGATTCGTAGAGCTGACGCGACGGTTGCGCACGGCGGCGTGCGGCTGATGACGCCGTCGCACCGCGCAGGACACGCGGCGGACGGCGGAGAGGGGACGGCCGTGCGGTAACAGGGCTGCCCGAGGCTTCCGTTGAACCTCCGGTGGCGCGTGGGCGCGCCGCCGGAGGGGAGTTCAACGCGTCGCCGGCTCGCCGACCAGGGACAGGGTGCCGTCGAGATACGCCGCCCGGGAGGCACCACGCTGGATCTTCCCGCTGGACGTCTTGGGGATGGTGCCCGGGTGGACGAGCACGACGTCACGCACCGGCAGGCCATGTGCCTCGCTGATGGCTCCGCGGATCAGATCGATGATCTCCTCGGACTCGCCCGCCGCCTCGGGGGCCGTCTCGGCGACGACGACCGGCTGCTCCCCCTCTCCTCCGCTGTCCACGGAGAAGGCGGCGGTGCAACCGGGCCGCAACGCCCAGTGGGACATCTCGGCGGACAGTTCCAGGTCCTGCGGGTAGTGGTTGCGTCCCTCGATGACGATCAGGTCCTTGAGCCGACCGGTGACGAAGAGTTCGCCGCCCCGCAGGAATCCGAGGTCGCCGGTGCGCAGGAACCGGCCCTCGTGACCTTCGAGGATGGCCCGGAAGCTCTGCCGGGTGGCGAGCGCGTTGCGCCAGTAGCCCTTGGCGACACTCGCGCCGGACACCCAGATCTCGCCGACCTCGCCCTCGGGGAGTTCCTTCTGCCGTTCGGGGTCGGCGATCACGACGGTGATGCCGGGGCCGGGCCGGCCGGAGCCCACCGCGGCCGCGTCCAGGGACCTGGCCTCCGGTGCGGAGCCCTGCGGCCCGACCTCGGTGGTGCCGGTGGCGGTGGCCAGTGTGGGCGGGGCCTGCACCGAGCCGCCGGTGACGATCAGCGTGGCCTCGGCCAGGCCGTAGCACGGATACAGGGCCTCCCGGCGGAAGCCGGCGGCGCCGAACGTCTCGGTGAACCGTCGCAGCGTCGCGGCCCGCACCGGTTCGGCGCCGTTGAACGCGACCCTCCACCGGCTCAGGTCGAGGCCGTCGAGGAGTTCCGGTGTGGCCTGCTTCAGGCACAGCTCGTAGGCGAAATTGGGACCACCGCTGGTGTGCGGACGGTACCTGCTGATGGCGTGCAGCCAGCGCTCGGGCCGCTGCAGGAAGTGCAGCGGGGAGAAGAGCGTGGCGGTCACACCGAGGTAGGCCGCGTTCAGGACCGGGCCGATGAGACCCATGTCGTGGTAGACGGGCAGCCAACTGACGAAGAGCTCATGGCCGTACTCCTCGATGACGTCGGGGGTGTGACCCATCCGTTCGGTGATCACCCGCTCGTTGTCGAGCAGGTTCCCGTGGGTCACCATCACGCCGCGCGGGGCGGAAGTCGATCCGGAGGTGTACTGGAGGAAGGCGACCGAGTCGGCGCTGAGGTCGGGTTCGCGCCAGGAACCCGCGGCCTCGTCGGGGATGTCCTCGGTGGCGACGCAGGTGATCTCGGCCAGCTCGGGCAGGTGTTCCGCCATGGTGGCGAGTGCGGCCATCACCTCGCGGCCGCCCAGGATGACCTTGGCATCCGCATCCGCGATCAGGCGCTTCATGCGGAGCAGGGCGCGGTGGTTCTGCGACCGTCCGTGCGGGGGCAGTCCGGGGACGGCGATGACTCCGGCCGAGAGACAGCCGAGATAGCCGCAGATGAATTCGATGCCGGGCGGGTACAGCAGCATGACGCGGGAACCGGCCAGGCCGCGCTCCTGCAGCCAGGCGGCGATGGCGCGGGACCGCTCGGCGAGCCGACCGTAGGAGATGTCCTGGATCTCGCCGTCGCAGTCACCCGTGACGAGGTACCGGTACGCGGTCCGGTCAGGCTGTCGGGATGCGTGCAGGGTTAAAAGATCGACCAGGGAACGAGCCATGAGAGGAGTCTCACCTGTTCGGATGAGTGAGCGAAAAGAACTGGAGTTCGAAGGCCGCGTGATGGGTACGCGCAGATGCCGCGTCCGCCTGGCCCCCTTGCCAGAACGTCCGTCTCGACCAATCCGCCCGGGAAGCGGCGGCGTTGCACGCGCCGGCCCCCCGAAGCCCCCTACGGATTGCTACCAACGAGTAGCACGATAGCAAGACTGATCGACCAGTCAGATGTAACTCCGGGTACTAAATGCGCGATTGGACGACCTGACGGTCGGTCACCACCCATGAACCCAGCGAAGTGGCTGGTACACGGGGTACACCGGAAAAACATGTGTGCCGCGTCACGCACTCCGAACGGCGTTCGAGCCAACCGGCCCATGGGGCCGACGACGGAGAAAGGGGACGGCTCCGCCCGTGGGCCGACGCCGGGGGCGTCGATGCCGTACGGGCGGAGCCGGTTGAGTGCTCCAGGGCAAGGGAGTTGCCCGATTGCTACGTCAGGAGCGACGCGAGCGGCGGGACATGACCAACGCACCGGCACCGGCGACGATCACCAGCGCCGCGCCCCCGGCGATCGGGCCGATGGGGCCGCTGGCACCCGTCTCGGCCAGCGGCGGCGTGCTCTCGCTGGGCGACGGCGACGGGGTGGTGGGCGGCGTCGACGTCAGCGGCGGCACGTCCGGCGTGGTCGAAGGCGTGCTGGACGGCTTGGGCGTCGCCGGCTCGGTCGTCTCGTCGGCCGGCGGCTCGCTGGACGAGGGGGTCGCGGGCGTGGCGGGGGTGGAGGGCGACGGCGCGGGCGAGTCCGGGGTCGCGGGGGCGCACGCCTTCTCGCCACCGTTCCAGGCGGCTATCAGGTGGTACGGGGTCGTGATGTTGTCGGGCTGGTAGGGCAGGGGGCCGTGGCCCTCGCCGGTCTTCCCGTCGTACGAGATGTCGTCGCCGTACAGGTCGATCTGGCCGTAGCAGTCGGGCGTGGGCACCTCGAGCTTCTGCCAGGTCTGCTTGGCGTCGCCCGAGTCGGCGACGTCCGCGGCGGTGAGGTAGACGGTGGCCTTGTCGACCAGGCCCTGATGACCGGAGGCGAACCAGTTCGGTCCCTCGGTGGTGTATTCGGCAAGGGAGACGGGGTACTTGCAGCCGTCGCCGACGCTCTGGCCCGGCGCCAGCCGGACCTCCACCGTCCCGGGAACGGAGTCCCACTGGTGGAATCCGCCCTGGGAGGACCAGTCGGCGCCCACGGGCTTTCCGTCCGCGTCGACGATGCGGTACTGGACCGTGGCGGACTGGCAGTCGGCGGACGTCGCGGCGCTGGCGACTCCGGCGCCGACGAAGGGAACCACGGCACCCGCGAAGGCCGTTGCGGCGAGGGCGGCGAGCATTCTTGTTTGTTGCGAACGCGACAAGATGAGCCTCTGTGAAGGTCAAGGTGTGGGAGGTGGGAGAGTGCGAGCGGTCGACACGGGCGGGTGCCATGAGGCATGGCCGAGGAAGACGTGGCCGCCTGTGTCACTCGCGTCACTTCGCTCTCTCAAGACACGGCGAAGCGAGCCGTATTCTTGTCGGCTTTCACAACTCCCGTCAATTCTGCACGGGTTGAGCACAGCAATTCTTTACGGGAGGGCTCCGCGGCGGCGATCGAATGGGTGAGGCCGCCCCGATTCCACCCGTAATGGCACCCGGCCCGCGGACCGCCGAGGCGGTCGTCGCCTCCCTGCGACTGTCAGGCCGCGTCGGCGACTGCCCGTTTCCGTGAAAGGAGGGGGCAGTCGCCGAGTCCGTGATGTGCGGGTGAAGACGACGTCCGCGCCCATCTGGGTGACGAGAAGGGCGAGTTCGGGCCTGTGACCGGTCAGGCTCGTATCCCCCGGCTGGCCTTGGACGACCAGTCGGCGTCACCCCGCGAGGCGAGGATCAGGGCTTGGCGGAGTACACGACGCCCGCCAGGTTCTGGGCGGCGGAACCCCACACCTGATCCTGGAGGGAGGAGTCGAGGCCGAGTGTGTAGAGCAGCCAGGAGGTCGTGACACCGTAGGTCAGTTTCAGCTGGACGGCCCGGGAGACGCTTCCGCTGTCGCAGCCGAAACCGGAACTGTCCTCGAACCCGCAGTGGAATCCCCCGGTGATGACCCGCAGTTGGGTGCGCGACGCCTTGGCGTCGTACATCTTCTGCTGGTTGCCTGCCACACCGGCGATCGTGTCGGCACTGCCGCCCACGAACTGGGCGGGGGCGCTCAGCACGGAGGAGGCGGTGACCGCCGAGGGGTTGGTCTCGGCGGCGGCGAGGGTGGTGACCGACTTGACGGCAGGGTTACGGCTCGCGGCGAGCAGCGCCGCACCACCGCCCATCGAGTGGCCCGAGACCGCGTACTTGGTCGTGTCGACCCGGTCCGCGAAGCGCGAGCCGCTTGTCGTGTTCTGCGTGGTGAGCCAGGTCAGCGCCGCGTTCAGGTCGTCGGCGAAGGCGGAGTGGTTCGGGAACAGGCCGCCTTGGGACTTGGGAACGACGGTGATGATGCCCCAGGAGGCGTAGTGCTTGAGCAGGCTCTCGTACTGGGTGATGGCCTGGAAGAAGCCGTGCCCGAAGGCAAGACCGGGGTGGTTTCCGGTGGCGACCGGCGCGTTCGCCCCGGCCGTCGTGCCCGGATACCAGACGCGCGCGCTGTACGAACGGCCCGCGGCCGACACCGTGACATCGGTGTAGGCGACGGGGAACGAGCCTGTGGTGGAGGGGTCGAACGCCTGCACCGCGGCCGTCGGCTGATGAGCGCCGGCGGCCGGTGCGAGGGTGACGATGGCTGCGATACCCAGCAGCAGCGCGGCCATCGACCGCATGAGTGTACGGAACACGACATCACCTTTTCTGTGGGGACGAAACAGTGATTTGCGGCGGTACATGTCCGTGTTGTTCGGGTGTTCTCCGGCGGAATCGAAAGAAGGACGCCGACGGGATGCGCGTGAAGCGCCCTGGTCGTGGATCAAGGGAATGCACCCGGCTGAATCGCTTCGATCGAGCCAAACGAATTGGAGCCATTGCGGGCGGAGTTCAGCCAAGCGCATGCGGAACTCTGCCGAGGACGCGGCGAGTCGAAGCCAGGCGGTTGTGGACGTGAGCGTTCCTGCTCATGACCGGGCGGTCATGTGACCACCCGGTCATGGTGGAGGCGCCCGCACCGGATGTCAACGACTGTGACAAGCCGTGCCTACGTCGCGGCGATAACGTCCGCTGTCAGTCGACGAGTTGGTAGATGCTGTGGGCCGTCAGCCACAGTCCGAGGACCAGCGAGAGTGTGACGATCAACTGCTCCTGGTGACGGTCCATCCAACTGCGCAGGGCGTTCAGCCGGGCGTTCGCGGCCGTCGGCGCCCAGCGCGCGTACGTCTCCATGACGATGAGGCTGAGCGTAGCCAGCAGGCAGTAGCCGGTCAGCGCGAGCCAGTCCTCGACGGCGGAGAGGTTCGCGTCGACCGCGGTGGCGGCTCCCGCTCCGACCATCGCCCACGGCTGCAGCAGCCACGCCAGGCCGGCCGCGGTGACGGTGGAGGCGTCGTCGATCCGGGCCTGCCAGCGCGGCGGTCCGTGCGGGCGTGGCGGTCGGCGACGCCGGTACGCGCCGTAGATCACCAGCGCCACACCGATGGCCAGCTTCGCGGCGACCGACGCGGTCGAGGGCGTGCTGTGGTGCTCAGGGGGCTGACCGCCGGTCAGCAGCATCACGCAGACGATGACCGCGATGAGGTTGACCAGCCACGACAGGAGGAACGCCAGGCCCAGGCGGAGGCCACGCCGCGCGGAGAGCAGCAGGATGAAGGCGCTGTTGTGCAGAGGCCCCAGGGTGATGGCCATACCGATCACGGCGAGGTCGAGGACCATCGGATCAGCCGCTCCTCGATGTCGGGACGGTCTTCCGACTGTGACGGGCAGGACAATCGGCAGAATCGGACGGCGCTCACGCTGCGCCACATGCCGACTTTGCAGGGGCCGATACGGCAGGTCAAGCAGGTCCGGGTCGTGTCCCCGTGTCGCCGGATCCCGTGACCGATGGAAGGTCGCACGGTGCCGCCGAGGCCCGAGGGGGCGTGGGGCGAGGAGCGCAAGGCTCGGGGCTCCGGAGACGGGCACGGGCAGAGGTACGGGCGCGGGCAGAGGCAGAGGCAGAGGCAGAGGCACGGGCGAATGTTCATGAAATTCGGCGACACGGCACTTGTGCCGTAGCCCGAATGCCATGATCACTCAGTGGCCCCGCGCCTCGGCACGCCTTGCGGTGGCTCCGGCCACATCGACGACGTGACAGCGAAAGGCTCCGCATGCGCAAACTCGTCCACTACATCGCCACCACGCTCGACGGTTTCATCGCGGGCCCGGACGGCGACGACCCCACCGGGCCGAACGGCTTCTGGCCCCTGTCGGCCGACTACATAGAACACCTGGCGGCCGAGTACCCGGAGACATTGCCGGTACAGGCCCGGCAGGCGCTGTCCGTCACGGCGGAGGGAACGCGCTTCGACACGGTTCTCGAAGGCCGTCGCAGCTACGAGATCGGACTCGCGGCCGGAGTCACCGACGCCTACCCCCACCTCCGCCACCTGGTGTTCTCCCGGACCCTGACGGAGAGCCCGGACCCGGCCGTCGAACTGGTCGCCGACGACCCCGTGGCGACGGTGCGCGAGCTCAAGCAGCAGGACGGCAAGGACATCTGGCTGCTCGGCGGCGCCGAACTCGCCGGCTCCCTGTACGCGGAGATCGACACCCTGATCCTGAAGCTCGGCCCGGTGACCGTGGGCGACGGAATCCCGCTGTTCTCGCGCAAGGCGGCCTTCGACCCGCGCACCTGGACACTCGAAGACCACACCGTTCTCAAGGGCGGCGCGGTGTTCCTCACCTACGCACGCGCCAAGGACTGAACGCGTTCCAGCGAGCGGCGCCGGGCGAGCCCGAGGAGGGGCACTTTGGCGGTCCCGAGGAGGCACCCGTAGGCCAGCCCCCGACGACGGGTCGTCTGAAGTGCACCGTGCCCGCCGGGAGAGACCCCCGGACGGATGCGTAGGCTCAGGTCGTGGCTGATCAGATGCGGAAGATCGTGGCGGAGCTGCCGGACCTGACGGATGTCTCCGGTGTGTCTGCGGTGATGGACGAGCGGGTCGCGCAGGGGGACGCCGCCTTCGTCGCGGACCTCGGCATCGCGCTCGCCAGGACGTACGGCGCCAGTGGACAGCCGTGGCAGTGCAGAAGCGCTCTCGACCACGCCGTTCGGCTGTTGGCCGTCTCCACCGGTCGCGAGAACGTGACCCAGGCGCTGCGGCTCTTCTCGTCGGCCGGGATCAGCAGCAGGAAGCTCGATCGCCGCGCGGCCTCGTTGCTGGCTTCCAGCCACGAGGCCGCGGACTTGGCCGCGGCTTTCACCGGTCACGCTTCCGAGGAGTTGCGGGCCTGTCTGGTCCACGAGCTGGTTCTGAGGGGTGTGGCGGCCGGCGAGGCGCCGGGCATCGCGGCCTGGGCAACGTCGCCGCATTGGAGGTATCACCCGCTGGCCTGGATGCCTCTGATGCTCTCCGGCATGGAGGAGGGTGCGGATCTGCCGAGTTACAGCGCCTACGGCAGCGGCCACGCGATGCCGTACGGACCGTCGCAGGGCCGTGAACTGGCGAGGACCGCCGACGCCGGCGTGCCATCGGCGCAGGAGACGACGACGGAGACCGATGTCAGGGCCATGGGCAGGGCCGTGGCGAGCTGGGCGGAAGAGTCCAACGGACGCATCGAAGCGCGCGTGTTCCAGTTCGCCGCGCCCCTGAACGCCGAGACGGTCCCGGGTGTGATCCCGACGCTGGGGCTGGAGTGTCTGCGCGGAGCGGGGAGGAAGACACGGCTGTCCGTCGCCTCTTGTCCCCCGGCCCGGGCATGGCGCGTGCTCTTCGCCGCGGCGTCCACGGGAGGGGCGTACGGCTCGGGTTCCTACGGCGCCTACGGCCGTCTGGCGGCCTGGAAGTCCGTAGCCGCGCTCACCGGATGCCCGGAGGACTCCCGTGCCGCGGAGGTGGAAGCGCGGGTGATGGCTTGCGACTGGTACGCCTTCGACGCCGACACGAAGTGGTTCGAACAAGTCGCCTGGGACATCGGCCTGGCCACGCTCTCCCCCGACGGCAGGCGCCTGGCCGTGCTCGCCGCTACGGACACCGACTGAGGGTCCGGGGCGGGCGTGCGAGGTCATCCACGTCGTACGCGTTCGCGGCGGCGGCGGCGGCGAGCCCGGTCGGCCACCACCCACGCGCCCACGCACGGACTACAACCCTGGACGAACCTCGGGTGTCTTCTGGGTGAGCGGAAGTAGGCGCTGCTCCCACCGCGCCGTCCGACAGGGGGACTTGCATGACTCCGGCCGCTGCGTGGCGAGCCCGGCGTCTTGCCTGCCCTCCCGGCTCCCAGACCCCCTCCGCCCCACCCGCCTCGGCCGAGCAGGACGCCGCGGGCAGTTCAGGAACCCAAGGAGGTTCGCTCCTGTGCGTCACATCCACAGTGCGACACTGACAGCCGCGGCAGTCTTCGCCCTCGGTGGCGGTGCGGTGATAGCGGCCCCCGCGGCGCAGGCCGTGGCGCCCTTCCCGTCGATCGGCTGGCAGCAGCACAACTGCGACTTCGACGGCAACGGTTTCGACGACGTGCTGATCGGCGCCCCGGGCGCCACGGTGAGCGGCGCCAAGGGCGCCGGCTACGTCTCCGTGCAGTACAGCTCGTCCAGCGGCCTCAGCACCACCAGGAAGAGCGTCCTCCACCAGAACACCTCGGGCGTTCCCGGCGCCGCGGAGGCCGGCGACGGCTTCGGAAGCGCCGTGGCCTCCGGTGACCTGAACAACGACGGCTACGACGACGCGATCGTCGGCATTCCCGGCGAAGACCTCGCCGGGCTGTCCGACGCGGGCGGCGCCGTCGTCTTCTGGGGCTCGCCCAGCGGCCTGCACGGGTCCGACAGCACCTGGCTGGAGAACGCCGACCAACCCCGGGCCGGCGCGAGGTTCGGCCTGGCCGTCGAAGCCGCCCGGTACTTCGCCCCGGATCCGGCGAATCCGGACGCCGATCCGCGCGACAGCATCGCCGTCCTGGAGAACGACGCCTTGTTGTTCTTCACCTCCACGCCGACGACGGCGACCCGGCAGCTGAAGGCCGTGGAGACGAATCTCCGTGCTCGGGACCTGAGCCCGTCGGCGACCGGCTTCGCTTTCCGGAGCCTGAGCCACGGCAACTACAACGAGGACTCCTGGGCCGATCTGGCGATCTCCGGTGTGACCACCGGCGACCACCCGGGCATCGGTGCCACCCAGGTGCTCCACGGCGCACCCGGCGTGGAGAGCCTGGGCGACGGCGGCGCGTTCGAGGGTGGTCCCGCCGTCGTTTCCAGCGACTTCAACCACGACGGCCAGGACGACCTGGCCATCGGTGACACGGGTACCGGCTCGGCCCTCGGCGGCTCCGTCTCCGTGTACCTGGGCAAGGGCGACCTCTCCGGCCTCGACCCGGCACCCGCCCAGACCTGGACGCAGGACTCCCCCGGCGTCCCCGGCACGGCAGAGGCAGGCGACCGCTGGGGCGCCGAACTGTCCTCCGGTGACACCGACGGCGACGGCCGCCCGGACCTCGCCATCGGGGCCCCTGGGGAAGACGTGGGTTCCGTGTCCGACGCGGGCGCGGTCTGGACGCTGCGTGGCGCGCCCGGCGGCCTGACGGCATCCGGGGTGCGCAGCTTCGACCAGAACTCCACCGGCGTTCCCGGCACGGCGGAGGCCTCGGACCGCTGGGGCGGCCAGATCCGGCTGATCGACGCCAACAATGACGGCCGCTTCGGTCTGCTGGCGGCGGCACCGGGTGAGAACACCGACGACGGCTTCGTCTGGGTCCTGTCCGCGTCGTCGTCGGGCCTGACCGCCAGGGATGCGTGGACCTACGACGGAGCGCGCCTCGGCGCACCCGCGGCGAACGCACGGTTCGGCGCGGCGATCGACGAGTAACCGAACCACACCAGGAGACCGGCGAGTTCGAAGGATTCGCGTCAGAACTCGCCGGTCTGTACGTGTCTTTCGGGCCGGTGCGAGCTGCGCACCGGCCCGTCGGTCAAGTCGCGTGCGCGAGTGCGAGTTTGGGGCCTGACAGCCGGATCGTGCTCGCCACCGATCCCGCGCACCCATGTCTCAGGCTCGCCCGTCGCCCAGTACCGCGCGGGCGGGGAGGCTGACGGCGAGGAGGCCGAGGCCGATCGCGGCCGCCGCGAAAGCCCCGTACAGCAGTGGAGGCACGTACGGGGACTCACCGGTCAGGCCGCGCGTCATCGGGATCAGCGTGGCCGCGGCGATGACCGTGCCCAGGACCACGCCCGCCGTCGCCACGAGCAGACCCTCCCAGCGGAGCATCCGCATCACCTGGTGCCGGGTGGCGCCGACGAGGCGGAGCATTTCCAGCTCGCGGCGTCGGTCGAGGACGGTCATCACCAGGGTGTTGACGGCGGCGACGGCCGCGAAGCCGCCGAGGACGCCGGCCATCGTGTAGTTGGCCCAGGCGTTGAGCTCGCGGTCGGTGTTTCGGGCGACTGCGTAGCCGGAGGCGTCGACGACCTTCCCCAGGGGCGCCAGGTCCCTTGCGTCGCCGCCCCGCACCAGCAGCGTGCTGTCGAAGCCCGACGTGACGTGGGCGGCCAGCGACGCCCGGTCCATGGTCACCGCCGCCAGGCCGAGGCCTCGGCCGTAGACCGCGACGACTTCGGGGCTGGCCCTGGTGCCGTCGGGGAGGTACAGCGGCAGTCTGTCGCCGATCTCGACCTTCGCCGAGAGCGCGAGCATCCTGTCGATGGCGATCCGGCCCAGGCCGACCCGGTCCAGGCTGCCCCCGCGTACGTCGAGGTCCTGCACCTTCGCAAGCTGGGCGCCGGAACCGGAGATGCCCTGGGTCGCCGCTGCCTCGAGCCATCGGTCGCCGCCGGAGCCGACGGGCACGAGCACCTGCGCGTCGAGAAGGCCGACGACCGTGTCGACTCCCGGCACGCGGGCAACCCTGTCGACGGCGTCGACGGGCAGTCCGGCCGGATCCGTGACCACGTGGTCCGCGATGAGGCCCGCACGCAGCTGCTTCGCGGCGACGTGCGTCCCGCTCGTGTGCAGGAAGACGAGCGTCGACGCGAACGCCATGGCCAGCACGACCGGGGTGATCGCGGACGCCATCCGACGGGCGTTCGTACGGGAGTTCGCGGCCGCCAGCGACGCCGCGGCGCTGCCGTCACGCAGCGCCAGTCCGAACAGCGTTGCGCACAGTCGAGCCACCAGGGGGCCGAGGAGGGCGACGGCGAGCATGAAGAGCATGACGACACCGAGAGCGGCGTTGGCGGCGTCGTCCCCGGCCGAACGAGCGGCCAGGCCGGTGAGGAGGCCGCCGCCGACAAGGGCCGCGACGCCCAGTCCGGTGCGGATCACGCCCGGCCGCAGCCGCTCCACCGACGCCTCGGCGAGCGCCTGGCCCGGCTTGATCTTCGCGGGCCTTCGACCTGCCGTCCGGCCGGCCGCGAGCGCGGTCAGTAGTCCCATGCCGACGGCGACGACGAGCGGGATGAAGGATACGTGCAGGTCGACAGCCGCTGGGATGGCTCCGCGGTCCTTCAGCTGACCGAACCACCAGTGCGCGAGGCCGACTCCGGGCAGGCAGCCGACCAGTCCCGCGACAGGTGCGACGAGCAGTGCCTCCGCGGCGACCGCGCGGCGGATCTGGCGCGGGGTGGCTCCGATGGCGCGCAGCAGTGCGAATTCACGGGCGCGTTGGGCGACGGACAAGGCGACCGTGCCGGCCGCGGTGAGGACGGCGACCACGGCGGCGATCCCGCCGAAGGACCCGCCGAGGCCGGTGAGCGTCTCCCTGGCGTAGCCGAGCCCGCGCTCCTCGACCGCGCCGCGGCCGTCACCGGTGTACACCTTGGCACCGGAGCCGCCCAGCGCCTGGTCCACAGCGTCGGCGACGGCGTCCGCGTCAATCCCGTTCCTCGCCATCACGGCGATCGCGTCGGCCTTGCCCGGATGCCCGGCGAGCGCGGGGGCCTGGGCGTCGGCGAACCAGCCCGTGGCGCCCCCGGCCGTCGCGTCTCGGGACCCGGCCGTCGCCAGCCCGGAGATACGGAAGTCGGCCCGCCCGCCGGCGGTTTCGAGGGCGACGGTGTCGCCGACGTCGGTCTTCGCGGCCCTCGCAGCCGCCGTGTCGAGCACGACCTCGCCGGTGCGGGGCGCGGTCCCGGAGACGAGCGCGGCACCGGTGAAGGCGTGCGATCCCCAGCCGTGCCCGGTCAGCGCGCCGGCGCCCCGATGTACGGGGAACGTGAAGTCCGCTACGGCGGCGTGCACTTGGGGCAGGCGCGCCACCTCGTGCGCCAGCGCGGCATCCACGCGTGCCGTGTCCGGCAGGAGTGCCGGGGAGTCCGACCGGCTGTCGCCGCTGCCCGTCACCAGGTGGGCGTACTGGTCGGCGGCCACGACGACCGTGGCCTTCGCGTACCGCTCCGCCGGCACCGAGGCGCGGGCTCCCGTCTCCAGGAGGATGCCGCAGGCCGAGACGATCAGCGCCGACATCATCAGGGCGACGAAGGTGCCCGCGAACGACGCGGGTCTGAAGCGCACGGCGGCACGGGCGAGGCCGTTGAGGGCGAGGCTCCTCACGCCGCGGCCCTCGCCATCGCGCCCGTCCTGGACGTGAGGGCGGCCATCCGCGCCGCGATCCGCTCCGGCGACCCGCGGTCGAGGCTTCCCGCGAAGACGCCGTCGGCGAGGAACAGCACGCTGTCGGCCCAGGCGGCCGCTGCCGGGTCGTGCGTCACCATGACCACGGTGGCACCCAGGGCGTCCACCGCGTGCCGGAGCAGGCCGAGGATCTCGGCGGCGGTGGTGGTGTCGAGGGCGCCGGTGGGCTCGTCGGCGAAGATGACGTCCGGGCCGGTGACCAGCGCGCGGGCGATGGCGACGCGCTGCTGCTGGCCTCCGGAGAGTTCGCCGGGCCGCCGGCCGGCCTTGTCGGCGAGCCCGACCCGCTCCAGGACCTCCGCGGCCCGACGGCGGTCCCGGCGCTGTCCGGCCAGTCGCGTCGGGAGCAGCACGTTCTGCTCCACGGTGAGGGACGGCAGCAGGTTGAACGCCTGGAAGACGAAGCCGACGCGGCTGCGGCGCAGTTCGGTGAGCTGGTTCTCCCGCATTCCCATGATCTCCGTACCACCGAGGCGTACGGAGCCGGCGGACGGCCGGTCGAGCCCGGCCGCGCACTGCAGGAACGTGGACTTGCCGGAGCCGGACGGGCCCATGACGGCCGTGAAAGTGCCGCGGGACAGGGCGAGGTCGACGCCCGCGAGGGCGTGGACGGCACCATTCCCGCGGCCGTACTGCCGTCGTACACCGCGCAGTTCGACGGCGAGAGCCGACGTGCCCTGAACCCCCGCCGGGCTGTCCGTCTTCTGCCGCTTGTGCCCGCGCAGCCTCAATGTTCCGCCCTCTCACGATCTTCTCGTAGCGACACCTCGAAGCTACGGATCGCGGTCACGGCGGACCATGGCGGCTGCCGGCGCATCGGGGGTGGGGTTAACCCGAGGCGGGGCTTGCGCGGAGCGCGGGAACGGTGCCGCCGCGCACGTCACCGTCGGGGACACACCCGGCGTGGAGGTGCCGACGATAGCTGCCCGCCCGTCCGACAGCGGTCCGCCACTCCGGAATCCGACCATGCCGATCGCACGGTCCGGGCAGTTCAAGCCATCTCGCCGACCGCTCAACTCCGGTGCTGTGCGGTCCGGTTCGAGAATCCTTTCTCCTGACTCCGTCCCAGGCCATTCGGCCCCGTGAAGGACCGATGCCCGACGCCGGACAGCCCGCTCGGATTGTCCGGAACCCGGCATCGCACCTCCCTGATTGTCAGTGGCGTGACCCAGGGTTCCGTCCCGTGACCCCATCCAGCCCGACCGAGGAGACCGGTGCTTCCGACGCCCTCACGCAATCCCCCGTTCGAGTCACGCCGTCGCCGGTGTCCCCTGGCCGAGTGAATCGAACGAGCACGAGCACCGACCACGCCTGCCCGGCGCACGACTTCTCGAACCTGCGCTCGACCCGTCGCCCGGCCCACCCCGTATCGACCCCGTGAACAGCCGCGTTGTCCGGGGTGCTCCACCCGATCCCTACCGAGGAGAAGTCCATGAATCCCGTACGTCCTCTTCCCGCCGCCCACCCCGCGTTCGAAAATCCTCCTGCCGTGTCCGTCAAGCCCGTGGCGCTCCGGCGCCCGGCGGACGCGCGCCGCGCCCCGTTCGCATCCGCATCACGACCGTCACCGAGGTGGGGGGCATGAGCGACGCGAAGACCCTTCCCGCGGCTCCGCGTGACTGGGCCGAACGGGAGATCGGGGGCGTCGCCGAGATCCGGGACACCGCGCACCCGCGGCGGAACTCCCCGGTGTGGGAGCTCGTGCGCCCGGACGGCTGCCGGTTCTTCCTGAAGGTCTCCCGCACGGCGCGGAGTTACGAGAGGGAGACGCTCGCCCTGAGGCACGCGGTGCCCGCGCTGGGAGCCGGCAGAGCGCCCCAGCTGCGGGCGTCCAGCGCCGAGCACCTGGCGCTGCTGACGACCGCCGTGCCCGGCCGACCGGTACGGGAACTCGCGCTCACGGCGGCCCAGGAGTACGAGGCACACCGACAGGGCGGTCTGCTTCTGGCCAGGCTGCACGCGGCCGGCGACCTGACCGGCCGCCGTCGTGCCGAGGCCGAGGGAGCGCTGTGCTCCGTGACGCAGGACGCGGACAGACGCCTGGAGGAGGCCGGGGACCGGCTGACCGAGGCGGAGCGCGCACTCGTCCGTACCTTGACCGAACAGCTGCGCTGGGTGGGCCCGTTGCCGCTCGGGTTCATCCACGGCGACGCCCGGCCGAGACACCTCCTCTGGTCGGGGCGTGCGGCCTGGGTCGGATTCGAGAGGTCCCGATTCGCGCCCGTCGTCCAGGACTTCGTCACCCTGGCCTGCGGAGTGTGGGCCGACCGACCGCGGCTGCGGACCGCCTGCCTGAGCGGATACGGACGCGAGCTGACACCACAGGAGCTCCATGTGCTGAAGTGCCTGGCCGGACTGGACGCGGTGAGTGCCCTCGCCCGGGGCGACGAGCACGACGATCCGCCCCTCGCCGCAGGCGGGCGGCGCACCCTGCACCGGCTCATGACGGGGGTGTTCGTGTGAAACGGCCCCGTGTCACCGCGCGAGCGTCCGCGGCCCCCGCGCCGCAGGACCTGTCCACCACCGGGGACACGGCGGCGGCCGTTCCCGGCGCCCGCTCGGCGGGCCCTCAGCCCTCGGCTCCCCCCGAACTGGACTACAACGGGCGCAAGCACCGCCGGGCCATGGACGACGCCACCTTGTGGGACATGGCCCGCCGGATCCCCATGGCGCTCGCCCAGTCGGCCCGGCTGGCCTGGTCCGTCGACCGACGCATGACGATCACGATCCTCGTGTGCCAGCTCCTGTCCGGCCTCGGCACCGCCGTCATGCTCACCGCGGTCTCCAGAGCACTGCCCCACCTCGCCGCCGCCGACGCCCGCACCGGTCTGCGTCAGGCATGGCCGGCCCTGGCGGTCGCGGTCGTCGCGATGGCCCTGGGCGCCGGAATGTGGATCCTCGCGGACTGGGCGACCCGTCGCCTCAATCCGAAGATCGCCTCGGCAGCCGATCTCACCCTGGTCGACCTCCACATGAGAGCCGAGCTGTCCGCGTACGACACCGACGGGTTCACCGACCGCAGCCAGGCCGCGGAGATCGGCGCGCTGCGCGCGGTCGACCTCGCCGACGACGCCAAGACACTGACCAACGGCTTCGTCCAGCTGGTATCCGCCGCGACCGTCCTCACCTCCCTCCACCCGCTGCTCCTGGGTGTGCTGCTGCTGTCGGTCGTCCCGAGGGGCCTCGGCGGAGTCATCGCCGCGCGCATCGACTACCGCGTCCACGACCGCACCCTCTCCGCCCGCAACGTGCGCGGCATGATGCGCTGGTGGCTCACCACCGCAGACCTCGCCGACGAACTGCGTGCCAACACGATGCGCCCTTACCTGCATTCCTGGTACCGGGCGATGTGCGACCGGGTCGAGGGACGCGAACTGCAGGGTGCTCGGCCGTACTTGCTGGTGACGCTCCTCGCGGCGTCCTTGGCGGGCCTGTTCACGCTCGGCATGTGGGCGTCCCTGGCGGCGCTGGTCGTCTCGGGAGCGATGTCGACGGCGATCGCCGGAACCGCCGTCGTCGCCTCGCAGACCGCAGGTCGCGCCCTCAACTCGATCGTGCGGTACGGCGCGGTCATGTTCCACCACGGCCTCTACCTCAGCGACTACTACACCTTCGTCGACGAAGTCCGCTCCATGACCAGCGCCCGCGGCACCACCCAGGCCAGGGCGCCGCAGCAGATCCGCCTGTGCGAGGCGGAGTTCACCTATCCCGACAAGGAGGCTCCCGCCCTGCACCCGATCACGCTCACCCTCAACCGCGGCGAGGTCGTCGCGCTGGTCGGCGAGAACGGTGCGGGCAAGTCGACCCTGATCCGCCTGCTCACCGGGCTGACCGTGCCGACGGGCGGAACCGTCCGGTGGGACGACACCGACCTCGCCACCACGGACGCCGAGTCCGTCTGGCGGCACGTCGGCCTCGTGCCGCAGAAGAACGGGCACTGGCCGCTGCGCGCCCGGGAGAACATCACCCTGGGCCAGCCTCGCGAGTTCGGCGACGAACGCGTATGGGATTCCGCTGAACGCGTCGGGATGACCGAGCGTCTTCAGGATCTGCCGGACCGGCTCGACACCCTGCTGGCTCGCTCCGTCTGGGGCGGACACGAGCTGTCCGGCGGGCAGTGGCAGCGTCTGGCGTGCGCACGGGCGATGTACCGCGAGCCGGCCGTCCTCGTCCTGGACGAGCCGACCAGCGAGATGGACGCCCGCGGCGAACACCTGATCTTCCGCGAGCTCCGCGAGATGGCCCCGGACCGGATCACCGTGGTCGTCACGCACCGCCTGGACAACGTGAGGATGGCCGACCGCGTCATCGTCCTCGACCGGGGACGCATCCGCGAGGAGGGCACCTTCGACGCCCTCGTCTCCACCGAGGGAAGCCTCCTGGGCGAGCTGTACGCACTCGCCCAGGACCGCTGACTCCTCTCCCCCACAGCGGGCGGGGCCGCGCGCGAACGCGGCCCCGCCTCTGTCCGTTCGTGAGTCGGTCTTCACACCCTCGGGCACGAGAGTTCCCTTGGGTCTCTCTTGTTCGACATCTTTCGGGATCCTGGGTGACTTCGTCCGCGGTCATTCGTTGGGAATGGTGGCAACGGCTGCGACAGGGAGTTCGCGTTTGCGCCCGCCTTGCGCCCTCTGCTTCACCGCCCACGGTTGACCGCCGTCATGCGCGGAATGAATACGGACAGGGATTCGCGACCCCTTGACGAGTTCGGATCACGGGCGCTTCGGCCAATGGGACCACGGGGGGACACACGTGTTGAACGAGTCCATTGTCGCTTTAGCGGCGGCAGGGGGCGCTGCCGTGGTGCAGGCTGCTGGAACGGACGCCTGGACTGCCACGAGGGAGCGCATACGCCAGGTGTTCTCACGGCATCACGACCGCGGCCATCAGGCAGCGCTGCTGCTGGACCGCATGGAATCGGAACTGACCGCGGATCCGTCGTCCGCCGCTCAGGATCTTCTGCGCAACCAGTGGCGGGGTGTGTGGCACGGCTACCTGGAGAGCTGGCTGCAACAGCTTCCTCATACCGAGCGCGAGGTCCTGGTGGATGAGTTGAGGAGCGCTTCCGCCCCATCGGAAGCGGCACACAGGACAGTCGACGTACAGGTGGGCCGAGACGTCACCGTGCGGGCCGAAAGCGGGTCGGTGGCCAGTGCGTCGCTTCGCGTCGAGGGAGGAATTCACCTCTCCGCCCCTTTCACCGGTCCTCCGCAGCCGGGGAGGTAGAGCCGGGCGGTGTGATGGCGCGTTTCGGCCCGGTGGCCGCCGAGAATCTGAATATCGCCCAGGTGGTGATGAGCGGGCAGGCGAACGGGTTCGAGGGCGATGTCACATTGGCGCCGCCCGTCGGGGATCGTGACTGGCGCATCCCCCTGCGGGGCCGTGAGGAACTGGTGACCCGGTTGACGCGGTTGTGGCAGGAGCCGGCGGACGGCTTGGTGCATGTGCTGCATGGAATGAGTGGGATCGGAAAGACGGCCGTGGTACTGGAGATGGTCACGCGGGTCCGCGCCGGAGCCGGCGGGCGGGCGCCTGCTGAGCGGGTGTTCTGGGTGGACGGGCGGCACGAGGCGGCATTCGTCTCTGGCATGCGGGCGGTAGCCCGGCAGATGGGGGTCGGCACGCGGGACGTCCACTGCGGCAGCGTCGTCGACGCGCTATGGGAACGCTTTGAGCACTCCGCGCTCCGGTGGCTGCTGATCGTGGACGGCGTCGAAGACCTGACACTGCTGGACGGTCCCGGGCGCCTCAGCGCGGGAACGGGCTGGGTCCGTCCGCACGGCTGCCCAGCGGGACTGGTGGTGATCACCTCCGCCTGCGGCATCGCCCGGCTGTGGGGACGCGGCGCGCTCCTCCACGCCGTGGGTCCACTCGCCGTGGACGAGGCGGCGAGCGTGTTGCTGGACCACTCAGGGGGCTCAGCGGGTACACGGGCCGATGCCTCCGGCCTCGCACGCCGGTTGGGCGGACTTCCGTTGGCACTGCGACTTGCGGCCTCCTACCTGTCAGAAGCCGTCGCCATGCCGCAGTCATTACGCAGCGACCACACGCCGACCGACTTCACCGGATTTCGCCTGGCTCTGGACCAGTATGGGAGCGACCTGAATCCGGCTGCGGCAGTCGCCGGCACATGGCGGATGTCGGTGGAGCTGCTGCAGCGTCAAGGGCTCGTCCACGCGCCCTATCTGGTTCGTGTCCTGGCCTCCTTCAGCGCCGCGCCGATCCCGTACACGCTGCTGCTGCGACCGGCCGTACTGAGCGCGCTCCCCGGGGGAACGGGGCTCGACGGGACCACGGTCTGGCGCACCCTGCAGGAGTTGGCCGCACTGCAGCTCGTCGAACTCGACAGGGCTGCCCCCAAGCACGAAGGACCCCTTTGCGTGAGTCTGCATCCGCTGATCCGTGACATCGCCCGCGCCGGGGCCCAGTCCACCGTTCCGGTGGCCCTGATGGAACGCGTGCTGCGCCTCAAGGAAGTGGAAGAGGCGCCGGAAAGCCCATCTGCTTGGCCCGTGTGGCGGGCGTTGGCCCCGCACTGCCTGGATCTTCTGCGACAGGGCCGCTCGGAGGCCGCCGAACTCAGTCCCGCGGAACGCGAGGTGTGCGCGGAGGCGGCCGAGCGGGCAGCGCGCTTTCTGCAGGCGCAGGGCATGCATCGACAGGCGCGCGAAAGCCTGGAGGAGGTGCTGGCACTCCGGGTCCGCCTGGGCGCCGACGACCTCAGCACAGCCACCACGCGGCACAGCCTCGCGCTCGTCCTGCACAGTCTGGGCGAATGGGCGGCGGCGCAGACCCTGTACACACAAGTGTGGCAGGCGCTGTCGGAAGGCAGGGGCGCGTCTCACGCCCATACGCTCAAAGTCCGGCATGAGCTGGGGCGAGTCCTCTTGGACCAGGGGCAGCTGGAGCAGGCCCAAGAACACCTGCGGGCTGTGCGCGAGACGCGTGAGCGCATCGGCGGAGCGGAGGACCCGGACGCTTTGACCGCCCGGCACGAACTCGCGCGCGTCCTCCACGGAATGGACCGCTGGGCCGAAGCCCGTGAGGAGTACGAGGCCTTGTTGGCGCTTCAGGAGCAGGTCTCGGGAACCGGACATCCCCGGACAGTGACCGTGCGACACAACTACGCCTGCCTTCTGCAGGACATGGGCCAGGCCGAACAGGCGCACGAGGAATGCGAGCAGGCGCTTGCGGACCGACGTGCACTGTACGGGGACGATCACGGTCTGACGCTGAGTACGAGGTATCTGCTGGCCGTCATTCTGCGCGCGAGAGCCCTGACCAGGGAGGCGCGCGTGGCCCTCGAGGACGTGGGCGAGCGTTGCCGGGAACTACTGGGTGAGCATCACCCTCAGACTGTGCGCTGCAAGTCCCTGCTTCAGCGGTGGGACGGTCTGGACCAGGAAGCGTGTCCCACGTCGAGTGGATAGGACCGTCATACGGCCAGATAGTTTGTGGTGCGTTGCCCGCGTGGCCCTCTCGTCAAGCGCCGCACCCGCCGCCGTAAACCTCCCGTGGATCTCCAAGCAAGTTGCCCATAAAACACGACACGCGGTACAGATCACCCCATCGGGATGCTTGCGCACTACTGTGAACACGCACGAACACGACAGGACATGCCCGCACCCAGGGCAACTGGGCTTCCCAGTCCGAAGAGACATACCGCCTGCAAGGCATCGACTACTTGCGGTCCGGAGGTCTGACCGGAGGCGATGCATGTCGAGGATTGGAATCGCCTTGCCCCGTGGGCGGGGTCTCGGGATCCGCACCAATGCTCGGCACTCAGACTTCCCCTCTCAGGTCATCCGTATGAAAATACTTAATACGTGACAGGTGATCGGGCGCTACGAATCCCGAACGGGACTCGATGACAGGACCGTTCCTGCGGAATCTCCCGCCACAGATGAGGAACACCACCTACCGACCACCCACCTTCAACAGGAAGTCCATTTCAGCGCTCCCCAGATGAGTACCACACCGGCATGAGAGTCGGACACATGGGTCCCTTCTTGCACTCCCCCAGGACCCAGACTTAACCCACCAGCGGCCAGTACGTGATTCCCCCAAATCACGCAACCCAACAGAGTTCCGCGCGACCGTACCCTGCGTCGGCACGGGAATCCGCAAGCCACGCCGGGCAGACCTACTCGAGGACTCCGCGATCCTGACGAGCTCGCCACCTGCAGGGCAGCACGAACGCCCGCCGCACTGGGCCAGGTTGCGTCGACTCACCTCGTGCACTCATGTTCCGCGGCCGGCAAGGCCACGAGTTGCGTCGTAGCCTCGGGCACCAAGAGCGCGATGATTCGACCCACGCAATGCGCCAGAACGGTCACGCAATCAGCATTCAACTACTGCACAGGCGCATGGATATGACCGCAAGACCGTGGCCACAGCGCCCGTGGGAGTTCCGCATGGATGCAACACCGTTTCCGGCGGGGCGAACGCCTCTGCCAACCTCAAGCTCGTTTATGCACAACTGAATTCCCGTACTACACCGACCACGACTGATGGCATCCACAAAGAAGACGATCTTCTTTTCATAGAAGACTTGGCGGACTGGTGGTGGTCATGTAGAAGAACTGCCAACCCGTGCCCCCCGGTCAGCACGCGCGCCACTCGGGGGCACCGACAGTCGGTTGCATTCAGACCTTGCGAGCCAGCCCCGCGGCGATGAGGTGTTCCCAGACGGTGAGTTCCCTCTCGCCGCCGTCGCTCCACGGGTTGTCCACCGCCACGGGGCGCCACAGGGAAGCGGGTACGACTCCGGGGTCGAGGATCTCCAGGCCGTCCAGCAGGGAGGCGATCTCCTCGTCGGTACGCCAACGGCCACGGCCGAAGGTCTTCTGTAGGACCTGCTCCGCCTCCGCCGTCTCCGGGTTGTTGCCGGACCGGAAGTGGCTGACGAAGAAGTAGCTGCCGGACGGTACGCGGTCACGCCAGAAGCGGACGATCCCGGCGGGGTCCTCATCGTCGTTGACGTGGTGGAGGATCGCGCTGAACACCACGGCCACTGGGCGCTCGAAGTCGATCATCTCCCGGGTCTCGGGGTGGTTGTAGACGGCTTCGGGGTCGCGGACGTCGGCCGCGATGACCCGGGTCCGGTCGTTCTCCTCCAGCAAGGCACGTCCGTGGACGAGCACTTGGGGGTCTATGTCGACGTACACCACACGGGACTCCGGGGTATGGCGCTGCGCGACCTGATGCACGTTGTCGGCGGTCGGCAGACCACTGCCCAGATCGATGAACTGGGTCACGTCGGTGGTCGTCGCGATCTCCGCGACCGCCCGGGTCAGCGCGGAACGGTTGGCGAAGGCGATCGCCACAGAACCGGGAAGGTCGCGTTTGAACACGTCGCCGACCTCCCGGTCAACGGCGTAGTTGTCCTTGCCTCCCAGCAGATAGTCGTAAACACGCGCAATGCTGGGCTTGGTGGCGTCGATCGAGGTGCCTTCGCTCGTCATGACAACCATCCTCCCCTGCGAGGGAACCCGCTGCCCAGCACTTTGAACCATCGAACCGGCTCACTCGCATCGGTGCGCTCGGACGGCCCTCGGCGTCCTCCTCGGGACGCGGGAGGCACAGACCGAGAGCGAACTGGACGAACCCCCAGTCCTCGCCAGGGTCAACCAAGCGCCGGTCGGGCACTCACCTTGGCGGCCAGGAGCACGCGCCATTCCTGAAGGTGCTTCATCTCGTGGTCGCCGAGGTTGTCGTCGACGCCATAGAGCGTCCCCGACTCGACGGCGATCTCCTCGTCCAAGAGGTCGAGGGCTTCCGTGACGTCGCCGTTGAGTTCCAGTGCCGTGACCAGCGTCTTGCGGACGGAACGGGTCTCGTTCCACCGTTCATGGCCGAAGGCCCGGGACTCGTCGTACAGGGCGCGCAGCAGTCGTACTCCCTCGGCCGGTTCCCCGTTCTCCGCGAGGAACTGGGCGAGCACCGCGCGGCAGCGATGGGTGTCGGCGTGTTCGGAGCCCAGTACCCGGACGGAGTCGTTCACGACGGCCCGCGCATCGGTGACGGCCCCTTCCAGGTCGCCGATCCTTCGGCGGATCCAGGCGAGGGAACGGCGCCAGTTCAGGGTCTCGGGGTCGTCGAACCCGAACTCCGCAGTTCGCTCGGCCACTTCGGCTTCGATCAAGCGCAGCCTGTCATCGTGCAGGTCTTCTTCGAGGAGCCACATGAACACCGTGGAGCGGGCGGCGAGGGTCTGGGGGTGCCAGCGACCCAACTCCGTCGTCAGGTGAGCCATGTCCTCGTACACCTGCGGCCAGCTGCGCGAGGTCGGTCGTCGCGCGTGCCGGAAGCGCCGCCTCACCCTCCAAGTGCCTGGGGTACCACGCGTCCGACCCTGCTTCGCACGAGCTCCGGTACCGCCCCGACTCTCCGGCTGCTGTGACCCGACCACCATCAGAACGCGCCTCCGCTGTCCACTCTCACGTCTCCTTCTCCGCCGGCCCGTGTGATCCGCGCCCGTTCATTGCGGAGCCCCCCGAGGGGCATCGTCGTGCGGTTAGGTACGAGTGGGCGCGGCCGCGCGCCGAGGACGACCCCGGCGTGCGGTGGATCGGCAACGCACGTCCACTTCAGGCTATCCGCCCCAACTGAGCCTGCCCAGACAGCCCTTGGTCCGCGCCCCGCCCGACAACTGGATGCGTCAGGACACTGACCCGGGACCGGGCAGCCGGCACTCCGGGCGGCCGAGTGATGAAGCGTTGAGGAGTGAGAGGATGCCGGAAGCCTTCGCAGGCTCCGTCGCACGTCCCGGTCGTAGGCATGGAAGGAGACCGACGCATGGAGTTCGCCTTCTCCGGCCGAGTGATCGAATGGCGCGGGCCCGCGCCGTACTACTTCGTGCCCGTTCCGGACGAGGAGTCCGCGGACATCCGCGAGGTGGCCGCCATGGCCACCTACGGCTGGGGCGTGATCCCGGTCGAGGCCCGGATCGGTGAGGTGGCCTTCCAGACGTCGCTCTTTCCCAAGGACGGCGGCTATCTACTCCCTCTCAAGGTCGCCGTGCGCAAGCCGAGCGGCCTCACGGCAGGAGAGGAGGTGACGGTGGAGATGACCGTCCGCCTCCACGAAACACAGCCCCGGTAGGTTCTCGGCCTCGACTCCCTTGGAAAGGAGGGTGTTTCGCCATCGACCCTGATCTCCTGGTGGCCTTGTGGAGGGAACGGCATCCGTCGGGTCCTCCCGTCGCTCACACGTTCCGTACGCGGTACGCGGATCGCTGGGTGCGCTTCCACAGCCTCCCCGAATCGAAGCGCTACCCGGAGTCCGAGGAGGAGTACGCGATCGTGCTGGACCGGTACAACACGGTCCTCGACGAGTTGTTCGCGAACACGGATGTGTTCGTGGTGACCGTGGACTGGTCGCCCACACCGACGGGGCCCGCGGGACACCCGACACGACAGACCCTGCACCCCGAGGGCATCCGCTGGTGGACCGAGTCGCACCAGGACGACCCCGACCCCGAATTCCGCATCCACACACGGCTGTACGCCGACCGGCGCCGGTGGCACCGCGGCTGCCTCGACGAGCTGTTGCGGGCCGTCGCGGACGACGCACTCGCCGAAGTCTTCGTCGCCGACACGGAGCTGCGACACCTCCATCATCCCTACGACGGCGGCGCGGACGTCATCCTTGCCACGCCCGCGGAGCGTGATCGCCTGCGCGACCTCCACAAGGACTGGCTGTCCAGCCACCCGGCCGGCCTCTGAGAGAGCCGCGGCGGTCTCCCTTCCTCGGCCTACGCAGTGGTCCGTCGACACTGCGCGCGGACTCGGCCGACGCGTCCGTGTCCTCACCTCCGTGAGTTCTCGTACGCATCACGGATTGACGCGGGGACGCGCCTTCGATCATTTACGAGAAAGCCGTTCGCGCGTGCCCAGCGGCGTATCGGCTCGTCGTCCGGGCGGGGATCCGGTTCACGGAGTGGTCGACCGGGGCCACTCCAGTCTCCCGAGGAGCGTCCTTCCATCAGGTCCGCCGTCTGTTGAAAGAAGGCGAACAGCGAAGCGTAGACACCTTCCTCGGGCACGTGCGCCTCGGCCCATGTCCCAACGGTTCCGGTGAGGGTGTCGAGAAACGTCCCGTAGAGGCCGTCCCGCTCCGCGGCGATGGGCACCCACTCGCGACGCCAGAACGGATACCGGGGATCGCGAGACGGCTCCGACTCCTCCACGCCCATCTGACTGAAGTAGACCCGCTGAATGTCCGTCAGACCGAGAAGAAGATGGCCTCCAGCGATGGGCACGTCGCATCCCAGCGCCACCAGGCAGGCTTGGTCATCGGGCTGTCTGCCGGCGTCGACGTCGGTCGTCAGAAGCCACTGCCGCAGCTCCCTCGGCAGCTCCAGACCCATGCGCAGTTCGGCTGCGCCGATGGCTGACGGGCTCCCCGGAGCACCGAGCGCGGCACACACCTCAGGGTCGTTCCGCTCCAGCCACGCAGTGACCCGTTCCCATGCTTCTCGCACGTCTCCCGTCTCGGGCATCGGAGACTCATTCACGCGCCGTCTCCGCCCGGGCAGGGTGCACACAGGTATTGCTGACGCGCACCCGTGTCGCTGACACTCGGCGAGCGTTGCGCGGTCTCCGCGACCGCCGTGTCGTGCCACCGTCGAAGCAACGGCCCATGGTGATCCATGCGAGAACCGTATGGCCACCCACTGACATTCAGCTCTTGCAGCCTGTTCCGTCGTGCGATGCAGCGCCCCTCTGGTGCCCCGGCCGCCGTCAGCGCGCGGTGAACCGTTCCTCGGGTTGGCGTGAGGTGAATGAACCAAGGCTCTCCGTATTCGGCAGCGTCGCGTCGACGCAGGCATGACGATCACCGCGCGATTGAGGAAGACTGGGCAGATGCGTCTCGATCCCGGCGGACTCCTGTTCATAGCGCTCGGACTCGCCCTTGTCGCCGCGGGCTTCCTCTCGCGGGGACGTGTCGTGCGCCCACTCTCCATGCATCGGGCCCAGGCGGCCGAGAACCGGGTTCGTGCCAGAAACCTGCTGCGTTCCGCGGACATCGCGATCGCCCAAGCACGCCGCCAGGCTACGCACGGCGAACCCGCAATCGTCCCGGTCAAGGACGTGAGCAGGGTGGCCTGTCAGCACTACGGGCACGTCTCCGTGGATCGCGAGGAAGCAGCCGCCGCCCTCCGTCGACGCTATGCGGCCGCCGACTGCCAGGCGGACTGCATGACCGACGCTTTCAACTGACGGGCTCCTCGGCGACCAAGTGATGTGGTGATCGGGCTCTTGCAAGCGCCTCACCTGTCTGAAGGATGGCCGACCCTCTGCGGCGCAGATCAAAACCGTTGGCGCGACACCCGCCGCTCTGGCGAGACTGAGTGGATGCCTGCCAGCGCACCCCATGGACATGTCGAGCCTCCACCTTTCGTCACCGAGTTCGCGGCGGGGCGGCCGGCACGGGCCGTGTGGAGGAACGAGGTCGGTGGACTGACCTTCGAAGTCGGGTCGGGTGACGGCCGCCAGTTCGTGAAGTGGACGCCAGTCGGCAGCGGGATCGACCTCGCCGACGAGGTGGCTCGCCTGCGGTGGGCGCTGCGGTTCACCGCGGTGCCTCGGGTGCTCGGCGAGGGCGCGGATTCCTCGGGCTCCTGGATCATCACCCAGGGCTTGCCGGGGTGGAGCGCGGTGGACGATCGCTGGCAGCGTGACCCCGGCACCGCCGTGCGCGCGATCGGCTCCGGGCTGCGGGTTCTCCATGACACCCTGCCCGTCGCCGACTGTCCGTTCGACTGGTCCGCCCAACGGCGACTGGATCGTGCGCGGTCCCGTGCGGCGGCGGGACGAACGCGTACGACGGACTGGCATCCAGAGCTTCGGAGGTTCGGGCCGGTCGAGCGCGCACTTGGTGTGCTCGCCGACATTCCGGCCGTCGACCGGCTCGTCGTGTGCCACGGGGACGCCTGTGCTCCCAACACCTTGGTCGGTGACGACGGCACCTGCAGTGGACACGTCGACCTCGGCGCGCTCGGTCTCGCGGACCGCTGGGCCGACCTGGCGGTCGCGACATGGAGTACGCAATGGAACTACGGTCCGGGCTGGGAGGAGCCGCTGCTCGAAGCCTACGGAGTCGAGCCCGACCCCGAACGAAGCCTGTACTACCGGCTGTTGTGGGAGCTGGCGGACTGATCGGGCGGTTCCGCTGCCGAGGACGGGCGACGAGACTCCGGGCTGTCGGTGACCGGCTCGACGTCGAAGAGGGTTTCCTCTTGCGGCGGAATCGGCGGGTCGAGGACGTCGCGGAGATGAACGACCCCTTGGCGCCATTTCGGCCCGTCCGGTACCTCGTCCCACAGCTCGGCGATTTCGGACAGCTCGGCAATCACCTGGTCCAAGGCGTCGACGGCGAGCGTTCGCAGTTCGACGGGGAGCTCCGGCAACGGCTCCGACGGCCCGTAGACCGAGCACACAGGCTCGCCGTCGGGGTGCTGGGCGACGACGAGGGCCGCGGCGGCCACGGCACGTTCGGCGTCGGGGGTGATGAGCTCTTCACCGTGATCGGCGGCCCGTTGGAGGACGCTGCGGATCATCGCCGCGCGTTCCTCCCTCGGTGACTCGTCCAGGTCGCCGGCGAAGTCGGCGGCAGTGTCGTTGTCGAACGGACCGATGTCCCACGTGCCCATGTGGCCCCCAACCTTCGAACGTTGTGTTTCGCAGATCCTGACACCGCCCACTGACAATCGGTCCTCGGCCCGGACCGCCGTCGCCGGTCCGCGGCTTTCGGGCTGCCGTCTGCCCGAAGCGGGGTGGGGCGGCCGGCAGGGAACTCGCGCTCCGCGACACCGATTCGCTTCAGTTCACGGGCGGGCCTGGGTTCGGTCCCGGACAATGATCTTGCCCGTGTTTTCGCCGCGCAGCATTCCCAGGAACGCGTCCACGATGTGCTCGAAACCGTCGACCACCGTCTCGTCCAGGGCGAGCCGGCCGCTCTGCAGGTGCGGCACCGCGAACTCGTACAACTCCTCTTGCAGTTCGAGGTAGTTGCGGACGAGGAAGCCCTCCATGCGCAGGCTCTTCTCCACGATGTCCGCGTGGTCGAAGCGCGGCGACGCAGTGCCGGGGAGGTTGTACTGGCTGATCGTGCCGACGCGGACGATGCGTCCGAACTCGCGCAGCGCTCCCACCCCCGCGGCCAGTTGCTCGCCGCCGACGTTGTCGACGAACACGTCGATGCCGTCCGGGGCCGCCTTCGCGAGCAGGTCGGCGGCGGGCCCGTCGTGGTGGTCGAAGACGGCGTCATATCCCACCTCACGCGTGAGGTGGCGGGCCTTGGCCGCCGAGCCCGTGCTGCCCACGAGCCGTCCGGCGCCGAGCAGTCGGGCGAAGCGCCCGGTCGCCGTGCCGACGCCGCCCGCCGCTGCCGACACGAACAGGTCCTCGCCCTCCTGGAGACGGGCGATCCGGGTGAGGCCCACGTAGGCGGTCAGGCCGGTGCCGCCGAGAAGGCTCAAGTACGCGGTCAGCGGGACCCCGTCGAAGCGGGGCAGCCGGCGGACCTCCTCGGGTGCGACCGCCGCGTGGGTTCGCCAGCCCTTCCGATGGAACACGATCTCGCCCTCGGCCAGCCGAGGCGTGCGTGAGGCGATGACCCGCCCGAGGGTGCGGCCCTCCAGCGGAGCGTCGAGAGCGAAGCCGCCGGGTGCGTCGTCCATCATCTCGCGGTGATACGGGTCCACGGACCAGTAGAGGTTCTCCACGAGCGCGCTGCCGGCCTCGGGCTCGGGGAGCGGGGATGCGACGAAGGCGAAGTGCTCGGCGGTGGGGAAGCCGTGAGGGCGGGCGATCTGGTGCACGGTGTGCGCGGTCTCGGTCATGCCCGGACCGTAGGGCGGGAATGCGCCGCCTGGTCAGCCGGTTGGGCTCATGCGACACACCGTTCCATGAGCAGTACTCATACCCTGAGGTGAGCACCCCGTGGCCCGCACGACCGACTCCGATCTCGCCCCGCGGGAACTGCGCGTACTGGTTGCGGTCGCGGACGCCGGGGGCTTCTCGGCCGCGGCCGAGGCACTCGGCCTGACCCAGTCCGCCGTCTCCCACTCGGTACGCGGCAGCGAGCGCAAGATCGGTGCCGTGCTCTTCGACCGCGGCCGCACCGGCGCCCGCCCCACCCCCGCCGGGGACAAGGCCGTGGCGCACGCCCGCCGCGTCCTGCGCCTGCTGGACCTCCTGACCGCCGAGGCGCGCGGCGCGGCCCGGTCCAACGCGGCGCAGGGGCCGCTGCGGATCGCGGCCTTCCGCAGCGCGGCCCTCCACCTCCTGCCTCCGGTCCTGGAGCGACTGCGCGCACGGCACCCGGGGATCGAGCCACGGGTGCGGATCGTACGAGAAGTGGGGCGCGGGACGGCGGGTGAAGTGGCAGACGGCAAAGCCGACATGGCCATCGCCACGCTGGGCGGCTCCGCGCCGCTGCCCCCGGGCCTGGTCGCGAGCGGGCTCCTCGAAGAGCCGTACTCCCTGGTCCACCCGGCGGGGCACACGGCTCCGCGCTCGTTGCCGCTCGTCGACTGGGCCGAGAACTGCGGCTCGTACACCCGTGACTGGTGGGCTGCGCAGGACTGGATCCCAGCGGCGACCGTCGAGGCCGAGGACGACGGAGCGGTGCTCTCCTTGGTGAGCGCGGGTCACGGAATGGCGATCATGCCGGCCCTCTCCCTGTCAGGAGCGGAGGACTCGGTCGGCATCACCGATCTCGGCGCCGGCCGCCCGACACGCCGGGTCGGCTACGTCACCACCGCCGAGCTGGCCGGCTCCGCCGTGGTGCGCGCCCTGGTCAGGGAGCTACGGGCGACCGTCCCGCAGACAGTCAGTCCGCTCGGGGTGGGCTGACGGAGCGTCCGACCCTCCGCCGTCATCCGGCTCGGGGAGCAGCAGGGCGTAGGAGCGAACAGCCGTGAACACCTTCGGCTCAGGCAGGTTCAGCTGTGCCATGGCGGCCGAGGCGGCTTCGTGTCGCTCGCCGTTCACCCGGATCTCGGCCTCCATCGCGCCCGGTCGTCCCCCGTAGAAGACCTTGACCCCGTTGAAGAACGGCGATTCGAGGTCAGCGGCGAAGGTGTTCGCGACGCGGTGCAGGATGTTGAGGTCGAGCAGGGCACTCTGCATGCGCCGGTTCTCGTCGGTGTCGAGCCCGAGGCCGACCGCCCCCGAGACGATCGAGTGCCAGCCTGGAACGCCGCGCTCGTCATCGGGGCTCACGTGGTCCGCGAACTGACCTCGCGGGTCGAGGAGTTCGAGGAGGCACGCGCCCGCCGTCTGGACCCACGCGTCGGCCGCGTGGCGAGGGTCTCCGGACATCGCCACGACACAGTCCATGAAGCACGGAACGTCGGGCTGGAGGCTCACGTCGGGCATCGCCACGAGGTCGTAGTGGTGGCCGCCTCCGTGGTGGGGTGGCGTCACGCCCACGGCCCATCCGTGCGGGCTGCTCAGCGAGTTGCCCTTGAGCACAGCGCCCTCGGTCACTCCAGGCGCGTACGACTCCAGGCTCGCCTTCACGACGGCGAGGAACTCGAGGTCGGCCAGGCGCCCTTCGGGCTTACGGGCTGAGCGCGCACGGCGTCGTATCCAGGGCATGCCGTGGATCCTACCGAACGGCGATCATGCCCGGCCCGCCCTGCCAACAGCCGTCATCCCGCCCGCGGGTTGCTCACAGCAGGCGCAGGACGCCGACCACCTTGCCGAGGATGCGGGCGTCGTCGCCGGGGATCGGGGCGAAGGAGGCGTTGCGGGGCATCAGCCACACCTGGCCGTCCTGCCGGTGCAGCACCTTCACGGTCGCCTCGTCCTCCAGCAGGGCCGCGACGATGTCGCCGTGTTCGGCGCTGTCCTGCTTGCGCACGGTCACGATGTCCCCGTCGCAGATCGCCGCGTCGATCATGCTGTCGCCGGACACCGTCAGGGCGAACAGCTCGCCCTCGCCGACCACCTGGCGGGGCAGGGAGTACACGTCCTCGACCATCTCGTCGGCCAGCAGGGGCGCACCGGCGGCGATCCGTCCGACGAGTGGCACCTGGGCCGGCTCCGAGCTTCGGGCGGCGAGTTCGGGCGCCCAGGAAGGACGCACTCGGTAGGCACGGGGACGGTGCGGGTCGCGGTAGAGGACGCCCTTGAGTTCGAGTGCGCCCAGCTGGTGGGAGACCGAGCTGGTGCTGGAGAGCTCCACGGCCTCGCCGATCTCGCGCATCGACGGCGGGTAGCCCTGCCGGGCGACGGACTCGGTGATGTAGCGGACGATGGCCGCCTGGCGAGCGGTCAGCTCACCCTCCACGGCTTGGACGCCCGGGGGTCGTCCCCGGCGTACTGGCGCGTTCTTGTCCATCCCCGGGCCCCTCCGTGTCAAGATCCTCGCGGAACCTGACCTTAACCCGCCATCCGGTGCGCATGGAACGCCGGTACGGGAATTCCGAGCCACCATGACGCGAAACGGGCTTCCCGGCTGCCGGGACGGTCACCCTTCGGACCGGTGCGAGGGGAACGCCGAGCCCCGGCTGCTGGCGGGCCCGAGGGCGTCTTTGCCCTGGCTTTCCAGGGTCACCAGTGCGGTGTCGGCACGCCGGGTGAGTCGTCGTCGCCCTCGCGTACCGGGCGCGGAGGCTGGTCGAGGATCTCGCGGGCCGTGGCTTCGTCGGCTTCGCCTCGGCGCTGCCGGGCCCGCACCCAGTCGCCGAGCACGGTGAAGCGTTCGTAGAGCATGACGAATGCGCCTTTGGCCGGTTTCACAGTGATTCCTTCCAAGGGGGTCTGGGAAACTCCATCGCACATCTGAACAATGGACACGGCAGCGGCTGCTGGAGTCTTCTGGCTGATGAGGGGGCTGCGTGGGCGGCATCGGTGAGGACGGCACGGTTTCGGACGTTCGTACGGCGGCTGGGTGGCCGTCGCACGAGACGCAGCTGTCCGAGGACGCCGTCCGGGTGTTCCGGTGGGTGAGCGACCAGGGGTCGTGCGACGCGGGGACACTGGGCGCGACGCTGGGGCTGCCGGAGAGCCGCGCCGTCTCGGCGGTGGCGACGCTGACCGAACTGCTGCTGTTGCGCCGTCTGCCCGGGAACCCCGACCAGTTCGTGGCGGTGGCGCCGGACGCGGCCCTGGCCGCGCTGGTCGCGCCGAGGGAGGCCGGGTTGCGACGGCAGCTCGCCGAGATCGATCGGCTGCGCGCAGAGCTTTCCCTCCTGGCGCCGTTCTATGCGGAGGGCCGACGGCAGTGGCAGGGGCGGGCGCCGCTGACGGAGATCACGGACCTGAAGACCGTCGTGGGGATGATCACCGAGGCCACGATGCGCTGCCGGAAGGAGGTGCGCACCTGTCACCCCGGCGGCGGCCGCTCCCCCGCGCTCCTGGAGCAGGCCTTCATACAGGACCGCGACATGCTGCGCCGCGGCATACGGATGCGCACGCTGTACCAGCACACGGCCCGCTACCACCTGCCCACGCAGGAGTACGCGCGGCGGATGACCGACGAGGGCGCCGAGATCAGGACGCTGAGCGAACTGTTCGGCCGCATGGTCGCCTTCGACGGGGAGACGGTGTTCATCCCGCACCAGGACGACCTGGACGCGGCGATCGTCATCCAGGACCCGTCCACCGTCTCGTATCTCTGCGCGACCTTCGATCACGCCTGGTCCCTGGCCGAGCCCTATCACCCTGCCTGGACGGAGAGTTCGGCGCGGGACGAGGTGAAGCAGGCCATCGTGCGGCTGCTGGCCGAGGGCATGAAGGACGAGATGGTGGCCCGGCGGCTGGGGATGTCGTTGCGCACCTGCCGCAAGCACATCGCCGAGATCATGGAGCAGTTGGGCGCCGCCAGTCGCTTCCAGGCCGGATATCTGGCCCGCGTGCAGTCCTCCGGACCGGCCTCGGCGACCACGGGCGGAGCCTGAGAGTCCTGCCGGGGCAGGCATCGGGCGGCTCGGAGCCGGACGACTCGGCGGTACGTACGGACTCAGCACCTCTCTCCCGACGCGGCCGCCTGCTCACGCGCGAACAACAGGGTCAGCCAGGGGAGTTCGTAGCGCACCGTCTCCGGGGCGCCGGCCAGATGCGCGCTCACCTCGGGCGGAGCGGGCGGGGGCAGGACGCCGACATCGATCAGTTCCTCCAGCGAGCGCTGCGCGGCCCGTCCGTTCGTGCCCAGGACACGGGCCGCGGCGGGGAGCGCGAAGGAAGCGTCGGGCAACGCGGCCAGCGCGTGGAGGGAGTGACGGGCGGCGGCGGGCAGCCGGGCCCAGGCGCCGGCAAGCCGGGCGCGGACTCCCAGGCCCCCGGACGCGAGTTCATCCAGGGCCTCCAGCGGATGTTCGAGGCGCTCCGCGTACTGGCCGAGCGGCACGTGACGCAGCACCGACAGGCGGTTTCCGGCCGCTCGCAGGGCGAACGGGAGGAAGCCGGTGGCGGCGACGACCCGTACGGCCGCGATGTGCTCGGTGGCCAGCCGGGTCCGTCCGATGATCGCGCCCAGCAGGTCGAGGCCCTCCTCGGGGGACAGCGGCGGGAGTTCCACCCGGTGCGCGGACTCCAGAAGGGGCAGCCGGTCTCGGGAGGTGACAAGAGCGGCGGCCGTACCCGACGGCGGCAGCAGCGGGGCGAGCGCGGTGGCGTCGGGGGCGTCGTCCAGGACCAGCAGGATCCGGCGTCCGGACAGCCAGGAACGCCAGACGGTGGCGGCCTCCTCCCGGTCGGCGGGCAGCCGCTCGGTGCATCCGAGGGAGCGCGCCAGCTCCGCCAGCACCGACGCCCACGGACGCGTCGAGCCGTCCTCGGCACACAGCCGGGTGGCGACCACGCCGTCCGGGTAGTGGGCGGCGAGACGGTGCGCGACGTGCACGGCGAAGGCCGTCTTGCCGACGCCGACCGCGCCGGTGACGAGGACCGGGGGTCCGCCCTCGGCTTCCAACTGGGCACGGACGAAGTCCAGTTCCCCGGTGCGGCCGGTGAAGTCGGCGAGGTCCGGCGGGAGGAGCAGGCGTGACCCGGCGGCTGTGCCGCGCGGCCGGGGCGGGGCCATGTCGTCCAGGAGGGAGCGGTAGGCGCGCTGCAGTGCGGCACCGGGTTCCAGGCCCAGCTCCCGGGACAGCCACTGACGGCAGTCGTCGTAGGCGGCCAACGCCTCTGTCCTGCGGCCGACTTGGTGCAGAGCGGTGAGCTGGGCAGCGCGCAGCCGCTCCCGCAGCGGGTGCCGGCCCACCATCTCGTCGACGGTGTCCGCGACCGGGCCCGGGTCGCCGATCTCGAGCTGCGCCTCCGCCCAGGCCTCGTACACGGCCAGTCGCCGGGCGTGCTGCCGTTCGACGGCTGCGCGCAGCACCTCGGCACGGGGTGCCAGGTCGCTGAAAGGGTCGTGCCGCCACAGGTCGAGCGCCTGGCGGTACGTACGGGCCGCGTGACTCGGGGCGCCCGCGCGCGCCTCGGTGTCGCCGCGCCGGGCGAGTTCGTCGAAGCGCAGGGTGTCGCATTCCTCGGCGGTGAGATGCAGTACGTAGCCGCCGGGACCGTGGCTCAGCCGGCCGAGGTCGTCGGGGTCGAGCACCCGGCGCAGGGTCGAGACGTACGCCTGGAGGTTCTTGCGGGCCGTGCGGGGCGGGTCGTCCGGCCAGACGGCGTCGGTCAGTTCCTCGACGGACACCGGCGCGTTGGGGCGGGTGAGCAGGACCGCCAGGACGAGGCGCTGCTTCAGGGGTCCGAGCGCTAGCGGCAGGCCGCCGCGGGTGGCCCGCAGTGGGCCGAGAAGGCTCAGTCGCAAGGGGGCGGTGACGGACACGTCCCCGCCCGTGCTCGTGAAGCAATCCCCGCCGGTGCCGGTGAAGCTCTCCCGGCCGGTGCCGGTGAAAGCCTCCGCGCCGGTGCCGGTGAAGGCCTCCGCGCCGGTGCCGGTCCCGGTGCCTGCGAAGGCTTCTCCGCCGATGCCGGCGAAGGTTCCCCCTCCGCTGCCGGTGGCCGCTTCCCTCTCGCCGGCGACGGCGGGCTCCGTGCCGATGTCACCGGCGGGCTCTCGCGGAATTCCGGTATCCCCCGCCACGTGGCGGCTTTCCGTGAGCGCGTCGGCCATCTCGCCCCCTCAGCCCCTTCCCCACCCGGTGTCGGGGTCGTCGGAGTTCTGACAGAGGAAAGGAATTCTGTGCACGAAAGCCTCCGAGGAGCCGCAGGGGGTGAGGGAATCCGTGAGGAGCCGTGAACCTTCGGAAATTCGATCGAATTCCTCCGGCCTTCACAGGATGCGCACGGGCCGGTTCCGGGGCCATGGACTCGAGGATGGCTCAAGGTGCATGCAGCAACGCACCCGCCGGGACGGAAGACGAATAAGGGCATGAAAGCGACCAAAACCATCACCGTTCCCGGAGCCCCGCCAACGGCCGACCGATCCTGCGCCGCGTACCGGCCTCGAACCGCCCGCGAACCGCGACCGAACCGGTGCCGCGCACGCTGGCACCGCACGTGCCGGTGACCTACGGAGGTGACGAGATGCGGCTGGCGGAGATCATCGAGCTACGTCCGGTACCGGCGGCCGGGCTCCTCGCCACCCTCACCAGGCGCTGCCCGCTGAGCTGCGCGCACTGCTCGACCTCGTCGGGGCCGCGCGGCGAGGACACACCGGCCGAGGCGCTGCGCCGCTTCGTCGGCGGTTTCACTCCCGACGACCGTCCGGAAGTCCTCATGCTCACGGGTGGCGAGCCGCTGTTGCGGCCCGCGCTCGTGGCGGACCTCGCGGCGCTCGCCGCGGCGGCCGGAACGCGAACCTCGGTCCTGAGCGGCATGTTCTTCGCCGCCGACGGCCGGGTGCCCGCCCGCATCCTGGGCGCCCTGCGGCACGTCGACCACTTCTCGGCGAGCATCGACGTGTTCCATGAGCGTGAAGTTCCGCGCACCGCGGTCTTTCGCGCGATGCACCGCATCAGGGAAAGCGGAATCGCCGTGAGTTTCCATGTCGCGGGCACCACGGCGGACGACGCCTATCTCGCGGACATCACCGGGGCCATTCGTACGGAATTTGACGACCAAGCGGCCGTTCTCGTGAATCACATACGACCCGTGGGGCGGGCGGCGGGCTGGGCGGCCGCCCGGACCGTCCCACTCCGGCGCCGCGAGATCGAAAATCCCCTCCAGGGCGCCGGGGACGAGCATCCCCTCCGGAGTTCCGCGACCGAGAATCCCCCCGAGGCACCGCCCGCGCCGTGCGCGATGGCGGCCTGGCCGACGGTGGCCTTCGACGGCACCGTCGCCGCCTGCTGCAACCAGCGCGTGGTGGACGGCCGCCCCGTACCGGAGCACCTGCGCCTCGGGCACATCGCCCAGGACGACTGGGCCACGATTCGGCGCCGGTGCCAGGAGTCGCCGGTGCTGCGCACCATCCGTACCGCCGGGGTCGGGTCGTGCACCGCCTGCCGAGCCATGGCCCGGCGGCCGGACGCTCTGGAGGCGGCCGAACGGTCGGGTTCGCGCCCCGCGGCCGGCGCGATGGACATGCTCGGCGCCCGGCTCCAGCGCGACGCCGGGGCCGCCTCGCTGCTGCGACGCTACGGCAGCGACCGGTACGCACCGCTCGTGCTGCTCGGCGGCCCCGGGGCAGAGGAGGCCTCCGCGTGAGCCCGTCGGCCGTCGCGAGTCTGCGACTCGAACTCTCCCTCGTACAGCCCGTGTTGTGGTCCGCCTCGGCCCACATGTGGCATTCCGATCCGGGGCTGCCGGGCCGCTACCGCCGCTACCTGCGCGCCATGCATCAGGTGATCCGCGCCTCCGTTCCGCTGATGGAGCGGGCCGCCGCTCGCTGCGAGGCGCTGTCCGGGGACCCGGTGGCACGGCCGCTCGCACCGTATCTGCGGGCGCACGCCGAGGAGGAACGAGGGCACGACGACTGGCTGCTCGCCGACGCGGCGGCGGCCGGGACCTCGCCCGACGAGCTGACCGGCGCCGTGCCGCCGCCCCAAGTGGCCGCCCTGGTCGGGGCTCAGTACTACTGGATCGAGCACTGCCATCCGGTGGCCCTGCTCGGCTACATCGCGGTACTGGAGGGCAACGCGCCGGCGCCCGGACTGGCCCCACGGCTGGCACGCGAGACCGGGCTGCCGGAGACCGCCTTCGAGACCGTACGTCTCCACGCGGACCTCGACGACGGGCACAGCGCCGACCTGGACCGGCTCATCGAGCGGCTGCCGCTGGACGGCGCACAGCGTTCCCTGGTCGCCGTCAGCGCGCTGCACACGGTCGCCTCCCTCGCCGAGCTGTTCGACCGCATCACCGCGGCACCAACCGAAGGGGAGAGCACCGATGACTGACTCCGCACCCGATCACGAGCGCCTTCGCGCGCTGGAGGACGCCGGGTTCCCGCTGCACAGCCTCTCCCCCGAACAGCGAGAGGTGCTCCAGGACCTCAGCACACAGGAACTCACCCTGCTGCTGGACCTGAAACGGCGGCTGGACGCGGCCGAGCCGGAGGTGCAGGCGCACAGCGAGATCGCCGGCGGAGCGCTGTTCTGATGACCGCGGCGACGACCGGCGACGCGCGCATGAAGTGCCCGCAATGCCCCGAACCCCCGCCGGACGGAGCGGCGTTCTGCCCCCGGTGCGGCACCGCGTGCGTGCCCGCGGGCGATACCGCCACCGCCGAGGAGCGCCGGGTGGTGACCGTCCTCTTCTGCGACCTCGTCGGATCGACGGCCCTGTCCGGGCGCCTCGACCCGGAGACCATGCGCACCGTCACCCTCCGGTACTTCGCGCTGATGCGGGCGCGGATCGAGGAACACGGCGGCACGGTGGAGAAGTTCATCGGCGACGCCGTGATGGCCGTGTTCGGAGTACCCGTGCGCCACGAGGACGACGCACACCGGGCGCTCGCCGCCGCACGCGGCATGGTCACCGGCCTCGACGGGCTCAACGTCGAACTGGAGCGGGAACACGGTGTACGGCTGGCCGTCCGCATCGGCGTGAACACAGGTGAGGTGGTGGTCAGCGTCGATCCCGCCGCCCGGCAGGCCCTCGTCTCCGGCGAGGTCGTCAACATCGCGGCCCGGCTCGAACAGCACGCGGGCGCCGGGGACATCCTCATCGGCCCGGCCACCCTGCACGCCGCCGGACCCACCGCGGTCACCGAGTCCGCGGGATCGCTGTCCCTCAAGGGAGTCGGGACCCCGTTCCCGGCCCACCGTCTGGTCGCCCTGCACGAGGACGACCCAGAACGGGTACGCCGGTTCGACACCCCGTTCATCGGCCGCGAGCAGGAACTGGCCGAACTCCATCTGCTGTCACGCAAGTTGGACACCGACCCGCGCTCGCACCTGGTGACCGTCTATGGCGAGGCGGGCCTCGGCAAGACGCGACTCCTGCGTGAGTGGCTGCGGGACTGCCCGGCGTACGGCGAGGGCCGGTGCCGCCCGTACGGCGAGTCAGGCTCCCTGTCGCCGCTCGCCGAAGCCGTACGCCAAGTCCTCGCGGCCGCCGGCGAGGACACGGCACTCGCCCAACTGCCCACCTCCGAAAGGACGGAGGCGGAACAGGCGCTGCGCCTGCTGCGATCCGGCCTCCTCGCGGACGGCACCCCCAGCCCCTCGGCCGACGACACCCTCATGGCCCTGGCCTGCCTCCTCGACGCACTGTCCTGTGAGCGGCCCGTGGTACTGGTCCTCGACGACTGCCACTGGGCCTCCGACGCACTGCTGGACATGGCGGACCGACTGCTGGACGAGCTCGACCGCTCCCCCGTGGCCCTGGTGTGCGTGGCACGGCCGGAGCTCCTGGAGACCCGGCCCGGCTGGGGCAGCGGGCGGATGCGGTCCGCGTCGCTGCTGCTCACGCCGCTCACCCGGGAAGAGGCCGCCGCCCTCGCCGGCGAGCTCGTCGAGGTGGCGGCCCACCGGCAGGGCGTGCTGGAGGACGCGCTCGACCGCGCCGAGGGCAATCCGCTGTACCTGGAACACCTCACCGCCATGGCCGCCGAGTGCGACGACCTGCCGCTGACCGTGCACGCCCTGCTCGGCGCCCGCATCGACGCACTGCCGCCCGAGGAACGCACCCTGCTGCAGGTGGCCGCCGTCCTCGGGCGGGAGTTCCAGCGCGCCGACCTGACCGAACTGGCCACCGTCGAGGAGCCCTTGACGCCCGCGGAGTCCTCCGGCAGTCTGTTGCGCGGCCTCGTACGGCGACGGCTCATCGAATCCGGCGGCCGCGCCCGGTCCACCGGCTCCCACCTCCGGTTCGGCAGCGCACTCGTCCAGGAGACGGCGTACCGCGGCATGGCGAAGAAGGTGCGGGCCCGGCGCCACGAGCACGCCGCCCGGGTCCTCGTCCGCCACGACGCGGGAGATGCCGCCGTCGGCTTCCACCTGGCCCGCGCGCACCGGCTGCTCACCGAACTGGGCATCAACGACGACGGCACGCACGCGTTGCGCACGCGCGCCGCCGGTCTGCTCGCCCGGGCCGGAGCGGCCGCCCTGGCCCGCTCCGACCTCGCCTGGGCCGACGACCTGCTCACCCAGGCCCTGGACCTGGCCACCCCCGGCGAACCCGTCGCCCGCGAGGCGATCCGCCGCCTCGGGGAGACGAAGGCCGCCCGCGGTGAGCCCGAACGCGCCCGGGAACTGCTGGCGGCCGCGCTCGACGCGGCGCAGCGGGCCGACGATCCGCTGGGCGCCGCCCATGTCCGGCTCGCCCTCACCGCACTCGATCCGCGCCACGGAACCGCGGCCGAGGTCGCCGAGACCGCGCTCCCGCTGTTCACCCGGGCGGGCGACGACCAGGGCATCGCCCGTGCCTGCGTCCGTATCGCCCAGGACCGCCAGCGCCGCGGACTGCACGCCGAGGCCGAGGAGCTGCTCCACCGGGCCCTGGACCACGCCGACCGCGCCGACGCCGAACCCGAACGCGCCCTGGCACTGGGCGCGGTCGGCATCTCCCTGTGGCGCGGCCCCGCCCCGGTCGCACAAGCCGTGGCGCGCTGCGAGGAACTGCTTTCGGCTCAGGGAGCCGGCCGGCCCACCGTCCGTGCCACGCTCGGCTGCCCGCTCGCCGTGCTCCTGGCCCTGCAGGGCCGCCCCGAGGAAGCGCGCGAACGGCTGGCCGAGGCGGCACGCCTGGCCCGCGGCCTCGGCTACGCGGAGAGCGCCCTGTTCATCCCGCTGTTCGCCGCGGAGGTCGAGGCGCTGACGGGCACACCGGCCCGGGGTCTGCCCCTGCTTGAGGAGGCAGCCCGCGCGGGGCGCGAGCTCGGCGCCACAGGTGCCCTCCCCGTCATCGCCCGGGAGCGGGCGCGGATCCTGCTGGACCAGGGAGAACCGGCGGAGGCGCTGGCCCTGCCGGACCCCGGGCCCACCGGCCTTCCGCCGGCCGAGTCCGCCGACGCGTACGGACTACGGGCCCGTGCCCTGGCACTCGCCGGCGACCCGGACCTCGCCCGCGCCTGCGCCGAGCGGGCCGTCGCCGCGGCGGACGAGACGGACTCCCCGGTCGTACGGGGCACCGCCGCTCTCGACCTCGCTCACACGCTGCGCGCGCTCGGTCGGACCCCGGAGGCGGTGCGGGAGGCCCACCGGGCGCGGGAGCACTTCGCCGCGAAGGGACACCGGCTGGGCGCGGACCGCGCGTCCGCGCTCGCCGAGGAGATGACGGCCACGGTCCGGGGCGCCGAACGCCCGGCCGCACGAGAAGGCAGGACCCGATGACGACAGGAACGGCGGCGGGGCTCACCTGGAGCCTGCGTGACCGCTCCCCCGAAGACCTCACGATGCTCGCCGACACGGTGCCGGACCTGCCCGCCGATCCCTCGGAGTGGTCGGACGGCGCCGGAGTGCGGGTGTGCGTGGTCGACACCGGAGTGGAGTGCGGCCACCCCACGGTCGGCGCCGTACAGGGCTCGTACGAAGTCGCGGCCGCCCCCGACGGAGGGCTGCACGTCGTCGACAGTGGCCGGCTGCCCGACGGAGCCGGCGACGGCTGCGGGCACGGAACGGCCTGCGCCGGAATCGTGCGAAGGGTGGCGCCGGAGTGCGAGCTGTACAGCGTGCGGGTGCTGGGCGAGGGCTTCACCGGCACGGGCGAAGCCCTGCTCACCGGGTTGCGGTGGGCCGTCGACCAGGGCTTCGACGTGGTCAACCTCAGTCTGTCCACGACCCGGCCGAAGTTCCTCGAAACGCTGAGGGCCCTGGCCGACCAGGCGTTCTTCACCGGGACCACACTCGTGGCGTCCGCCCACAACACACCGGTGGAGAGCTTCCCCTGGCGATTCTCGTCCGTCATCTCGGTCGGCACGCACCGCGAGGACGACTCCGGGCTCTTCCTCTACAACCCGGCGCCACCCGTCGAGTTCTTCGCCCCCGGCCAGAACGTGCAGGTCGCCTGGACCGGCGGCAAGACCATCCGCACCACGGGCAACAGCTTCGCCACCCCCTTCATCAGCGGGATGTGCGCACGCCTGCTCGGCACCCGCCCGAAGCTGACCCCGTTCCAGATCAAACACGCGCTCTACCTCTCCGCCGCGAACGTGCGCATCGGCGACCCAGGAACCCGAGGTGAATCTTGACTTCCTCCCTCTCCTGACGGAGCGGGATTCCTACGGCTCGCGCCGCAGGGCTTCCTGCTTCTTCGCCGAATGCCCCGTCCGGGAGGACTCCCGTTGAGGTCTTACACCAGCTCCACAGGCTGTCACCGCCAGTCCGGCGGCCAGCAAGTTCTTCGCCGCGTTCACGTCCCGGTCGTGAACCGTGCCGCAACCGCATGTCCACGTGCGGACGCTCAGCGGCATCGACGCAGCGACATCGCCGCAGTGATGGCACAACCGGGAGGAAGGGAAGAAGCGGTCAACCACGACTATTTGCCGCCCGTACCAGTCGGCTTTGTATTCCAGCATGGTGCGGAACTGCGACCACGCGGCGTCACCGATGGCGCGAGCCAGACTCCGGTTCTTCACCATGTTTCGGACCGCCAGATCCTCGACCACGAGCGTTTGGTTCTCGCGCACGAGTCGAGTCGTCAGCTTGTGCAGATGATCCCGGCGCCGGTCGGTGATCCGGGCATGGATCCGGGCGACCATGCGCCGGGCCTTGACCCGGTTCGCACCATCTCTCTTCGCCTTCCTCGCCAGTCGGCGTTGGGCGATGGCGAGCCGAACGCAATCACGTTGCTCATGCCTAGGGTTGGCGATCTTCTCGCCGGTGGACAAGGTCAGCAGGTGGGTCAGACCCACATCAATGCCAACCGCTTCGTTCCCACCAACAAGGAGTTCGACAGCAGGATCCTCCACCAGGAGAGACACGAACCAACGGCCGGCCGCGTCTTGCGACACGGTCACCGTGGACGGGGCCACGCCCTCCGGCAAGGAGCGCGACCACACGATGTCCAGCGGGTCCTTCATCTTGGCCAGGGTCAGCTTCCCGTCACGGAAACGGAACGCGCTGGTGGTGTACTCCGCGCTCTTGCGGGACCTCTTGCGCGACTTGAACCGCGGGTACTTCGATCGCCTGGCGAAAAAGTTCGAGAAAGCCACCTGCAGATGCCGCAAGGCTTGCTGGAGCGGCACGCAGGAGACCTCGTTGAGGTAGGCCAGTTCCTCGGTCTTCTTCCACGCTGTCAGCATCGCCGACGTCTGATTGTAGTTGACCCGCTCCTTGCGCTCCCAGGCATCGGTTCGGGCCGCGAGCGCCATGTTGTAGACCTTGCGCACACACCCGAAGGTGCGCGACAGCTCAGCCGCCTGCGCATCCGTCGGGTAGAAGCGGTACCGGAACGCCCGCTTCACGTACGTGGGCACGTATCACAAGCTAGCGCATCGGCAGGTCGACATTCACCGGTTCGCGCGGGCGAGCTACGGCTGGCCCTCCCGTCGAACCGGCTCCGCTCGTCCTGCTGCACAGGAGCATCACCTCTCTCCCGCAAGCGGGAGGTACCCCCACCCCGGTTTGAAGGCTGGGGTATCCACAAAGGAGAGCCCCGATGAGCCAGTCTCCCGGCCTCGTCCCCGCCACCGGCGTGGACCCCGCGACGCGCGTCGGCAGCGCGGAGCACGATCTGCTGCAGTCCGTCGTCGACACCGCGCGGGCCATCTTCGGCGCCGCCGCCAGTTCCGTCCTGCTGCACGACCGGGAGACCGACGAACTGGTCTTCCAGGCCGTGGCCGGGGAGGGAGAGGAGTCGCTCGTGGGCTCGCGTTTCCCTGCCGGCAAGGGCCTGGCCGGCTGGGTGCTCGTCTCCGGTGAACCCATGATCGCGGACGACCTGCGGGAGCAGAGCATGTTCGCCAAGGACGTCGCGAAGTCGACCGGATACGTGCCCGACGCGCTGATGGCGGCACCGCTCGCCCATCGCGACCGGGTGCTCGGCGTACTCGAAGTACTCGACCCCGCCGAGCAGTCCCGGTCCAGCCTCTCCGAACTCGACCTCCTCGCGCTCTTCGCCCGCCAGGCCGCGGCTGCCCTCGCGGTCATCGCCGACCGGCGTCATGAGGAGACACCGTCCGCGGTCCGCGCCCGGGGCCTGGAACTGGTGGCCGCGCTGCGGGACGTACTGCTCGAAGGAGTGCCGCCGCAGGGGTCGCAAGAGGGGTGAGCGGGACGCGGCGGGTGTGCGGTGCCGCGACGTTCAGTGAGGGAGATTCCAGTTCAGGGACGGACGTGCGTTGCGTGCCAGGGTGTGGGCGAAGTCGGGCCACCAGGCGCCGGCCGGCGGGTCTTCGACCCCGCCGTACTCGGGGTCGCCGGGACCGGGGGTTCCGCGGTGGCACGTACCGTCGGACTCTCCGATGATCTTCACGTACAGATAGGCGTCCGCGAGGGGTTGGCCGGTGTCGGCGGTGGGACGGACCCCGACGCCGCGCCCCGGTGCGTTGCACCAGTGTTCGTCGTCGGTGTACTTGTCGGGAGCGGTCCAGGCGCCCAGGCCGTTGCGGCTGGTGTCGAGTACGTAGTGGGTGAGCCGGTCGGCCGGGACGGTTCCGACGTGGCTGTCGTACCAGGCGTCGGACCAGTGCCAGGTGCTGGGGTCTTCGAAGGTGACCGCGTTTCCCGGTGCGCCGTCGTTGGGTGCCGACGCCGAGTAGTACTGGCCGGCGCACTCGGCGGCCCGGCTCTCCTGCGTTCCCGTGCCGCCCCGGGTGGCGTAGTGGATGCACTTGGACACCCACGTCGCGTACTGGTTGAGCTGATCGGTGGGCTGGTAGTTGGACACGTTGAGGGCGATGCCTTGCGCGCTGCGCACACCAGCGGCCAGCAGGCGCTGTGTGATGACGCCCGGCGACTGCCAGTTGCTCGTGCCGCCGTCGACGTAGACAGAGGTGGACGGCTGCCGTTCGAGCGTCTCGATCGCCGACTTGATGCTGGCCAGGCGTTGAGTGGTCAGCGCTCCATCAGGGTCGCTGCCGCTGCCGCAGTCCTGGGGCAGCAGCGCGAGTCCGTCGGGTTCGACGATGGTGAGCGCCTTGCCGTCACCGATTCCTCCGGCGACGGCCCGCACCCAGGCGTCGTAGGCGGCGGCACTGGCGGCTCCGCCACTGGAGTAGTTGCTGCAGTCCCGGCCTGGGACGTTGTACAGAACGAGGACCGGGACCGTGCCGGTCGCCTTCGCGGCGCGCATGATGCCCCGGACCTTCGCGCGCACCTGTTCCGGAGTGCCTTCGGTGAGCCAGAAGGACTCGGGCCACGAGGCCAGCTTGGCCATGTTGCGGGCGTCGGTGAGGTGGCCGGCGCGGAGGTCGGCGACCGCCTGCTTGGCCGCCTTGCTGTTCGGATCGACGAAGAAGCGTGTGTTGTGGGTCAGTTGATGGCTGCTCAGCGGGCGAGAAGTGGCTGTGGCCGTGGCCGTGGCCGGTGATGATGCGAGGCCCGCCACTGCGATGGTGGCGCCGGCCAGCACGGCCAGTCGGCGTATGGGTTTGACGCGGCTCATGAAGGTGCTTCTCCCTTGTCGGGGTGATGCTCCGATACCGGGGCGGGACGGCGTGGCTGAGCGCTGGGCGAGAAGGAGGCGCGTGCCGTCCACGGCGGTCACGGAGGCGGTCCGGTGCGGGGCGCCCTCCGGGGTGGGGGCGCCGGCCCCGAGGAGGCTTCGGTGGAGACTTTTGGGAGCGCTTCCTGACGTGCAGGATGGTGCGGAGGTGACAGCGTGTCAAGCAGATCAGCGTCAACTGTTCGGGAATTGAAGGCTCTTGCTTCTGATCAACGGACGGTACGGGGCGCGGATCGCACTCGCTTCCCGTCGCGAACAGTGGCGCGGAGCGCATGGAACCGTCACTATCCGTGGATTAACTTCCAGCATGTCGCGTTTTGGGCGGTAGCTCACGTCATGGCGGCAAACAGACCGACGGACGCCGGGTTCTTCGCCCAGTGGACCCGATCGTTGGCGTGATTCACCCTCAACGCCTGCTTCTTGAAGCCAAGTTCACTCACCGCCACGGCCGCCCGGGGATGCGGGTGCCGATCGGTGCTCGCTTTCCCGCTCGCGACTGGAAGCGCTACCAATCATGACGCAAAACCACGCCCGAACTCTTGAGAGCGGATCGTCGCCGGTTCCGGCCTGACCGACGACACGCGTGACGCTGAAGTGCAGTTCAGGCTGCATAGACCGCCCATCGCTGGCAGATCTTCCGCAGTGCGTCGTCCCGTCACCCTCCTCGCACGCCTCTTGACAGGCCCCTCACGGCAACCCATCTTCTTGGGAGCGCTCCCAAATCGGAGTCGCGAACCGGGACTCCGCCTCTCCGGCCGGGGCCCGTGATCCGGTCGTACCCCGCCACCGACGGAGACCCCCATGAGTACGGAGCAGCGCTCCGCCCTGCCCGGTCAGACCACCGCGTCATCACCCGAAGTCCTCGACCTCCCGGCCGACTTCCTCTGGGGAGCCGCGACGTCCGCCTACCAGATCGAGGGTGCGGCAACACTCGACGGTCGCACCGCGTCGATCTGGGACACCTTCAGCCATACGCCGGGCGCCATCCACAACGACGATCACGGTGACGTGGCCTGCGACCACTACCACCGGATGCCGGAGGACGTCGCTCTCTTACAAGAACTGGGCCTGGACGCCTACCGGTTCTCGCTGTCCTGGCCGCGCATCCAGCCGGGCGGACGCGGACCCGCGAACGTCAAGGGGCTCGACTTCTACGACCGGCTCGTCGACGAGCTCCTGGGTCGCGGCATCGCCCCCTGGGCGACGCTCTACCACTGGGATCTGCCGCAGGAGCTCGAGGACGCCGGCGGCTGGCCGGCCCGTGACACCGCCCACCGGCTGGCCGACTTCGCCGGGATCGCCGCCGGGCGCCTCGGTGACCGGGTCCGCCATTGGATCACCCTCAATGAACCGTTCTGCTCGGCCGTGCTCGGCTACCACATCGGCTGCCACGCGCCCGGACGCAAGGAGTTCCCCTCGGCCGTCCGCGCCGTGCACCACCTGCTGCTCGGACACGGCCTGGCCGCCGAGCGCATCCGTGCCACCACCTCTCGTCATGCCCGGGTGGGAATCACGCTCAACCCCTCCCAGGTGTACGCCGCCGGCACCGCGCCAGCCGACCTGGCGGCGGCGCATCAGGCCGACGGCATGGGCCGACGGCTCTACCTCGACCCGGTCCTGCTCGGGCGCTACCCCACGGACGTGACCGCGGACCTCCACCGCCGGGGCGCCCCCTTGCCCGTACGGGAAGGGGACTTGGGTGTCATCGCCCAGCCGCTCGACTTCCTCGGTGTCAACTACTACTTCAGCGACACGGTCGCCGCGGGCGACGGCGACGATCCGCGGAGCGTCCCGCGGGCTGATTTGCCCCTGACGGCGATGCCCTGGGAGATTCACCCGCAGGGCATGACGGACCTGCTCGTCGGCATCCACCGGGACTACCCGGCACCGCCGATCTACGTGACCGAGAACGGTGCCGCCTTCGACGACGGCGCATGCGGCACCGACACCGAGGGCCGGCTGCGGGACACCCGACGCACCGCCTACCTCGCGGACCACCTGGCCGCACTGGTACGGGCTCGGGCGCAGGGCGTCGACGTCCGCGGCTACTTCGCCTGGTCGTTGATGGACAACTTCGAGTGGGCCTACGGCTACGACAAGCGCTTCGGCATCGTCCACGTCGACTTCGCGACCCAGGAGCGCCGCCTCAAGCAGAGCGCGCTCTGGCTGAGCCGGACGGCACGGGCCACCCGGGCACGCCGGCCTTCCGCGACGCCGACGCGCCCGTGACATCACCGCGCGGCACCCGAACCGCCTGTTTCCGCCCCTTCACGACACGTCCTGGGAGGCTTCCCATGCACCTCGCGCGAGCTGCGAGAACCACCCTCGTACGGCTGGGTGCCGTAGCCCTGACCTCGGCCCTGCTGGCCGCCTGCGGAGCCGGATCGACCGGGGCTCAGCAGGGCGGCGGCAAAGTCACCCTGAGCATCGACCTGTTCGGCACGTTCGGGTTCAAGGAGGCCGGGCTCTACAAGGAGTACGAGAAGCTCCACCCGGACATCACCATCAGGCAGACCGACACCGAGCAGGAACAGAACTACTGGAAGTCCATGCAGACCCGGCTCGCGGGTGGTGGCGGACTCGCCGACATCCAGGGGGTGGAGATCGGCCGCATCACCTCCGTCGCCCAGCTGCAGAGCGACAAGTTCGAGGACCTCAACCAGTACGGCGCGGCCGGGTTGAAGAAGAACTTCACCGCCTCGAAGTGGGGCGCGGCCACCGCGAAGAATGGCGCGGTGGTCGGCCTGGGTACCGACAACGGCCCCGAGGCGATGTGCTATCGCACCGACCTGCTGAGGAAGGCGGGTCTGCCCACCGACCGGGACGTGCTCGCCAAGCGCTGGTCCACCTGGCAGGGGTACATCGACCTCGGCCGGCAGTACAGGAAGAACGCCCCGGGCAAGAGCGCCTGGATCGACAGCGTGCGCAGCATCTACACCAACGTCGCGGGCCAGTCCAAGGAGCGCTACTACAACGCTTCCGGGAAGCTGATCTGGGACACCAGTCCCGCCGTCAAGCAGGCCTGGGACCTGTCCGTCGATGCCGCGCACGCCGGCCTGAGCGGCTCCCTCGACCAGTGGTCGCCATCCTGGAACCAGGCGTTCGCGGCCGGGTCCTTCGCCACCCTGCCCTGCCCGGCGTGGATGCTCGGCTACATCAAGGGCCAGGCCGGCAAGTCCGGCGACGGGAAGTGGGACGTCGCCGCGCTGCCCGGCCAGGCCGGCAACTGGGGCGGCTCCTACCTCGCCATACCCAGGATGAGCCGGCACAAGAAGGAAGCCTACGAACTGATCAAGTGGCTGACCGCACCGGAACAGCAGACGAAGCTGTTCGAGAAGGTGGGCAACTTCCCCTCCAGCGTCCCGGCGATCGAGAAGGTCGCGGACACCAAGGACCCGTATTTCTCGAACGCGCCGATCGGCCGGATCTTCGGCAGCGCCGCCGAGAAGGCACCCGTGCAGATCCTCGGCGTGAACGACCAGGACGTGCAGGAGCAGATCGCCAAGGCCCTCTTCGAAGTGGAACGCAAGGGAACGAGCTCCGACACGGCGTGGAGCAACGCGAGGAAGGGCGTCCAGAACGCCATCGGCTGACCTGAGGACCGGGGCCGTACGAACGACCGACCGGTTGCTCCGGCCCCGCCCTCCTCACTCACGCAGAGGTGCCCCCAGAAGTGCTCCGCCTGCCGCACCCGATGCCCGAAGGGCCGCCCCCATGACTCTCATCGCACCTGCGCCCAGCGCCCGTCCGTCACCACCCCCTCCGGCTCCGGCTCCCGCTCGCCGGGCCCTGCGCGCTGTTTCCCCGTACGGCTACATCGCTCCGTTCTTCACTCTCTTCGCCGCGTTCGGCCTCTTCCCCCTGCTGTACACGGCGTACATCTCCTTCTACAAAGTCGAGTTGCAGACTCCCGGGGACAAACTCTGGCGCGGCTGGGGCAATTACACCGCCGTCTTCGACGACCCGTTCTTCTGGACGGCCCTGCGCAACACGTTCACGCTCGGTGCGCTGTCGACGATTCCGCAGCTCGTGCTCGCCCTGGGGCTGGCCCACCTGCTCAACTACAAGCTGCGTGGACGGACCTTCTTCCGCACCGTGATGCTGCTGCCCTACGCCACCTCGGTCGCCGCGGCCACGTTGGTCTTCGCCCAGTTGTTCGGGCACGACTTCGGGCTGGTCAACTACGCGCTGTCGCTCGTCGGGGTCGGCCCGGTCGACTGGCAGACCGGTACGTGGACCTCGCAGACCGCCGTCTCCTGCATCGTCGTCTGGCGCTGGACCGGCTACAACGCCCTCATCTTCCTTGCGGGCATGCAGTCCATCCCCGCAGACCTGTACGAAGCCGCCGAGATGGACGGCGCCTCCCGATGGCGTCAGTTCTTCCACGTGACGCTGCCCGGACTGCGTCCCACCATCGTCTTCGCCGTCATCATGTCCACCATCGGTGCCACCCAGCTCTTCGGCGAACCCCTGCTCTTCGAGGGTTCCGCCTCCGGAGGGATCACCCACCAGTACCAGACCCTCGGGCTCTACATGTACGAGCAGGGCTGGTCCTTCTTCCACCTCGGACGCGCCGCCGCGATCGCCTGGGTGATGTTCCTGCTCATCCTGCTGCTCGTCGGGCTCAACACCCTGCTCTCGCGCCGCCGCACGGCAAAGGAGGCTGTCCGGTGACGACCACCCTCACAGACACCCAACGGGCTCCCGCGAGCCGAGCGCTCGCCGTGAGCAGGCCCACCGCCCCGCGCCGCAAGCATGCCGGGCGCACCACGCACGCAGGCCGCCTCACCTACGCGTTCCTCATTCTGGCGACGCTGGTGTCGATGTTCCCGCTCTACTACACCCTCGTCGCGGCCAGCCGGTCCAACGCCGACATCGCCCGCGTCCCTCCGGTGCTGTGGCCCGGCCCGCATCTGCTGCACAACTTCCAACAGGCCCTGCAGCAGGCGGACATCGGCAAGGCTCTGCTCAACTCGCTGATCGTGTCGTCGTCGATCACGGTGGGCACCGTGCTGTGCTCGACGCTGGCCGGCTTCGCGTTCGCCAAACTGCGCTTCCGCGGCCGCAACGCACTGCTGGCCTTCACCGTCGGGACCATGATGATCCCGCCGCAACTCGGCGTCATCCCGCTGTTCGTCATCATCGCCAAGCTGCAGTGGGCGAATCAGCTCCAGGCCGTCATCCTGCCCAGCCTCGTCTCCGCCTTCGGCGTGTTCTTCATGCGCCAGTACATCGCGCAATGCCTGCCCGACGAGTTGATCGAGGCGGCACGGGTCGACGGAGCCTCGACCTCACGCATCTTCTGGACCATCGTCGTCCCCATAGCCCGTCCCGCGATGGCCGTCCTCGGACTGCTCACCTTCATGACCGCGTGGAACGACTTCTTCTGGCCCATCATCGCCCTGTCCTCCCAGGAACCCACCGTGCAGGTCGCGCTCCGCCAGCTCGGAGGCGGCTACGTGCAGGACCAGTCCGTCATCATGGCCGGCACCCTGCTGGGCACCCTTCCCGTCCTCGTGGTCTTCGGCCTGCTCGGTCGTCAGATCGTCGGAGGGATCATGCACGGAGCGGTCAAGGGCTGAGGGCACGAAGGCCGCGCCCCTCACGCGTGCGCCTGTCATGTGCTGGAGCGCACCACCAGGTGCGAGGGAAGCAGAATCGGGCTGGGATTCCTGCCGCCGATGCACGCGACCAGCATGCGGGCCATCTCCGTGCCCAGCTCCCTGATGGGCTGGTGCACCGTGGTCAGCGCGGGCTGGGCGTTCTCCGCGACGGCCAGATCGTCGAACCCGACGACGGAGACGTCCTCGGGCACCGACCGACCGGCATCACGGAGAGCCCGCAACGCTCCGGCCGCCATGTTGTCGTTCGCCGCGAACACCGCGTCCAGATCGGGCTGGTTCGCGAGCAGGCGCCTCATGGCGGCCGCCCCGCTCGCCTCGGTGAAGTCGCCGGTCTCGGGAGTCCGGGCCTGGAGGCCGGCCAACAGCAGGGCCTCGCGATAGCCGCGATACCGGGCCTGTCCCACCTCGGTGTCCAAGGGTCCGGTGATCGTGACGATGCCGCGTCGCCCTCTCGACAGCAGATGCTCGGTGGCGGCGCGTGCGCCGGCCACGTTGTCGATGTCGACGTACCACTGCGGCGGCGTACCGCCGGGCCGTCCACCGAAGACCACAGGGGTCGACGTCTTGTCGGCGACCTTGATCAGCGGATCGTCCTCGTGCAACGCCATCATCATCACGCCGTCCACCGCGCCGGACCGCAACAGCTTCTCCACCCTGGCCCGCCCACGCTCCGACTCGGCGAGGCACAGCAGCAGGTGGAGGTCTCCCTCCTCCAGCGCGGCGGAGATCCCCACGATGACCTGTGCGTAGAACGGATCCGCCAGGATCGAGGGATCCTGGCGTGAGATGACCAGCGCGGCCACCCCGGACTGGCTGGTCGCAAGCGCCCGGGCCTTGGAGTTCGCCACGAATCCCAAGTCGCGCACGGCCCGTTCGACGGCATCGCGCTTGGCTCGACTGACGTGGGGGGCGTTGTTCAGCACCCTGGAGGCAACGGACCTCGAGACCCCGGCCCGCTCCGCCACCTGGTCGAGCGTCAACCGTCGGGGCGGCAGAACGTTACCCATGAGGCCCAGGTCCCTTCGACAGAATCTTGGAAGCCCTCCCATTCTCCACGCATGTGGCCCTACGAAGCCACAGAGTCATCACCTGATCGGCGGTCGTACTGAAACGGCTCAGGGAGGAAAGGAGATGTCGAGACCGCGCCACCGGCTCCGTCCCGGGAACATGAGCGGCGACCGGCTGCCACGCGAGGAGGAAGGAGAGACCGGCATGGGGATTCAACGGATGGACAACGTCGGCATCGTCGTCGAGGACATGGACGCCGCCGTCGCGTTCTTCGTGGAGCTCGGTATGGAGGTGGAGGGCAGAGGAGAGGTCCAGGGCCTCTTCGCCGACCAATGCACCGGACTCGACGGCGTCCACTGCGACATCGCGATGCTGCGGACCCCGGACGGACACAGCCGGCTCGAACTGGCGAAGTACCGCAGCCCCGCGGCGGTCAGTGCCGGGCCACGCAACCGGCCGCACAACATTCTGGGTACCCACCGCGTCATGTTCGCCGTCGACGACATCGAGGACACCGTCACCCGCCTGCGCCCCCACGGCGCCGAACTGGTCGGCGAGATCGCACGGTTCGAGGACAGCTTTCTGCTCTGCTACGTTCGCGGCCCGGAGGGCGTCATCGTCGGACTGGCCGAGCAGCTCCACTGAGGCCGACGCGGTCGGTGGCGGCGGCCCGACCGCTGCCACCGCCACCGACCGCCGTCAGAAGCTACGGGTAGTACGGCGTGTACGTGATCGCGGAGACCTTGAGGTAGCGGGCACCGTCCGCCGTGGCCCAGGTCGAGGCGTTCGGATTGCCGGGCCAGTCGCCGCCCACAGCGGTGTTCACGATGAAGTGCATGCCCACACCCGGTGCGGTGGTGTACCACTTCGTGCCCGTGATGGTGCCGTCCACGGTGAAGTCGATGTGATCGGGCCACCACGTGAAGGAGTACGTGTGGAACGCGTTGGTCCAACCGGATGAGTTGGCCCTCGAGAACTGCGTCTGCGCGTTGTTCGGGTCGTGGAACGTCTGGTACACGGTGTTCGGGTTCTGGCCCACGATCTCGGCGGCGTCGAACTCCGGCAGCCAGGGGTTCAAGTAGGCCGCCCACACGGCAGGAAGCAGCCCCTGTCCGCTCGGCATGCTCGCCGTGAAGCTGTAGGTGCCGTAGCCGTAGAGGGCCTTGGACTCCACCCGGCCCGAGTAGTACTTGCCGTCGCTCCCCTTGTAGGTCTTGATCACAAGGATGTTGCCTTCGTACCACACGCAGCTCGGAGTGTAGGTCTCCAACTCGTTGTTTGCGGTCCACCGCTGGTTGATCGTGTTCCAGGAGTTCACCGTCTGAGGGGAACCCCAGGATGCCGCGTGCGCCGGGTGGGCGGCCAGGGGGATGAACAGGCAGATCGCCATGAGCGCGATGAGGATCCGGAACCATCTTGCGACTGACACAGGCACGAGAGCTCCTTTGCTCAGCACCAGAATTGGTAGCGCTTCCAGTCGTTTCGGGGAACTACCGACGCCGACGGATCCAGGGAGCTCGTCCACTGACGTCGATGACCGCGAACATGACACCGCCGTAACGGCCTGTCAACACTCCCGACTTCATTTGTTGAACAGCGGGCCACGGCCAGGCGCTCGCCCAGCAGTTCACGCGACGAGCACACCGGCCCAGAACACGAGCTCAGCGGCTCGCAAGGCGTGAGACTCCCGTCAGCCCTTCAGCACTTGCTCAAGTCGCGGTCATCGAAAGGGTTTTGCATTCGAAATGTGAAGCAGGGCGGCCATGACGGGCGAGGTGAAGCCGGCGCATCTCGGATGCTCCGACGGGCCGAAACACGTCCCTGTATCGCGTGAGCCACCCCAGACCGATGGAAGCGGTACCAGCTCGAAGGCCGGTCGCAAAGGCGTCACGGGCGTGCTCGGTCAGGTGATCACCCGGCCGAGCACGCCCTACGGTCACCCGGCCGCGCGGAGTTCGAGCGTGATCGGTGTCGTGATCCGGACCTTGGCCCCGGCCTTCGGAGTGCTGGAGGTGACGGTCCAGACACCCAGCCCGCTGGCCGGATCGGTCATCACATCGTGTCCATCAGGCGCCACGGCCTCCATGTTGTCGAAGCACATGAGGTCGCGGCCGAACGGCTCGAACGGCTGGCCGACGACATCAGGCATGGCCTGGGGCCAGTCCTGAGCCCGGCAGCGGGCTGCGATGCTGTTGGGTGCGTCCTCGGCGGTCGGCTTGTCGTCCTTGGCCGCCGGGGCATTGGTACAGGCCTCAAGGGCGGCGACGAGCAGCAGAACGCACGCGGCGAGCGGAGCGGGGCGGGGCATGACGGCTCCTTGCGGTTCGGGGGCGGGGGCGGCGGGTTACTTGGTCACTCAGGTCCAGTGAGGGGCTTCTGCAAGGAGGTTTGCCTGGTCGTCCGTACGGCCCTGCGCGGACGGTCCGCGCTCCTGGGCGTCGGAGCGCAGGGGGGCGCGTTCGGCTTCGCTGAATGCGGTTCTTGCGTGCATGGTCCTCCAAGGACAGCTTCGAGCGCCGCCATTGTGACGCCGATGTGACTGGGAGTGGATGATCAGTGAACGCTTCGTGTCGTATCTGTGACCCGTGATGTCGCCGCACGACAGCTCGGGAGGCTGCGACCGTGGTCCTTGGCATCGCCCTGCGGCGGCCCTCGTCTCGACCACGCACACCCGTCGGCGGCGACCGCCTCACGTCGTCGGCGCGGGTGATGCCGGCACGGGCGAATGTGATCTGCCGGCCGAAAGTGGTTTGCCGGCCGGACCGGGCATCGCTAGCGTCGCCGCCCGTGACCCCCACTCTGCGCACCGAACGGCTTCTGCTCGAGCCATACGTCCCCGGGGACGAAGACGATTTCGTCGCTCTGTTCCAGGACACCAGGGTGTCGCGGTGGATGGGTGACGGCCCCTCTACCGAGTCGGCGGACCGGGCGCTGTTCGGACGGATCTTCTCGAAGGTCTATCGCCAGGGTCTGTTCGACGTCTGGGCCGTTCGCCGCGACGGGCACTTGGTGGGCCATGCCGAGATCAAGCCCACCGACGTCGGCGGCTTCGAGATCATCTACGCTCTGGCGCCGACGGCGTGGGGATCAGGCCTGGGAACCGAGCTGGCGCAGTCGATCGTCGCCCATGGCTTCGACGCCCTCGGACTGACCGAGGTGTACGCGACCGTCGCCGCACCGAACGAGGCCTCGCTGGCTCTGCTCCGCAGGATCGGCTTCGAGCACGTCCGGGACGTCGAGGAAGAGGATGACGGTACCACCCGTGTGCTGGTCCGCCGTCGGTCAACGAGCGGCTGATTCCACGGCGTCCGCGGCGCGGCTCTCACTCTTGCCGTCGGCGAGCGCTGTACCGATCTCCGCCACGCACGCCCTCAACCGGAGGTCGTGTGCCGTCTCCTCGATCGCGGTGCGCAGGTCCGCGGCGGGAGTTCCGGGCTCCGGCATCCGGCGCGCGACGCCGGCACGCAGGCAGGCAGTGGCCAGGACCTGCTGCTCCGAACCGTTCGGGGCGACGAGGAGCGGTTTGCCGTGAAGGAGGGCGGCGAGCACGGGGGCCGAAGTCGCGTTCGTCAGGACGAGGTCGGCCCGTTCAACGAGCGGGCCCATCCAGGGGCGGCGGCCGACGATGAGGTCGGCGTCCGCGGCGGCCTCAGAGGCACCCGAGCGTCCCAGTTCCACCACGGCCCGGTAAGTCCCCGAGGTGAAGCCCGCGTTGAGCCGCGGCCAGAGGGAAGCGCCGCCGAAGGTCCGGCCGAGGTGGACGTAGGCCAGGGGCTTGGAGTCCGGCAGCGGTTCGGCGGACGACGGTTCCGGCTCCCACCAGCAGGGCCCCACATGCCGTACGGCCGGGGGCAGTTCGGCGTCGGCCGGCTCCAGGACGGGGTGGCCGCGCAGCAGGAACGTGGTACCGAGCAAGGGGGTGTCCGGGAAGCGGTCGCGCCGCGGCGCGAGGCCGGCTGTCTCTCGTACGGCTCGGTAGTGCTTCAGGGTCTCCGTGAGCCGCCAACTGCGGTCGTGCGTGTCCGATGGACCGGCGCCTCCGGAGCGGTAGGGCCACAGATGTGCCGCGAGCCCGAGCACCACGACCGGGAGTCCGGCTGCCTCGGCGGCCACGAGGGCGCCGTGGTTGAGCACGGAGGTGACGAGGACGTCGGGCCGCAGCCGTCGGACGGCCCGCGCCACCTCCGTGTACTGCTCGGGTCCGCGAACCGTCCAGTGAGCCACGGACAGGGCCGTGTCGTCGGACGCGGCGGACACGTCCAGGCCCGCCGCGGTCGCCACCGGTATGGCTCCCGGCCCGGCCAGGACGTGCACGGCGTGCGAGCGGCGGCGCAGTTCGCGGCCCACCGCGACGGCGGGGTACAGGTAGCCCGGGTCGCTGAGCGGGCACAGGAGCACGTTCATCGACGTCCCTTCTTGGAATCCGTCCACCGGGGCCAATGCAGATGCATGACGAGGAAATGCCTACTTGCCTCGCAGCGGACCGGTGTCGATCTCCGAATTTCGCTCACGTTGGGGCAAACCGAGGCGGTATTGTTCGGGCCGTGCAATCCGTCCACGTGAAACGGGCCTTCAAGTACCGCTTCTATCCGACCGATGCGCAAGCCGAGGAGTTGTCGCGCACGTTCGGTTGTGTCCGGAAGGTCTACAACCTGGCTCTTGCCGCGCGTACGGAGGCATGGACGCGGCAGGAGCGGGTGAGCTACAACCAGACGTCGGCGATGCTGACGGCCTGGAAGAGGACCGAGGAATTCGCCTACCTCAACGAGGTTTCCTCGGTGCCGCTCCAGCAGGCTCTGCGGCACCTCCAGGCGGCGTTCACCAACTTCTACGGCAAACGGGCGAGATACCCTCGCTTCAAATCGCGGAAGAAGTCTCGGAAGTCGGCGGAGTACACTGCCAGCGCGTTCCGGTTCCGGGACGGCATGCTGACCCTGGCGAAAATGGCGGAGCCGCTCGACATCGTGTGGTCCCGTGCCCTCCCCGTCGGTGTATCGCCGTCCACGGTGACGGTGTCGCAGGACGCGGCCGACCGCTGGTTCGTGTCCCTGCTCTGCGAAGACCCATCCCTGCGACCGCTCCCGGGGACCGATGCGGCCGTGGGCGTGGACGTCGGACTGCATCATCTGTTGACCCTCTCCACCGGGGAGAAAATCGCCAATCCCCGGCACGAACGTCGCGACCGTGCCCGGCTCGCCCGAGCCCAGCAACAGCTCGCCCGCAAAGCCAGGGGCGAGGGCGCGAACCGGGCCAAGGCCCGCCGGAAGGTCGCCCGGATCCACGCCCGCATCGCCGACCGCAGACGCGATCACCTGCACAAGCTCACCACTCGGCTCGTTCGTGACAATCAAACGATCGTGATCGAGGACCTCACCGTCCATAACCTGCTGAAGAACGGCCGCCTCGCCCGGGCCGTCGGGGACGCGGCGTGGCACGAGTTCCGGAGCATGCTGGAGTACAAGGCCCATTGGTACGGCCGCGAGGTGATCGCGATCGACCGCTGGTTCCCCTCCTCCAAGCTCTGCTCCGCCTGCGGCAGCCGGCAGGACAAAATGCCGCTGCACGTCCGAACCTGGACGTGCCACTGCGGGACGACCCACGACCGGGACGTGAACGCGGCGAAGAACATCCTGGCCGTCGGGCTGACGGCGCCTGTCTGTGGAGCCGGTGTAAGACCTCAACGGAGCACTCCGGGCGGGCAGTCGGCGATGAAGCAGAAAACCCCACGGCGCGAGCCGTAGGAATCCCCTCCTTCACGAAGGGGAGCAAGCCAAGTCAGTCGTCTCCCGGCAGTTGAAGGCCCAGGTGGTGGGCGAAGAAGGCCATGACGTCCGCGTAGAGGCGGGCGCTGCGCGAGGAGGCGCGGGCGCCGTGTCCGACGTCGCGCTCGGTGCGCAGTACGACGGGCGCGTGCCCCTTGCCGGCCCATTGCAGGGCGGCGCACATCTTGCGGGCGTGTGCGGGATCGACACGTGTGTCTCCGTCGAAGACGGCGAGCAGCACGGGCGGGTAGGGCGCGCCCTCGCGCACCTGGTGGTAGGGCGAGTACGAGAGGAGCTGGGCGAACTGGTCGGGGTCCGCGGCGCTTCCGTACTCGTCGCGCCAGCTCGCCCCCATCCCGGACAGCTCGTAGCGCACCATGTCGAGCAGGGGCGCCGCGCACACGACGGCCGCGTAGGTCTCCGGGCGGCGGGTGAGCGCGGCGGCGGCGAGCAGGCCGCCGTTGGAGCTGCCGAGGACGCCGAGGCGGCCGGGCGCCGCCCATCCGTCATGGAGCAGGTGGTCCGCCGCGGCGTCGAAGTCGTCGAAGGTGTTGTGCTTGTGTTCGCGGCGTCCGGCGCGGTGCCACTCCTCGCCTTCCTCTCCCCCGCCGCGCACGCAGGCCACCGCGTACACGCCGCCCGCGCGCACCCAGGGCACGGCCTGCGGCGTGAAGCCCGGTGTCATGGAGGCGCCGAAGCCGCCGTAGCCGGTGAGGACGGCGGGTCGGGGTCTGTCGGGGCGTCCGGTGGGGGACATGACGAACATGCGCACCTCGGTGCCGTCGCCGGAGCGCACGACCTCCTGGGTGACGTGCACGCCCTCGACCGGAGCTGCTTCCGACGGGCCGCCGGGCCAGGGGCGCAGGTGTCCGGTCACGGCGTCGTAGTGCAGGACGACGGTGGGTGTGACGTGGTCGGTGTACGCGAACCACAGCTCATGACCCGGCTCTTGACGTGCGGTCAGGGAAGTGATCGTTCCTCGTCCGGGCAGGGCTACGTTCCCGGTCGGGGCGCCGGTGCGGGCGTCGTGCAGGGTCAACTCGCCGACCGCGTGCCGGGTTCGTACGACCGCCAGGAGCGGCCTGTCGAGAGCAGGGCCGTCGAGGACGGCGAAGTCCTGCAGGACGGTGCCGGGTTGCTCCGCGACGAGGGTGCGCCACTGGCTTGGCTCCGTGACGTCGCGAGGGGCTGCCGCGATCCGGCCGCGCGGGGCGTCGACGGTGGTCCTCAGCAGCAGCGGTCCCGGGTTCGGCCTGGGACGGACGACGGTGTGACCGTCGGCCGCGTGCTGGAGGCGGCGCAGGTCGGGCCGGTCCGGCCGGTCGGGCCGGTCCGGCCGGTCGCGGCGGGTCCCGGTCAGGTCGGCGGTCCAGAGGTCGGTGTGCGGCGAGGTCCCTTCACTGGCACCGATGACCAGGGTCCCGCCGTCGGGGGTGGTGGCGACGGTGTAGTACTGGGTGTCGGGCCGTCCGGCCCCGAACATCTCCGCGTCCTCGTCGGCCGGTGTGCCGAGCCGGTGCAGGTAGACGCGGCGGCGGGGTCCCACCCCGGCCCCTCCCGCCTCTCCAGCCCCTCCCGCCTCTCGGGCCACGTGACCGGGCGGCAGTCGACGTACGTAGTAGAAGGCCCGGCCTCCCGGCAGCCATGCCACGGGAGAGCGGCGGACACGGTCGATGGGCCCGTCGACCGTCTCGCCCGTGGCCACGTCGAGTACACGCAGCTCCGAGTGTTCCGTACCGCCCGAGGAGAGCTGGACGGCCACGAGGTCGCCCTCCCAGGACGGTTCCCAGGCGTCGAGCACCGTCCTGCCGGAAGGATCGACGTCCAGCGGGTCGAGCAGCGTGCGCGTTCCACCGTCCTCACGGACCGCCAGTGCGGCGAGTTCGCGTCCGGGTTCCCTGCGCGTGTGGAACTCCCGCGCGCCGCGAACCACCGGCGGGCGGACGCCGCCTCGGGCGAGCAGGGCGGTCATCCTCGCGAACAACGCCTCCCGGTCCGGCCAGCGCGCCTCCTCCTCGGCGTAGAGCAGGTCCTGAGCGGCGCACCACGCGGCGGTGGCGGGGTCCGTCGGGTCCTCCAGCCAGCGGTACGGGTCGGCCACCCGCTGTCCGTGGATGATCTCCGCCGGTCCGCTGCGTGGGGCCGGAGGACAGGTGTACGGGGCGGGCGCCGGCCCGGCGTCGCGGGGCGGGGACTGGGTCATCGCGGCGCTCCAGGGGGACGGATCACGTCGGTCGCGTGCGGGAGGGCGCGGGTCAGGAGCCGCCCGGTCCCGGGCGCCGCGCGGGCGACGCCGGGGACGGGTCCTCGGGCTCGGAGCCGCCGGTGGGGGTCGGTTCGCCGTGTGCTTCGACGGCCGGGCGGTCGGCAAGGCCGGGGGCGGGTTCGTCGTGCGCCTCGACCGTCGGCGGTTCGGCGACGCCGGGAGCCGGCTCACCGTGCGCCTCGACCGCCGGCCGTCCGCCGTGGCTCGCGCCTGCGAGGGCCGGGGAATCCTGGAACCCGGAAGCAGCCATGGTGTCCCTGAACCCGGGCACTCGCGGGAGACCGGAAGGTTCGACGGGATCGACGGCGGTCTTCGCGACGTCCGCCGTGACGTCGAGCCCGGTCTCCTTCGCATCGCCCGCCACAGCCGGGATGCCGGTCTTCTCCGGGTCGCCCGCGCGGGCGCCGAGGTCCGTCTTCCTCGCGTCGCCCGCAGCGGCGGCGCCGAGGCCCGCCTTCCTCGCGGCCCCCGCAGCAGCCCCGAGGTCCGCCTTCCTCGCGTCGTCGGCCACGGCGTCGAGCCTGGTCTCGCGCAGAAGAGGCACCGAAGACACCACGGTGACGACCGCCGCGGTTCCGGCGAGGGCCAGCCAGGTGTGGCTCGCCCCCAGGGAGTCCACGAAGGAGCCCGCGAGGAGCGGTCCGAGGGAGGCGAGACCGGCCATGAGCAGTCCGGTCGCGGTGCTGACCCTGCCGAGCAGGTCCCGCGGTGCCAGCACCAGCATGGCGCGGCCCACGACGATGCCCGCGGGCGGGCTGAAGAAGACGACCACGACCAGCACGGGGCCGATCGTCCAGGGGTGCGCGGTCGTGGAGAAGACGGCGAGGCCCATCGCCCAGACCGCGCCGATGAGCAGGAACAGTCGGGCGGCGGGGATTCGCTTGATCAGCCGCGGAGCCACGGCCGCGCCCAGCATCGCCCCGATGCCCGCGCAGGCCATCACCGCTCCGATCGCCGTCCCGCCGGCGCCGCTCTGGCGCAGCGAGACGACCATGGTCGTCTGGGCCGCCGCGGAGACGACGTTGATGCCTGCGGCGAACAACAGCGCTGCCAGGAGGGCCCGTTGGTGCGTGAGCCAGCGCAGTCCGGCCGTGAGCCGATCGTCGCGGTCGGTCGCGGCCACCGGACGAGGCGGCTTGGCGGTGATCCGTAGCAGCAGGAGGGCGGAGACTCCGTACGAGAGGGCGTCGGCGGCGAACGGCAGCATCGGGTCCATCGTGTACAACCAGCCGCCGAGGAACGGGCCGATGAGCGAGCTCGTCGCGATGGCGGCCTGGCTGCGGCTCAGCGCGTCGGTGAGGTCCTTCTCCGGCACCACGTCGCGGACGGCGATCGTGGCGGCGGGCGCGAAGAGCGCGGTGGCCGCGCCCTCGATCACGGCGACGCCGAGGAGATGCGCCTGTCCGAGGTCTCCCAGTGCCGACACCAACGGAATGCTGGCCAGTGCCACGAGGCGAATCAGATCGGTCCCGACCATGATCATCCGCCGGTCGAGCCGGTCGGCGAGCTGGCCCGCCGGCAGTCGCAGCAGGGTCCGGGTCACCAGGGAGAAGGTCGCTACCGTACCGGCTTGTGCAGCGCTGCCGCCGATGGACAGGACGAGCAACGGAAAGGCGAGCAGCGAGAGTTGGGAGCCCAGGGTGGACAGCGTCGAACTGAGCCAATAGCGGCGGAAGTCGGCGTTGGTCCGCAGGATGCCGGCGCTCTTCATCCCAGCCGCCCTACGGCGTGGAGACTGTCCAGGACTCCGGCGTCGACCCGGTCCTGGAAGTCGGCGCGGACGGCCGCCTCCTCGTCGTACTGGTAGTGGTCGTGGCAGCTCACCCAGCGGCCTTCCGTCTGCTCGGCGTCGAGGTAGCCGTCGGTGATGGTGCCGACCTCCATGCCGGGTTTGCCGGCGGTCTCCCAGCAACTGGCCAGTACACCGTCGGCGTTGACGACCGCGCCGTAGCGGCCGTCCGCGAAGGAACAGGCCTGGCAGGGAACATGGGCGCGCGGACGGGCCACCGTGAAGCCGAGTTCCAGGGCGCGGGCGTGCCAGCGGACGAAGTCGCCGACGAGGCCGTTCTCGTGCATCAGGTTGTTGGCGTAGCCGACGCCGACGTCGCCGACGCGGGCGAAGTGGATGCCGCAGCGAGCAGGATCGAGGTGGGCGCCGAGCCGTTCGACCAGGTCGTCGACGCCGTGGCTGTTCAGGTGCGAGACGTTGACCCGCAGCATCCAGCGCAGGGAGGTCTTCTCGATGGCGCGCGCGATGTTGGAGACGATGACGTCGAAGGTGCCGCCTCCGGAGCGGCGTACGCGGATGGCGTCGTGGTCGGCGCGGTCGCCGTCGAAGGTCACCTGTACGGAGCCGAGGCCCGCCGCGTTGAGTTCCTTGGCGATCAGCGGGGTGAGCAGGGTGCCGTTGGACGTCATCGACGCGGTGAGGGTGCCCAGTTCCGCGGCCCTGGTGAGCAGGTCGCGGCAGCCCCGGGGGTTGAGCAGGGGCTCGCCGCCGAAGAGCAGCAGCGACAGCTTGTCCATGCCGGCCGCGGTCATGCGCTCGCGGGTGAAGTCCAGGACCTGTCCCACGGCTTCGGGTGTCAGCCGGGCGTGCTGGATGCGCGGCGGCCGGCTTCCGCCCTTGGGGTCCTGCGCGGTGTTCTGGAAGCAGTAGCCGCAGCCGAGGTTGCAGTCCGTGCTGGTCAGTACGGTCAGCGAGTACGAGTTGTACGGCTTCACGTCGTACAGTCCCGCCTCGCGGAGATAGCGTTCGGCGGAGGGCCGCAGGGTGCCGTCGGCCTCCACCTGGCCGGGGCGCATCAGGGCGTATCCGCCCGCGCCCAGGAACCACCACCCCCTGCGGGCCTGGATCAGACGGGCCCCGGCGGCGGGGACGGCGACGGACTGCGTACCGGGCACGGCAACCTCCGGAGCGATGGCGGGAGTTGGAGGGCGGGCGCGGCCCGGTCGCGGTGGCGTCAGGCGCCACCGCGACCGGGAGGACCGCGCCGGGGGTGAGCCGATCAGGCGTTGTGCTCCTGGTGGACGCCGCACCAGGGGGTGTCCTCGCCCTCCTCGGAGTGGGCGATCACCTCGGGCTCGTCGACGGCGGACTCCTGGTGCACGCCACACCAGGCGACGTTGGACGCGGCGTGCGCGACCACTTCGGGCTCGTCGACGGCCGACTCCTGGTGTACCCCGCACCAGGCGACGTTGGACGCGGCGTGCGCGACGACCTCGGGAGTCTCCTCCGCGGGGGTCTCGGTGGTCTCCTCGTTGGGCTCGACGTTCTCGGCCATGATGGTCCTCCATACGACGGGCGTTCGGGACGACGGACGGCAGTGGTGCTCCGACCGGGAGGAAGCTAGGAGCAGGGGGTTCGGCACCGGTTCATGGCTGGTTGGGACCTGGTGGAGTGCCTGGTGGGGGCGTTGGGCGGCCTCGCTGGTGGCCGGATGGAAAAGGTCGGTGGGGGCGGCCGGGTTGGGCCGCTTCCGTAGCGCCGGGTGCCGCTGCCGAAAGGTCGGGTCGTCACCCTCACGAGCACGACGAGCACGACGAGCACGACGGGGCGACGGGGCGACGGGGCGACGGGGCGACGGGGCGACGGGGCGACGGGGCGACGGGGCGACGGGGCGACGGGGCGACGAAAGCGAATCAGAGCCTCGGCAGGTAGCCAGGGAGGCGGGTGGGCGAGCCACGCCGATCCCATACCGGAATCGCACTGGGCGCGAACCGGCGGTCAACCGGCGCTTCCTACGCTGACCGCCGCACACTCCGCGACCGCGAGAGGAGGCCTCCGCATGGACACCGAGCCGGTCGTCACGGCCGCACCGTCAGCCCTGTCGGCATCAGCTCCGCTACCGGCGCCAGTAGCGGCACCGGCTCGACGGCAGCAGCTGCCGGAGCCGCTGGGGGCCGGGTTCCTGGCCCGTCCGGAGGAGACCCTGGCGAAGATCAGGGAGACCTGTCCCGTGGCCCGGATCAGGACGCCCGCGGGACGGCCCGCATGGCTGGTGACCCGTGCCGAGGACGTACGGGCCGGATTCCTGGACCCCCGCCTCTCCTTGAGCGGCGGCCATGTTCCCGACCCCGGCGTGCGCCGACGCGCCTTGGACGTGACGCTGGTCAACTACGACCCGCCGGACCACACGCGGATCCGCCGCCTCGCGACGCCGGCCCTCACCCCGGCCCGCATGGCCGCCCATCGCGATCGCGTCGAGCAGGCCGCCGTCGAACTCCTCGACGCGGCGGACGCGGCGCGGGGGCGGGGTCCGGTGGAACTGATGGACTCCTTCGCGCGCCCGTTCGCCTTCCGGTCGCTGTGCGAGGTCTTCGAAGTGCGCGAGGAGGAACGGACGGCGCTGTACGGGCCGGTGGCGCTCCTCGCGGACAAGGCGGGCTGCTCCGCCCGGGCCGTCGAGGACAGCGTGGCCCGTATCGACGCGTTCGTCCGCGGCGAGATGGCCCGCCGCACCTCCGCCCCGGGTGAGGACGTCGTCTCCCGGGTCCTTGCGGCATGGCGGAGGCAGGGTGGCGCGACCGAGGACGAGGTCGCCTCCCTCCTGGCGATGCTGTTCCTGGCCGGCTTCGACAGCACGGTGCAGGCGATCGGCATGGGCGTGGTGGCGCTGCTCGGCCACCGCGACGTACAGGACTCCCTGCGGGAGGAGCCGTCGCGGATACCGCGCGCGGTGGACGAGTTGCTGCGCTGGGACACCCCAGGCCCGTTCAGCACCAAGAGGGTGGCGCTGGAGGACGTACGGTTCGGGGACACGGTCATCCCGGCGGGCAGCGGCGTCCTGCTCTCCGTGGCCGCGGCCAATCACGACCCGCGCTGCCATGCCGACCCCGGAACGCTGGACCCGGACCGCGACACCGCCACCCGCCATCTCTCCTTCGGCCTGGGACCGCACTACTGCCCCGGATCCGCACTGGCCCGGCTGGAACTGACCGTGGCCCTCACGGCCATCCTCGGCCGCTGGCACCGGCTGGAGCCGGCGGTACCGCTGGACGAACTCTCCTGGGGCGGCGGCTACCTGCACCGACGACTGGCGGCGCTCCCCGTCCAGCCCGGCGGCCCAGTCTGAGAGAGTGCGCGGGTCCGGGAGCGCGACCGGACACGTCCACCAGGAGCGGGCGATCCTGAAGGAGATCGAGGCCGTTTCCACCCGACGGGGCCGGGGCCACCCGACGGGCCGGTTCCACCCGACGGGGCCGGTTCCGTCCGGCAGCGGCCGAATTCCCGCCACCGGAAACGTAGTTGGCGCGTGCGCCTCAGGCCGGGCGGAGCGGGGCGGGGGCAGGGCCGCGCATCCGGTTCAGCAGTTCTCTCTCCGCGGCGCCCGCCTCCTGCTCGTCCCACAGGTCCGAGAACGGCACCGTGCGCAGGCGGCGGCCCTCCGGATCCAGTACCTCTCCCGCGTGCTTGAACTGCCAGAGCGTCATGGCCCGGTCCGCGACGGTGAGTTCGGGGAACCGGAGCGCCAGCGCCGCCTCGAACGACTGCACGTCCCCCAGCGAGCGCAGCCACACCGTGACCATGACGTTGTGCGGACCGGACAACGTCGCGCACAGGCGGGTTTCCCGCATTCTCGACAGCTGTGCCGTGATCCTGGCGGTCTCAGCGGCCGGGGCGATCCCCCACAGCGTGGCGCTCACCGGCCAGCCGGAGACGGAACGGGCGGCCTCGCACCGGTACGAGATGGCTCTGGCCGCGTCCAGCCGGTCGAGCCTGCGCCGGACCGTGGTCGGGCTCAGTCCGCTGCGCTCGGACAGCCGGGCGACGCTCTGCCGGCAGTCCTCCGAGAGCAGCATGATCAGGTCCAGGTCGGACCGGTTGAGGACGGCGCCCTCCGACGGCCGGTCCCGGTCCGCGCGCAGCATGCCCCGGCGTTCCTCGGCCAGCCGGTCCAGTCGCCAGCGGCTGCCCTCCGTGTGCAGTGCCGTGGCCAGTTGGATGCGCGTCGCGGAGATACCGTCGAGCTCGCCCAGCCGGAAGCCCACGTAGCGGACGAGCTGGGCCTGCGAGCGGAAGACGCCGGTGAGCAGCAGGTCCCGCGCCCCGGTCGTGTGCTCGATGTTGAACAGAGGAGGGTCGTCCAGGATCTGTTCGCACACCTGGTGGAGTTTCCCCGACACGCAGTCGACCTCGATGAACGCGACGATCAGTTCGCCGATGAGGGCGGGGTTGGGATGGCAGCCGAGCCAGGCGAGACCGGACTCGGTCAGCCGGGCCCAGCGCCGGGCGGCCGTGGTCGCGTCCACGTCCAGGGCCGCGCCGATCCGCCGCCAGTCGGCCCGGGGCGCGTGCTGGAGGACCGTGATCAGGAGATAGTCCAGCTCATCCAGCTCGTCCAGCACGTCCGCGTTTCCTCTCCGTAGGGTGGCGGATACCTGCAAATGATCATGAACGATTGCATGATGACGTCGTTCCGGGACCGGTGTGTGTCCGTCCTCGCACGATACCGGCCATGTTCCAGCACTCAGACGCCGCCGCTCTCCTCGACGATCTCACCGACCTCCGCCGTCGGCTCCACCGTGATCCGGAGATCGGCCTGCACCTGCCCCGCACCCAGGAGAAGGTCCTCGCGGCTCTGCAGGGCCTCCCTCTGGAGATCACCCTCGGCAAGGACCTGTCCTCGGTCACGGCCGTCCTCCGTGGCGGCCGGCCGGGCCCCGCCGTGCTCCTGCGCGGCGACATGGACGCCCTGCCGGTACACGAGGACACCGGCCTGTCGTACGCGTCCGAGCGCCCCGGTCTGATGCACGCCTGCGGCCACGATCTGCACACCGCGGGCCTGGTGGGTGCGGCGATGCTTCTCTCCGCGCACCGCGAGGAACTCGCCGGCGACGTCGTGTTCATGTTCCAGCCCGGCGAGGAGGGCGACGGCGGCGCCCGCATCATGGTCGAGGAAGGCGTGCTGGACGCGGCCGGCGAACGGGTCGTGGCCGCGTACGGCCTGCACGTCTTCTCGACCCAGGTCCCCATGGGCACGGTCGCCACCCGCCCCGGAACCATGCTCGCCGCAGCCGACGCGTTCGACGTCACCGTGATCGGCCGGGGCGGGCACGGTTCGATGCCGCACCTGACCCGGGATCCCGTGGCCGCCGCGGCCGAGATGGTGACCGCTCTGCAGACCAGGGTCGCCCGCGAGATCGACGTCCAGGACCCGGCGGTGATCACCGTGGGCTCCTTCCACGCGGGCACCGCCCGCAACGTGATACCGGATACGGCCGAACTCGCGGCCACCGTGCGCACGTACTCCGAGAAGACCCGCGACCAGGTCCAGGGCATGGTCGAACGCACCCTCCACGGCATCGCGCAGGCCCACGGTGTGGACATTCGGCTGGACTACACCCACCAGTACCCGGCCACCGTCAACTCCGCCGACCAGGCGGCCTTCGCCCTGGACACGGCGCTCGACCTCTTCGGCCCGCACCGGGTGTTCGAGACGCCCCGGCCGGTCTCCGGGTCCGAGGACTTCTCGTTCGTGCTCGACGCGGTACCCGGCGCCTTCCTCGCCGTGGGCGCGTGCCCGCCCGACCGCGACCCCGCCACCGCCCCCGTGAACCATTCCGCGCAGGCGGCGTACGACGACCGGGTGCTGCCCGACCAGGCGCTCCTCCTCGCCTCACTCGCCGTACGCTCCCTCGACCGCCACGCCGCAGCGGACCGGTCCGCGTGAACGGGACCTCAGCCTCGCCCGACGAGGCCCGCCCGGGCCAGGATCCGTCCGCGCCGGCCTCCGTCACCGCTGTCGTGGGACTCCTCATCCTGTTCGAGCTGATGAGCGGATTCCTCCAGACGGGGATCACACCGCTTCTGCCGGAACTGGGTGAGCACCACGGGATCGGCGACTCCACGCTGAACTGGATCGTGTCCGTCCAACTGCTGGCGGGGGCGGTCATGGTGCCGGTCTTCGGCCGGCTCGGCGACCTGTACGGGCATCGCCGGATGCTGCGGCTGGCCATCGCCGCGGTGGCCGCCGGGAGCCTGCTCGTGGCGCTCGCCCCCACCTTCCCGGTCCTCCTGCTCGGACGGGTCTTCCAGGGCGCGCTCGTGGCGCTCCTCCCGCTCGAGATCGCTCTCGTCCGCGACCGGCTCCCGGTCGAACAGGCTCGCCGGGCCATCGCACGGCTGGTGGGCGCTCTGACGCTGGGCGGCCTGCTGGGCGCCGTGGTCATGGGTGCGGCGGCGAAAGCCGTGGACAGCATCCAACTCGTGCTGCTCGTAACGGCGTTGTTCGCCTTGCTGTGTGTGCCGGTGAGCTTCCTGTTCATACCGGAGAGCGTTCCGAGGGCCGTCGGCCGTCCCGACTGGCCGGGTGCCGCACTCCTCGGCCTCTCCCTGCTGTCGCTGCTCGGCGGCGTCTCGCGCGTGGACCACGACGGATGGATGTCGACGGGCGTACTTCTCCCGCTCGGCCTCTTCGCCGTCCTGATCTCCCTGTGGGTGCGTACGGAACTGCGGTGCCCGGCACCACTGGTGGACCTCAGGGCCATGAAGGGCCGCGGGGTGGGACGCCTCTATCTCGTCTCGTTCTTCTTCGGCGTCATGTACTTCGGCAGCCAGTCACCCAACGCGACGTTCCTGGCCGCCGATCCCACGACGGACGGCTACGGGTTCGGGCTCACCGCCCTCGACATCTCACTGGTCAGCCTGCCCGGGGCCGTCGCGGCGCTCTTCACCTCCGCCTGTACCGCGCTGATCGCCCGGCGCCTGGGCTACCGGGGCACTCTCCTGACCGCCTTCGGCCTCATGGCGGCCGGCTTTCTCGGTCTGGCCTGTCTGCACGACAGCGTGGGAGAGATGGTGATCGCCGTCTCGGTCTGCGGCGCCGGTGTCGGCGCGGCGCTGGGTGCCATGCCCACCGTCATCGTGGAGGCCACCGAGCCGCAGCACACCGGCGTGGCCTCGGCGCTCTACAACAACGTGAAGACCGTGGGAGGAGCGGTCTCGGGCGGCGTGGTCGCCTCCCTGCTGGCATCGCACACGAAGCCCGGTGGGACCACGCCGTACGAAGGGAGCTACACGGCGGTCTGGCTGCTGTGCGCCGTGTGCGGGCTCTGCGCGATCGCCGCGGTGGCCGGTCACGGCGGGGGCGGCAGGACGGGCTCCGTGCTCGGTGTCCTCGGACGTAGGCGAACGCGGTGGCGAGCGGCGTCCGCGGCACGGCGCCGGAGAGCGGCCGGTTCTCCTGAGACGTCGGCTGGATGACTCGGCAGGGACCGTTAACGGTCCCTGCCGAACCGGTCAGGTCCCTGCCGGACCGGCGGGCGCCGGGACGACCCCGCGCACACGCACGGTCCCCGACGGAGGGGGGCGTGCGTGCGCGCGACCGGCAAGCCGGGTGGCGGCTCCCCCGCCGGGGAAGCCGGGTGGCGCGCTCCCCGGCCGGGAAGCCGCGTGGCAGGCTCCTCGGCCGGGAAGCCGGGTGACGGGCTCCCCGGCCGAGGGGTCTGCGGTCAGGCCGTCCGGAACTGGTTCGCCGGGGTCGGGAGCCCGTAGTGCTCGCGCAGGGTCGTGCCCTCGTACTCCTCGCGGAACAGGCCCTTGCCCCGCAGGATCGGCAGGACGTGCTCCACGAACGCCGCGAGGCCCGACGGCAGAGCCGGTGCCATGATGTTGAATCCGTCGGCGGCACCGCCCTCGAACCAGGCGATGATCGTGTCCGCGACCTGCTCGGGTGTGCCGATGAACTCGAAGTGGCCGCGTCCGCCGCCGAGCCGGGAGATGATCTGCCGGACCGTGAGCCGTTCGCGTACCGCGAGGTCGATGATCAGGTCCGCGCGGCTCTGCGCGCCTTCCAGCTTCGGCCTGGCCAGGATGAAGTCCGGGAGGGGCTCGTCGAGTTCGAAGACCGACGGCTCGGTCTCGAAGACGGCGGCCAGCTGGCGCAGCCCGTACTCCGGCACGCGCAGTTCGTCGAACTGCCGGGCCAGCGCTCGGGCTTCCGACTCGGTCGACCCGATGTACGGGACGATGCCGGGCAGGACGATCACGCCGTCCGGGTCGCGGCCCGCCGCCCTGGTCCTCGCCTTGATGTCGGCGTAGAAGGCGGCCGCGCGCTCATAGGTGGTGTGCGCGGTGAAGATGGCCTCGGCGTGGCGGGCCGCGAAGTCCCTTCCGTCCTCGGAGGAGCCGGCCTGGACGAGAAGCGGGTAACCCTGCGGCGGGCGCTGCACGTTGAGGGGGCCGGCCACCTTGAAGAATCGGCCCTGGTGGCCGAGCGGGTGCAGCCGCTCGGGGTCGGCGTAGCGTCCCGCGGCCTTGTCCGCGACGACGGCGTCGGACTCCCAGCTGTCCCACAGGGCCTTGGCGACCTTCAGGAACTCGTCGGCGCGCGCGTAGCGCTCGGCGTGGCCGGGGCGGTCGTCGAGTCCGAAGTTGGCGGCCTCGTCCGCTCCCGCCGAGGTGACGATGTTCCAGCCGGCGCGGCCGCCGCTGACGTGGTCGACGGAGGCGAGCCGTCGGGCGAGGTTGTAGGGCTCGTTGTAGGTCGACGAGACGGTCGCGATGAGGCCGATGCGGCTCGTCGCCTGGGACAGGGCGGTCAGCAGGGTCAGTGGCTCGAGCTGGCCCGGTGGCCGGAACTCGCCTGTTCCGACGAGTGCGGGGCCGTCCGCCAGGAACAGCGAGTCGAACTTGGCGCTCTCGGCGAGTCGCGCCAGCTCGATCCAGTGCCTCAGGTCGAAGTCCGCCCGGGGGTTGCTCTGCGGGAGCCGCCATGCCGCCTCGTGGTGGCCCGCCTCCATGAGGAAGGCGTTGAGGTGGAGCCGGCGTTGTGTGTCGGTCACGGGTTGTCTCCTTCGCGTGTCGAAGCGGCGGGCGGGGTCAGTCGACGGGCAGCTTGGAGCTGTCGTAGCCGGCCGGGAGGAGGTTGTCGGTGATGGAAGGGAGGTCGACCTTCTTGGTGATCTGGCCCGCTTCCAGGAAAGCGTCCGCGAGCTTCTGCTCCAGTTCGATGTCCGACTTCTCGACCGGGGTCACCCTGTTGGAGTAGGCGGCCAGGGAGGCCTTGGCGTCGGCCAGGGGGATGCCCTGCTCCTGCGACAGCGCCTGGGCGTACTTGTCCGGGTGCTTGATGGCCCAGGCGTACTCGTGGGCGAGCCTCTTCAGCGCGTCCGTGAGGGCCGCGCGCCTGGTCTTGTCCTTGAGCGACTTGTCGCTCGCGACGTAGTAGCTGCTCGTCTGGTCGATCGGCGGGAGGCCCTTGACCAGGATCCGGGCGCCGTTCTTGACGGCGATCGCCGACTGCGGGTTCCAGATCGACCAGGCGTCGACCTTGCCGGTGTTGAACGCCGTCGCGCCGGCGGCCGGGTCGAGGAACACGAGTTTCGCGTCCTTGGGGCCGAGTCCGACGCTCTTCAGCGCGTTCAGGGCCAGTCCGTGGGCGGAACTGCCCTGCGGCACGGCGATCCGCTTGCCCTTGAGGTCGGCGGCCGTCCTCAGCTTCGAGCCCTTCGGCACGATGATGTTCTCCACCGCCTGGTCGGGCGTGAGCGAGCGGTTCACGGCGACGATCTTGAAGCCGTACTCCTTCGCCGCGCCGGTGATCGGGGGTACGTCACCGACGCTGCCCAGGTCTATGTCTTCCGAGGCCGCCGCTTGCACGAGGGGTGGGCCGTAGGTGAAGCGGGCGAACTTCACCTTGTAGGGCGCGTTGTCGAAGACACCGGTCAGTTTCGCCAGGGCCTCGCTGCCGTCACCGCCGTTGTCCCCGATGGTGAAGGTGTACTTGCTCCACTCGGGGTGCTTCTCGCTGCTCGCGTTGCCGGCGTTGCTGAGCGGTGCGGTCGTGTCGGAGGACGATCCGCAGGCGACGAGGGTGCTCGCGAGGGCGAGCGGAGCGAGGGCGGCGGCGAGTCGGGTGGTTGTCTTACGCATGGGATGTCCTGTGCTTTCTGTACTGGGTACGGGTGTTGGGGGGCTGCCGGGGGTCAGTGCTGCCCGGCGAGGCCGAGGTCTTCCAGGAGCCGTGCCCGGAGTTCCTCGCGCGCGACGCTCGCTTCGCGGTCCGCGGCGGAGAGGTGGACGGTGTGTCCGGCGCCGATGCCGCCGTTGCTCATGACGAGGATGCGGTCCGCCAGGGCGATCGCCTCGTCGATGTCATGGGTGACGAGGAGCATGGCGGCCTGGTGCTTGGTGCGCAGTGCGCGCACGAGGTCGTGCATGCGCAGCCGCGTGATGGCGTCGAGGGCGGCGAACGGCTCGTCGAGCAGGACGAGTTCGGGCTCCGACACCAATGCCCTGGCCAGCGAGACCCGCTGGGCCTCGCCGCCGGAGAGCTCCTTGGGCCATGCCTTCTCGCGCCCCGCGAGTCCGACCTCGGCGAGGACGTCGCGGGCCCGCCGGTCCGCGTCGGGCCCGTGCAGGCCGAGTGCGACGTTGCGCAGGACGCGCTGCCACGGCAGGAGCCGGTCGGCCTGGAAGACGATCGCGCGCTTCGCCGGGACCTCCACGCGTCCTCCCTCGGGCCGGTCCAGGCCGGCGAGGAGCCTGAGGAGGGTGCTCTTCCCGCAGCCCGAGGGTCCGAGGAGGATCACCAGCTCCCCGTCGTCGATGGTGAGGTCGAGCCGGTCGAGCACGACCCGGTCACCGAACCGCCGGACGACCTGCTCCACGACGACACCGGTCTGCCGGCGGAGTTCGGTCGCGACTGTGCTGCTCATGACGCCTCATAACTCGGGCGCCACCGCAGCAGCACCCGTTCGAGAGCCCGGACGAACTGGTCGGCCAGCAGGCCGAGGAGCGAATAGATCACCAGCCCCACGAAGACCTGATTGGTCTGGAGATAGGTCTGTCCCTGCGTGATGAGAAAGCCGAGTCCCTTGTCGGCGTTGACCGTCTCCGCGGCAACGAGGCCGAGGACGCTGTAGGCGAGGGAGAAGCGAAGGCCGACCAGGAATCCGGGCAGGGATCCGGGCACCAGCACGCGCGTCACCAGGCGCCATGTGCCCGCGCCGGTCGTGCGTGCCATCTCGATGAGGCGCTGGTCGACGCCGCGGATCGCGGCGAACAGGTTGAGGTACATCGGCACGCCGGCGCCGAAGGAGATCAGCAGCACCTTCGTGAGCTCGTCGATGCCGAACCACACGATCATCAGCGGCAGCACCGCGAGCAGGGGGATCGTGTTGAGGACCTGTACGACACCGTTGAACAGGTATTCGCCGCTGCGCAGCAGTCCGCCCAGCACTCCGGTGACGATGCCGACCGACAGGCCGATCGTGAGACCGATACCGGCTCGCTGCAACGAGACGGCCACGTCGGGGCCGAGCACGCCCTGCTGCCACAGGTCGACGGCGGACCGTGCGATGGAGGTCGGTGCCGGGGCGTAGGTCTTCGTCACCGCCCCGGTCCGGGCGAGCACCTCCCAGAGTACGAGGATCGCGACCGGAGTCGTGTAGATGCCCAGCGGCCAGCGCAGGCGTTCGCGGAGTGTCGCGAGCGGCGTCCGGCGGCGCGCGTCGCGCGGAAGGAACACCTCGCGTTCCCGCGCGCTGTCGGCAGCGGGGTCCGGCCCTTTGAGGACGGCCGGCGCCGGGATGCGGACGTCGGTCATGCCGCCACCGCCAGAACACCGGTGTAGTGCGAGGCGTCCCCGACGAGTTGTTCGCTGCGGCGTCCGTCGACGCCGACCGGTACTTCTCCCGCGACGGTCACGCGGTTCAGGCGGCGGGGGTGGTCGTCGTAGTTGTCGACCGCGTAGTGCTGGGTGATCCGGTTGTCGAAGACGATCAGCTGCCCGGGCGACCAGGTCCAGCGCAGGATGTTCTCCGGGCGCGTCACGTACGACTGGAGGATGCGCAGCAGATCCGCCGAGTCGCTGTTCGACAGGCCGACGATCCGCTTGGCGAACCCGCCGATGAACAGGCCGCGTTCGCCCGTCAGAGGGTGGACACGGACCACCGGGTGCTCGGCCTCGTACGGCGTCGAGACGAAGACCCTGTCGTATTCCTGCTGTTGTGCCGTGGCGGCCGCGGGGCGGGCGTAGTCGTACTGGTTGGTGTGCACGACGCGCAGTGAGTCAGCGAGGGTGCGCAGCGGTCGGGGCAGGTCGCGGTAGGCGGCACCGGCGTTGGCGATGAGCGTCTCGCCGCCGTAGGGCGTGGTCACCAGGGACCTCAGCGTGGTGACCTGCGGCGGGTTGACCACGAAGGTGACGTCGGTGTGCCATTCGTTGGCCTTGGACGTCTCGCTGTCGACGGCGAGCACGTTCGTGGTGCCGTCGGCGGCCGCCACGTTCGGGTGGGCGGTGGTGAGTTCGCCGAACCAGCCGGCCACGCGCTCCTGGCCCGAGTTGTCGAGGCGGACGTGATCGAAGACGAGCGCCTTGTGCTCGTTCAGGGCGTCACGGAGTGCCGTGAGCGTGGAGTCGGTCGGTGGCGCCGTGAGGTCGACGCCTTCGACCACCGCGCCTGTACGGCCGGTGAGTTTGTGGAGGGACAGAGGCATGACGAGGTCCTTGTCGGGGAGGTGGGCGTGCCACCGGATGCCGGGGGACGGGGAGGGGCAGGGGCGCATCGACTGGCGGCCGAACGGCCGTAGACAGGGTTGCGGTCACGAAGCGGGGCGGGCTGCTGACGACCGCACGGCACGTGCGGCCGGGCGGAGTGAGCCGCTTGAAGGGCTGATGCCGGTTCGCCGGATTCGAGGTGCGCGCTCCACCGGCCGGGTCCGGGCCGGTGGCTCACCCGTCTCATCGACTGGATCGACCGTGCCGGCCCACCCGTCCAGGCTCGCGTGCGGGCCTCGCACCGCGGACAGTGCTGCGCGCAGCCGGCGATGAGAGGCATGACGTGAGGCCATGGAGGCAATCACTCAGACGTCGGATGCGACGATCCCGCGGAACAGCGGCATGGCACAGGCGGTTCGGTACCGCATCTGTCAGACGCGCACCGTCGGTGCGTGCCGACGGCTGCCGGGGACGATCAGCCGCGTCAGCGACAACAGAACGTACTGGCGACGTGCGCCAGATCGATGTGGCGCCGTCGGGTGAGATCCACGCGCCGGTTCATGAAACGGGAGTTCAGCAGACGTCCGCCACGGAGGTCAAGAAATTCGGGGAGAGATCTTGCATGGCGGACACGGAGCGTTTCTCCGCTTGGGACGCGGCCGGACCGGGGACCAGGCCCCTCCGCCAGGCGTTCGCCACGCCCTCCACCGCATGAAACCCCATCGTCTGGCTGGTTCCTGACGCCCCCGTGTGGTTACCTGGGCTCATGACCGTGCTCGTGACCCGCCGCCACGTCGATTACGTGCGTGTCACCACCACCGGTTGTCCCGCCGCGAGCTGACATCGCGCTTCGGCTTCTGACCAGCACCTTTCTCACAGCCCAGCGCTGACCGCTGCCGCCCTGCCGGCAGTGGTCAGCGGCGCCGTGGATCCCGCACGCCTCCGTGGCGCCGTGGTCCCGCGCACCTTCCCGATCTCACCCTCCGTACAGGGAGCAGCACCATGAGCCAGCCCATCGACTCCGTCACCGCCGGCCACACCCCCGAGGAGGCACCGGCGGGACCTGACACCTCGGCATGGTCCTTCGAGACCAGGCAGATCCACGCCGGAGCCGCGCCCGACCCGACGACCGGAGCCCGGGCGACGCCGATCTACCAGACGACGTCGTTCGTGTTCCGGGACACCCAGCACGCGGCCGACCTGTTCTCGCTGGCCGAGCCCGGGAACATCTACACCCGTATCCACAACCCCACCCAGGACGTCTTCGAGCAGCGGATCGCCGCGCTGGAGGGCGGTGTCGCGGCCGTCGCGCTGGCCTCCGGGCAGGCGGCGGAGACCCTGGCCATCCTGACGCTCGCGAGCTCGGGCGACCACATCGTCTCCAGCACGTCGCTGTACGGCGGCACGTACAACCTCTTCCGCCACACGCTGCCCAAGCTGGGCATCGAGGTGTCCTTCGTCGACGACCCCGACGACGTCGAGGCGTGGCGGGCGGCGGTCCGGCCGAACACCAAGGCGCTGTTCGCGGAGACGCTGGGCAACCCGCGTGGCAACGTGCTCGACGTACGGGCCGTCGCGGACGTCGCCCACGCCGAGGGCGTGCCGCTGATCGTGGACAACACGGTCCCGACTCCCTATCTGCTGCGGCCTCTTGAGCACGGTGCCGACATCGTCGTTCACTCGGCGACGAAGTTCCTGGGCGGGCACGGCACCGCCATCGCGGGTGTGGTCGTCGACGGCGGCACCTTCGACTTCGGCGCGCACGCCGACCGGTTCCCGGACTTCACCGAGCCCGACCCGAGTTACCACGGCCTCCAGTACTGGCCGGCGCTCGGCCCGGGCGCCTTCGCCGTCAAGCTTCGGGTGCAGTTGCTGCGCGACCTCGGCCCGGCGCTCTCCCCGCACTCCGCCTTCCTGCTGCTGCAGGGCGTGGAGACGCTGAGCCTGCGCATCGAGCGGCACTCGGCGAACGCCCAGGCTCTTGCCGAGTGGCTGGAGCGGCGCGACGAGGTGGCCGCCGTCCACTACCCGGGGCTCGAGTCCAGCGAGTGGTACGAGGCGGGGCGGAAGTACCTGCCGCGCGGTGCCGGTGCCGTCGTCTCCTTCGAACTGCGGGACGGCGTCGAGGCGGGCAAACGGTTCGTGGACGCGGTGGAGCTGTTCAGCCACCTCGCCAACATCGGTGACGTACGAAGCCTGATCATCCACCCGGCGTCCACCACGCACAGCCAGTTGGACGAGGAGCAGCTCGCGGCCACCGGCACCTCACCCGGTCTGGTGCGCCTCTCGGTGGGCATCGAGAACCTCGCCGACCTCAAGGCGGACCTGGAGGCAGGCTTCCGCGCGGCCAAGGAAGCGTCCTGAACACCGTACTGACGCCCCATCAGGACTCCCTCCCGCCGGCCACCGGTGCCTGGCGGGAGGGGGACCCGCCGGGGCATCGCCGGTGGTACACCCGTGAGAAGCCGCTCGCGCTGGAGGCGGGCGGTGAACTGCCGGGTGTACGGCTGGCGTTCGAGACCTGGGGACGGCCGGCGCCGGACGGCTCCAACGCCGTTCTCGTGCTGCACGCCCTCACCGGGGACAGTCATGTCGCGGGGCAGGCCGGACCGGGACACCCCACCCCCGGCTGGTGGGACGGCCTCGTCGGACCGGGACGCGCCCTGGACCCGGACCGCTGGTTCGTCGTGGCACCGAACGTCCTCGGCGGCTGCCAGGGGAGCACCGGACCGTCCTCGCTCACACCGGACGGGCGCCGCTGGGGCGGTGACTTCCCGTTTCTGACACAGCGTGACCAAGTGGCGGCCGAGGCCGGTCTGGCCGACGCACTCGGCATCGAGCGCTGGGCCTTGGTGGTCGGCGGTTCGATGGGCGGGATGCGGGCGCTCGAATGGGCCGTCTCGTATCCCGGGCGCACCGGGGCGCTCCTGCTCCTCGCCACGACCGCCGCGGCGAGCGCGGAGCAGATCGCCTGGGCCGACGTCCAGCTCCGCGCCATCAGGTCCGATCCGAACTGGCGTGGGGGCCACTACCACGACACGGGCGGCCCCGGCCCGCACACCGGACTAGGCCTGGCCCGGCGGATCGCGCACGTCACCTACCGCAGCGAGGCCGAACTGGACGTCCGCTTCGGCCGCGCGCCCCAGGGCGCGGAGGACCCCTGGAACGGGGGTCGCTACCAGGTCGAGTCCTACCTCGGTCATCACGCGGCCAAGCTGGTGAGCCGCTTCGACGCGGGCAGCTACGTCGTACTGTCCGAGGCCATGAACAGCCACGACATCGGCCGGGGCCGCGGTGGCGTACGCGCTGCGCTGCGCCGGGTGACCGCCCCCACCCTCGTGGCCGGGGTCGGCTCCGACCGCCTCTACCCGCCCGCGCAGCAGACGGAGCTGGCGGCCGGAATCTCCACGGCGGACGGTCTCCGGCTGATCGAATCCGCCCACGGACACGACGGCTTCCTCATCGAGGTGGAGCAGGTCGCCGCGCTGGTGGGGGAACTCGTCGCCCCGAGACACGGCGCTGCCTTGTCGTCGGACAGGAAACCCCGAACCGGATGACGCTGACGAAGACGTGGGCTTCCGCGCTGCTGGCCCTGTTTCCATGGACCGGGGCGAGACGGCCTGGGACGACGGCGGTTGGGCGCCTGGGCCGAGCACGCGGCCGGACGACGGAGGGAAGGGTGGTCCGAAGCCGGCAAGGACGTCGGACTGCCCGTCCCCGGCTCACGGGGGCTGAGCGGAATCCGAGGGTTTCGGTGGGCTCCGTCGGCTCGGCCGTCGTGGCGCAACGAGTGCCCCGTCGTCCCCGTCCGTCCCGGTGAACGAGCTACGCACGAGGACGAGACCGCTTCGCCGGGAATCACGTCGGCGGCGGCCCGCTACCGGCCGGTCGTGCCAGGGCTCGACTGGACCACTGGGACGACGGCGACCTCGGTGTCCGCAGCCCGAATCAGATCGGCGAGTTCCCCGACAGCTGTGAGTCGGGCGACGCCACCGCCGGTGCGGACGGCCGCCGTGCCCTACCCGGAGGACCGGTTCGAACCGCCTGGACATGCCGAGGACGGTCCGCCCCCGCCTGTCGCACTGCGGGAGCCGAGGGCGCACCTCGCCGTGCCGGCACGCTGTCCGTCGATCGGTCCCCCGTCCTCTCGTCGCGGCCGTCATCCGCAAGAGCGGGTGAGAAGGAAGTCGGCGCTGCCGGACAGCGTGGTCAGCATGGACGCGTCCTCGTCCTCGATACGGATGCCGGACCGCTCGGTGAGGACCTCGACGAAGCCGAGGAAGTCGAGGGAGTCCATCTCCAGCGCGTCCCGGAACGCGTCGTCGGGTCGCAGGGCTTCGACGTCCGCGCCGGGGACCGCTCGTGAGATCGACTCCCTGACCAGGTCGAGTGCTTCGGTTCGGTTCATGTTCACAGTTGCTCCGGGTTCTGCAGTAGTCGCGTGACGGCCGTGAGGTAGCGGGCGCCGACGGCACCGTCCGTCGCCCGGTGGTCGGCCGAGAGGGTCGCCGTCACCACGGGACGGACGCCGAGGAGGCCTTCGACGGCCCACGGCCGGTCGACGACCCGTCCGAAACCGACCAGAGCCACCTGTGGTGGATAGATGACACCGAAGACGCTTTCGACGCCCTGGTCCCCGAGGTTCGTGACCGTGATCGTGGCCCCGGACACCTCGGAACCGCGCAGCCTGCCGGTGCGGGCACGGGTGACCAGTTCCTTCAGGTCGGCCATCAGCCGAGGGAGCGCGAGAGTGTCGGCATCGCGCAGGGTGGGGGCGACGAGCCCGCCGCCGCGCAGGGACACCGCCACTCCGAGCTGCACGCCCTCTCCGGCCTGGAAGCGGTCGTCCGTCCAGAAGCCGTTGAGCTCGGGGACCGCCCGCGCGGCCAGTGCCGCGGCCTTGAGCAACAGGGCCGCGGGCAGGAGCCGTTCGCCGACCGGGGATCGCCGGTTGTGTTCGCGGAGCCAGTCCATGGAGGTGGCCATGTCCGCGGTGGTGGAGAGGTAGTAGTGGGGGATGTCGCGGTTGGCGCGGCTCATCAGTCCGGCGATCGCCCGGCGCATGGCCGTCGCCGGCTCCTCGGTCGGCGGTCCGGCGGCGGGACGTCCGAGGGGACCGCGAGCGGCCGCGCGAGGAGGCGCGGTGGTGGACGGCGGGGTGAGTGTCGCCGGACCGGGTGCGGCCCGGCGTACATCCGCGGCGAGCACGGCCGAGTCCTTCCCCGAACCGCTCACAGTGGCCAGATCGACATCGAGTTCGGCGGCGAGCCGCCGGGCGAAGGGGGTGGCCCGCACCCGTGACGGTCGAGCGGTGGTCCGCTCGGCCGCCGCCTTCTCGACGTCGGTCCGGGTCGGGCGTCCTCCGGGGCCGGACCCGCGCAGTGTCTCCAGGTCGACGCCACTGTGCTCCGCGAGGTGCCGGACCAGGGGGCCCGCCTCGGCGTGGCCGACCGGCATGTTCGTGGTGAGTGGGGCGGCCGACGTCCGGGGAGCGAGTCCCGGCACGTGCGCGGGCCGCGGAGGTCGATGCCGAGGCGCGGACACGGAGGGCGACGAGGGCGCGGCCGACGGCCCGGCGGTCTCGGTCTTCTTTCGCGCGCGGCGAGAAGGCCGCTCCTCCTGCTTCTCCGTCCGGTTCCCTCCCACCGGTCCGATCACCGCGAGCGGTGTGCCCACCGGCACGGTGGCACCCGCTTCGACCAGGATCTCCGTCAGGGTCCCGGTCTCGAAACACTCCACCTCGATCGTCGATTTCGCGGTCTCGACCACGGCCACGGGATCACCTTTGCGGACGGCGTCGCCGGGGCGCACCAGCCACTCCAGCAGAATGCCCTCGTCCATGTCGGCGCCGAGGGAGGGCATGGTGAGTTCGCCCATGGTCAGTTCACCGCCCGATGAGCGGCGGCAACGATGTCGGCCGTCTGCGGCAGGGCGGCCTCTTCGAGATGCCGGGCGTACGGCATGGGGACCTCGGCGCTGCACACACGCTCCACGGGGGCGTCGAGTTCGTAGAAGGCGTCCTCGGCGATGCGCGCGGACACCTCGGCGGCCAGACTCCCCGTCCGCCACGCCTCGTCGATGCACACGGCACGGTGGGTGCGGGTCACGGAGGCGGTGATTGCGCCGACGTCGAGAGGCCGGAGTGTGCGCAGGTCGATCACTTCGGCGTCGACGCTCTCGGCGGCCAGCTCGTCCGCCGCCGCGAGCGTCTTGCCCAGGGACCCCCCGTAGGTGATCAGTGAGATGTCGGTGCCGGGGCGGCGGACGGCCGCGTGGTCCAGGTCCACCGCTCCGGCGGACACCGGGAGTTCCCCGGAGACGTTGTAGAGGCTGCCGTGCTCGAAGATCAGTACCGGGTCGGGATCGGCGAGTGCGGGAGCCAGCATGTGGCGGGCGTCCTCAAGGGTGGCGGGGGCGAGGACACGAATCCCGGGAATGTGCGCGTACCAGCCCTCCAAGCTGTGCGAGTGCTGCGCGGCGAGTTGCCGTCCGGCGCCCGTCGTCATGCGGATGACGAGAGGCACGGGGAGCTGACCGCCTGACATGTGCAGCAGGGTGGCCGCGTTGTTGAGGATCTGGTCGAGGGCGAGCAGGCTGAAGTTGACCGTCATGATCTCGACGATGGGACGCATACCGGCCAGGGCGGCGCCGATCCCGGCGCCCACGAACGCCGACTCCGACAGCGGGGTGTCGCGGACGCGTTCGGGGCCGAACTCCTCCAGGAGCCCGAGGCTCACACCGAAGCAGCCTCCGTACCGGCCCACGTCCTCGCCCATGAGGAACACGCGCGCGTCGGAGTCGAGGGCTTCTCGCAAGGCCTCGCGCAGGGCCTCGCGGTAGGTCGTCTTCCCGTTCGTCGTGCTGGTGCCCATGGTCAGGTCACCGCCTCCGCGGTCGCGCTGGTGACATACCGGAGCAGGCTCTCGACGGGCTCCTCCGGTGCCTGTTCGGCGGCTTCGACGGCGTGGTCGATCTCGGCGGCGATCCGCCGCTCGATTCGGGCGACGTCCTTGTCGACCGGCGCACCGCTCTCGCGCAGACTGTCCATCAGCAGGGTGATCGGGTCACGGGACTTCCATTGTTCGATCTCCGCCTTGTCGCGGTAGCGGTCGGGGTCGTACATCGAGTGGGCGCGGAAGCGGTAGGTGCGCAATTCCAGGAAGTGCGGGCCGGTTCCGTTCCTCATGCCCTCGACGGCCCGTCGCGCGGACTGTTCCACCGCCTCGACGTCCATGCCGTCCACGGCCCAGCCGGCCATCCCGTACGAGGTCGCCCGCATCGTCAGGTCGGTCTGCGCCTGGTGCCGCTCCAGGGCCGTGCCCATGGCGTAGAGGTTGTTCTCGCAGACGAGCAGCAGGGGCAGGTTCCAGAGGGCCGCGAGATTCGCCGTCTCGTGGAACTCTCCCTCGGCGAAGGCCCCGTCGCCGAAGAAGCAGCACGTGACGCGGCTCTGACCGCGCATGCGGTCGGCGAGTGCCAGGCCGGCGGCCAGGGGGAGTCCGCCGGCCACGATGGCGTTGCCGCCGTAGAAGCGCCGGGCCGCGTCGAAGAGATGCATGGACCCGCCCCGGCCACCGCTGCACCCGGTCGTTCTGCCGTACATCTCGGCCATGACCGCTTCGGCAGTGACACCGCGGGCCAGGGCATGGCCGTGCTCGCGGTAGGTGGCGACGACCGCGTCCTCTGGAGTCAGCGCCTCGTTGACGCCCACGGCGACGGCCTCCTCGCCGATGTACAGGTGGACGAAGCCGCGGATCTTCGTGGCGCTGTACAGCTCGACGCAGCGCTCTTCGAAGCGCCGGATCCGAAGCATCGCCTCCAGCAGATCCATGCGGTGTCCGGCGAGCGCTCCCGACTCGGCTTCGCCGGCCTTCCCGGCCTTCCCGGCCTTCCCGGCTTTCCTGGCGGCCTTGCGCGACACCGGGGACTTCGTGGTGCGGCTGCTGCTCATGCGGATCCCTCCAACGTGGACAGGTCGCCGGTGGGCAGGCCGAGTTCACGGGCGCGCAGCAGTCGGCGCATCACCTTGCCGCTGCGGGTCTTGGGCAGGTTCTGGTCGAACACGATCTCCCTGGGCGCGACGGCGGGGCCCAGCTTGCGGCGGCCGAAGCCGAGCAGCTCCCGTTCCAGGTCCGGAGTCGGCTCTGCCTCGGGGCGCAGGGACACGAAAGCCTTGACGACGTTCCCGGCGACCGGGTCCGGCCGTCCGATCACGCCGGCCTCGGCGACCAGAGGGTGTTCCATCAGCGCGCTCTCGACTTCGAACGGGCCGACGAGATGCCCCGCCGATTTGATGACGTCGTCGGCGCGGCCCACGAACCAGTACCAGCCGTCGATGTCCCGCCGCACGAGATCACCGGTCAGGTACCAACCGTCCGCGAACGTGGCGTCGTAACGTTCCTTGTCGTGCAGATAGCCGCGGAACATGGACGGCCATCCCGGCCGCAACGCCAACTCGCCCTCGGCGCCGGGTTCACGTACCTCCGTCACCTTGCCGTCGGTGACGAGGGCTCGGCCTTCCTCGCCCCGCTCCAGCACCGTCGCCTCGACGCCCGGCAGCGGCCGTCCCATCGAACCGGGCCTGATCTCACAGGCGGCGAAGTTCGCGATCATGATGCTGCCGGTCTCCGTCTGCCACCAGTTGTCGTGCACGGGCAGTCCGAGGACGTCCTGGCCCCAGGCGACGGCCTCGGGGTTGAGAGGCTCGCCGACGGAGGCGATGAAACGCAGGGCCGACAGGTCGTGCGCGTGCGGCATGTCGTACGGGCCCTGGCGCGGCGTCGCGCGCATGAGCATGCGCAAGGCCGTCGGCGCCGTGTACCAGACGGTGACACGTTGTTCGCCGAGGATCCGGTACCAACGGCGGGCGTCGTAGTCGCCCTCGTCGACGACCGATGTCACACCGTGGACGAGCGGGGCGATGACGCCGTACGACATGCCGGTGACCCAGCCGGGGTCGGCGGTGCACCAGTACACGTCCTCCGGGTGCAGATCGAGTGCATAGGCGGCCGTGGCGTAGTGGGCGACGACCGCCTCGTGGACGTGCACGGCGCCTTTGGGGGTGCCGGTGGTGCCGCTGGTGAAGTGCAGCAGGGCCATGTCGTCGACAGACGTCGGTGGGACGGTGAAGGTGTCGGGGGCGGCGGACACGAGGTCGTCGAAAGACGCGGTGCCGGGCAGGTCCGCGGCACCGGGGCCGACGATCAGGACGTGTTCCAGGCCGGGCAGCGCCGCCCTCCGCTCGGCGACCTTGCGCCGGTAGAGGGCGGCGGTGGTCACCAGGACGCGCGCGTCCCCGAGTCGCAACCGCTGCTCTACGGGGTCCGGGCCGAACGCGGAGAACAAGGGACACAGAACGCTGACGTTCTTCAGCGTGCCCAGCACCGTCGTGTAGAGCCCCGGGCAGCGGCCGAGCAGGGTGAAGACCCTGTCCCCGCGGCCGACGCCGAGGGACTTCAGGACGTTCGCGAAGCGCGAGGTGAGGCCGGCCAGTTCTGCGTAAGTGACGGTGGAGACGGAGTCGTCCCGGGCCACGCATCTCAGGGCGGCCTTGTCCGCGTCGCCCGAGACCACATGCCGGTCGACCGCCTCGTAGGCCATGTTGAGGCCACCTCCGGGGAGTCCCGCCAGCTCCTCGCGCGCCCGCGACCACGTGAAGGCCGAGCGCGTCACGTCGTAGTCGGCCAGATTCGGCGGCACGGCGGGATCGGTGTCCTTGGAGATGGTTTCCCAGTGCATCGGTGCTCCTCCCGGCACTGCCCCGCGTTCCAGGTTCCCGAGCCGGGCCGTGACCGCCACATCGCCTCCGGAACGTGTGGTCCGCCGCGCCGACGTGTCGTGTCCACGGCGTCGTCGAACCGAGGGCCGCCCGCTCGAAGGGCCGAATCACCCGTGCGCGGCTTCACTACCGCTTCTCCATGTCCTCCTGAAACCCTCGGCTCACTTCCATCACACCGCCGCTCCCCGGCTCCGGGTAGGGTCCAAGGGCCCCGTCGACCGGCCGACCGGCCCATGCCCACGAAGCCGTTCGGCCTCGTGTCAACGGCGCACCAGGATCTTGAGGGCACCGGTGGTGGTGCCCTGGGCGAACGCCTCGTAGGCGTCCTCGGTCCGGTCGAGGGGGAAGGTGTCGGTCACCAGTCCGGAGACGGGCAGGTCGCCGCAACGCACGAGCCCCAGCAGCCACGGCGTGGAGGACGTGTCGACCTGGCCGGTGCTGATGGTCACGTTCTTGCGCCAGAGGGATTCGAGGTGCAGCGTCGCCGGCCCGCCGTGCACACCGATGATGGCGATGTGTCCCCCGGTGCGGACCACACGGGTGCTCAGGACGAAGCCGTCCGGTTCGCCGGACGCCTCGATGACGACGTCGGCCCCGGGGCCCTCTGACAGGTCGGCGATCATCGTCCCGGGCAGTTCCGTGGCGTCGATCCCGAGTCGGGCCGCCGTTTCGAGCCGTGCGGCGGAGAGGTCCACCAGAACGACCCGACGGGGCGAGTAGAGCCGTGCGACGAAGCCCGAAGCGAGTCCGACGGGCCCCGCGCCCACCACGACGACGGTGTCCCCCGGGCTCACATGGCCGTTCCGAACACCGACCTCGTAGGCGGCCGGCAGGAGCTCGCAGAGCAGGACCGCTTCTTCGAGCGGGACGTTGTGCGGCCGAAGGTGGGCGGAGTGGTCGGCGAAGGGCACGCGTACCAGCTCGGCCTGCGTCCCGTGAATCTCGTTGCCCAGAAGCCACCCACCGCCCGACGTGCACTGTCCGAACACGGCGTCACGGCATTCCCGGCAGCGGCCGCACGCCGACACGGCCGACACGATCACCTGGTTGCCGGGGCGCAGGTGATGCACGCCGGGGCCCGCCTCCAGGACCTCGCCGACGGCCTCATGGCCGAGCACCGTGCCCGGTTTGACCCCCGGGAACTCACCCCTCAGGATCCGCAGGTCGGTGCCGCAGATGGTGGTGGCGTCGACGCGGACGATCGCGTCGGTCGCGTCCTCGATCACGGGGTCCGCGACGGTGTCCCAGGAGTTCTGTCCCGGTCCGTGGTAGACCAGCGCTCGCACGGTGCTCACTTCCTCGCTCCCCTGGTTCCACGGTCGCTCCGGCTCGGCTCCGAGGCAACCGGGTCGGTGGCCTCACCTCGGAACCCGCCGGGGGTCAGGGGCGGCGGACGGAACGCGGCCGGGGCGGGGTGATCACATCTCTAGTCCGGCTCCATGTAGGGCCGGCGGAAGACCGGCGCCTGACCCGTGCCCCACGGCCTTACGGTGGCCAGGGCTCGGGAGGCTGCGGATTCCAGGGGCCCGCTGGTGTCGATGGTGACGGCTTCGGGCCAGGCAGGTTCCGTTGCCGCCATGACGGCGGCCACGTCGGGGCCGGCGTCCGACGGCCCGGTGGCGCGCGCTCTCAGACGCATCGCCGAGACCTCGTCCGGCACTTTGCAGTACAGGGCCACCAGGTCGGCGCTGGTGCGCTCGGCCACCTTCTGTGCCGCCGCGCGCAGCTCCGTTGAGGTCCAGGTGGCGTCCAGGACCACGGACTCGCCGGACGACAGCAGGACGGCGGCGCGGTCGAGCAGGGCGGCGTAGGTCCGGGCCGTCCACTCGGGTGTGTAGAGACCTTCGCCGTAGGCGGCCGCCGCCGACTCCTCGGGCGGAATGCCCGCCAGTTCCTTGCGGAGGCGGTCGCTGCTGAGGAGGGTGGCCTCCATCCGGTCGGCCAGGGCTCCGGAGAGCGTGGACTTCCCGCTGCCCGGCAGCCCGCCGACGAGTGTCAGTCCGACGGCGGCGGTGCGCAGATGGCGCAGGGTCGTGGAGACCAGATGCCGAGACGCGGACTCGGCACCCGGCGTGCCCTGCTCCGCCTGGATGAGCGTCACCTTGGCGCGGACGAACGCGCGGTAGGCGACGTAGTGGTGCCACAGTGACGGGGGCGCGGGGTCTCCGGAGTACTCTCCGTAGCACGCCAGGAAGTGGGCCGCAGCCTGTGGCGCGCCGAGCTGTTCGAGGTCCATGGCGAGGAACGCGGCGTCGTCGAGACCGTCGACGTACCGCAGGTGGTCGTCGAACTCGAGACAGTCCAGGACACGGGGGCCGTCGTCGAGGCAGAAGACGTCCTCGGCGAGCAGGTCGCCGTGGCCGTCCACCACCCGCCCCTGCGCGATGCGGGAGGCGAACAACCGCTCGCGCCCGGCGAGATAGCCGCGTACCAGCCGTTCGACCTCGGGCACCCCCTCGGGCACGGCGCCTTCCCCGCCGCCCGACGCGCGGACCTGCGCGAAGCTCGCCTCCCACCGGGCCGCCAGCGCGTCCCGCCTGCCCTGGTCGTCCACATCCCGGCCTCGGGGTGCCTCCGCGTGCCAGGCGGCGAGCCGCCGCGCCACGGCGCGCAGCACGTCGTCCAGCGGCGCACCCGATCGCACGAGCCGGGACAGGCGTCGGTCCGCCGGCATCCGGCGCATCACCACGAGCGGCTCGCTCCCGTCGGCGTCAGGAGTCGAGACCTCACCCAGGCCCAGGTACACATCGGGCGCGAAACGGCGGTTGAGGGCGATCTCGCGTTCACACGCCGCCCTGCGTGCCGACCGTGTCGTGTAGTCGAGGAACCCGAGGTCCACGGGCTTCTTGACCTTGTAGGCGCGGTCGCCGGCGAAGAAGACGATGGCGCTGTGGGTCTCGCACACCTCCGCCCGGGGCGGCGGGCCCGCGGAACGACCGGCGTCAGTCATGGGGTACGACGGCCACGGGGCACCGACCGTGATGCAGGGCGGCGTGGGCGACCGGGCCCAGGTGCGGTGCGATTCCGTGACGGTGCGTCCGCCGGCCGACGACCAGCAGGGTGGCGCCCTCGGCGGCCTGAAGGACGGCCTTGCCCGGGCTCATCAGGCGGATGCTCTCGGACACCTGCACCTGTGGGTACTTCGCGTGCAACGGGCGGAGCACCTTCGTCAGCTCCTGCTGCGCCTCCCTGGTCATCGTCTCGGAGACCTCGTGATCCGCGCCCCAGGGCATGCGCGCGTGGAGCGGCAGGCTGCGGCCGTGGACGGCCAGCAGTGGAACCTCCCGGGCCGCCGCCGTGCGGAACGCGAAATCGAGCAACTCCTGACCGGAGCCGTGCAGTTTCAGCGCCACCACCACGCGCCTTGAGGACGTGGAGCGCACTTCTTCCTCCGCCGGCTCCGCGCGGACCAGCACGACGGGCCGGTCGGCCCGTGCTACGACCGGCATGCTGACGTCGCCCAGGAAATAGCTTTCGACGGCCTCCATCCCCCTGGAGCCGAGCACGAGCATCTCGGACTCGGAGGCCGCCTTGAGCAGGGCGTCCTGGGCGTCCTCGGGGACCAGATTGCCGATGACGGTCAGACCGGGGTGGCGTGCCCGCAGTTCCGCCTGTGCGGTGTGCACCAGACGCCTGGCCCAGTAGTTCTGGTCGACTTCGGCGGCGGCATGGGCCGGTTCCGGAGCCAGCATCGGCCAGGCGTGCAGCAAGCGCAGGCCGAGTCTGCGCTTCTCGGCCTCCTCGGCGGCCCAGCGGGCGGCGGCAAGGCTCTCGGGTGAGCCGTCGAGGCCCACGGTGAGCTACGAGGCTGAGTAGGCGGGTGGATGACGTGCGGCAGGTCATGCGACGCGGACGAATCCGGTGGCGAGCCTGCTACGGAGGCCGGCGATGAGGCGGCATGCCGTGCACGGCGAGTTCCCTCCTTCGAGAAGTACCTCATTCCCCTCCGCCGCGCATGTCGACCGAAGTCCGCGGCGTCGACGGCCTCGCGACGGCTTCCCTCCGCGTGGACGGGTGTGCTCCGCAGGTCCGGGCGTCGAGGCGGGTGCCGCAGGAAGCCGGCCTCGTCCTGGTCCGCACCATGTGCAGCGTCCTCGCTTCGGCGCACGCCACGCCGCCGTGGGCCGAAAACCGGTCCACCAGGGACCTTCGGCCTATGACCGGGGTCCACGGGTGCCCGAAACTGAGAGCAGCAGTGCGGGAAAGCGACCAGCCAACCGCTGGAGGCAGGCCCATGAACCCTCAAGGCTCGCCGTACACGTCCGGTCCGCCCTCGCCGCGCGACGAACACGCGAGCAAGAGGACGAATCCGCTCAGGCGCACCTCCGACGTGTTCGAGTGGTGGTTCCGGCGTCTTCTGCTGGTCGTTGTCGCCGTCGGACTGCCGTTGGCGGCATACGGCGCGGGCATGACCGCGTACGGGGCGTCGATGAGCACGGCTCGTGCCCAGGCGGCGCAGCGACACCAGATCACCGCCCGGCTGGCCGAGGACGTGGAGCGCAACACCTACGGGGCGAAGCAGTGGGCACAGGCCCGCTGGACCGGTGCCGGCGGAGTCGTACAGACGGCGGTCGTGCAGGTGAAGCCGGGGACGAGCAAGGGCACCGCCGTACGCGTGTGGGTGGACCGGAACGGAACCGTCACCGGCCCGCCCGCGAGCGCGCTCAACGCGAGGACCACGGGTTGGGCGGTGGGCGGCGCGGTGGCGTTCGGCTTGGCCATCGGGGGCTACGAGGTCTGGGCGGGCACGCGCATGCTGCTTGACCGGCACAGGTCCAGGCAGTGGGGCATCGAATGGGAGCGGGCGGAGCCGCTGTGGTCAGCGCGATTCCGCCGGTGACCCGACGCGGGCCGAGGAGGTGGCACTCATGACGGACGCGACGACCACAGATCTGTACGAAGTGACCATGGCGCGGTCCTACGTGCGGGAGGGCATGACCGCCCCGGCCACGTTCAGCCTGTTCGTCCGTGACCTGCCTCCCGGGCGCGGATTCCTGGTGGCGGCCGGACTGGATTCCGCTCTGGACCACTTGTCAGGCTTCCACGTCGGCCCCGAAGACGTCCACGCCTTCGCATCAGCGTTGCGCCGGCCGCCCCCCGACCTGATGCCGTTGCTGGGCCTGGAGTTCACCGGGCGGGTGCGTGCGGTGCCCGGGGGCCGGGTCGTCCTCGCGGGCGAGCCCCTGCTGGAGGTGACGGCGTCCCTTCCCCAGGCGCAATTGGTCGAGACATACGTGCTCAACGTGCTGAGCCATCAGACGGCGATCGCCTCGAAGGCCGCGCGCTGTGTCCTCGCCGCGGACGGACGCCCGGTGGTGGACTTCTCCCTGCGGCGCGCCCACGGCCCGCAGGCCGGGTTCCAGGCGGCCCGTCTCGGCGCACTGACCGGTTTCGCCGGGACCAGCAACGTGGCCGCGGCCACCGCCCTCGGTGTACCCGCCGTCGGCACCATGGCCCACTCCTACGTGGAGGCGTTCCCTTCCGAGGACCGGGCGTTCCGCGCCTTCGCCCGCTCCCACTCCGGCCCCGTGACCCTGCTGGTGGACACCTACGACACCGAGGCGGGTGTCCGCGTCGCGGCGCGCGTCCTGCGCGACCTGGACCGCGGACCCGGCTGCGCCGTTCGACTGGACAGCGGCGACCTCGGAGACCTCGCCGCACGCGCCCGGACGATTCTCGACCGGGCCGGACTGCGGGACGTGCGGATCGTCGCCAGCGGTGGCCTCGACGAGTACGCCGTGGACGACCTGGTGCGCTCCGGGGCACCGATCGACACGTACGCCGTCGGCACGCGGGTGGGAGTGTCGGCCGACGCCCCCTACCTGGACTCCGCCTACAAGATGGTGGAGTACGACGGCCGCCCGGTGATGAAGCTGTCGTCGGCGAAGGTCACGGCACCCGGTCCCAAGCAAGTGTTCCGCCGCCCCGGCTACGCGGACGTGATCGCTCTCGCCGGCGAGCGTCCGCCCGACGGCGGCACCGCACTGCTGGAGACGGTGATGGAGAACGGCCGACGCGTCGTCGGACGGCCCACGCTGGAGGAGTGCCGGGCCAGATGCGCCGCGGACCTGGCCTCGCTGCCCGCCGCGGCGCGCCGGATCCGGGCGCCGGTCGCACCTCGCGCCACGGCCTCGGAGCGGTTGCGGGCGCTCACCGCCCGCGTCCGGCACGACATCGAGGATCGGCTCGTCTCGCGGCAGCCGGTACCCATGTGAGGAGGAAGGTCATGTCGCACACGTCGGAATGGAAATGCCGTCTCCACCTCTTCGAGGACGACGGAATCACGAAGGCACGTCTGGTGCTGGACACCGGCACCACGGAACTCACCGGTCACGGAACCGCGCGCTGCGGTCCCGGGGACGCGGACGTACCCGAGATCGGTGACGAGTTGGCTGCCGGCCGAGCGCTGAACGACCTCGCCCGGCAGTTGCTGCGGATCGCCGAGCGCGACATCGAGGATGTTGGCGCGGCGCGGCCCGACACCGGCGAGATCGCTGCATGGTCCCTGTGAACCGCGACCCGTCTCAGAGGGACGGACACAGGGCGCTGAACCCGGATTCCCGAGCGAGACACAGCACCGACTCCTGGAGAGGGCGGCCACCATGCAAGCTCACCTCGGCGACCAGCTCGTCATTGAAAGCACGAGGTCCGGCGCGGCCCGGCGCGACGGGGAGATCGTGGGACTTCATCACGCGGACGGAACACCGCCGTACGACGTGCGCTGGTCCGACACGGACGAGGTGGCACTCGTGTTCCCCGGACCCGACGCGCACGTCCGTCACCTGGAGCACGGGCGGCCGGAGCGGATTCACGGGCCTGCCCCCTCCGAGACGGTCGCCGCGAAGGCCGCAGCCCCGAACGGACCGGCAGCCGGACCCGGTGACATCGGCAGACGTGTGGCCTTCGAACGCCGCAGACAAGGACTCGGGCTGGAGGAGACCGCCCGCCAGGCACGGATGTCGCCCGGCTATCTGTCCTACATCGAGGAACACCCCGCCGACCCGAGCGTGGCGGCTCTGATCAGGCTGGCCGACGTGCTGAACACGACCGCGACCGCACTGCGCGGAGGAGGAGTGGACCTGCCACCGGGCCAGGGCCGGGCACTGCTGCACCCACACTTTCAGGACCTCGGTCCTGACGAGTGCCGCGCCCTGCTCTCCACTCACGGCGTGGGACGCATCGCGGTGACGGCGCACGACGGCCGCCCGGCTGTCGTCCCGGTCAACTACGAGGTCGTCGACGACACGATCACGTTCAGGACCGCTCCCGACTCGCTGCCCGCCGCGGCCGTCGGAACGGAGGTCGCCTTCGAGGTCGACCACGTGGACGACGCGCTGAGCCAGGGCTGGAGCGTGCTCGCCGTCGGCCCGGCGAACGTGACCACGGACCCGGCCGCCGTGCGCGAGCTCACCGAGCGTGCCCACACCACGCCGTGGCCGGGCGGTGAACGGGGGCTGTGGGTGTCGATCCGGCCCACGAGCCTGACCGGCCGCAGGATCACCGCGGGAGACCATTGAGTACCCCGCCCACGGACCGCCGCACCGCCGCGGAGCGTGACCTGGGCGCCGACAACGCCCTCCACGGCGCGTACGGGCCCGGACCGCGTACCACCGCGACACGGCCGCGGAGGGACGACCGATGTCGCGACGGCCCGCGGGCGGTGCGACGGTTTTCACAGGGGGGAACCTCGGCACCCGGACGGGAAGGCGGTGGCGGCGATGGAACTCCCGCTGGTCGTAGGCGTCGACGGATCGGAGTCCAGTCTGCTGGCGGTCGACTGGGCGGTGGACGAAGCAGCCCGGCACGGCCTGAGGTTGCGGCTGGTGCACGGCTCTCGGTGGGAGCGCTACGAGCGAGCGCTGCCGCCGTTCACGACCGGCCGTCCCGCCGGGGAGGTGATGGGACGGAACATCCTCGCCGCCTGTGCCGAACGCGCCAGGCTCCGGGACCCGGCTGTGAAAGTGTCCGAGGAGATGCGGTCCGACGGCGCCGTGTCCGCACTGCTGTACGCGGCGCCCGAGGCCTACGCCGTGGTCGTGGGGGAACGCGGGCGTGGCGAGCTGTCCGGGCTGCTCCTGGGATCGGTCAGTCTGGCGGTGGCGGCGCGCGCGGTGTGTCCGGTGGTCGTGGTCCGGGGAGCGCGACCCGACGGACGGGGACCCCACGGCCGCGTCGTGGTCGGTGTCGGCCACGCGGCCGAGCAGGCGGGTGCCGTCGAGTTCGCGGCCCGCGAGGCAGAGGCACGCGGCTGGGACCTGATCGCCGTACGGGCGTGGCGGCGCCCGGCCGACGACCGCGGCGACGGTCCCGGCGTCCGGGACGAGCCCTCCCCCGCGCGCGACGCCCGGGCGTCGCTCGAACTGGGCGACGCATTGCGCGAGACCGTGCGGAACCACCCCCGCCTCTCCGTCCAGCGCCACATCGTGGAGGGCCCGGCCCATCGCGTCCTGCTCGACGCGGCCGCCGACGCCGGTCTGGTCGTCGTCGGAGCCGCACGCCGGCACGGCCGGTTCGGCCTGCAGCTCGGCAGGGCCGCCCACGTCCTGTTGCACCACTCCGCCTGCCCCGTCGCCGTCGTTCCCCAGCGAGTCTGAGACCGCTTCATGACCCGGTCCCACTGACCGAGAAGAGAGCGCGGAATGTCGGAGTGGACGTGGGAGTGGAAGGGCTACGACCCCGCGGGCGAGGGGTTGCGCGAATCGCTGTGCACGCTCGGCAACGGCTACTTCGCCACGCGCGGGGCGGTGCCCGAGTGCAGGGCGGGGCTGGTGCACTGCCCGGGTACCTATGTGGCCGGGTGCTACAACCGCCTGGAGTCGACGGTGGCGGGGCAGCGGGTGGTGAACGAGGACCTGGTCAACCTCCCGAACTGGCTTCCCCTGCGCTTCCGTGTGCGCCGGTCCGGGGGACCGTGGGGAACCTGGTTCGTCCCGGACACGCACTCGGTCCTGGACCACCGGCACGCCCTGGATCTGCGCCATGCCACGCTCGCCCGCACCCTGCGGTACCGGGCGGACGGGTGCGGCGTTCTCGCCGTCGAGCAGACCCGTCTGGTGCACATGGGAGACCCCCACCTGGCGGCGCTGCGGACCGTCTTCACGGGCGAGGACGGGTCGGGCGAGATCGAGATCGAGTCCGGTCTGGACGGCGATGTCATCAACGGCAACGTGCACCGCTACCGTGCCCTCGAACGAAGCCAGTTGACCGGTGTTCGCACCGGGTCCCGGGAACCTCACACCATCTGGCTGAACTGCCGCACCAGCTCCTCCGGGATCCAGATCGCCATGGCGGCGCGTACCGAGGTCACGGGCTCCTCCCCCATCACGTCCGTGTTCCACCCGGCCCGCCGCCGGGCCGTCCACCGTCTGGTCGTCGCGCTCGTCCCCGGCCGGCCCGTGACCGTGGACAAGACCGTGGCTCTGCACACCTCGCGCGACACGGCGATCGCCGACCCGCTCGGCGCCGCGATCGACCGGGTGACCTCGGTGGCGGGCTTCGCGGACCTGCTGGACTCCCACTCGGCCGCCTGGGAACGACTGTGGCGGCGCGCGGAGATCCAGGTGCCCGGCAGGGCCGGCCGTATCCTGCGGCTCCACCTCTTCCATCTCCTCCAGACCCTCTCCCCGCACACCGCCGACCTCGATGTGGGCGTCCCGGCCCGGGGTTTGCACGGTGAGGCGTACCGCGGCCACGTCTTCTGGGACGAGTTGTTCGTCCTGCCCTACCTCAATCTCCACTTCCCCGAGGTGTCCCGGGCGCTGCTGGACTACCGGTACCGGCGCCTGCCGCGGGCCTGCCGGTCAGCCGCGGAAGCCGGGCGAGCGGGGGCCATGTATCCGTGGCAGAGCGGAAGCGACGGCCATGAGGAGACCCAGGAACGGCATCTGAACCCCCGTTCGGGACGCTGGCTGCCCGACCACTCCAGGCTCCAGCACCACGTGGGTTCGGCGATCGCGTACAACGTCTGGCAGTACTGCGAGGCCACCGGCGACACGGAGTACCTGTACACCAAGGGTGCCGAGATGATCCTGCAGATCGCCCGGTTCTGGACGGCGCTCGCGGCCTACGATCCGAACTCGGGCCGCTACCGCATCCGGGGCGTGATGGGTCCGGACGAGTACCACGACGCCTACCCCGGCGCCGCCCGGCCGGGACTGGACGACAACGCCTACACGAACGTGACCGCCTCATGGGTCCTCGTCCGCGCCCTGGACGTCCTGCGGCTCCTGCCCGCCTGGCGCCGGGAGGAACTGTGTGACCGCATCCGGCTGGCCCCCGGGGAACCGGCGCGCTGGGACGACGTGTCCCGACGGTTGCTGGTCCCCTTCCACCAAGGTGTCATCAGCCAGTTCGAGGGGTACGGCGATCTCGCCGAGCTGGACTGGGACACCTACCGCTCCCGGTACGGAAGCATCCGCCGGCTGGACCGGATACTGGAGGCCGAGGGCGACGCGGTCAATCGCTATCAGGCGTCCAAGCAGGCGGATGTCCTCATGCTCGGTCATCTGTTCTCGCCCGCCGAACTCAGGCAGCTCTTCGCGCGCCTCGGCTACCGCGTCGACGACGACGTCTGGCGTGGGACGGTCGACCACTATCTCCGGCGCACCAGTCACGGCTCCACGCTCAGCGGGCTCGTGCACGGGCTGGTACTGGCCAGAGCTCGTCGGGCCGAAGCCTGGCAGTACGTCCAGGAGGCCCTGGAGTCCGACGTCGCCGACATCCAGGGAGGGACGACCGGCGAGGGCGTCCATCTCGGGGCGATGGCCGGAACCCTCGATCTGGTCCAGCGCGGACTGACCGGGCTCGAGACGCGTGAGGACGCCCTGTGGCTGGACCCGGTGCCCCTGCCGGCTCTCTCCGAGTACGGGTTCGCGCTGCGCTACCGCGGTCACTGGGGGGTGGGCGTGCGGCGTCGACGCGGACAGCTGGAGATCCACGTTCCGCAGTCCGAGGAGTCACCGCTGCGCGTGGTGCTGGCGGACCGGGCCGTGACCGTCTCCCCCGGCGAGACCTGTACGCTCGTACTGCCGGACGGCTGAGGTGCGGAGAAGCCACCGTGGGAGTGTCACGGAAGGAACTCGGGCCGGCTGCCCGGTCAGCTCTCGGAACGATGGGACCCGCCATGAGGGACCACGGCCACGGGACAGTGCGCATGGTGCAGCACGGCGTGGACGACGTGTCCCAGGGGCGCCCCGGGGGCATGCGTGGGGCGACGGGCTCCGACCACGAGCAGATCGGCGTGTGCGGAAGCGTCGACGAGAGCTCCGGCCGGGGAGTGGGCCCGGACCAGATCACTGGTCACTGTCAGGCCCGGAAACTCGTCCCGGACGGGCGCAGCAAGGCGGTTGGCATAGCTGGCCTGCTCCTGCGCGACCTCGGTGAGGTCACCGAGCATCGGAACCATGCTCCCCGCGTACTGGTAATAGGCGTACGTGCTCAGCACGCTCACGGAAGCCTTGTGCCGGACCGCGGTCCGTGCCGCGAAGCGCAGCACACCGAGGTCCCGTTCGTCGCGTACCGCGACAAGGACGACGCCTGTGGCGACGTGATCGCGCTCGCCGCGCACCACGACCACGGGCCCCGTCGCGTAGGCAGCGACGCAGAGCCCGACCGATCCGACCAGAAGGGCGGAGAACCCACCCGCCCCGCGGCTGCCCACCACGACCAGGCCGTCGTCGCCCGCCGCTTCGAGCAGCGCCTGCCCGGCGGCCTCACGGCTGACGACGGGGACGACGCGTATGCCGGGGGCCTCTGTTTCCGCGATCGCGACGGCGCTCTTCACGGCGGCCGAACCGGCGTCTAGCGCTCGCTGGACCACGGACTCGGAGGGCACGTCCGCGGCCAGCGTGTCCAGCGCGGTGGCACACACGATGTGCAGAGGTGCGTCCCTGCACGCGGCCTCGCGAGCGGCCCACCGCACGGCCGCTGCGGCACCCTCGGATCCATCCGCCCCCACGACGACGGGTCCGTGCACGGTAAGCATGATCCCTCCAAGGTTCGAGGTCGTTCCACGGTGACACCACGTTCGCGAACCCGGGTAGTGGCCGTTCGTCCCGAGGACCGGGCCGAACGGCCCTGAGGGAGCACGGTCGCCCAGGCAGGGAGGTCGTCGCCGCCGGTCCTGTCGGCGTCACTCGGCACGGGATGACGGGTCCCGGCGCGCAAGAGGGTCGACCGGGCCCGTGGTGAGGACCAATGGCCCCTGCCGGACCGACGCTTCGAGGATCTTTCATGGAGTCGTCGGCGGCGAGATCGCCGTACGCGGCTCCTCGCGCACAGGGCACGCGACACCGGGATCGCCGGAACCGTCATCCCGACGGCGGCCTTTCCTCCGGCCCGCACCGTCGTCAGCGGTGGCGGGACGAGGAGCCGTACGAAGGGAAGCACCGTGAACGCACAACCTTTCGACACGAACACCGTCACGGCACTCGTGGCGGACGCCATTGCGGCGCCCTCGCTGCACAACACCCAGCCCTGGGTCTTCCGCTACTCGCGGGACACAGCCGTCCTCGGGCTCTTCGCCGACCTGGAGCGGGCGCTGCCGCGCACGGATCCCGAGAACCGAGGCCTGCTCATGGGCTGCGGTGCCGCGCTGTTCAATCTGCGCGTGGCCGCCGCGGCGGCCGGGCTCACGCCGCGGGTACTGCTGCTGCCCGATCCCGCCTCCGCGGAGCTCCTGGCCGAAGTGCACCTGTCCGGCACCGGGCCCCCCGGTGGCACGCTCGCGCCGCTGGCCCCCTGGATCCGCCGTCGGCACTCCAGCCGCTTTCCCTTCCGCGACGAGGAGATACCCGTCGCCACGCGAGACCGTCTGTCCGAGGCGGCTCGCCTCGAAGGCGCGGAACTGTTCTTCCCCGACCCCTGGCATGTGCGGTCGATCCTCGACCTGATCCGGGACGCCGACGACTCGGAGGCACTCGATCCCGGAGTACAGGCGGAGACGGTTCGCTGGACTCGGACCGAGCCGTCGACCGTCACCCCGGCGGCGGACGGCATCCCGGGTGAGGCGTTCGGTCCGCGCCAGCGCGGCACGTCCGCCCCCGTGCGCGATTTCGCCGTCGGTCGTCCGATGCCCGGACGCGACAGCGCGGCCTTCGAGCGGAAGCCGAACATCGCTCTGCTCGGGACGGCCCGTGACGAGCCCATGGACTGGGTGCGCGCGGGTCAGGCACTGGAGCGGATCCTGCTCCAGGCCACCGCGGACGGGCTGTCGGCCTCCATGACATCCCAGCCGCTGGAGTGGCAGGACATCCGGTGGGCCGTTCGCGACCCGGTCTCCACCATGGCGAACGTCCAGATGGTGATCCGGCTCGGCTATGGCCCCGCCGGCGAGGCGAGCCCACGGCGGCCGGTGGCCGACGTGCTCGAGATTCTGTGACGCCTTGACACGCCTTCACCCTCGCCGAGGAGCCGTCGTATGAAGATCTCGGACGTGATGACCGCTTACCCGGTGTGCGTGACACCTGACGCCACTCTGGCCGAGGTGGCCGGACAGATGACAGAACGCTCCGTCGGATCGGTTCTCGTGGTGGAGGACGGAGTGTTGCACGGCATAGTCACCGACCGCGATCTCGCCGTGCGCGCCGTGGGCGGAGGCCTGAGCCCGGGCGACGGGGTGGACACGGTCATGTCGCATCCCGCCGTCACGGTCGACGCCGACGACGACCTCCAGGTGGCCTACCGGACCTTCCGCCGGACAGGTGTCCGCCGTCTCCCCGTCCTGGACGCGAGCCGGGTGGTGGGCGTCCTGACGATGGACGACCTGCTTCTGGACGTCTTCCGACGACTCACCGACCTGCTCGGCCCCGTCGCCTGGACCATCCTGCAGGAACCACCGAAGCCGCCTTCGCGGGCCGGGTCCCGCTCGTGAGCCGCACCGCCGCGCGGTCCGCGACCGCTCCGGGTTTCGCCTCCTTCACTGCCCGATGCCTGAACGCGTATACCGTCAAGCCCCCGCGTCCTCCCGCGTGTTCGCCTGTCCCCCCGGCAGCGGAACCCGCCACGAGACCTTTGCGCCCCCCGTGCGGCAGGTACCGAGCTCCAGCAGCCCACCGAGTTGTTCGGCCCGTTCCGCCATGTTGCGCAGCCCGCTGCGGCGGCCGTCCGCCCTCAGCCCCGTCCCGTTGTCCGAGACCCTCAGACATACCTCGCGGCCGTCGCTGGCGAGTTCCACGTCGGCCCGCCCGGCATGCGCATGCCGGGCGATGTTGGCCAGAGCCTCGACGAGCACGGCCACGACGTGCACGGCGACCTCGGGCGGAACGTCGGTGTCAAGCAGGCCTTCCATACGGACGCTGGGTGCGAAGCCCAGTTCCGACGTGGCCTCGTCGGCCACCCTGATGACTTGCGCCCGCAGTCCGCTGCCGCGGGAGTCCTCGTCGCGGACACGGAGGCCGAAGATGGCCGATCTGATGATCTTGATCGTCTCGTCGAGATCGTCCACGGCCCTCATCACCCTCTCGGATGCCTCCGGCTGGGTGATGAACTGGCCCGCGCTCTGGAGCGTCATCCCGGTGGCGAACAGGCGCTGGATGGCCAGATCATGCAGATCTCGGGCGATTCGGTCACGATCCTGGAGCACGGCGATCCGCTCGGCGTCCTGCCGTCGCTCGGCGAGCTCCATCGCGATGGCCGCCTGCGCGGCGAACGCCTGCAGCATCGAGGTCTCGCCGTCGGCGAAGACTTGGCCGTCGGCCTCACGGGCCAGGAGGACCACGCCTCTCATGTCGGCCGTGCCGGTACCAATGGGGACGGCCACCGCCGGACCGAGCCCTTCGAAACGCGGAGGCTCGGGAGAGATACGCTCGTCGTGGGCGACGTCGTCGCTCTTGACCGGAGCGGAATGGGAGAAGGCCAGTCCCATCAACGTCTTCTCCAGCGGCAGCACCAGTCCCCGGTGCGCCTGCGCGTCCACGCCCACGGCGATCTCCACACTGAGGGACCCGCTGCCCGCCACGGGGGTCGCCACCGCCGCCAGAGCCGAGCAGGAGATGTCCCGGGCATGCTCGGCGATCAGGTTCAGCGTATCGGTACGCCCACTGCCGGACATCAGGCTGTGGCTGATCTCGGCGTTCGCCTTCGTCCAACGCTCACGCATCCGCGAGTTCTCGTAGAGGCGGGCGTTGTCGATCGCGACCCCGGCCGCCACGGCCAGCATGGCCAGCAAGGCCTCGTCCTCCTCGTCGAACTGCTCCCCACCGCGCTTCTCGGTCAGATAGAGAGTGCCGAAGACTTGGCCCCGTACCCGGATCGGGACGCCGACGAAGCTGTTCATCCGAGGGTGGCCGGCTGGGAAGCCGTAGGCGGCGGGGTGCTCGGAGAGCTTCCGCAGACGCAGGGGTTCCGGGTGGCGGATCAACTCGCCCAGAATCCCGTGGCCGTCGGGCAGCGATCCGATGTCCGTGACCTGACGATCGCCGACACCGACCACGTGGAACGCCGACAGGGACACGCCGTCGGCTCCGACAACTCCGAGCGCGGCGTACTCCGCGTCCACCAGGGTGGCCGCCGCCTCTACGACGGCGCGCAGAACGCGGTCGAGGTCCAGCTCCGCACCGACGACGAGCATCGCGCTCAGCAGGTTGTGCACTCGGTCGGGCTTTTCACGGACGGTGCTGAGGCGGGCTTGGAGCTCATCCAGCAGATCTTCGAGCTCCACATGCGGCAGCACGTCGCTGAACTCGCCCGGGGTCTGATGCATGCCGCCTCCGATCTGTCGGCACGCCCCGGCCGGGGCTCTCTATTTGGGGTGGTGACGTTCCAACGGTAGTCCGCCACGACGGCGGCCGCTGAGCCGGACGGCAACCGGACCGTGTCCACTCCGCAAGGGCTGAATGTCGGGGACGAGGGCTGAACGGCCCATGCCGTCCGGCTGCGGGCAAGGGCCACCGTGGTAGTGACACTCCCTACCGGACCTGAGCGGACAGGACTGAAGGCGGTGGAGACCATGGCACTCCCTCTCATCGTGGGCGTCGACGGCTCGGACGGCAGCCTCTTGGCCATCGACTGGGCCGCAGACCTGGCCACACGCCATCGGCTCCCGGTACGACTGGTCCACGCGTCCCTGTGGGAGCGGTACGAGGGAGCATGGCCGACCCTGAGCCGGGAGCGCTCCTCCGAGCAGGTGCTGGCTGAGCACATCGTCGCTTCGGCCGCCGAGCGGGTTCGCCGACGCAGCCCCGGCCTGGACGTCTCCACGGAGATCGTGCCGTCCGAAGCCGCCTCCGCACTCCTGGACGAAGCCCGGAACGCCACCGCCGTGATCACCGGTTCACGGGGGAGGGGAGAACTGGCGGGCACGCTGCTCGGCTCCGTGAGCCTGGCCGTCGCGGCGCGGGCGGACTGCCCGGTCGTCGTGGTCAGAGGTGACAAGGCGGCTCTGGCCGGATCCCACGAGCGCGTCCTGCTCGGCGCCGGTGACCCCGACACATGCCGGGAAGCGGTCGGATTCGCCTTCCAGGAGGCCGAGGCCCGCGGATGTGAGCTGGATGTCGTCCGGGCATGGCGATGCCCCGCCCGCGACGCGGCCGACGACCCCCGAACCTCCGAGGATCCGGCGCATCAGCACGAGAAGCAGGCCGCTGCCCTGATCGAGGACCTCGTCGCGGACGCGTCCACGGCCCACCCCGACGTGCGGCTGCGGCGTACGACCGTCGAGGGAGCAGCACGCAAGGTGCTCGTCCATCGCTCGGCCGCCGCAGACCTCGTGGTCCTCGGAGCCCGTCGCAGGTCCGGTCGCTTCGGTCTCCAGCTCGGCCGCGTGAGCCACACCCTGCTGCACCATTCCGCCTGTCCGGTGGCGGTCGTACCGAACAGGTCCTGATCAACCGGCGCAGCGCCGCCACGGTCTTGAGGGACCCGCTCCCGACGGAGACGGGCCGGGAAACGGATCCTGAGCGTCGATCCATCCGTCCGAGAGGCGGGTACGCGCATGAACACGTTCAGCACCCGCGCGGATGACGAGACCCGGGTACTGGTCGTGGAGGACGACCGGGGCATCGCGGAGTCGTTGGCGCGCGGGCTGCGGCAGGCCGGTTACACCGTCGAGGACGTGCGCAGCGGCGGGGCCGCCCTGACGGCCGTCACCCCCGACGTCGTACTGCTGGATCTCGGGCTGCCGGACATCGACGGCGTCGAGGTGTGCCGGATGCTGCGCGCCAGGTCGGACGCCGCGATCATCGCGGTGACCGCGCGGGGCGAGGAGGCCGACCGGGTGGTGGCCCTCGACCAGGGGGCGGACGACTACCTGGTGAAACCGTTCGGGCTGGCCGAGCTGCTGGCCAGGATCCGGGCGGTCCTGCGCCGACGGCGTCCGGCCGAGCCGGAGATCGTCCGGCACGGGCCGCTGGCACTCGACCTGCGCACGCGGCGGGTGTCGGTGGGCGGACGTGCGGTGGCGCTGACGCCGAAGGAGTTCGGCATCCTCGAGTGCCTGGCAGCCGATCCGGGCCGGGTCGTCAGCCGGCAGCAGATCCTGGAGCGGGCCTGGGACGCCCACTGGTACGGGCCGACGAAGGTGCTGGACGTGCACGTGGCCGCGCTGCGCCGCAAGCTCGGAGAGCCGGGACTCATCGAGACCGTCTACGGGCACGGCTTCCGGCTCGGACCCGTCGAGGCCCTCCAGGATCCGCCGTGACGCGCCGGATCGCCTGGACTCTGGTGGTCCTGACCTCGGTGCTGCTGGCCCTGGCTGTGGTGCCGCTGGCGGCATCCCTGACGGCTCGGGAGCGGGTCTCCTATCGCGACAGCCAGCGTGCGGCGACCCGGGTCGTGGCCGCGGCGGCCGAGGAACACCTCTCCGACCACAGACCGCCCACCGCGCTGCGCAAGGAGCTCGCCGCGACGACCGCGAGGGGGGACTGCGCCGCCGTGTACGACGCGTCCGCGCGCCTGGTGGCCGGTACACCGTGCCGGGCGGCGACGGGCACGGAGGCGGAGGAGCTTGTGGAGGACGTGCTGCGCGGCCGCGAGCCGGAACCCCCGGAGAACGAGGGGCGGCTGCTGGCGGCGGAGCCGGCCGGTGAGGTGCGCAAACCCGCCGGTGCTGTGGTCCTGGCCCGTTCCGCAGCTCCGCTCGATGCCCGCATCGCGGCAGTCTGGGGCTGGGCCGCCGTGATCGGAGCGGCGGGGCTCGCCGCGTCGGTGCTGCTGTCCGTGCGCCTCGCCCGCTGGGTGAGCCGCCCGCTGTCGACGCTGGACGCCTCCACCCGGCGGCTCGGCGAGGGCACTCTCGCCGAGCGGGCCGACGTCGGTTCGGGGCCGCCCGAAGTACGCCGTCTCGCGGCCACGTTCAACACCATGGCGGCCCGCACCGAAGCCCTGGTGCACGGCCATCGGGCCGTGATCGCTGATGTGTCCCATCAATTGCGCACCCCGCTGTCCGCGCTGCGGCTGCGCCTGGACGTGCTGGCCGCCGACGCGGACGATGCCACCGCCGCGCAGCTCGCCGCCGCTCAGGAGGAGATCTCCCGGCTGTCCCGGCTGGTCGACGGGCTGCTGGCCGTCGCCCACGCCGAACAGGCCACACCCAGCGCGACCGCCGTCCGGGCCGACGAGGTGGTCGCCGAGCGGGTTGCGGCCTGGACACCCGTCGCCGAGGAGCGCGGTGTCCGGCTGTCGGCCGACTCCGGCGGTGCGGCGCTGACCGTCGCCTCGGGGGCGGGTCATCTGGAGCAGATTCTCGACAACCTGATCGCCAATGCCGTGGACGCCGTGCCACCGGGCGGGCACATCAGTCTGGGTCACCGGGCGACCGGTACCACCGCGACCCTGTACGTGCGCGACGACGGTCCCGGGATGACGGCCGAGGTGAAGGCAGCCGCGTTCCGCAGGTTCGGCAGCCGCAAGGCAGGCGGTACCGGCCTGGGCCTCGCCATCGTCCACCGGTTGGCCACCGTCAACGGCGGCGGCGTCCGGCTGGAGGACACTCCCGGTGGCGGCCTGACCGTCGTCCTGGATCTGCCACGGTGGCCGGAGCGCGGGCGGGAGCGGGCCGGCGGACCGAGATCTTCACCGGTTCCGAAGAAGTCCTGAGCGGATTCCGCGGAACCGTGGTCACAGCCTTGAGGTACACGGCCGAACCGCCGACGAACCCCCGGGAGCCCACCATGGCATCCTCACCCGACGCCTTCCAGCCGAAGCCCTCGCAGGCCGGGTCCCCGCTCGCCCGTGATCGCGGACTGCGCCGCAGCCGTCGCCTGACCCGGTGGATCACCGTCACCGCGGTCGCCGGAGCGGCGGCCCTGGGCGGCCTCTACACCCAACTGCTGCCGGGAGCCCCGGCGTCGCCTCCGCCTGTCTCCGGCCCGTCAGCAGGGAAGGCGACGACGCCCTCGTCCGCGGCGACCGCGGAGCCGGACGAGAAGGGTGACGACGAGGACGCGGTCCCCGCCGCGCCCTCGTCGTCACCACAGCCCCCCGACAAGCCGCCGGCGCCCTCCACGCAGCAACCGCACACGACGACGGGGGCATCATGACCACGACCGCGTCCACTGCCTCACCCGCCGGGATCGGGTTCCCCGCCCTGGGCACCACAGCCGAACTCCTCGTCACCGACCCGAGCGCCCTGCCGACCGCGGAGGAGGTACTGCGCGACGAACTCCGAGCCGTCGACCTGACGTGCAGCCGCTTTCGGCCGGACTCCGAACTCGCCCGCGTCAACCTGAGCGAGGGCGCCCGGGTGACCGTGAGCGAGCGCTTCGCCGAAGCGCTCCAGGCCGCTCTGCGCGCCGCCCGGATCAGCGGCGGCGCCGTGGACCCGACCGTGGGTCGCGCGGTGATCGCGCTCGGCTACGACCGCACGTTCGTCTCCGTGCGCCCCGACGACGCCCGCCCCGTCCCCGTCGGACGACCCGCGCCCGGCTGGCGACGAGTGAGGTGGAACCCTCGGGACCGGCGACTCCGTCTGCCCCCGCACACCCGACTCGACCTCGGTGCCACCGCCAAGGCGCTCACCTCCGACCGTGCCGTGAGGCGGGCCGCCGAAGCCACCGGCTGCGGTGTCCTGGTCAACCTCGGCGGCGACCTGGCCGTGGCGGGGCCCGCGCCGGAAGGCGGCTGGCGGATCGCCCTCGCCGACGACCACGCGCAGTCCGTGACGGTGCGCGGCCCCACGGTGGCCGTCACCGGCGGGGCCCTGGCGACCTCGGGTGTCCGAGTGCGCACCTGGCGGCGCGGCCGCCGCGTTCTCCACCACATCGTCGACCCGGCCACCGGCGAGCCGGCCGCGGTCGTGTGGCGCACGGTCACCGTCGCGGCCGCCACCTGTGTGGACGCCAACACCGCGAGTACGGCGGCGGTCGTGCTCGGCGAGCGGGCGGTGCCCTGGCTGCACTCCACCGGTCTTCCGGCCCGCCTGGTCGGCCGCGACGGCACGGTCCAACGTCTCGGTGGCTGGCCGCCCGATGTCCGGACGCCCGGCTCGGGAGGTCCTCGATGACGCCCCTCGCCCTCACCGGCAGCCCGTTGTGGTACGCCAGTCGTTCCGGCGGAACCCTGGCGCTGGTCCTTCTCACCGGCACCGTGGTGCTCGGCATCGCCTCCGGCGGGCGGTCGGCGCCCGGCCGGACAGGCAAGTTCGAGATCGGGCTGATGCACCGGAACCTGTCCCTGCTCACGATGGTGTTCCTCGCCGTGCACGTGGTGACGGCGGTACTCGATCCGTTCGTGCACCTGGGGTGGGCGGTCACCGTCGTCCCGTTCGGGGCCTCCTACCGGCCGCTCTGGCTCGGACTGGGCACGGTCGCGGTCGACGTGCTCCTCGCGGTGCTGGTCACGAGCGCAGCACGACTCCGCCTCGGGGTGCGCCGGTGGAAGGCGGTGCACTGGCTCGCCTACGCCGCCTGGCCACTCGCGCTCTTCCACGGCATCGCGACCGGTACCGACACCCGTCTGCCCGTCCAGCTGTGGCTCTACGCCGTGTGCCTGGCGTCGGTGGTCGCCGCCGTGTGGTGGCGTCTGGCGAAGGCCGGGCCGGGACGGGTGTTCGGCCGCCTCGTGGGCGCGGCGGTCGCGGCTGCCGTACCCCTGCTGCTGACGGCGTTCCTGGCCACCGGCCCGCTCCAGCCCGGCTGGGCCCATCGCGCCGCCGCGGCGACGCTCCTGTCCGGGGGTGGACGATGAACTCCTCCACCAGGGCGGCCTTCGGGCCACACCACCGCATGGCCGAGCCGGACGACTCCGGCGCGCGGCTGTCGGCGGGCTGGTGCGCCACCGGGCGGCCGGCCACGCTGCCCGAGCACCTGCGACGCTATGGACCGCCGCCCGTCGCCACGGCCCGCGACGGCCGTGCGGCGGTTCCGCTGGTGGAGGCTGTCGAGGGCGCCGGGCTCACCGGACGCGGCGGAGCGGGCTTTCCCACGGCCAAAAAACTGCGCGCCGTCGCCGACGGCCGCGGCCGGTCCGTGGTCGTCGTGAACGCCATGGAGAGCGAACCCGCGAGCCGCAAGGACCGCTTCCTCATCACCGTCGCACCCCATCTGGTGCTCGACGGCGCCGTCCTCGCCGCCGCGGCGGTGGGCGCCGACACCGTCCACGTGTGCCTGCCCCGCACCCGCGCGGCCCAGCACCAGGAACTCGGCGCCGCCGTGGAGGAACGACGGCGTGCCCGCCTCGACCGCGTGCGCATACGCCTGCACGCCCTGCCGCACACCTACGTCTCCAGCGAGTCGACCGCGCTCGTCCGCTGGCTCAACGGGGGTCCGGCCCGCCCGGGGGGAGTCCCTCCGCACACCCACGAACGCGGCGTGGCCCGCCGCCCCACCCTCGTCCACAATGTCGAGACACTCGCCCATCTCGCCCTCGTCGCCCGCTACGGACCCGATTGGTTCCGGCGGACGGGCACCCCGGAGGAGCCCGGCACCACGCTGCTCACCGTCTCCGGTGCGGTGGCCTCTCCCGGAGTCCTGGAAGCGGCACTCGGCACGCCTCTCGCCACCGTCCTCGAACGCGCCGGAGGCCCGACCCAGCCCCTCCAGGCCGTCCTGCTCGGCGGCTTCGGCGGCACCTGGCTCTCGGTGGAACACGTCCGGACGCCCATGACCCGGCGCGACCTCGCGCCGTTGGGGGCCGCACCCGGCGCCGGTGTACTCGTCGCGCTCCCCCACCAAGCCTGCGGCCTGCGGGAGACGGCCCGCATACTGGGCTATCTCGCCGCCCAGAGCGCACGCCAGTGCGGCCCCTGCCGATACGGTCTGCCTGCCGTGACCGAGGACTTCGCCGCGCTGGCCGGCGGCCGACCCGACGGGGAGCTCCTGGTCCGCCTCCGTCGCAGGACGGGTCTGCTCCCCGGCCGCGGGGCCTGTGGCCACCCGGACGGGGCCGCCCGGCTGGCGGCCTCCGCCCTGCGTGTCTTCGCCGAGGACGTCGATGACCATCTGGCGCACGGACCCTGCCCCTCGGTCGACGAGCCGCCTCGGATCGCCGTACCGCCCGCCACGCCCCCAAAGGCATGGCGATGAGCCGGGCCCTGCGCGTCGACCGCGTCGCCTGTACCGGGCTGGGACTGTGCGCCGAACTGCTCCCCGAGCTGATCGACCTCGATGAATGGGGCTACCCCGTGCTGAAGGAGACCACCGTCCCCGACCGGCTGCGAGGCCACGCCCGACGAGCCGTCGCCGCCTGCCCCCGTCTGGCCCTGCACACGGACAAGGTGTGAGGAGACACGCGAGCAGGCGGACCGCTCGCAGGTCAGCCCTCGTCACCTCCCCGCGAGGCAGTCTTGGAATAGCCGTCCTGCCACGCTGCCTTCGCCCCGGAGTCGCCGATCCGGTACACATCCACGATGGCTCCCGTGGCCACGACGAGCGTCAGCACCGCGGCCGCGATCCGTACGGGCGCGGTGGGCCGACGTGGGCCGTCCGAGTCCCCCGCCACGGCAGTCCGGCCGACCGTCCACCAGAGGACGACCGCCAGGGCGAACAGACCCCCGGCCCAGGGGAGAAGGCCGTCCCCGAGCTCGGCGTGACGGCGCACCAGCGCGTTGTCGGCGACGTGTCCCTCCAGCCATTCGCCCGCGTTCGAGGTGAGGGGCACGCTCACGAGGGTGACCAGGGCGAGCAACGGCATTACGAGGCCCAGGCGTTGGGCCGCCTTGGGCCATATCGCACAGACCACGAGGGCGAGCGCGGTCAGGGGAACGAGGACGACCACGAAATGCACCAGCAGTACGTGCGCGGGCAGGCCGTTGACCAGGTTCATCGGCAACTCCTTCGAAGGGGTGGGTACTCACCGTGTTGATCAGGCGCGCCAGACTGGCACAGGAATCTCTCAGGTTCCTCTGAACACCGCGCCGTCGGTCCGGCCGTCGGTACTCCGACGGCGCCGCGGCCGGACGGACCTCGCCGACGGACCCGGCGCGGAACCGCTTACGGTCTACCGGGCGGCCCCTGGCCCGCAGCGGTCACTGGAAGGCGGCGTGGATCTCGTGTTCGGCCGCCGTGTGCGAAACCAGGAGGAGCTCGTCACCGGGGCGCAGCCGCTCCGCCGGGTCCGGTGCGGTCGGCTGTCCGTCGCGGACGATGGTGGCGACGACCGTTCCATCGGGCAGCGCGACCTCGCCCAGAGCACGACCCTTGGTACGCGACCGCTCAGTGATCACCGTTTCGAACACCTCGACGCCGGCCTTGCTGAGCCGCAGCAGGGCCACAGTGTCCGTGGCGCCGGTGGCTTCCTCGATGAGCGAGATCAGCGGAGTGGCCGCGGGCACGGCGACATCGACGCCCCATCGTTCGTCGAACAGCCAGGCGTTGTCGGAGTCGTTCACGCGGGCGGCCACACGAGGCACGGAGAAATGCCGTTTGGCGAGGAGGCTGATGACGAGATTGTCCTCGTCGTCGCCGGTGGCGGCGACGACGAGGTCGGCGGTCAGGGCGCCGGAGTGTTCCAGAAGGGCGGGGTCACAGGCGTCCCCCGAGACCAGCCTTGCCGGAACCCGCCCCTGCAGCGCAGCCAGACGGTCGTCATCGTTGTCCATCAGTACGACGTCGTTGCGCGCGGCGGAGAGCACCTGAGCGATCTGGGTACCGAGCCGTCCCGCGCCGGCGATGAGCACGTTCACGTTCCCAGCTCCTTGTCGAGGAAGCCGCGCAGCCGGCCGAGCCCGGTCGCCGCGACGGCGAAGGTGACGAGGTCGCCCGCCTGCGCCGACGTGCCGTGCGCGGGGATGAGGGAGCGGCCCGCGCGGGTGACCTCGACGACGCGGATCTCCCCGTCGACGTCGAACTCGGTCAGCCGCCGGCCGATGAGGTAGGCGGGCACCTCCGAGCGGACGAGCAGGGTGTCGCCGTTGCCGAAGCTGAGTTCGGGGCTGAGATGACGGTGCAACAGCATCTGATGGAGTTGGTGGACGGTCCAGCGGACGCTGGCGATGGTGGGTATGCCGAGGTCGCTGTAGATGTCGGCGCGCCGTGGGTCGTAGATGCGGGCGAGAACGATCGGCACGCGGTAGGTGTCCTTCGCCGTGCGCGCGCTGACGATGTTGCTGTTGTCGCCTGAGGTGACGGCGACGAAGGCGTCCGCGTGTTCGATCCCGGCTGACCGCAGGACCGCCCGGCTGAAGCCGTTGCCCTCGTGGAAGCGGATGCGGGGGCTGTCGGGCAGCCGCCGGGCAGCAGCGGTGAGCCGGTCGACCACCTGCACATCGTGCCCTTCCGAAGCGAGGAGACAGGCGAGTTCGGCACCCACCCGTCCACAGCCGACGACGATCACTTTCATCGTGGGGCTCCCTTCCGGGCCACCTCTTGTCGTCGCAGCCACGCCTTGCGCATCTCGTCCGCGAGCAGCGGCAAGGTGCCGAGCGTGGTCAGCACGGCCCAGTCGGCGGCGTCGAGCGGCGCGGTGCCGAACACCGCCTGCAGCGAGGGCAGATAGCTGATGGCGGCCATGAGCGCGACGCTGAAGCCGCCGGCCGCGAGCAGGGCCGGATTGGACAGCAGGCCCGCCTTCAGGATGCTCTGCCGCTCGGTGCGCACGGCGAGCGCGTTGAAGAACTGGCTCAGTACGATCCCCGCCTGGACCATGGTGATCGCCTCCCTGTAGACGGGTGTGTCCGTGGTGAAGTCGTCGAAGGGGATTCCCGAGGCGACGACCCGCCAGAAGAAGACGGCGGTGACGCAGACAGCCTGGATGCCGCCGAGAAACAGGATCCGTCGCATCACCGCGGCCGAGAACAGCCGTTCCCGGCGGGAGCGCGGCGGACGGTCCATGACGTCGGGTTCGGGTGGCTCGGCGCCCAGGGCCAGGGCCGGCAGCACATCGGAGCCCAGGTCGATCGCGAGGATCTGCACGGCGGTGATGGGCACCAGGGGGAATCCGGCGAAGGTGGCGGCGAGGATCGGTACGAGTTCCCCGATGTTGTGGCTGAAGAGGTAGACGAGGAATTTGCGGATGTTCTGGTAGACGGCACGACCGAGCCGTACCGCCGCTGCGATGGAGGCGAACGAGTCGTCCAGCAGGACCATCGAGGCCGCCTCGCGGGCGACGTCGGTACCCGCGGCTCCCATGGCCACGCCGATGTCGGCGTGTTTGAGCGCGGGGGCGTCGTTGGCGCCGTCCCCTGTGACCGCCACCACCTCCCCGAGGCGCTGGAACGCGGTGACCACACGCATCTTGTGTGACGGACCGGCCCGGCACACCAGCAGTTCGGACGGTTCCGCGAGCAGGGCGTCGAGCTCGTCGTCTCCCATCGCCCCGAGCCGGGCCCCCGTCACGACGACGGGAGCGGGCCGCCCGACGATCCCAACCCGGCGGGCCACGGCCTCTCCGGTCAGCGGGTGGTCCCCGGTGACCATGACGATACGGATGCCGGCCCGACGACACACGGCGACCGCGTCGGTGACCTCCGGACGCGGTGGGTCCAGCATGCCGACGAGTCCCAGGAGGGTCAGTCCGGACTCGGCCTCCCCCTGCGCGGGCCGGGGGCCGGTCACCTCCCGTCGTCCGACGGCCAGCACCCGCAGTCCTTGTGAGGCCAGTTCGTCGGCCGTCGCGCGAACCGCGGCCCGGTCCAGGTCGGTCAGCGGCCGGCACCCCCCGTCCCGCACCGTGTCGGCGCACCGGGCCAGCAGCTCCAGGGGAGCTCCCTTGACGCAGGCACGGTGGCCCGTCGCGGTCCTGTGGACGGTGGTCATCAGTTTGCGTTCCGAGTCGAACGGGAACTCGGTCACGCGAGGAGCGAGGGCCGCCTCCGCGTCCATGTCCAGGCCGGCTTTGGCGGCCGCGACGAGCAGCGCGCCCTCCGTCGGGTCCCCGAGCACCCGCCGGCGCTCCCGAGGCCCCTTCGGCTCCACCAGCCGGGCGTCGCAGCACAGAGCCGCTGCCCGAAGCAGTTCGCGCACCCCCTCCGCGTCGGAAACCTCACCCCGCGGGCCGTACCCCACCCCGGACACCTCATGGGTCACGCCGTCCGTCCAAACCCGACTGACGGTCATCTCCGCCTGAGTGAGCGTCCCGGTCTTGTCGGTACACACCACTGTGGTCGACCCGAGCGCCTCCACCGCCAGCAACTGCTTGATCAGTGCGTGCCGGCGCGCCATCCGCCGTACGCCGATCGCCAGGGAGACCGACAAGGTGGCGGGGAGCCCCTCCGGTACGAGCGCCACCATCACACCGAGCGCGAACACGAACGACGGCAGGACCGACTCCCCGGTGGGCAGCCGAACGGCGAACATCAGGGCGCCAATGGCCAGGGCGGCCCCCGCGACCCGACGCGCCATGACGGCGACCTGTTGCTGCAACGGGGTCTTCTGCCGGGGGGCGGCGGCGGAAAGCCGGTAGATCTTCCCGAACTCGGTGGACGCGCCGGTGGCGACGACCACGGCACGCCCGGAACCGGTGACCACGTCGGTCCCCATGAATGCCTGGTTGCGGGCCTCCAGCGCGGGACCGTCCGCCACGGGCTCGGCCGTGCGGCTCACGGCGTCGCTCTCCCCGGTCAACGGCGCGTTGTTGACGGCCAGTTCGTGTGCCTCGACCACCCGGCAGTCCGCCGAGACCGCGTCCCCGGACTCCAACACCACCACGTCCCCGGGCACCAGTTCCCGGACGGGTACTTCAAGTCGTCGGCCGCCGCGCAGCACCCGGCAGGCGTGGGGCACCATCGCCGCCAGGGCCTGTGCCGTGCGCTCCGCCGAGTACTCCTGCGCGAATCCGATGGCGGCGTTCAGGACGACGACCGCCAGGATGGCCACCGCCAGTTGCAGGGTTCCGGTCTCAGGTGGTTCCTGAAGTCCGTACGCCAGGAAGGTGATCGCCGAGGCGGCCATCAGGACGATGGCGAAGAGGTCCGTGAACTGTGCGGCCATGTCCCGCCAGGCGGCGCGACGCCGGGGCCGTGGAAGTTCGTTCGGCCCGTACCGCTCGAGCCTCTCCGCCACCCGCGCCGGCGCGAGACCACGTCGTGAGGTGCCGAGCGCGGCGAACACGTCGGTGGCGGCGAGTTCGCACACCCGCGGCTGTGCTCGTGCGCCGCCGTCCTCCACCGCGCCGGACGAGGCGGTCCGGATGCGCATCATCCGGGCCCGGGCCATGACGACTTCATCGCCCGCGACGGCATGGACCGACTCAGCCACAAGTCCTTGCGTGAGGCTTCCATCGAAGGCTCCAAGAGGTCGGACAGCCGTCTGACCGGCTCGCCGCCACGGCCAGGTGGCGCTCTCAGGATCGCTCGGGAGCGGCGGGCGCAACCAGGGCCTCCCGGGCCAGGGAACTGGACCGTCCGGCCCATGCGGCCCCAGCGCGCCCGGCGGAGAGTGGAACCGGGACCCCACGGCACGAGGAGGCGAGAACCATGAGGCACCGGACGGTGGGCGACCTCATGACCACGTCGGTCGTCAAGGTGCGCCGGGACACCGGTTTCAAGGAGATCGCCAAGCTGCTCGCCGAGTACGACATCACCGCCGTACCCGTGGTGGACGACGACGAACGCGTCGTCGGGGTGGTCTCGGAGGCGGATCTCCTGCGCAAGGAGGCGGCCCTGCTCGATCCGGCCGGGCTTTTGCCGGTGCTGCGCCCAGGACCGGGCGACCGCGCGAAGGCGGAGGCCACGACCGCCGAGGGGCTGATGAACGGCCCGGCCGTGACGGCCATGCCTCAGTGGACGGCGGTGGAGGCCGCACAGGTCATGGAACGCCACCACGTCAAACGGCTGCCGGTGGTCGACGAGGCGGACAGGCTGGTGGGCCTGGTCAGCCGGGCTGACCTGCTGCGTGTCTTCCTGCGGGGCGACAGTGCCATTCGGGAGGAGATCTCCGGAGAGGTGCTGCTGCACACCCTCGGTGCCGCTCCCGGCGCGATCACCGTGCGGGTCGTCGGCGGGCGGGTGTCGCTGAAGGGCACCGTCGAACGCAAATCGCTCGTCCCGGTCGTTGTGCGCCTGTGCCAGAGCGTCGACGGAGTGGTCGACGTCTCCGCCGAACTGCACCACCATCTGGACGACACCTCCGTGACTCCCGGCCCCGAGGCGCCACGCCGTGCCGGCCTTTCCACGTGAGACCCCGCAGCTGAACGCCATCCCTACGGCGGCGGTCTCGATCGCCCCGGCCGGGTCGTCAGGCGACCCACTTGCACAGGCCAGACCGGCTCGGCCGGGCAGGACGAGAACGAATCGAGGTGTTGGGACATGACCGGCACTCCGCACATCGTGAGCGATGTGATGACCCAGACGGTCGTGGCCGTCGGACGGGACGCTCCGTTCAAGGAGATCGTGCGGACCATGGAGCAGTGGAAGGTCAGCGCCATGCCCGTGCTGGAGGGCGAGGGGCGCGTCGTCGGTGTCGTGTCCGAGGCCGACCTGCTGCCCAAGGAGGAGTTCCGCGACGAAGAACCGAGCCTCACCCAGCAGCGGGAGCGCCTGGCCGACGCCGCGAAGGCCGGCGCGACCAGGGCGGCGGAACTCATGAGCACCCCGGCCGTCACGGTCCATGCGGACGCCACGCTCGCGCAGGCGGCCAGGATCATGGCCGTCCGCCACGTCAAACGGCTTCCCGTGGTCGACGACATCGGCATGCTCCAGGGCATCGTCAGCCGCGCCGATCTGCTCAAGGTGTTCCTGCGGCCGGACGAGGACATAGAGGAGGAGGTCCGCCGCACTGTGGTGGCCTACCTCTTCCCGGGCTTCAGCCATGCCATCCACGTGGACGTGCACGAGGGGATCGTCACCCTGCGCGGACACATTCACGACACCTCGCTCATCTCCGTCGCGGTACGTCTCGTACGCGCCGTCGAGGGAGTCGTGGACGTCGAGCCGCGGCTGACCAGCGAGTCGACGACCGCCGAAGGACCCCAGACGCACGGTTCCTGAACCTGCGGACATCGCCGAGGAGGCCGCCATGACGCACACGGCACAGGACACATCCGCCGCGCGAGAGCCACTGCCCCCGGCCGAACACCGGTGTGACGTCACCCATGTCGACGGTGACGCGTACGAGGTAGACATCCGTGGACACCGACTCCTGGTGGACCAGCCCGTGGACTCGGGCGGGACGGACATCGCGCCGACCCCCGTCGAGCTGTTCGCGGCCTCACTGGCAACCTGCGTCGCCTTCTACGCGGGCCGTTACCTCCAGCGCCACGGGCTGCCCCGCGACGGACTGCGGGTCCGTTCGGAGTTCACCATGGCGGCGGATCCGCCCGCTCGGGTCGAGTCCCTGCGTCTGGTCGTCGTCCCGCCGGAGCTGCCGGCCCGACGCCATGCCGCCCTGCTCGCCGTCGCCTCGCACTGCACCGTCCACAACACGCTTCACGACCCTCCAGTGATCCGGATCGACGTGCGGAGCTGAGCCGTGGGTCCGACCGTCCCGGTCGATGCCGGCCGCGGGCGCACGGCAGTCGGGTGAGCGGGAGCGACACTGACGGTGGCGCACCGACTCCGTGACGCGGCGGGTCTCGGCCTCCAGGATCCGTTCGGGCGCCGGCGAGGGAACGACGCGGCGCCAGCCGGTGGCGTCGGCCGCGATGTGCCAGCCTCGCCTACGGGCGAGCGCGCACGCGATGTCGTACGGATACACCTGGCCGATGAACTTCGTGGGGTGCTCGAAGGCCGGGTCGTCGGACCGGACCAGTGTGTGGGTGACCACCGCGGCTGTCCGGCGTCCGGGCAGGGCGTCGTGCAGGCCGCGCGCCAGCAGAGAGCCGATCATGCCCTGGGTCTGCGCGCCGAGCAGGTCGAGCGGGTAGGGGGCGCTCAGGGCGGGATCGGCGGCGCTCTCGCCGGCGAGGAGGCCGATCTGCGGGCCGTTGCCGTGGGTGATGACGATCTCGTGATCGTGGGCGAGAGCCGCGACTGCATTGATGACGCGGTCGATGTTGGCCACCTGGACGGCCGCGTCGGGCTGTTCGCCGCGGCGCAGCAGGGCGTTGCCGCCGAGTGCGATGACGATGCGCATGCCTCAGTCCTCCAAGGTGGCGGCGGGGGCGGCCATGCCGAGCGGCAGCCGGTTCCTGATCGCTCCGGGTGAGTGGGTCCGGACACGATCCTTCGCGCCGGCGGTGACCGAGGTCAGAGGCCGAACCGCCCTGACCGGGACCAATGGTCCCGGCCTTCCCGCCCCGATCGGTCCACCTGCGCACCCAGGCCGACGGCCCACCGGCACGGCCGGCCGACCGGCTGTTCTCCCACCTCCGACCGACGAGGGAGTCACGGTCCTCGCGGACATGACCGGGAGCCTCCTCCAGGGCCGGTACGTACCGGTGCGGCTTCTCCCCCGTCTCCACCGACCTGCGCCTGCCGACGGGGAGCGATACAAGTGAGGTAGGAATCCACGCGATGGGACGACCCTGAGCCGCGCTGCCGCTCCGCTCTGCTGTGCCTCTGCGGACGCGAGAGCCCGAGGCAGATTGGGCGGTGAATGGACATGGAGAGTGCCACCTCTCACGTGAACGGCCGTCCTCCGGATCCGGCAGCCGCAGCCACCGCGGTCGTCGACGCGCAGGGGATCGTGACGGGGTGGAGCAGCGGCGCCCAGCAGTTCCTCGGTTACCGGTCCGAGGACGTCATCGGGCGGGCCGCGGCCGGCCTGCTGGGCCGGAATTCCGATGTCCCGGCACATCTCCCGGCAGCTGCCGGAGGCTGGCAGGGAACCTCTGATCTGCGGCATCGGGACGGCCACGACGTGGCGGCCGACCTTCAGGCGTACGCCTCGGTCGACCACGAGGGCAACGCGCAATGGCTCGTCGTAGCCACGCGAACACAGCGGCCACATCCACGTCCGGCCCACCGACCGGATGAAGCCGAGGCCACGGCGGAGGAAGCCTTCACACAGTGCCACCTTCCCGTGATGATCTACGACGCCGAGTTGCGCGCCCTGCGCGGGAGCGCCGGCGCGGTTCGCGCGCTGGGCCTCCCGGAAGAGAAGATGCGTGGTCGACGTGTCACCGACGTCCTGCCCGCCCACATCTGCACCAGGGTCGAAGAGGGCATGCGCCGGGTATTCGAGACGGGAGATCCGGAATTCTTCCAAGTGCACGGCCGACCGCACCCCGAAGCCCGCGGACGCTACTGGGCCGTGACCGTGTCGCCCATCAGGAACCCGGCGGGAGAGGTGCGCCACGTTCAGCTCGTGGCGCTCGACATCACCGAACTGCGCCTGGCCCGAGAGCGGCTCGCTCTGCTGAATGACGTCGGCACGCACGTGGGCAACACCCTGGACGTGGCGCAAACGGCGCAGGAAATGGCCGACATCGCGGTGGGTCGACTGGCCGACTTCGTGAGCATCGACCTGCTGGACTCGCTGCTGCGTGGCCTCGAGCCCGGGCCCTTGGCGGAAGGCTCCATCGCTCTGCGCCGCGTCGCGCAGCAGTCCGTCCTGCCAGGTGTTCCGGAGTCGCTGATCCAGCCTGGCGACGTGGACTACTACCCCGCGTCCTCACCTCCTGTCGCCTGTCTGCTCACAGGCCGCGCGTCACTGCACCGCACCCCGGACAACGCCGTCGAACGCTGGCAGAAGGCGGACCCGGAGCGCGCCGAGAAGGTCCGCTCCTTCGGAATGCACTCGGTCATGGTCGTCCCCCTGCGCGCCCGGGATGTCACGCTCGGAGTGGCCGTGCTCGTGCGCCACCGGCGCCGGCACCCGTTCGACGACGACGATCTGCTCCTCGCGGAGGAGATCGCCGCTCGCACCGCCGTCGCCATTGACAATGCCCGCCGCTTCACCCGCGAACGGAACACCGCACTGGCTCTGCAGCAAAGCCTGCTTCCGCAGCGCGTCGCCGCCCAGGATGCCGTGGAGGTGGCTCACCGATACCTGCCGGCTCGCTCCCGGGCCGGGCTCGGTGGCGACTGGTTCGACGTCATCCCCCTGTCGGGCACCCGCGTCGCCCTGGTGGTCGGCGACGTCGTCGGCCACGGCCTGCGGGCCTCCGCCACCATGGGGCGGCTACGGACCGCGGTGCGCACTCTGGCCGATGTCGACCTGCCTCCGGAGGAACTCCTCGTCCATGTCGACGATCTGGTCACTCACCTCAAGACGGAGGAGGGCGCCGCATCGGATGCGGAGCCGGACATCGTCACCGATCTCATCGCAACGTGTCTGTACCTCGTCTACGATCCGGTCTCGCGGCGCTGCACCGCCGCCGCGGCGGGCCATCCCCCACCCGTCACGGTGACACCCGACGGCAGGGCGGAGTTCGTCGAACTGTCCGCCGGACCCCCACTGGGCGTGGGCGGTCTCCCTTTCGAAACAGCCGAATGGGAAGTACCTGAGGGCAGCCTGTTGGCGTTGTACACCGACGGTCTCGTCGAGGGCTCCGGACACGACATCGGCGGGGGCATGGCACTGTTGCTGCAGCGTCTGAACCAGCCGGCGCTCTCCCTGGACACCCTCTGCGACGACCTGATCGAGACCATGCTCCCCGCTCGGCCGTCGGACGACGTCGCCCTCCTTCTTGCACGTACCCGGTCTCTCGGCTCGGACCGGGTCGCCACCCGGGACCTGCCCTCCGATCCGGCCGCTGTGGCGGGCGCCCGGCGGGACGTGTCCCGGCGCCTGACGGACTGGGGGCTGGACGAGCTCACGTTCACGACCGAGCTGGTCGTGAGCGAACTGGTCACCAACGCCATCCGCTACGGCAGCCCTCCCGTTCAGCTGCGCCTGATCCGCGGCTCCGCGCTCATCTGCGAGGTGTCCGACAGCAGCAGCACCGCCCCGCACATGCGCCGGGCCCGCATGTTCGACGAGGGCGGGCGCGGCCTCATGATGGTGGCCCAGCTGTCCGATCGTTGGGGGACGCGCCATGTACCGGCAGGAAAGGCGATCTGGGCTGAGGTCGGAATGCCGGACGAGCCGGCATGAGGGCGAGTCCGTCGCGCTCGGGGCCGGGTGCCTGTTCATCTTCCGCACGGGCACGCGCCGGCCATCGCGCCGCCCTGCGCACGAGGTACACGGCTTCGGCTGAGCCCCTTCATGAGCCCTGGTGGCCTCCGTCGGGCGGAGACGTGGCCAGCGAGAAGTAGTTCTCCTCCTCCTGGGTGAAGTGCAGACGCAGCACGGTGTTCAGTCCGTAGAGGCAGGAACGCAGGTCGTCGAGTTGCCCGGGAGCCAGGCCGCCGTCGACACGGGAAAGTTCGAGATGGGTCGCGATCCGCCGGGAGAGGCGTGCGATCTCGGTGTGGGCGCGACTCATGGTGGCGGTTGCCTCGGGCCCTCCGAGCGCGGGAGCGAGAGCCGGATAGAGCTCGTGCTCTTCGGCGTTCTCGTGCGGCAGCAGCCGCTCGGCGAGCAGTCTGTGCGCCTCCTCGACGGCCGCGAGGGCTCCTGGGCCCGGGCTGTCGGAAACACGGTCGGCAGCGCCGCGCACGGCATCCAGGACGTCCTGAAGATCGTCGTGTTCGGCGGCGAAGCGCTGGACGAGTGCCTCGGCGGCGGGGGTGAGCGCAGGCCCCGCGGCCTGGTCGACGCGCAGAGCGCGCAGGGCGTTGAGGATGACCGCGACGTCGATCCCTTCCTGGAGGAGGGCTCCGGCGGCCGGTGGGAGCAGGCCGAACGCTGCCGCGGTCATGGCGGCCAGCGACATCAGCATGCCCCCGAGGGCACTTTGCACCGCGATCCGGCGGGCCCGTACGGCGATGGAGACGGCGTCCGCCAGACGGTCGACCCGGTCGGTGGTCAGCACGATGTCGGCGGCCTCGGAGGAGGCGGTGGCACCGCGTGCTCCCATGGCCACGCCGATGTCCGCCGCGGCGAGCGCGGGCGCGTCGTTGACGCCGTCGCCCACCATCACGGTGACCGCGTGCGCTCGCTCGGCTCGTACGGCGGCGACCTTGTCCGCCGGGCCGAGCTCGGCCCTGACGTCGTCGAGACCGAGTACGGCCGCGACCTCATGGGCGGGATCGGCGCGGTCGCCGGTCAGCATCAGCAGTCGTTCGATGCCCGCCGTTCGCAGATGGCGCAGGGTGCGGGGCGCGTCGGGTCGGACGGGGTCGCGAAGGAGGACGGCACCGGTCAGCTGTCCGTCGACGGTCAGCCAGGCGACTGCCGCGCCGTCGAGAAGCGCGCGGTTGTCGACCGCCCGGGCCCAGGACGGTCGCGTGTCCGAGGCCGCGACGCGACCGACCGACACCCGGTGGCCGTCCACCGTGCCGGAGGCGCCCCGGCCTGGTTCCTCGCTCACAGCCGAGGGAACCGACAGCGCAAGGCTGCGCCTGTGCGCCGTGTCGACGATGGCCTGGGCGAGGACATGCGGCGAGTACTGGTCGGCGGATGCCGCGAGTCGGAGCACTTCCGCGGGTTTCCCGCCGGGTGCTGCGATCACGTCCAGAACACGGGGCCGGCCGGCGGTGAGTGTGCCGGTCTTGTCCAGCAGGAGCGTGCGGGCCCTGCCCAGGTTCTCCAGGGCGCCGCCGCCGCGGACGACCACACCGAGGCGTGAGGCGCGGGAGAGACCGGAGACGATCGCGACCGGGGCGGCCAGCAGCAGCGGACACGGGGTGGCGACCACCAGGACGGCGACCGCCCGGACCGCGGAGCCGCTGACCAGCCAGGCCAGGCCCGCCATCACGAGGGTGAGGGGAAGGAACCATGCCGCGTAGCGATCGGCGAGCCGCACGACGGGGGCGGACTCCGCTCCAGCCTCCTCGGCCAGCCGCACGATGCCCGCGTAGGTACTGTCCCGCTCAGCGGCGAGGGCGCGCAGTTCGAAGGCGGTGCCCGCGTTCACCACGCCACTGCGGACGGCTTCACCGTGCGCCCGCTCGGTCTGGAGGGGCTCGCCGGTGAGCGCGGCTTCGTCGAGGACGGCGGTGACGCCCTCCACCCGGCCGTCGACCGGGACCACTTCCCCAGGGCCCACGACGAGCAGGTCGCCGGCACGGACCTCGGCCGACGGAACCACGCGCACGCCGCCGGCGGTGCGCAGGCGGGCGGTGCGCGGGGCTCGCTCCAGCAGAGCGCGCAGGTCGTGCGAGGCGCGGCGCTGCGCGGCGGTCTCCAGCGTCCGGCCGGTGGCGAGCATCAGCGCGATCAAGGCTCCGGCCAGGTACTCCTGGACGGCCAGGGTGCCTCCCAGCGCGAATACGGCGACCACGTCGACACCGACGTCGCCGTGCCGCAGCGACGCCAGTACCCACCCGACCGCCGGCACGACGGCGGCGACCGTTCCGAGTCCCCAGAACAGGTCTGCCAAGGCGGTCGCGCCGACCATCCAGGCGACGCCGCCTGCCGAGAGGGCCGCTGCCGTGACGGCCAGGAGCATGGATTCAGCGGGTGCGCACACGGATGTGAGAGTCAGCCGCTGCAATCGTGCCGCAAGGGCGGTGATGCGATCCATGGCACACCCCTCGGTCCCTCCGATGTGACGACCTGCGCTCGGTCCCTTCCATCACACCGCGCCGTCCGGCCCGCTCGGCAGGGGACGGACGGCCCGGTTCTCAGGGCCGTTCGGCCGGCGCCTCGACCGTCACCGGGCCCGGCCGGGAACGTACCCGAAGTCGAAACGGACCGGCGGCACCGGGCCGCGCCATCGTCGGTCGTGCGGGACCGGCACGACCGCGCGACCGGCCGCGGCGAGTGATGGAGCGACGCGTGGGCCAATCGGTCTGCTCAGCTCGCTGCCAGGGGTCCCCTAGACATGGGGCACGACGGCGACGGGGCAGCCGACGTGGTGGATCGCGGCATGGGTGACCGGTCCGGTGCGGGGGCCGAGAGGGCGCTCGGCGAGGCGGTGGCCGACAACGAGGAGACTCGCTCCGGTCGCGGCCCTCACGAGCGTGGTCGAGGGCTTGTCGTTCACCACCGTCTCCAGGACCTCCACATCGGGGTACTTGTCGCGCCACATCTGGAGCACGGCCTTGAGGAAGCCCAGCCATTCCTCGCCCTGCCAGGACTCCTTGGCCAGTCCGAGGTCACCGGGGCCCAGGCCGATCGGGCCGGTGGTGTGCCAGGCGTGCACGGCCCGCAGCCGCGCGTGCCGGAGCCGGGCGGCCTCGAAGGCGAACTCGATGACCTCGTCACAGGCTTCGTCGAGATCCACGCCCAGCACGACGTCCCGGTAGCCGGTGTCCGTCGAGGGGCTCGCGTCGCGTGCCGGCACGTGCTCGTCCGCCGCCTCCTCGCCCGCCCGCACGAGGACGACGGGACGCGTCGCCGCCGCGACCACGCCGAGTGCCACGGAACCCACGAGGAATCCGGTGAACCCGCTCAGACCACGAGATCCCAGGACCATCAGATCGGCCTGGTCCGCCGCCTTCAACAGCGCGGTGGTGGCGGGGCCTTCCGTCTGCTCGTCGGTGAGGCGGAGGTCCGGGCACTGGGCACGGACGCGTTCCTCCGCCCGGCGCAGCGCACTGCGCGCCAGATGCCGCTGCTCGGCGCCGGCGATCTCGCGCTCCTGCCGGCGGGGGTGCCAGGGCCAGGCGTGTACCAGGTGCAGCGGTCGATCCCGTCGATCCGCCTCTCGGGCCGCCCATGCGGCGGCGGCCAGGCTCTCGGCGGATCCGTCAACTCCTGCGACTACGGGCGAAAGCATGTCGGCACCTCCAGAAGCCGGTCTGACGTCCGCCACCAGCGTCATGCCGCGGTCCGTCCGAGGGCAGAGGCTGCCCGGTCCCCGTCGGGGGCCGTCCGGCCCCTCTCCATGACGCCTTCCGACAGTCGGACACCGTAAGTCGGGGCCGAGACCCGGGAGTGCCGCGCGCAATACGCGGGAACCGGCACGCATCAGTCGTGCGGCATCACCGCCGGCGGTGCGCAGGCGTGCCGCGGCACCGCGTGCGCGTCCGGGCCGACACTGTGGCCGTTCCGCGCGGAGTTCCGAATCCCGTGGCGGCGTGTCCGTGGGCGGGGTTCCAGCCGTTCACGACGCGCAGGCCGTCGGCGCGACGCCGGTCGGTCTCGAAGGGCAGGCACAGCTCCCCGGCCCGGCAACGCACTTGCCGCATGGTCTGTCAGCAGTGCACCGACGTGCGGTGGTCCTTGCGAACGGTCCGGTGCGGCGACCTCGGCAGCGTCTCGGGGTATCGACGGCGCAGCAGACGGACGGCGAGTCCGTCGACGGCCGCCGTCAGGACGACTGTCAGACCAACAGCCAGCACGAGCAACACCGCGAACCGTTCCCAGAAGTCAGGTGTAAGACTGGTACCCACTGTCCTCGCCCTCCCTGGTCGGCGTCGTTCTCCTTGCCTCCAGCCAACTCCCCCACAGGTGGGGGCCGCGTGAGCCGAGCAGGCCGTACAGAGGTCCGGATCGGCCCTTGCGGGTGGAGCCGCGCGGGCCCCGAGCCCGCCGAGGGACGCGCCCGGTCAGGGACGGCCGCCCGCACCCCGTGGGCCGGCCGAGCGTCGCGCGCGGGGCTCGGCCGGAGCCCCGTTCATCCGGGAGAGCCCTCGGGTGACGGCCCGTTGCGGCCTCCGCCACGACGCCGGTGAGAACGTGGGCCCAACGGCCCTGTCCCAGGGGCCGATGGCCTCTGCCCACCGGGCGGCACGGCTCCGGCGGGGCGTGAACGCGCCGACTTCGTGCGGTCGGTCCTACGGCGTCCGCACCGGTACGTGCCACACGAGCATCGTGCCGCCGCCCTCGGGTTCTCCCAGCTCCAGCTCACCACCCAGTTGCCCGGCGCGCTCCGCCATGTTGCGCAGCCCGCTTCGACGGCCTCCGGCGGGGATGCCGACACCGTTGTCCGTGACCGACAGACGAACCTCCCGCCCGTCCGTGACAAGGAGTACGTCGACCCGGTTCGCATGGGCATGGCGGGCGATGTTGGTCAGGGCCTCGGACAGCACCGCCGTCACGTGGTCGGCGATCTCCTTGGGTACGTCGGTGTCCAGCAGGCCTTCCATACGGAGGCTGGGGGCGAAGCCGAGAACCTGCGCGGCCTCGCCTGCCACCCGCACGGCACGGGCCCGCAACCCTGCCTCCCCCGCGCCGTCGCGGGTGCGCAGGCCGAAGATCGTCGACCTGATGATCTTGATGGTCTCGTCGAGGTCGTCGACCGCACGCACCACACGCTCGGCGGCCTCCTCGTGCTCGATGAAGCGGCCGGCGCTCTGCAGCGTCATGCCGGTGGCGAACAGCCGCTGGATCGCCAGATCGTGCAGGTCACGCGCGATGCGGTCACGGTCCTTGAGCACCGCGACCTGTTCGGCGTCCTGTCGGCGCTCCGCCAGCTCCATGGCGATGGCGGCCTGTCCGGCGAAAGCCTGCAACGTCTCGGTCTCCGTCTCGGAGAACACCGGCCGGCCGACCCTCCGTGCCAGCAGGACCACGCCCCGCGGATCGGTGTCGCCCGCCCCGATGGGCACGGCCACGGCGGGGCCGAGTCCGCCGAACCGCGGAGGCTCGGGGGAGATGCGCTCGTCCTGGGTGACGTCCGCGCTGGTTACGGATGCGGCGCCGGAGAACGCCAGCCCCATCAGGCTCTTGTCCATGGCCAGGACGAGGCCCCTGTGCGCGTCGGCGTCCATCCCGACGGCGATCTCCACCGCGAGGGACCGGCTGCCCTCCACCGGCAGCGCGACAGCAGCGAGGGCGGACCCGGTGATCTCACCGGCCCGCTCCGCGATCAGGGCGAGGACCTCGGTACGCTCACTGCCGGACATCAGGCTGTGGGTGACTTCCGCGTTCGCCTGCAGCCAGCGTTCCCGCAGCCGGGACTCCTCGTACAGCCGGGCGTTGTCGATCGCGACGCCGGCAGCCACGGCGAGCGTGAGCGTGACCGCCACGTCGTCCTCGTCGAACTGGACACCGCCCCGCTTCTCGGTCAGGTACAGGTTGCCGAAAACGTGGTCGCGTACCCGGATCGGGACACCGAGGAAGGTGTCCATGGGCGGGTGGTGCGCGGGGAAGCCGTGCGAGGACGGGTGCTCGGAGATCTTCGCCAGCCGCAACGGCTCGGGGGGGCGGATCAGCTCCCCCAGGATGCCGTGACCCTCCGGAAACGGCCCGATGCGGGCGATCTGCTCCTCGCTGACCCCCACGGTATGAAAGGCGGACAGTCGGCGGCCGTCCGGGCCGATCACGCCGAGGGCCGCGTACTCCGCGTCGACCAGCACCGCGGCGGCCTCCACGATGCGGTGAAGGGCCTGCTCCAGATCGAGCTCCCGGCCGACCGACAGCACCGCCTCCAGCAGGTTGTGCACCCGGTCCCGGGTACCACGGGCCGCGTCCAGCCGCGACTGCAGCTCCTCCAGCAGCTCGTCCAGCCGCAGCTGCGGCAGCCGCACGCGCGCCTCCTCGGGGCTCTCCACCCTGCGCTCCTCCAGGTCCCTCGACAGGCGAACAGCCGAACGGTACCGGGCGTGTTCACGGTAATGGTCCGCCACAGCGGGTGGTAGCGGATCGAGCCAGGTTCGCGGGAGTCCGCTTCGGTGCCTGCGAAGCATGGGACAGCGGGCCTGGCCCGGACCGCGGCCCCAGGCGCCTCACGCCTCGCGCCGGACCGCCTTCGGGCGTGTCCTTGAGTGAGAACCGGCCTCCACCGGGCCGGTCGGCCCCATGGAGGGGACCGACAGCACCTGCCTCCGCGGCCCCGGCGGCCGGACGCTGGAGACATACCCAGTCTGAAACCCATCGGAGGAGACCGGCGTCATGGTCCGATACGTGTACGACTTCGCGGAGGGCGGCCGCGACCTGGCCGACCTGCTCGGTGGCAAGGGAGCGAACCTGGCCGAGATGACCCGACTGGGCCTGCCGGTCCCGCCGGGCTTCACCGTGACCACCGAAGCCTGCCGGACCTTCCTGGCCACCGGCACCGAACCGGACACCCTGGCCGGTGAGATCTCCGAACACCTCACGGCGTTGGAGAAGGCCGCAGGACGACGGCTGGGTCGGCCCGACGACCCGCTGCTGCTGTCCGTCCGTTCAGGGGCGCGGTTCTCCATGCCCGGCATGATGGAGACGATCCTCGACATCGGCCTCAACGACGACTCCGTGCTCGGTCTGGCGAAGATCTCCGGGAACGAACGCTTCGCCTGGGACTCCTATCGTCGCCTCGTACAGATGTTCGGCAGCACGGTCATGGGCGTGGACAGCGCTCTGTTCGAGAACACCATGGCCGACCTCAAGCGGTCGCGGGGGGCGGCGAGCGACCTGGGGCTGAACGCGACGGACCTGTCCGGCCTCGTGACGACGTACAAGGACCTGATCCGAAGGGAGACCGGCGAGGACTTCCCCCAGTCCCCGGACGAGCAGCTTCGCCGCGCGGTGCTCGCCGTCTTCGAGTCGTGGAAAGGCGAGCGCGCCCGGATCTACCGTCGCCGCGAACACATCCCCGACGACCTGGGCACCGCGGTCAACGTGCAGACCATGGTCTTCGGCAATCTCGGGCCCGACTCCGGCAGCGGCGTCGCCTTCACCCGTGACCCCGCCACGGGGCGGCCCGGCCTGTACGGCGACTACCTGGCGAACGCGCAGGGCGAGGATGTCGTCGCGGGCATCCGCAACACCGTTCCGCTGACCGCTCTCGCGGAGCTGGACGCGGTCTCGTACGGGCAACTGCGCGATCACATGGAGACTTTGGAGACGCATTACCGCGATCTGTGCGACATCGAGTTCACCATCGAGCGCGGCCGGCTGTGGATGCTGCAGACACGAGTGGGCAAGCGCACCGCCGAGGCCGCGTTCGCGATCGCGGCCGAGCTGGTGGACGAGGAGCTGATCACCCCTGACGAGGGCCTGGCCCGGGTCAGCGGGGAAGGTCTCGCCCGGCTGATGTTCCCCCGGTTCGACACCTCGGCCGTCGGCGAGGCGCTCGCCCACGGGCTGCCCGCCTCTCCGGGCGCGGCCGTGGGCGCGGCGGTGTTCGACTCGGCCGAAGCGGTCCGCCGGGCCGCCGCCGGCGAACACGTCGTCCTTGTACGGCAGGAGACCACTCCCGAGGACCTGCCGGGCATGATCGCCGCGCAGGCGGTGCTGACCAGCCGGGGCGGCAAGACGAGTCACGCGGCCGTCGTCGCCCGAGGCATGGGCACGGTGTGCGTGTGCGGGGCCGAGGAGATCACCGTCGACTCCGCGGCACGTCGCTTCAGCGTGGGCGACACCGTCGTCGAGGAGGGCGCGGTCCTCTCCGTCGACGGTTCGGAAGGCGCCGTGTATCTGGGCGCGGCCCCGCTGGTCGACTCCGTGGTGATGCGGTACTTCGAGACGGGCGAGCGGTCGGACGGTCTGGTCGGCGCCGTCGCCGACGCCATGGAGCGGGCGGACGGCCTGCGCCGCCTGGAGGTCCGGGCGAACGCCGACACCCCCGAGGACGCCGCCCGCGCCCGTCGGTTCGGCGCCCAGGGAGTCGGCCTGTGCCGCACCGAGCACATGTTCCTCGGCGCGCGCCGCAAGCTGGTCGAGGCGATGATCCTGGCCCGCGACGAGCGGGAGCGCGAGAGGGCTCTGGCCGCGCTGCTGCCCCTTCAGCGGCAGGACTTCATCGGCATCCTGGAGGCCATGGACGCTCTGCCGGTCACCATCCGGCTCATCGACCCGCCCCTGCACGAGTTCCTGCCCGACCGCACGGACCTCGCCGTGCGCATCGCCACCGCCGAGGCCGAGGGCACCGTGCCCGACCCGCACGACACCGAACTCCTGGAAGCGGTCGGCCGTATGCACGAGGAGAACCCCATGCTCGGGCTGCGCGGCGTCCGGCTGGGACTGGTCGTCCCGGGCCTGGTCGCCATGCAGGTGCGGGCGATCGCCGAGGCGGTCGTGGAACGCACCAGGGCCGGGGGCTCCCCCAAGGCGGAGATCATGGTCCCGCTGGTGGGCGCCGTCGAGGAACTGCGCATCGAACGGGCCGAGGTGGAACGCGTACTGGCCGAGGTCTCCGAGGAGTCCGGTGTCCCCGTGCGGCTGCCGGTCGGCACGATGATCGAGCTCCCGCGTGCAGCGCTCACCGCCGGCCGGATCGCCGAGGAAGCGGAATTCTTCTCCTTCGGCACGAACGACCTCACCCAGACCACCTGGGGCTTCTCACGCGACGACGTCGAGGCGGCCTTCTTCTCGGCCTACCTCGACAAGGGCATCTTCGCCACCTCCCCCTTCGAGACCCTCGACCGCGACGGCGTGGGCCGGCTGGTCCGCATCGCGGTGGACGAGGGCCGTGCCGCACGCCCCGAACTGAAGATCGGCGTCTGCGGCGAGCACGGCGGAGACCCCGACTCCGTTCACTTCTTCCACACGGCCGGACTGGACTACGTCTCCTGCTCGCCGTTCCGGGTTCCGGTCGCACGCCTGGAGGCCGGACGCGCCGCACTCCCCGATTCGGGGCCAAGTGACAGCAAGTGACCGGAGAACGCTGAGACGGTGGCCGGCACGGCCCGCGTCGTCGGTGAAGCGATGACCGCGACGTCGTCGAGGCACACCGGAAGACGCCTCTCGGAGATGTCGTACAACTGCTCGACCGGCACCGGAACAGCGGGCTGCCCGTCAGGGGGTCCGCCCGCGTGATGGAGCATCACGGAGCCGGACGCCTCCTGTCGTGGACGAGGGGGCCGGCTGGTCGGCATCGCCCACGGACGCGACCTGCAGCGCGTCTTCCCTCGTACGGACGACGAGATCCGCCGGGAGGTCCGCGACGCGGTGCCGTCCTCCGTCCTCGACCGGCTCGACCACAGCGTGGCAGTCGCGGTCCGCGAGGGCATGACCACAGTCAAGCCTTCTTGAGATACCTATTGGCTGTGGGCTGCCGAACTTGGTACTCACGGCACGCGAGGGCCCGCCCGCTCTCCCGGGGCATGAGAGGAGAGAGCGGGCGGGTGTCGGTTGCAACCCTGACCCTGCGGTTGCCGTGGGATCCCATCTCACCGGGGCGGGGTGCTCGGCTCAGTCGTCCGACAGCAAGGCACGCGCGATCAGGATGGGGGCCAGGATGCTCATCAGCGTGGGGTCCGGATCGACGAACACGGCATGCTGACGGCGTGCCCATACGGTCCAGCCGGGCCCGGACATGCCCAGCTCGATTCCCACGGCGACCGCGTCCTCGGGGTCAGTGATCAACTTGTCGCAGTAGCGGCCGACGTGCAGCGCGGGCGATCGCCACTGAAGTTCTCGAAGTGATCGCATAAGGCGTTCAGCGAGCGAGCCAAGCGACGGGCGTGTGCGACGCCGGAACTGACGCCAGCCTGCGGGGTGATGTCCAGCTTTCGCCGCGCCTCTCCGATGCACGCAAGCGCGCAGTAGCGCGGCACGTCGTCTTTCGGAAGACCGGCGATGGCTTGCTCGACTTCAGGAATGAGGAGCCGCATGTGACCCCTCAGCCGCAGCATGAGCGTTCCCAGCTCGTGCGCGCTTGGTGGGAGGGCGTCCTCGGCCAGGAAGCGGCGCACGCTGGAACGCATGGTCGCGATGTCGGGTGGGCATCCGCCGGCCTCTTCGGCCGATGGCTCGCGGGCTGTAGTTTGCATGGGTCGGCGCTCCTTGTCAGCGTTGGCCAAGCCCCGGGGCCGTCGCGAGCGGTCGCCGGGGTCTTCGTGGTCTACGACCGTAGGAGCGGAGAGCGCGAACCAGGGGCACAAAATGTGCCCCCACGCTATGCGGCCAACAGGCCGATCTTCACGGCGAGTTCCGAGGCGCGGCGGCTGCGCGCCGGAGCCTTGGCGTCGGCTTCCTCAAGGATGATCCGCTTGGCATAGCCGTTGTACTTGATCGTCTCTGGAGCCGCCTCGTGCGCCTTCTCCAAGGTGGCAAGCGCCACGTCTGGCTGTCCATCGAGGTGGAAGCCGCGGGCCTCCTCGATGCGATGGCGGGCTCTGCGCGGCCTCGACGGGATCGTGACCGCGTCGGCGCGTGCGGCCTGGCGTACGGACTCGCCACCCTGTCGCAGTTCTACAGCGACGGTAACCGCGTGGGCTCCCATGATCGCGCGAGAGAACGACGTGACCGGGTGGTAGTAGTCCCGGGGAAGTCGCTGCGCCAAAATGCGCGCCTGGTCCCAGTAGCGCCAGGCCGTACCGGTCTCGGCCCTCCGGGCCGCGGTGTAGCCGGCCTCGAACGTGAGTGCCCCCGCGATCGCAAGTACATCGTCGGAGGCATCCGGCAACAACGGCTCCAGATAGGCCAGCGTCTCAAGGTTCACCGCGTCGGCGGCCTCGAAGTGGCCCATCCCCGCGTCGCGATGCGCCTGAGCGGCCAGCCACGCCGCTACGCCGATGGCGTGCGCGTCTTCCGATTCCTGGGCCGCGATGAGGCCTCGCTCCGAGACACGCCAGAGCAGGGCCGCGTCAGGCTGGTACGCCACGAAGAACTGGCACAGCGAATAGACCTCGGAGAGCACGGCCAGAGCTGCCCGGCGGTCCGGGGCCGCCTCGGCCTGCCGTACGGCGAGCTGGGCGTCACGGATCAGATCCGGAAGCAACTCGCCGATCACTTCACGATGGTTGGGTGCAGAGTGACGGGCGCTCCAAGCCCCGGCCAGCCGAGCATGGAGGTGGGCCATCGACGGGGCCTCCCGCTGCATCGTCAGTGGAAAGACGTCAATCGCCGCCTTCACCGCAGCGAGCCGGGGATGGCCCGGACCAGCGAACAAATCTACGCGACCGGACTGATCGCCGACCAACTCCGACAGGTCACGAACGCGCAGGAGTTCGGCGACGCGGAGGATCGTCTCCAGCTTGGGCATCTTCAGTCGGCCCGTCTCTATGCCCTTCACCCATGACGCGGTCTTCCCGACCAGACCGCCGAGTTGATCACGGGTCATGCCCCGTCGCGTGCGCAGGATTTGAAGGCGCTGGCCGAACACCAGTGAATCGGCGTACGGGTTCGGGCTGGCTTCCTCAGACGGCACGGCCTTGCCCCTCTCTGACGGACTCGACACTGCCAGGGTATGGGGCGGGAGTGCCCTTGTGCGGGGTTCCTGCCGTTCAACATCCGGCCCGAACTGGTGGAGCCTCGGAGAGGCTGCCGCTTCTGCCGACGCGATCAATCGGACCTGTGACGCCTGCTCTGCAATCGGCAACGGTTCAGCGGATGAACGACCACCCCCGATGGCGCGTTCCTGTCTGCGAATCCCCTGCCTCTCCGGTTTCGGCTGAAAGTTCGGCAACCTTCCCACGTACCTTTTGACGTTCTCTATCGCAAACATAAATGCCCATGACTCATCAGGACGAGTGCGTGGATGGCATTCGTCGTCCGGCGTCGGGCAGTCCGTCACCGCTGGACCAACCGAGACTGTCGGAGCCAACGGGCTTCGGTTGCGCTCCAAGCCGGGATGCAACGGCTACGTCAAGGGGCTGCTCTATCGAGGGGATCGGGTCTTCGTCCGGGAGACCTTCACTCGTCCTACAACCCGAACTGGGTCGGCGTCGTGCTGAAGCAGCGAAGCAGGGGCGGGCTCGCACGGCTTACGTTCGGGTACGTCTACAAGGCCTACCTTCGGTAGGCTTGAACGCCTTGGAAGGTACCCCCGATGGTGACTTCGGTCCAGCGTCCCTCTTCTCGGCCGGGGAGAGGGACGTGACGCGTGTCGGCGTGGGGATGGCGCGAGCGTGTCCATGCGCCTGAGGGTCGCTGCAAATGCCGCCGGCAGGGTTCAACGCCGGTTCATCAGGACCTCCCCACTCGTACCCGCACACACTAGAGCAGGCCCTGCAATAGCTTCGTGGGTCGGATGTGCTTGATGGGTGTGGGGCGTTCGCCATGGCCGCGGACGCTTCTTCGGGCAACTTGCGCGACGGCGATACGACGACTTGGATTCGGGGGCTGGACTGTGTGCGGGGCTGGACGAAAGCGCGCGATGCGGCCGAGGAACTGAACTCGGCGTTTCAGGAACTGGGCTTACAGAAGACGATCGGGCGACCGCTGCGTACCCGCGCGCGTGGTGTCGTGCGTGTTGAGGAAGGCGCGAACGGCCGCCAGTGGGTGACCTGTTCGGGTTGCCACTTGGACAAGTGCACTCCGGGCTGTCGCCCGCCAAGTTCACGGCCCGTCAACACGCAGAACTCTGTGCGCGCTGAGTGCCAGCCGTCACCTGGTCGGGTCAGGTCAGATCCAGGTCTGCGCCAGGAGCCCGAAGGCAACGAAGAAGAATCCGAGCGCCTGTTCCCGAAGACCACGAATTGTCGCCTGTTTCGACTGTTCATCGCGAGCAGCGATGCGAGCCTGGAGGTCACTGCCGGTCTTCCTGCTCTCGCCCCTTCGGCTCCTGCCCTTGGTCGCGCTGCACGTCTTGGGCCAGTCTGAGCACACAGTTCAGGCGTTCCTCGACTGCGACCTTGAAAGCGTCGGCATCCCGTGCAGGGTCAGGCAAGGGGCCGAACTGGACGATGCCCCGAAGGCTTCTCGCAGAGTTGATTTCCATGGCCGTGCCGAGCGCATGGACCACTGTCGGTCGCGGTCGCCCGAGGAGGCGGAAACGAAGCGCGAGCCGCGACCGGTCCCGCGTTCCGGTCGCGGCTCCGCTGGTCTGAAGGTTGGTCGTCAATGATCAACAGCAGCGTGCCGCTGAGGCCGTCGGCTCGTCCGGAACATCCTCGGTCGGGCCGGCGCAGCAGGTGCTGCCCGGTTGCTTGGCGAGGTTGTCGGCGTCAGCCTTTACCACGTAGACCTCCCAGGGCTCCTGTCCGGGGCCGTGCACCCACACTTTGTCCTGGAGGGCGTAACAGCAGGTGGTGTCGTTCTCCACGTCGGTGGCCAGGCCAGCCTCGGCCAGCCGGGCGGTGGCGCCGTGCACCGCTTCGGTCGTTTCGACCTCGACGCCCAGGTGGTCCATACGGGTCGTCTCCCCTGCGGTTCCTTCGATCAGGACGAGCTTGAGCGGGGGCTCGGTGATGGCGAAGTTGGCGTAGCCGTCGCGGAGTTTGGCGGGCTCGGTGTCGAAGAGCTTGCTGTAGAAGGCGATGGACGCGGCGAGGTCGGGAACGCGGAGAGCGAGCTGGACGCGGGACATGGCGAGCCTCCTGCTGGGTGATGGGTTGGGTTGCGCGTCTGGAGTCGTGGGTCAGCAGCCGCCGGACCGGGCCGGGGCGCCGATGCCGATTTGAATGGTGGTCGGGGCCGCGCAGCAGCCTCCGCCGTCGCTGTCCTGCCGGGCGTCGGGGTCGTCGAAGAGGCCGGCGCCGCCGCAGACTCCGGTTTCCGGGAGGGTCAGTTCGACTCGCTCGGCGGCCTCCTGGTCCCCGGCGAGGGCGGCGGCGATCGAGCGGACCTGCTCGTAGCCGGTCATCGCCAAGAAGGTGGGGGCGCGGCCGTAGGACTTCATGCCGACGAGGTGGACGTCCTTCTCCGGATGGGACAGCTCGCCCACGCCGTGCGGGTAGACGGTGCCGCAGGAGTGCTGGTTGGGGTCGATGAGCGGGGCCAGCTCGGTGGGGGCCTGAAGGCGCTCGTCGAGACCGAGCCGGAGCTCGGAGAGGAAGGACAGGTCGGGGCGGAAGCCGGTGAGGACGATGACCTCGTCGACCGGGTCGAGGCGGCGACCGTCCTCGCCCACGAGGATCAGGCGGCCGTCGGTCGCCCGCTCGAAGGAGTCGGTGCGGAAGCCGGTGACCGCGTCGGCGTGGCCGTCGTCCACGGCGGCCTTGGCGGCGAGGCCGAGGGCGCCACGGGCCGGGAGCTGGTCGG